>JACJJN010000059.1 GCA_016899975.1 Lacrimispora saccharolytica | reverse complement strand
TACCGCTTTATAAGCGGACCAGTAACACCGCTTGCGATACCCGCCCTTTTGGGCGTGCATGTAACCGGCCCTTATGAGGGCCAAATCAAACCACCACTTGAAGTGGTGGTTGTGAGTTAGATAAAAAGTAAATTTGAACAAAAATTGAGCAAAGGATGAAGAACGAATAGCAAAAACTAAGAAGCAATATGTTAAAAATCATAGTAAAATACAAATACAAGAGACAAATATATTATTTGAGACAAATTTGAATACCGGTATTACAGGTGTACATGATGTGTATATGATTTTCTATGGAGAGGAATATGAGGTGTTATCCTGGCAGTTTGAAAAATAAATAGGGATTAATTGTAAGGAGAGGGAAAGTTATGGCGTATTTACTAAGTTACACTCGTTTACCTGTCGACAGTGTAATTTATGATCCGAGACTGGCATACAGTATGCACCTGGCGATCAGTGAGGACGGTGAAAATTACCAGGCGCTGAATCACAATTCCGGTGTACTGTTTGTGAAGGCAACCGAGAATGAAGATGGTTCTTTGACACCATGGAGTTTGAAAAATCCTGTGATCCTGGAATTGAAAGATGGAGGTTTTGGAGTAGTAGCCGAAAGAATCGGCGCCGATGGAGAAGAGGATACGGAAAGCGCAGGAAAGTTTCTTTATTTTACCACAAAAGACTTTTTGGATTATACAGAAGTAGGATTTCTGTCGAAAGAAGAAGCGGAAGAAAAGAAAAGAGAAGGCAATGCAGACCGTATGAAAGTACCTGCAGCAGAAAAATTGGAAATTCAAGGGGTTGTTCCGCAGAATGTCCTTGAGATTTCAGAAAGCGTGGAGGACAGACTGCGTAAAAAACTTCTGACGCCGGTAAACTGTGGTATGGAGTTCCCTGAGCAGGTAGAGGCATCCAGTGCAGAAGAACTGGAAAAATATCGGGCCATGGCTTTCTATACAGATGGTACAAAGGTAGCGAAAAGAGTGGATTGGGACTTGAGTACCGTGGATTTTGCAGTGCCGGGAACGTATAAGATAAAGGGAAACGTGCATCAGGAACATTTTGAATTTCCGATTGCGTTTTATCGTGCCGATCCTTGTGTGGCGAAGTGGAAGAATAAATATTATTTTATTGCAACGAATGATGCGGACGATAATCATACGCTTTATATCAGAGAAGCGGATACGATTCCGGAGCTGGTAAATGCAGAAGAAAAACTGATTTTGGATTCCACGACTTACCCTCATGTTGGAAATCTGCTCTGGGCACCGGAGTTTCATGAGATAAATGGTAAGCTTTATATTTTCCATGCAGCTACTCCGGATGAATTTTTCAAAGAAGAAAGCCATGTAATGGAATTGCGTGAAGGCGGAAATCCTTCCTGTAAGGAAGATTGGTCTGAGCCGAAGAGAGTCGTATGTCCGGACGGCAGTGATCTTTGTGAAGCGGGTAAAGAAATTACGTTGGATATGACTTGTTTTGAATGGGAAGGAGATTATTATGTAATCTGGTCCCAGAGACAATTTCTGCCGAAAGATTTAGGGGCGTGGCTCTATATTGCAAAGCTGAATCCACAGGAACCCTGGAAATTATTGACAGACCCGGTGGTGTTATTGAAGCCGGATTACGGATGGTCCAACAATCATACCTTTGTAGTGGAAGGACCTTTTGCGCTTCCGCGGGAGAATAAACTGTATGTGACCTTCTCAGGAGCGGCAGTCGATACTTCTTATGTAGTAGGATTATTAAGTATCGAAAAAGGAAAGGATTTGTTACAGCCTGAAAACTGGAAGCAGGGAAATTATCCGATCCTGACTGCAAGAAGTGTAGAAAGCGAGTATGGTACCGGACATAATGCTTATGTGACCGACGAGGATGGCACCGTTTGGAATACCTATCATGCACGCCCGGGAGTGGAAGGAGTAAGAAGCAGCGGCATCCGCAGAGTGCATTTTGATATCGACGGAGCGCCGATGCTGGATGTGACGGAAGAATTGGATCTGTCAGAAGCGTTTGCACAGGTAGAGACGTGTGTCGTCGTGCGGTAAGCCCTGAAACAGATGAGACGCGCTGGATGTGTCGTGGTTACGTAAACGGGAGGTGTGTAATGAAAGAAATCGCAGGGAAAAAAGTAATACTGACAGAGGGTGAGTTTCTCCGTCGTGAAGAAGCAAACAAACGTTATTTGATGAAGCTTGAGACTCCTTATTTATTACGCAGCTATTTACATGAGGCAGGCAGATATTCCGGGAGAGGACCTGATGCAGAAGCCTTTGGAGGCTGGGAAGATCTCAGCTGCCAGCTAAGAGGACATTTCCTGGGACATTGGTTGTCGGCAGCGGCGCTGCATTATCAGGAAACGGAAGATGTAGAGTTAAAAGCAAAAACAGAAGTCATTCTGAAAGAACTGGAGCTTTGCCAAAAAGATAACGGCGGAGAATGGGTATGCCCGATTCCGGAAAAATATTTGTACTGGATAGGAAAGGGAAGGAACATCTGGGCGCCGCAATACAATATTCATAAGCTTTTTATGGGGCTGATCGATGTATATCGAATGATGGAACAGCCAAAGGCGCTTTCCATAGCAGATAAACTGGCGGATTGGTTTTATCGATGGAGCGGCAGATATACCAGGGAAGAGTTTGACGATATTCTGGATATGGAAACCGGCGGTATGCTTGAGGTTTGGGCAGACTTATATGAAATTACGGGTCAGGAAAAATATAAGATTCTGATGCAGCGGTATAATAGGAGCAGATTGTTTGAACCACTATTGGAGGGAAAAGATGTATTGACAAATATGCATGCCAATACTACGATTCCGGAAGTCCTTGGCTGTGCCAAAGCGTATGATGTCACAGGAGAAGAAAAATGGCTGCATATTGTTGAACAATATTGGAAGTGTGCGGTTACAGACAGGGGATGTTTTGCTACAGGTGGCCAGACGCAGGGAGAAATCTGGACACCTATGAAAAAACTGAAAGCAAGACTTGGTGATAAAAATCAGGAACATTGTACCGTTTATAACATGATACGTTTGGCAGAATTTTTGTTTCGGCAGACGAAGGATCCTGCCTATATGCATTACATTGAATACAATGTTCAGAATGGTATTATGGCTCAAACGTATTGCCCGGAAGGCGGTCTGTTAACTTATTTTTTGCCGATGAAAGCTGCAAGCAGGAAGGAATGGGCCGGAGAAAGAGACAGTTTCTTCTGTTGTCATGGAACTATGGTACAGGCGAATGCTGCATGGAACCATCGTTTGTATTATCAGGAAGATGATCACTTGTATGTGACTATGTATGCCGATTCGCAAGTGTCTTTTGAAATGCAGGGCCGGAAGATTTGCCTTACACAGAATCAGGATTATATGAACGGAAGTCTGATGACCTGTTCGGAAAACAATGCCAAACAGACCATAAATGAAACAGTCAGTGCTTATGCGAATAAACCTGATTTCAGAAAATATGTTTTTACAATACATACACAGGAAGACACCCCATTTCATTTGATGCTTCGCATACCAGACTGGATCAGGGAAGACGCAATGGTTTACATAAACGATGATCTGTATGTAAAGACCAATAATACCGCGAAATTTGTCGCGATAAACAGGGTTTGGAGGAACGATGACAAAGTGACCGTACTGCTTCCGATCGGATTAAAATTTATCCCTCTGCCGGATGATGCGTCCATGGGAGCCTATCGGTATGGAGCCGATGTACTGGCAGGTATTACAGAGAAAGAACGTATCTTAAAGTTGGAGACGGAGAAACCGGAAGATGAGCTTTCTGCTGATACCGAACGGCAGTGGGGAGAGTTCCGTACCTTTTACCGGACAGAAAATCAGGATCCGGGTATTAGTTTCAAAAAGCTGAATGAGATTGGTAACGAACCATATCAGATCTATTTTAAAGTGAAATAAAGCATATGAGGTCCAAATACTCCAAGGAATGTCTGGACCTTATTTTTAACTTCTTATTTTTTACCTTCTCTGCAGGGCAAAGGTTTTTATTGTGCAATTAATATTTCTAAAACAAATTTCAAACACAAATGAAATGTAAGAAATATAATATGCACTTGAGCATGTTTGAAAATTGCTTTCTGTAAGATGTGCGTCACAGTTTGTGGGAAATTTGTTCCGAAATCAGGAGGCGTAGCGGGCTACGCTGACTGATTTTGGGGCGAATTTCCCGCAAAGTGGGGCGTGCAGATTGCAGGAATGAATTTTCAAACACGCTCTAGTGGTGCATCCACCTAGTTTTTAAAGTATTGTCGGATATAACCTGGATAACTTTATCCTTGCATCCTGCGTTGT
>JACJJN010000058.1 GCA_016899975.1 Lacrimispora saccharolytica | reverse complement strand
GTTATACCAATGAAAACAAACGAAACTATAAAGTGGCAGGAAGAACAGGCACTGCGGCGGTACCAGCTGATCGCGCCCCTGTTGGATGAATCGTTGGACAATGCAAAACGGATCCAGATGCGGGAGGCGATCGCAGAACAGAACGGACTGTCCCCGCGAACCCTGTACCGCTATGAGGCGGCTTACAGAAAGGGCGGATTCCCCGGACTGAAGCCACAGGACCGGGAAACGAAACGCTCCCCGAAGCTCCCAGAAAACTTCGATGAGCTTTTGAAACAGGCAATCCAGCTGAAGCGGGAAGTCCCAAAACGCTCGGTCCGTCAGATCATCTATATCCTGGAACTGGAGGGGCGCGTAGCCCCGGGAGTCCTGAAGCGCTCCACGATGGAGCGTTATCTCTACAAAGCCGGATTCGGTGTCCGGCAGATGCAGATGTACAACGATGCTCGGAAAAGTTCTGCAAAACGGTTCTGCAAACCGCACCGGATGATGCTGATCCAGGGCGATTATTCCGATATTATTTTTATTCCGATGTTTTTCCTATATAGTCTATAATCATGGGGCAGGCTCGAAAAACATCGGAATAATATTTGAACCCGTTGATCTTTTCCATACGTTATTATTTATATATCAATTAAGATAAGGAGGATGTAACATATGGAAAGAAGTAAAAAACTCACGGACGGTTACCTTGGTATCATGCGGTATCTTGATTCAATTGGGTGTTCAGTGGACACTATCAGAGGATACCGCTCGGCATATGCATCCCTAGAAAAGTTCTTTTTATCAAAGGGACTGGATTCATATAGCTATGAAGTAAACATGCTTTACCGGGAGAGTGTGAACTCTGATATTGAAAATGAAGTGATTTCTAATAAGACAGGGATTTTTCGAAGACGACTCTCTCATATGTTCGATGATTGGTTTTCGTACATGCCAATACAGGGGAAGTACAGCAACGGAAAAAGATTCAAATATACCCTGAATCAGGTTTCCGAGCGGCTGCTGGAGGATTTTGTTAAAAGCCTGAACGTATCTCCTATTACAATTCCCAGTATCTGTTCTATTGCTCGTGATTTTTTGCATTTTGCAGAGCAAGAAAGTATGTATAAAAACCAAGAAGTAACAGCGGATGATATCGTATCTTTCATAAAACTGGAAGCAGAATCGCACAGGGGCAGTATGAATAATGTATTGTGCTATTTGCGGAAAATCCTTCAGTTTCTTGCTTTGAACGGATTCCAGATTGCCTCTGTGGAGTTGGCTTCATATAAAACAGCGCCAACCAGAAGAAAAATATACCCTGCATTTACAGATGAAGACTTAAGCGCGCTGCTTTTGGGACCGGATCGCGACACGGCAATGGGAAAACGCGACTACGCTGTAATCCTCCTGGCGTCCCTCACCGGATTACGGGCCATCGACATAGCGAACCTGACGTTTGAGAATATCGACCAGGAGTGCATGTCGATTTGCTTTAGTCAGCACAAAACAGGTGTCCTTAATGCATTACCCATCAGCCATGATGTACTGGATGCGATCAATGATTACACGCAGAATGCAAGACCGGAATGCGGAGTTCCGCAGGTATTCCTCACCATGGATAAGCCCTACAGGAAGTTGCATGACATGGCAAGTGTGAGGAATATCGTTAACAGGTATATTCGAAGATGCGGTATTGAAAAGGAACCCTGGGATGGAAAAACATTTCACGCATTCAGGCGCACGATAGGTAAATGGCTGTTGGAATCCTCCGTAGATGTGCAGATGATCTCCCAAGTGTTGGGACATCGTGATGGAGAAATCATTAAACGATATCTCCCACTCTCCCTGAATCTGCTGAGAGAATGCGCTCTGGACTTTGCATATGCCCCTTTGGAAGAGGGGGTGTACAAATGAGCAGTATCACTTATATCAGTATCTTTGCAAAGGACATTGACAATTATATACAGTTCAAGTGCTCCATGGGTTATTCAAAAAGCACTTACGATAATGCGCTGAAGCGTTTTGACCGTTTCTGCGCCGAAAACTTTCCGGATGCCAACTCCATAACGGAAGATATTGCAATAGCATGGTCCGAAAAGCGTAACAACGAGTCTGAAAACAGTCGTATCAGGAGGATGATAACGCTCAAAGGCTTTACCGATTACCTTGCCGCAACCGGAATTGAAACCTATGTATTTCCGAAGGGTTTCATAGGACAGTACCGGCCGTTTCATCCTTATCTATACGGGCAGGATGAGCTGGCCCGGTTTTTCCGGGGAGCTGACACTCTTCCTGTCCACCCTGTTGCAAAAAACAGGGAGCTTATAGCACCTGTCATCTTCCGGATGCACCTCTGCTGCGGCCTCCGTCCCCAAGAGACTCTTGCACTCAAGCGTGACGATGTGAATCTTGCTAACAGCAGCATTTACATAGCTGATACGAAAGTCCATAAAGACAGAGTTGTTGCCATGTCCCCTGATCTGTGCAGGCTTTGTGAACTATATGAGGACAAGATTTCCAGCCGCATACCTGAAAGGAAGTTTTATTTCCAGCGTACACAGGAGGATGTTCCCCTGACCGCACTATGGCAGGAAAGACTCTTTGCTGTCTGTGCCCAAAATGCTGGCCTCCATTTCCAGAAAGGGAACAAGCCCTGCGTATATTCATTCCGACATAACTTCGCCACGCTGGTAATAAAAAAGTGGTTTGCGGAGGGGAAGGATATCGCATCAATGCTGCCAGTCCTCAGCGGTTACATGGGGCATACATCCTTGGAAGATACCGCTTATTATATACATCTGGTTCCTGAACATCTGACAAATACAGGGCTCATATCTTGGAACTGTATACCGGAGGTGCCTGCCTATGAAGACTAAGAATGACGGTCTTTTCCAACTGATCAAGGAATATCTGACAATTTATCTTCCAAAACAGAAAATAGCAAGCGAGCATACCATAAAATCGTACAGGGAAACCTTGAATCTGTTCATCACGTACATTTCCTTGCAGAAAGACGGAACCCTCGCCAAAGTTTCGCTCGATGATCTTACGAGGGAGAACATTGAAAATTTCTTGTCATGGATATGCGAAAAACGTGCATGTGGTGCGTCAACTGCTAACCAACGGCTCTCTGCCATACGCGCATTCCTGAAATATGCCAGCGGAAAAAACATCCTGTACGTAAGCTGCTATACGGCATCCAGAAATATTCCTTTACGAAAAACGGAAAAGAAATTTATCGTGATGCATTTCAGTGAGTCAGCCCGCGATGCGATGCTTCTGCAGCCCGATCCAAAGAAGAAAAATCAGCACAGAGATTTATTTTTTTTGATTCTTCTCTATGACACCGGAGCCAGAGATAGCGAAATGTTGGACATGCATCCAGCCGACATTGTGACGAATTGCGGTGCACCATACGTTGTCATTCGTGGCAAAGGGAAGAAAATACGCACTGTTCCTATAATGGATGAAACGGTACAACATTTCCGAAGTTACTGCAGGCGATTTGGAATCGATACCTATGATAAGTCAGCACCGCTTTTTTATACGATGATACATGGGGAAAAATGCCGCATGTCGGATGACAATGTTGCCCGGTTTATTGGTAAATACGCAGACATGGCCCGAAAAAGTTGTGCCGAAGTCCCGAAACATGTGACTCCACATATGTGGAGACACAGCCGGGCGATTCACCTATATCGAAAAGGGGTTCCTCTTCCACTGATTTCAGAATGGCTTGGTCACTCAAACATGGAGACAACTCTCATATATGCCTACGCAGATACGGAAATGAAACGTACAGCAATTGAAAAGGCGACTGCTACAAACCATCCTTTGTATAAGCAAAAAGAAACAGAAACAACGGAAGGCGATAACGATAACTTACGCCGCTACTGCGGTCTCAAGTAGGCATCTTATTATTCCGATGTTTTTTATGCCTGCCCCATGATTAATAGACTATATAGGAAAAACATCGGAATAAAAATAATATCGGAATAATCCCCCTTATTTCGATGTCGGAATAAGGGGGACATTAAATACGGCATAAAGCTTCCCATCGGCAGGAATGGGGCTATGGTTCAGACTTATCTCTCTTCCGCGATCGATGGCCATTCCCGGTATGTGATCCAGTCTGAATTCTATGCCAGCCAGGAAGAATCCATTGTGGAGGATACTTTCCGGAAAGTGGTCCTCAAAGCCGGAAAATTTGATGCCTGTTACTTTGATAACGGATCACAGTACATAGCAAAACAGCTGAAACTCTCCCTGGGGAAACTTGGGATCACAATCCGCCATGCGCCCAGGGCGAGTGGAAAATCGAAAGGCAAATGTGAAAAATTCCATCAGGTTGTAGATTCGTACCTGAGGGAAGCAAAAGCGCATCAGATCCGGACACTGGAACAGCTGAACCAGTACTGGGGGATCTTCCTCGAAGAGTACTACCACAAGAAGCCCCATGAAGGGATCCGTGAGTACTACGAAAGCCTGGGCAGCCCCGTTCCCGCCCAGGGGATCACACCAATGCAGGAATGGGGAAGGGACAGCCGTCCCCTGACATT
>JACJJN010000057.1 GCA_016899975.1 Lacrimispora saccharolytica | reverse complement strand
GCACATATCGTTTTTAACAGCGTCAGTATTGTGGATGGCATAAAATACCATTATGCAGATGGGGACTGGAAAAAGTACATACAGCCGGTTACAGATTCTATCACTACAAAATATGGCCTTTCGCCGCTGGTCTATGAAGAAAAGAGAAAGGGAATGGACTATGGTGCATGGCTTGCCAGCAAATCGAAGATGGGATCTTTACAGGAAGATATTGATTATGCGATTAAGCATGCGGCAACCTACCAGCAATTTTTCATGATTATGGAAAGAAAATACAAAATCCGCAGCGGTTATTCAAAGAAATGGCAGTCCGAATATCTTACCTTCAAAAATGATAAGATGCCGCGTGGGTTTCGGAGTTATTCTTTGGGAAAAGCATATACGGTGGATGCAATCAAACAAAGGATCGCCTTGAAGGATTTCCGTCCGGAAAAGCAGCTGGTAAATTATTATGTTCCTCCAGTAAAAAAATGGTCGACCAATCTTTCCGGAAGTTGGAAAAAGAAAGATGGCAGCTATCTTACTCCATATCAAAAAAAGTATATGTATTACTACTGGCAGATCAAAAAATCTGAGAGAAAATTTTCTGGTGGACGTGGTGTACAAAAGACCTCCAGACAGGCAGAAGAGATGCTGCGCTGCCTGAGATATATTATCCGGGAAGGAATTCATGGGGAAGAAGATTTGAAAGGACGGAGAAGGCAGCTTCGTGAAATGAAAGATTATTATGAGATGCAGATGAAAATGACACTGCCAGATTCAGAGATGCAGGAAGTAAAGAAAGTCCTGACAAGATACAGCTACCTGACACATTATATCGAAACACATAACGATGATAAAGTTGGGTCATATGAAAATGAACTGGACGAGTTGGAAGAAAAATATCCGATCGATGAATTACTGGAAACGGAACAGAGGAGACGGGAAAGAAACGAAGAAACGAAAGAACAGCTGAAACGGATCAAGAGTGAGCAGATGATGTTGCGAAAAATCCGGAGCAATGACAAGAAGAGAGGCATTGTGTTATGAAAAAAATGGTATATGATGAAGCAGAAATAAAACGGTTCACTGCGCCAATGGAAGAACCGATGAGACATCAGATCCAGGATGCAATGAATTTAAAAATTCCAAAAGAATATATTCAGGTTTTGGTCAATAAGAAATTTAATTTCTATTCGCGGGCTTATCTGATCGGATGCATTTTGGATCAGGAAAGCATGGAGGGCATTCAGCAGCTTGCAAAAAAGGAAAGCGTGGAAGAAATGTGCCTAGAGAGACGAAGGCTGCAGGAAAAAACTTTTCTTCAGGAGAGTCCGGTCTTCCGGGAATATAAAAAAATGGCAGAGGTATATAAGGAACAAATCGAAAGGGTAAAAAGGGATCAGCAGCAATACCAAGATACCCTGCGTTTGCTGAATGAAATTACTGCCAAGAGAGAAAAAGAGGAACCAGGGGGAACGGAAGTACAGAAAAATCCAGTAGATCAAAAGAATCCCCAACTGGAAGACGAAAATAAGAAACTGCGAAATCTTACCATACAGTTGGAATATGACCTTCAAGAAGTGAAGGGAAAATTGACGGTTGCTTCCGAAGCTTTACAAGAAGAACAGAAAGAAAAAGAGCAGCTGCAGCGGAGACTACGTTTTGTGTCCGGAATGTTATCCGGACCGGAGACTGCGGATCTGGAGGAGACAGGACTGGTGGTCTGGAATGAAAGACAAGAAAAAAATGTTCGACTAATTTTCAAACCGATCAACAAGATTGTTTGCTGCATGAGAAAGAGAAAAAGTAGAAGAGTAGAAAAAGATCGAAAATCATTCATGATCGATTTGGTAAAAAGAAAGAGTTCTGAGCCGGATCAGGTTGATTTTTTGATGGAACTTTACCGGGAGGGATGGAGGATGGAAGATCTGAAAAAGATTTCTGAATGTGAGAAGATCGACGAAATGAAACAGAGGAAAGAAGATATCGAGAGGGCAAGGAGTTATCAAAAAATGCTGGAAAGAGAAATGAAGCAATAACCAAAACTCCCTCATTATATAATACGGTTCAGAACAGAAAATGTTACATGAAAAATGATAAAAAAGTAAAATTCTCTATAATAAACAACATATAGACTAAATGTTTATGAAACAATGATAATTGATAGAAAATTTTTAGCGTGGTATAATTTGACCATATTAAGGAACGGATAAATTTGAAAGGATACTGGAGGGAGGTACGGACCAATGGGTAGATAATTTGCAGGAAAAAATGAGATAAAAAGAAAGGAGCTAAAATATGATTAAAAAAAGGATTTTAAGTATTATAGCAGCAGTATTGTTAGTAACGGCTTTCGCAACTCCTGTATCAGCTCAAAACTTAGATGACGCTGAAATGCGTAGAGGAGCTCTTTGCGATAACTGTAACAGAGGTGAGATTGTAACTACGTATGAAGCGTGGAGTGACTGGCGATATTCAGGTCGACAATCTTGTATTCATCGTGCATATGGGGAAGATGCGATATATTTTCGGACACGTCAAATTTTATACAGATGTCCTTTCTGTGGAAATAATTGGACAAACGTCAGTTCGCAGACTAAGCTGGAATGTCATGGATGGAATGCATAAAGTGGGAATCTTAACTGAAAAATTTGTGGGCTATTTAATCCAAGGCAAGTGAGGCAAAAATAAATATAATTAGCGAAGGTGAAACTAGCTTAAATTAAAATGGAAGAAGTCTATATAGAAAAAGAAATTCCTAGTGTCTAGAAGGCATTCCGATTAATGAATGGATTGGAATGCCTTTTGGCTTTTTAGTATTTATAACGTTTTTGCATAGCTTTTATTATTTGTCGATTTAGGGTACTTCTTGGTTTTAGATTGAAAATTACTAACAGTATACGGAAAAGGTGATGTAATGAAAGTATTTAGCGTGTTTTTTTTTCTGCTTTTGACTATTCTATGTACCGGTTGTCAAAAGAACGAAAAGGATGAGGTCTTGAAGGTTTGTGTAAATGAAGAGCAGGCAATGAATGCACAGGCATTGATTGAAGGATGGGTGAAGAAAAATCCGGAACAGGAAGCGGAACTGGTTATAATTCCGCAGGATGATAGTCTGGAAGAAGCCAAAATTACGGAAATTCTTACCGAGATTATGTCTGGTGGTGGCCCAGATGTTTTTCTGATTAATTGCGATAGTGTCGGAACCCCTCAGAAAGAGGCACCAAGGATTTTTGAGGATCCGGAAAAATCTATGAATACGGATATTTTTCTGCCTTTGGACGAATATATGGAAAAGGCTGAATACATGGATACAAGCGAATGGAATCAGGTCATTTTAGAATCAGGCAGAACAGAAAAAGGTCAGGTCGTTCTACCAATTCGTTACCAGTATTACGTTTGTCAGTTTCCAAAAACTGATAGTGAGAATACAAAAGAATTTCCACGTTCATGGGATGAGTTAGAAGCCAGAAAAGAAAAATTCATGGATCTAGGATTAAATCTTTCTACAGCGTTTCCGTACATATTTGGTGAAGTTGTTGATTATCATCAAAAGGAAATGATACTGTCCGAAGAAGAGTTAATGAAGCGGGCAGAGGAAGCGTTTCAATATACAAAAATGACGTGGGAATCGGAACAGAATATAGCGCAAGGAAAGTTCTATAGAGGGATTATCAGTGAGCATATATTGGCGGGATTGAGCGCTGACAAAACGTCAGTTTGGAGGGCATTTCCAAATGTGAATGGAGGAGTTACTGCAATTGTTTCTATGTATGCCGCAATTAATAGCAACACAGAAAATCCAGAACGTGCTTTTTCACTATTAGATTTTCTGTTCAGCGAGGAAGTTATGAGCGGAAGAGGATTTAAAGAAGATGAAAAAATGGTTGGGACTGGAGCGGTTTTTACATCAATATTCGGAATTACAGTAAATGATAAAATATTTGTAGAACAAAACCAAGGGGCTACATGGCTGGAAGATATTCTGGAAATAAACAGCAAAATTACAGATGTAAGATATAACTCGGGACTTGAATGGGAACTATTTAATTTACCGAATCAGCTTTATGATCCAGGAAAGAAAGACGGAGAAATGAAGGATTCAGAAGATCGGGAACAAGCGGTACAGCAAACGTATGCGCGAATGAACATGATTTTAGCAGAATAATGTATAAACTTGCTAATATTACAAAAGTCTATTTGTAAAAAATGAGAATATATGAAAATGCAGACCGGTCACTGGAAGACAGCCCCGTGACGGAAGAACAGGAGGGGATGCTCTTAGTCACGTTGAATGGGAAATAGTCGTTTCTCTTGAATCATAGGTGAAAAGTGAACTGGACTTTGCACGAGACAGCAGGATTTACAGTCTTGGTGATATCCGAAGATTTTTCGGTAATTTTCCTCTGCTGGCAGGAATGGCAGCTGTTTTTCTCGGAACAGTTCTCTTGTGCGGACATTCTCTGTGGCTTGTGCGGGATCTCCAAAAGAACAGGCGGCGGCTTTTTACACATGGAATTACAGGAATTGCTTTGTTTGGTGTGTTTGTGCTGCTGGTGAAAAAGATTCAGTTT
>JACJJN010000056.1 GCA_016899975.1 Lacrimispora saccharolytica | reverse complement strand
AACTGCTACTTTTTTTGAAAAAAAGTGGTGGAAACATGTACCTGGGGCTAGCCGTCGCGCCAGCGACTTGGTACAATTTAACTATATTAAGGAGCGGATAAATTTGAAGAAGGACTGAAGGGAGGTATAGACCAATGGGAAAGTAACTTTTTTAACAAGCAAAACAGAATAGGTATATTTGCAAATTCCAAATGCAAAAAGGGAAAATCGATTTAAAGATTAAGGAGGAAGTGTATGAGCAATTTTAAGAAAAAATTTTCTGTATTCGCAGCATTGGCTTTAATTTTTTCATTTGTTGTAGGCATGGTTCCTGCTCAGGCACAGGAAATGGAAGCAGAGATTCAGCCGAGAGCAGCGTTATGTCCGGACTGTAATGAGGGAACAATGGTGAAGAAAGATGATGTCGTAATCCTTGATTGGTATACATATGGACAGCAGTTCTGTGTTCACGGATATCCATATGGAGTTGATCTTTTACAGAGAAGGGTATGCGCTAGTGTGTATGAGTGTACATTTTGTGGGTCGCAATCGCGTAATGAATATACTAATACTCGTGTAGTTTGCGAAGGACACCGATGATAACATAGTTTTATAGTTGACTATTAGTTAGACATAACTTATTATTATAAAAACTTGAAAGACATATTATAAGCTCTTAGACTTTATGAGTCGCTTAAATCTTTTTGCAATATTCAAACAGTTGGAAAAGTATCTAAGTGATTCATTAAGTCTTTTTCTGTACTGTAAAGGTTAAAGAAATTAATGAAGGAGAAATATGAAAAAAAAGGAAATAGTAAAAAAAATAGGAATGATTTCATTGTTGTGTGGAATAATATTAGGCACAATTGGATGTGGAGAAATACAAAAAGAAACTGAAATGAAAGAACTTGTAATTTGTACCGATGAAGCATATAAAGATACTGTTGAAGCTTTAGCAGAAGATTGGCAGAAGATGAAGAATGGATTAGATGTAGAAATCATCTCCATTCCACAAGATGCTACTCTTGCAGAAGCAAAGATTACAGAACTTCGTACGGAGATTATGTCAGGTGCTGGACCGGATGTTTTTATTATGGGGTCTAATATCAATACAACCGATAGTGACACGTCAGTATTATTTTCTAACCCAGAAAAAACAATGCACTCCAATCTTTTTCTACCGTTAGACGATTATATAGATAACGCTCAATACATGAATCTGGATAACTGGAATCAGAAGATTATGAGTGCAGGAAAAACGGAAGAAGGTCAAATGACTCTTCCAATTGCTTATACATACTGTGCCTATGCGTTCTATACAGCCGATCTTGAAAATTTGTCATCTGCCCCTAATTCGTGGGAAGAACTGGTGCAATGTTCAGTTCCGATAGTTGGGAAATGTTTGTCCAACGGAGCACTTCTGTGGCTTTCGCAAACATTTGGAGAATTGGCAGATTACGAGAATGAAACTTTGGCATTTTCAGAGGGAGAGTTGCAAAAACGTATGGAGGAAGCTTTGACATGGTATTTGGAAAGTGAAGGGTCAGAAGAGGATTTTAATGCAATGATTGCATCTACACAGGTAAAAAATGTCTTTTGGGAACAGGTGTCTCGTGCGTCAGAAGAAGCTAAGACAATTATTGCTGTCCCCAATGATCAGAATGGTGTAACAGCCTATGTAACCCTCTATGCTGCAATCAATCGGAATACGGAAAATCCGGATCAGGCTTTTTCTCTGTTGGATTTCATGTTCAGTGATGAAGTTATGACTGGCGCAGGGTTTGCAACAGAAGATCCGGACATTAAATATGGGAATGGCAATAGTTTCTCCTATGCAAACGGTATTCTGACAAATGTGGTAGCAGCACAACAGTCTCTGCGTAATCAATCCACGCAAGGTTTGTACGAAGAGATAGAATCCAGCATTAATCGAGTCCGCTATTATTCTGAACTCGACAACACGATTTCAAAGATGTATTCGGATTGCTTAATGGATGAACAGTCTTCTTCCTCTACTGAAGATGCGAAAAAGGAAATTGTCAAACAAGCATATAATAACATGTGTATGCAGTTAGCAGAATAATAAATTTTCAAATGCAAATATAAAATTTAGTTTGGTATATAGTATTAGTGTGTTTGAAGTTTAAATGGTGTTTGTGCGGTAGAACTGGCAAGGAAAAGAGGGAAGCTTATGAAAAAGAAATGGAAAGAATACAGAAACGGATGGCTTTTGGTTGTCCCTCTGATGATGGGATGTCTTTTGTTTTATGCAATTCCTTTTGGGATGGTCCTGTGGTATTCCCTGCGGAGTAGTGCAGGAAGAAGCGGTGTGTTTGTGGGACTGACCAATTACATGGAGATGATGAAAAATGAGATGTTCCGCCTTGCCTGCTATAATACTGTCCGTTTTTTGCTGATTGGTTTGCCGTTGATTCTTTTGCTGTCTTATTTGATCGCACTCCTCTTGAAGCAACAGGCGGAAAGGCACATGTTGCTGAAATCAGTTCTCCTATTTCCGTATATCATGCCGATTGTAGGAACAGTGCTTTTGACGGAAGTGATGTTTGGCGATGTGGGAGTGGTAAACCGGATCTTGCCGCTGATCGGGATTTCTGCTGAAAAATGGCTGGAATCTACGGCAGCATTCTGGATTGTGATAGGAATTTATCTGTGGAAAAATTCTGGATACAGCGTAATACTTTTGCTGGCTGGGCTGATGACAATTCCGGAAGAACAATATGCCGCTGCCAGTCTGGACGGGGCGGGAGGGCTCCGGAAGTTTCTCTATATTACAACGCCGCAAATGTGGTATTCCGTTTTTTTTACACTGCTGTTTTCTCTAATCAATGCGTTCAAATGTTTCCGGGAGATTTTCCTGATCGGTGGGAAGCATCCGAATACAGAGGTGTATATGCTGCAGCATTTTATGAACAACAATTTTGAAAACCTGAATTACAATAAGCTTTCTGTAGCAGCAGTGCTTCTTTTTCTTTCGGTGACGATTGGGATCGGTATCTTTTATGGATGGGTCAGGAGAAAGGAGGCGTATCGGGCATGAGAAGAAAGAGAGTCATGCGGATTGGAAGCGAATTGTTTGCAGGAATGATGGTGTTTCTCTGTCTGATACCCTTTGTGGTAGTGATTGCGGGCGGTTTTTGGGATGAAAAAACAGGCGTTTCTGTGCAGGCATATTATGATGTGTTTCTAGGGACGCCTCGGTATCTTTTGCGTTTCTGGAGAAGTCTTTTCCTTTGTCTGACGATCGCAGTGGGGCAGGTAGTCGTGTCGGTGATGGCGGGATATGGTTTTGCAAAATGTAGGTTTCCGGGAAAGAATGTGATGTTTTTCTTTCTGATGATTCTGATGGTACTGCCGCTGCAGGTGACGCTGGTACCGAATTATATTATGCTCGACCAGATGGATCTGCTGGGGACGGATGGCGCGCTGATCTGGCCGGGAATATTCGTTCCGCTCGGTACATTCATCATCTCGCAGAGTTTCCAGGCGGTGTCCGATGAAGTGATCGACATGGCAAAGCTGGATGGGTGCGGTCTGGTGAGAATCTTGGTGCAGGTGGCTGCACCTGTGGCACGGGGAGGAATTGTCTGTGCCGCACTTTTGGCTTTTCTTGACGCCTGGAATATGGTGGAGCAACCGATCGCTTATCTAAAGGATTTTGAAAAATATCCAATTTCTGTTGCGCTGGCATATGTTTCCACAACAGAACAGGCTCGCCAGTTTGTCTGCTGCATTCTCGTGTTAATTCCGCCCTTGTTTTTGTTTTCCTGTTTTCACAGAGAAATGGTGGAAGGAATTGTATTTGGAGAGGAGAAATAGGTATGAAAAGGAATGTAATCTGTGTATTTGCACTGGTTCTTTGGTGTCTATTGGCATGTACCGTTCTCTCTCAAAAGATTGAGGAGCAGATGACGGTCGGAGTTGTATTGACATATTTGGAGGAAAAAGAGATAGGAAGAGGAGTGGTTCAACATGTACTTCCAGGGGACTGTCTGATTTCTGATGAGAATGGCTTCCATTTGTATCGGGCAGAAGAAGGGGCAGGATGGGATACTGGAACCCATCTGCAGGAAGAACAGGTAGAGGTGTACGAGTATGATGAAGAAAGGGAAGAGGTAGAGTATTTTTTGTATTCGCCCGATATACGTTTTGTACGTTATGCATCACGACCAGTGACGGTGGGAGAATTAGTAGAACCGTGTTCGCCTAGGGTCGGAGATGAAGACTGCTATCTGGTAGTAGATCCTGGAAATGCAGACCGGTCACTGGAAGCATGGGAGACAGCCACCGTGACAGAAGAACAGGACGAGGTGCTTTTAGTCACGCTGAACGGGAAACAGCCGTTTCTTGAATCACAGGTGAAAAGTGAACTGGACTTTGCAAGGGACAGCCGGATTTACAGCCTTGGCGATATACGAAGATTTTTCGGTAATTTTCCTCAGTTGGCAGGGATGGCAGCTGTTTTCCTCGGAACAGTTTTCTTGTGCGGATATTCTCTGTGGCTTGTGCGGGATCTCAAAAAGAACAGGTGGCGGCTTTTTACACATGGAATTACAGGAATTGCTTTGTTTGGCATGTTTGCGCTGCTGGTGAAACAGATTCAGTTT
>JACJJN010000055.1 GCA_016899975.1 Lacrimispora saccharolytica | reverse complement strand
TAGTGGAAGTGCGGAGCATATTGTCCAGGAATGGCAGAAAAAGAATCCAGGTGGTAGGAAAGCAGAATGTATCAGGGAAACCGGGCTTAGTAAGCCAACAGTCTATAAGTGGTGGGTACAAGTGCAGGTAAGAAGTACGGAGCTTATCGTCCAGGAATGGAAGAAAAAGAATCCAGGCGGTAGGAAAGCAGAATGTATCAGGGGAACCGGGCTTAGTAAACCGACAGTTTATAAGTGGTGGTAACAGATTGTTGCATGGCAACAGAATGATTCATTCTGTTGCTTGTTTGTGTAATACCATTAAAAAAACAACAGTCAAGAGCTTGAAATCATGTAATGATTTTTCGGAAGAACTCTTGACTGTTGTTTTTTTTAATGGTAAATGAAAATATTAAATTTTTATAAATTTCCCGGTCTGAATTTTGGTGAGGTACTTTTAAGATACTGGTGAAACATTGGTTAAGTATATGACGTGATTTTCAGATTATTATGAGGCTGTTTTGGGGAGGCAAAAATGAGGCGAAATAGGCTAAAAATGCCCGTATTTACAGGATTTTTCGACTATGCTATTATGCAATTAAGCGCTTAAATTTTTAGGAAAGGAGTGCTCCCGGGAGTAAAATAATATTGGATATGAAACAAAACAATATTATTAAATTAGTCGCTCTGAGTGGCGGCACAAGTAAAACCGGTAAGAAGTATTATAGGGCAACCTTTAAGAGAAGGTTGAGTGATGGGACACCGATCACAAGGGAATACTTCTTGCCAGAAGAAGTCGGCGATTATTGTAAGTCGCATGAACTAATTGAAGACGTAGACGTTATAGTGGAAGCTGGAATGGACGGGCTGCTGCGGCTTGCGATTACCAATATTCTTCCTGCAGATGAAGCTGTTGAAGAAGCAGAGGATAAGGATTTATTTTGAGGTGGTTCGTTATGAAGAATGAAATTGTAGGAACTATCTGCAGCTTCGGAAAATTTCTGGAAGATGCAGCTAAGCAAACTATGCAGCATACTGAAGAGGTTCAAGAAAGCGAAAATGCTTTGCAAATGCAGAAAATGCAGGAAAGTCTTGCTCAACAGATCGAAGAGCTGAAAATAAATCAGATCGAAGTATGGCTGAATTATTTGCAGGAAGAAAAAGGAATAACTGTAGGATTTGGGGAAAATGGAAATAAAGTTCAAAAATTGGCTGGTAATTACTGTATAGTGTTGCCGAGTAGCGTTGATGGAATTGCATTGGAAACAGATCTTAATAATCTTTGCAAATATGATAAGGGAAATTTTTCTAATTATCTGCAGAAGAAAGAAAGAGAAGCTCTGTTTGATCTGAATAAAATGCAACAAAGATATACTATGTTGGCGGCAGGAATAGAGCGAAAAAGACAAGAAATTCATGATCTGGAAGAAGAATATTGCGTGGCTATGGAATTTTCAGCTAGGAGCCAAAAAAAACGTATGGCTAATGTTTGCTTGGAGAAAATTGATCGTTTGGAACTGACAAAAATTGAAGTTGCAGAGAAAATACGTGAAATTAATGAAACATATAAACGTTTTGCTATGTGTTTGAGCGACTTTAATAGGTGGAAGATACGTAGTGTGCGATATAACAGAGATTCGAAAAATAAAATTTTAGTTATCATAGTTGAATGATCTAAAAACCCCGGCCAGCGAAGCGGGAGCGGAGCTGGTTGGGGTTTTTAGATCATGGAAGGAGGTACTAGACGATATTAGAAACAAATATCGCATCAAATTGGGAAACAGGCTATAATATGTGCATGATAGAATATCCGAACAATTCAGTGCAAGTGCGCTTGTATGATAGACCTTTGACGATTTTATCCGATGAAGAGTATAGGTTGAGAAGAAAGGCTGGAACGGTTGTAGAGCCGTTTGATGGGAAACGTGTCCGGGAAGTTTCTGATTTTTCGGAGCTTGACCCTAAAGTTGACCCGTTGGAGAGTCGAAGGATTAGTTTATCACGAACAAAAAGAATGATTTCAGAATATGCCAGGTGCGTTAAATGGGAATATTTTTGTACATTCACTTTCGATCCAGCTCGTATAGATCGGACAAATTATAAAAGTGTCTGTTCGAAGATGCAGACCTGGCTTAAAAATGCAAGGGATAGAAAAGCTAAAGGGCTTCAGTATCTAGCTGTTCCGGAGCTTCATAAAGATTGTGAAAGCTGGCATTTTCATGTACTACTTGCAAATACTGGGGATATAGTTTTTTCGGATTCTGGAATTATCAAGGACGGAAAGGTGATCTGGAACATTCCGGGCTGGAAGTGGGGATTCAGCACTGCGACAACCGTAAAAGATTGTATTAAAGTAGCACGCTACATAAGCAAGTATTTAACTAAAGAATGCCATGCTTTGAGTCGGGGGGCACATCGCTATTTTGTAAGCAATAATTTGCCTAAGCCGAAAAAGAGCATATTTGTAGTGGAGCCTGGAGAAGAAATGGAGCTGGTGCAAGACCTGGCGGAAAGCTTGGGACTTACAATATCTTGGATTTCTCACCCTATAGATGGGTATGTGGGAGTGACATATATAGAGCTTCGCCCAGAAATGACAGAAGAGGGGAATTGACTCCCCTCTTTTTTAGTTCCTATAGAGTATCCGAAAGAAAGAACAGGAAAATGACACTTTTTTTCAAAAAAGTGAAAGGAATCGACATTTTACGACAGGACTCGTCTATATTCGCCGGAGTAAACAAGTAAACATATGTAAACATTGTAAACAAGTGTTTACAAGCCGGGTGTGTTATGATATAATGTATGTATAAAAATAAAACAGTATGTACTGGAAAGGAGAAAGATTATGGCTGATGTTATATCTATTAGAGGGACGGAAGAACAGAAAAGTAGGTTTGATGAAATTTCTAAAAGCTATACAAATAAGGGGGAAGCTTTTGATGCTCTTTTGAAAGCTTATAATGAATCTCAGGCTTTTGCAGATGCTGAGACTCGGATACACCTGGAACACGTTCGGGGATTGTGTAATAATCTTTGCGGAGCTTTTGAAACTCTGCTTATTGGGCAAGGGGCAGAGCTGGATAATGTACGGCGCCAAAATAGAGCAGAGCTGGAAGCTCTGCAGGAAAAGATTTCTCTGAAAGATGGGGAGCTTTCTGATGCTTTGGAACGTGCGAAAAGACTGCAGGAGGAGCTTGATCGTGCACAGAAAGAGAAAGATACGTTAGAAGAGTTGAAAGGGGCTTTAAAAGGCAGAAGCGAAGCTTTAGAGAGTGAAAACAACGCTTTAAAGAAACAACTGGAAATGCTGGAACAAAAGGTTAAAGAATTAGAACAACAGGTGGTAGGGAATAAGAAGAAGTAGGAGCATATGCGAAGTGGCATATTATTGACGGTGCTATTCTGCGAATGTATAATGATCAGTGAGGACTGCGGAGCGAAGTTGTGCTGGAAAGACCAGGACCCCCGCAAATTGAATATATAGACATTAGCACCGCCAAACCCAGGAGCTGGGGCACGTTGGCACAGCTTGAATGCTGGGAGAAGAGCAGATAGATCTATCTGCTCTTTTTTTTATAACAATCCTGATGTGTGCTTCATTGACAAAGTGGGAAAATTGTGGTAAGGAAAAGGGTAAAAGAAGTTAACGAAATCTATTGATAAGATTAGCGGTCAAGGCGAAGAGGGGGGATTGACAAGATATGCCAAAATATGCCAAAAGATGTGATAAAAGAGGGTATGAGTGGCGGACGGCGTACCGGGAGAAAGAAGCTTTATTGATGGAACGTGGTTATCAAGAGGTACAGCCGTATGATTTCTATAGGGAGTTGTTTCCTGTGGGGAGTCTTCAGACGGAGCTTGGTGATGGAAAAGGTAATATTATAGCTTGCCAGCTTCGTCCGTCCGGAAAAGGTCGGACAAGGCAATGGGTGATCGGTGATAGCCTGGATAAACTGGATAAGGTTGTGGGTGATAATTTCGGCTTGATACCGCCTATTTCTTTTTATGGTAAAACACACAGGAAAGAAAATGCTCATGAACTGTTTGCTGTTGCGATAGATGTGGACTATGTAGGGAAGCAACAGCTTAAGAATTTGCTGAAGCAGTTTGGAAATGAAGTGCAGCTTTGTCCTACTTATCTTGTTAGTTCTGGTAAAGGGGTACATCTTTATTATTTTTTGCAGGAACCGATTCAGTTATATCGTAACCTGGAACAGATGCTTGCAGAACTGAAAGAAGCTTTTATTCGGCGGTTATGGAACGATACAAGCTCTATTCGTCCGGATAATCCGGATATAACGGGAATTTATCAGGGGTTCCGTTGCGTGGGGAGCCAGACAAAACTGGGGACAGAGTATATTGTAAAGGCATATAAGCTTTCGGATAATAGATATACTTTAGAAGATATAAAGAATAGTATACCAGGTTGTAAAGTGGATTTATCGCCGTTGTATGAGAAGCCTAGACGGAAAAGCACTATTCCGCTGGAAGAAGCGAAAAAAAAATATCCAGATTGGTATGAGAAAAGGATAGTCCAGGGGGAGCCGAAACCCAGCAGTAAAAAACAAGGAGGCACATGGGTATGCAATGAGGCTCTTTATGAGTGGTGGAAAAGGCAGATCATGGAAGAAGTAAGAGCTGGGGGAAGATACTTTTCTATTATGGCACTTTGCTCGTATGGGTTGAAATGTGGTATTTCAGAACAGAAGATTAGGTGTGATGCTTATGCATTTCTGGAGCATTTGGAAAGTTTAACAGAAGATGAGGATAACCATTTTAGCCGGGCAGATGTGAAAGACGCTCTCAGGGCGTTGAAATCTGACAGAAAAAGGCTGGCTATTATCGCAAGCCGGGAATGGATAGAGAAACAGACTAAAGTAAAGATTCCTAAAAATAAACGTAATGGTAGAGATCAGAAACTTCACCTGCGGATCATCAGATCAACGCTTGCGATTATGAATGAGGCACAAGGCAAGGCTCTGCAGGGAAGACCAAAGGGTAGTGGAAGTGCGGAGCATATTGTCCAGGAATGGCAGAAAAAGAATCCAGGTGGTAGGAAAGCAGAATGTATCAGGG
>JACJJN010000054.1 GCA_016899975.1 Lacrimispora saccharolytica | reverse complement strand
TCAAAAAAAAATCTGAAGAAATTTGCGGACCTGACTACGAGAGTAAATTTAGTCCAAAACCTTTTGACGACTAAAGAGCTCCCCGCTTCTGTTGGTGCCAGGCTTCTCGGTATTAATCGTACCAGCATTTATTATAAAGGCACGCCAATATCTGACGAAGAATTGGCCTGTAAGGAGATCATTGACCATCTGCATACGGATAATCCAACCTGGGGTGCCAGACAAATGTCTGCGCAGCTGAAAGCCCGTGGATATCAGGTCGGCCGACGCAAAGCAAGGCGTTATATGAATGAGATGGATATTTATCCCATTTATCCGAAAATGAATCTTTCTAAGCGGATGCAGCAGGCCAGGGTATGTCCCTATCTCCTGCGTAATGCAGTGATAGACAGACCAAACCAGGCATGGTCCATCGATATTACCTATGTCCCCATCCGGCGCGGATTCCTGTATCTGACGGCCGTGATTGACTGGTACAGCCGCTGTATTGTCGGCTGGGAAGTCGATGATACTCTTGATACAAGGATGGTGATCACCGCCCTGAAAAAAGCCTTTAAAGTAGCGAAACCGCAGATCCTGAATTCTGATCAGGGATGCCAATTCACAAGTCAGCAGTACATTGACTTTGTAAAGGAAAATGGGATCCGTCAGAGCATGGACGGGAAAAGCAGGTGGGCAGATAACATCATGATTGAGCGATGGTTCCGCAGCTTCAAGTATGAAGAAGCTTATCTGACGCAATACAATAACATTCGGGAGGCAAGGAGTGCCATCGGGAAGTATATCCATACCTACAACTTTGAGCGCCGTCATTCTGCACTCGAATACCAGACACCGGCTGAATGCTACTATCCGGCAATGTTGTTGCCCTATGTAGCTTAGCATATATGGGGATGGGAGGATTGATTCCACCATCCTGCTCCCTGTAACTTATCCACCATATCAGTTCATTATAAAAATCTTAGATTTTTGTCTTGACAACTGAGCCACTATATTCTGCATAACCATAATCTCCCTTTGTGTCATAGCAAAAACCTATTTTCATAAATATTATTACCTCTACTTTCTCAATTTCAGTACAGAATCGCATAATTAAGAACAATCAATTGTCTCTAAGATTTATAGATAATTCTCAATTATCTTTATTATACTATATTCCAACATAGCTATCTATACTTAAAAATATTATGTGCTTTTAAAATATGATTCTTTTACTAAATAAGAACATTTTAAAATTACCCATCTGCCAAGGACCTCTACTAGAATCTACGTTTCTGTTAAAACACGATCATTATGAGACACTCACATTATAAAATATTCCATCAAATCGATAAATTAGTACCTTGAAACACATTATAATACATCTATGGAAAGAACCCACAAGATGCTAGTTACATCCTTAGCATATCCTATATCAGCTATTCCAGCTCATACCAATCTTAAAATATGCTATAGACTCGACAATACACATGACAAAAACTGTAAGTTCTCGCACACAGTAGTTGGCTACTCTTGCTGTTGTGACAATACCAACGCTCTGACTGTAAGTCACTGTGGATAGTCCGCTAATCAACGCACACAGATATTGGTGATATTGGTAATTCCTAACATTCCAGTTTTCCTTCTTCTTTTTTTCCTAACTACAAAAATCAATTTTATCATATAATTCTTTTACAATATCATTGTAAGTATTCTTTTATATTCTGTCAATATTTTAATATATTTATTATAATTTTATTATATTTATACTTTTATACCAATATAATAAAAAGAGATTCATTGAAGTTCCTATTAATTCAAATACTTATTTATCAAATAGATTTTTTTTAATTTCATTTTATTTATTACATTTTATATATGTTAATATACATTGATTTGATTTTTTTTTCTTTTTATTATATAATTAATTTAGATATTAATTATAGGAGGTATTTTTTATGTCAACATTTACCCTAAAGTGTAAACTAACTAAACGAGATGTTGAAATTCTTTCCATATTGTGGAATTCCAATCACTCTATGACTGCTTCCGAAATTTCTGAAGCCTCTCCTGGGCTCTCAGTCAATACCGTTCAGGCAGTTTTACGTAAACTCCTCAAAAATAAACTAATTGAAATTGAGAATATTGTTTATAGTGGCACGGTTTTAGCACGAAGTTATATACCACTAATCACTGCACAGGACTATGCTTTGGCAAAGCTTGCGATGGACTATCAAAAATTTGAGAAGCAAATTTCTAAAGGCGCCGTACTGGTAACTCTGCTTGATTTGGAAAATGATCCCCAAAAAAATTCCGAAGAAGCACAAGAGCTCGAAAAAATTCTAGAGGAATATAAAAAAAGAAAAAATATTGAATAGGAAGCTAGAGGTATTAACGTGTTGAATTTTTCTTTTTCCAGCGTATTTATGGCTTTAGCAACAAGTAGTCTGATTCTTCTGATTCTTTCATGTATTTTTCTGTTTAAAAAAACTTTTTTAAACTTTGGGATTGGTACCTTGGGATTTTTTATGTTGCTTATAATTAGTCGGCTTCTATTCCCATTTGAGCTCCCCATTACAACAAATATTTACTGGCCAGAACCGATTTCAAAAGCAGTGTCATGGTTTTTGCACTCCAGATTTTCTATAGGAAACAATGAATTCTCCTGTTGGGATTTCTTAATTTTCATCTGGCTCTTTGGTTTTTTAGTATCACTCGTAAAATTTATTTTAACTAATAATTATTTCCATCAATTTATTCAAAGTCATAGCAAAAAAATATCAGAAGAAGATAAAAGATACATTCTTCTATATCAACAGCTACAACATTTGAATATAGAAAAACGTGTGGACCTGCTTTCTACCACATATTTTAATACACCGATTGTTTATCGGCGACATATGCATTACTGGATTCTTTGGCCTAAAGATCTTGATCTCTCAGACCAAGAGCAACTGCTCGTGTTGAGACACGAACTCGCGCACATCCATCATCACGATATAACAATTAAAAATATTATATATCTTCTTAGCATATTTTACTGGTGGAATCCTCTGGGGTCTTTTATACGAAAAAAAGCAGATTTATTACTAGAACTTCGAGTAGATAAAACTGTTGCTTTTTCTTCCCAAGAGACAACCACTTATTTAGAGTGTCTGCTAAAAATATTCCAGAAATCAAAAACAAATTTTTCTATTCCATCCGGAATTGGATTTTGTTCTTCTGGAAAATCAATGATTGTTCAACGATTTAACTATTTAACTAACGACACTGATAGCAGAATGAGCATTCGTGGATTAGTAATGAAACTATTTCCGATTATTTTGAGTGTCATAATCTATGCTGGATCCTTCATTTTTATATTGGAAGCAAGTTATATACCAGAATCCGTGAAAGAATCGACACTTCAATTAACTTCTGAAAATTCTTACGCAGTAATAAACGCTTCGGGGACATATGATATTTATATATACCAACAATATGTTGAAACTGTTACCTCAATGAAATATTACACAGATATTCAGAAAATTTATTCAAGTTATAAGGAGTTTTATAATGAAAATTAAAAAGTTATTACCGAGTTTCTTATTTTTATGTACTATTTTTTGTACTGTATTACCATATAGTGGGTATATAAGCAACCAAACTACGGCTCTTACTCTTAATGGTTCAAATACAGCTGATTCGACCTCTCCATATTCAGATCATTTAGTTTGGAAGTATAAATATGAAAATGGGAAATTTTATAAGCGTCTATTTAATGCTACTACTGGTGAATGGATGAGTGACTGGATTCTCGTAAGTTAAATTATATTTTTTCATATTGATCAATTTCATATTTAGATATCATTGTAATACATGTTATACGATTACACGAAATATAAATATCCAAAATTGAAGTGCTTCTATTAAAGGGCGTTGTATAATGGATGAATAATTCATCTATTATGCAACGCTCCATTTTTATTACAAAAAAACATGCTCTGAAGAATTTATAGTCCGTAAGCGCCAAATATTCCTGCGGATTTCCTAATCTCCAAGTTTCATCTATAATCTGCAATCCGCGGACACCAACGGACGGTTTTGCGGAGCAAAACGGACGCGATTGTATATTACGCGTGAGTAGATCAGTGCTCACGGATAAATAGATCACTTGTCACGGAGATTTAGATCAGTGCTCACGGAAACGGAAACGAGACCGCTGAGAGGGCAAATTAAAAAGTATCATGGTATCATCTGCGGCTATGCCGCCTGGAGAATGATTTCAGCATTCCCCAGAACGGCTCCGCTTCAAAGATGTATTAATGCCAACAGGGCCATTCGCCTTTACAGGCTTTTTGTACCTTGACAAGATAGTCGCGGAATTCCATAGGATCCCCGCCGTCATACAGAAGTTCTTTAAACAACTGATATGCCGGGCTGTCATAGTGACGGTGTCCCAGATTTTCCAGGATGTCGCTGCGCAAAAGGTTCCCCTGATCTTCATCCATATATCGGCTCAGCAGATACCTTGTACTGATGCATTCCAGCTCAAGGTGCTGGATATCCTTCAGCAATTCATCGATTAACTCACAGAGTGCGGTGACGGCTTCACAGGAATCAGCACAGCTGACCTCATCCAACAGATCATAGATGGTGTTATCAGCCATTGTCATTCACCCCGCTTCCTTCATCTGAAAATGCGTGGCGTTTTCTCATAGAGATGCGGCCCTTGACCTCAATGCTGTACTTATTGTTAATGATGCGGTCCAGGATACCTTCGGCGACAGCACTGCCTTCGTCTTCGGCCCGGTCACAGTCAATGCGATAATACCAGTCATCTACGTCATACTGGGTACAGAGGATCAGCGCCCCTTTCCGGCTGCAGGCATCGATCAGTTCCAGAAGATCATAGGCTTCCGATTCGGGAAGCGGCCGGAGAAGCCATTCGTCAATGATCAGCAGGTCAAACCTGGCATAGGCCTTTTTTACCTTATTTTGTGTATTCAGGCTTTTGGCAACCGCGTATTCATTCAGCAGATCTGGCATACGGACGTAGCGGACCTTATAGAGCTGCCTGCATGCGGCGACACCAAGCGCGTTTGCAATATAAGATTTCCCCGCACCTGTTGCTCCCTTCAGGACGACATGGTGATTGTCACGGATATACGCACAAGTCGCAAGCTTTGTGATCAGCCCTTTATCCAGCTCACGGTCTTCATAGTACTCAATCGCTTCCACACATGCCTGGCTTTCACTGAGCCTGGCCTCATGGATCCGGCGCTGGATGGTGTTTGCAAACAGCCACTTTCCGCGGCCAGCAGGGCCGCATTTCCCGGCCAGTCAAGGCCATATTAAGCGGTCGGCTTTAG
>JACJJN010000053.1 GCA_016899975.1 Lacrimispora saccharolytica | reverse complement strand
TACCGCTTTATAAGCGGACCAGTAACACCGCTTGCGATACCCGCCCTTTTGGGCGTGCATGTAACCGGCCCTTATGAGGGCCAAATCAAACCACCACTTGAAGTGGTGGTTGTGAGTTAGAAGAAAGGATGTGTTGTTATGGAAAGCGGACCTGCGCCCCGATTATGCAGCTTTAAAATGAAAAGAGAATAAATCTGTGAGGGACGGGTTGCCGCTGGTTCTTTGTCCCTTGCGGGACAGAGAAAGGAGATAACGGCATGATTCGTATTTTTAAATCCGTAGAGGACGTGATCAGACCTGTAGACAGCGCATGTGAAGGCTGCTGGATCGCATTGACCGATCCCACAGCGACAGAGGTGTTTGAAATCTCACAGCGCCACGAGATCGATGTGGATCACCTGCGGGCAGCGCTGGATGAGGAGGAACGTTCCCGTATCGAAGTGGAGGACAACTATACGCTGATACTGGTGGACATTCCGGTGATTGAGGAAAGAAACGACAAAGAATGGTATGGAACCATCCCCCTTGGCATTATCGTTACGGAGGACGCGATTTTTACCATCTGTACCGAGGATACTCCGATCCTGACTTCTTTCATGGAAGGAAGGGTGCGGAACTTTTCCACGGGAAAGAGGACAAGATTTATTCTTCAGATCCTGTATAAAAATGCCAGTATGTTTCTTCACTATCTGCGTATTATTGATAAAAAGAGCGAGCAGGTGGAGGGTAAACTTCACAAATCCCAGAGAAATCAGGAGCTGATCGAACTGCTGGAGCTGGAGAAGTGTCTGGTTTACTTTACAACTTCCCTGCGTTCCAACGAAGTGGTTCTTGAGAAACTGATGAAGACGGAGCGCATCCGTCGTTATCCGGAGGATGAAGAACTGCTGGAAGATGTAATTATCGAGAATAAGCAGGCGATCGAGATGGCGAATATCTACAGCAACATCCTCAGCGGAACCATGGACGCTTTTGCTTCGGTAATATCCAACAACCTGAATATCGTCATGAAATTCCTGACGACGATTACGATCGTTATGTCTGTGCCGAATATTGTGTTCAGCGCTTACGGCATGAACGTCAACAGCAAGGGAATGCCCTTTGCGTCCAGTCCGTTCGGGTTCTGGATCGCGATACTGATCGCTGCGGTCATCTGTCTGATTGTTGCGATGATCTTCAAAAAGAAAGATATGTTTTAAAAGAAAGAAGAATGTCAATGAATTTTTTAAACAAGCTGGAACGTAAATTTGGGAGATATGCGATTCCCCATCTTACGACCTACATTATTATTACCTATGTGATCGGATATCTTTTGAATTACGCGTTTCCGTCAGCCCTGGGGTATATGACTCTGGATCCTTACATGATCATTTTTCATGGTCAGGTGTGGAGACTGGTAAGCTGGCTGCTGATACCGCCGAGCAGTCTGGATATTTTCACGGTTATCATGCTGTTCTTTTATTATTCCATCGGATCTTCGCTGGAGCGTGCCTGGGGTGATTTCCGGTACAACGTCTATATCTTTTTCGGCATCATCATGACGATTATAGGAGCGTTTCTGTTGTTTGTATTTACCGGATTTTCCTATTTCGGGATCTATGGACTGAGCTTCAGCACCTATTACATCAGCCTTTCCATTTTCCTTGGCTTTGCGATGAGTTTCCCGGATATGCAGGTAATGCTGTATTTCCTGATTCCGATCAAGATGAAGTACATGGCGGTTGTCTATGCGGTAATCGTGGCAATTGATTTTTTCCGCGGAAGTATTGTGACAAAGGTTGCAATCGTTTTCTCCCTTGCCAGTGTCATTATTTTCTTTTTTGGAACGAGAAATTACAGCCGTTACAATCCAAGAGAGAGAAAGCGGAAAAACGAATTCAGAAAGGCGATGTCGAAAGGAAAAGCGCAGGGTTATGCCAATGGCGCCAAACATAAGTGCGCCGTCTGCGGACGCACTGAACTGGATTCACCGGAGCTGGAATTCCGTTACTGCTCCAAGTGCAATGGGAACTATGAGTATTGTCAGAACCACCTTTTCACCCATGAGCATATCAAATAGGAGAAAATTGTTTCGCGATGGGGCGGATGCCCATAAGCACTACGTTTTCATACAGGCTGCGCAGGAAATACGCAGACCTGGAGGAATAGTTACAATAACAAAACAATGTAAATTAAGACTGTCCCGGGGCTTTCAAGCATAACAGAGCGAAGACGCCGGGCAGTATTTAAGAAGAAAAGCAGGAGAGTAAAGCATGAGAAAAACCAAAATTGTTTGTACGATGGGACCGAATACGAATTCAAAAGAAATGATGAAAAAACTTGTAGAGAATGGCATGGATGTTGCGCGTTTTAATTTCTCCCATGGAGACCATGAAGAACAGAAAATGCGTATGGATCTTTTGAAGGAAGTGCGCAAAGAGCTGAAAGTTCCCGTAGCCATCCTGCTTGACACAAAAGGACCGGAGATCCGTACCGGTGAGCTGAAAGACCATAAGAAAGTAACATTGAAAGAAAACCAGACGTTTGTTCTGACGACCAGTGAAGTGGAAGGAGACAACGAACGTGTTTCCATCACATACAAAGGACTTCCGCAGGATGTAACAGCCGGAGGACAGATCCTGATCGACGACGGCCTGATCTGTTTGGAAGTGCAGGAAACCACCGGGACAGAGATTGTCTGTCGCGTGATCAATGGCGGCGAGCTGGGAGAGAAAAAAGGTATCAACGTACCGAATGTATCGATCAAGCTTCCGAACCTGACCGAAAAAGATAAGAGCGATCTTCTGTTTGGCATCGAGCAGGGAATCGATTTTGTAGCGGCATCTTTCATCCGCAATGCAGAGGCGATTTATGAGATCAAGGATCTGCTTCGCGAAAACGGCGGAGAAGGGATCGATGTCATTGCTAAGATTGAAAATGCAGAGGGTGTGGAGAACATTGACAGCATTATTGATGCGGCAGACGGAGTGATGGTAGCCCGCGGAGACCTGGGCGTGGAGATCCCGGCAAGCGATGTTCCTCATGTGCAGAAGATCATTATCGAGAAATGTAATCATAAATACAAACCGGTTATCACAGCGACACAGATGCTGGATTCTATGATCCGCAATCCGCGCCCGACCCGTGCGGAGGTGTCCGACGTTGCCAACGCCATTTATGACGGAACCGATGCGGTTATGCTGTCCGGAGAGACCGCTCAGGGTAAATATCCGGTGGAAGCGGTTCAGATGATGGCGAAGATCGCCGAGTCTTCTGAGCAGTTCCTGAAGTTTGATATGTACCGTGATACGAAGGCGCTGCTTGGAAAACAGAATGTTTCCAGCGCCGTTGGATTTGCGGCGGTGACAATGGTAGAGCGTCTGAACGCTTCCTGCATTGTGACTCCGACGATGTCCGGCCAGACCGCAAGAGTGATCTCCAATCTGCGTCCGTCTGTGCCGATCTACGGTGTAACTCCAAATGAAAGAACACGCAGAAAGATGCAGCTTTACTGGGGCGTGAAACCGATCACGGGATACGAGGAGGACAGCACGGAAAACATCATTTCCCACGCGATGTACATGGTTGTCCGTGAGGGACTGGTACACAAAGGAGAGATGGTGATCTTCACAGCCGGAGATCCTGCGACCAATGAGGTATCCGGCCAGGGATATATGACCAACATGCTTCAGGTCATCCAGGCAAAATAAGTGTAACTGTTCAGCCAGCTGAACCGTTACAAATAAGTTACAGTTTGTTGCGAGCCACAGCTGTTGTTCCGCACAGAATGATCTGTGCGGGCGGCAGTCAGAAGAACAAAGGAGAACATAAAAGATGGTAAAGAAGCCTTTTGTCACAAAAGAGAAACTGGAAGAAATTGCTGCGCAGATTCCTACCCCGTTCCATATTTACGATGAAAAAGGACTCCGTGAAAATGCTAAAGCCGTGCAGGAAGCTTTTGCATGGAATCCTGGATTCCGTGAATACTTTGCGGTGAAGGCAAATCCAAACCCGACCTTGATCAAACTTCTCGGCGAATATGGATTCGGATGCGACTGCTCCTCGGAGACGGAGCTGATGCTCTCCGATGCCATGGGATTCCACGGGGACAAGATCATGTTTTCATCCAATGTAACCCCGGCAAGTGAATACGCGCTGGCTGAGAAACTGGGAGCAATCATCAATCTGGATGATTTTACCCATATTGATTTTCTGGAAAAAACTCTGGGTTATATTCCGGAGACCATTTCCTGCCGATACAATCCGGGCGGACTGTTTTCCATCAGCAATGACATTATGGATAACCCGGGAGACGCCAAATATGGCATGACTACCGAGCAGCTGTTTGACGCGTTCCGTATCCTGAAAGAAAAAGGCGCAAAACGTTTCGGAATCCATGCGTTCCTGGCAAGCAATACCGTCAGCAACGAATATTACCCGGCGCTGGCAAAGGTACTCTTTGAGCTGGCAGTGAAGCTGGAGAAAGAGACCGGCGCCAAGATCACATTTATCAACCTTTCCGGCGGAGTGGGCATCCCGTACCGTCCGGATCAGGAGCCGAACGATATCCGTGTGATCGGAGAAGGGGTACACAAGGTATACGACGAGATCCTGGTGCCGGCAGGCATGGGAGATGTGGCGATCTATACAGAGATGGGACGCTTTATGATGGGACCGTACGGCGGACTGGTGACCCGTGCGATCCACGAGAAACATATTTACAAGGAATATATCGGCTGCGACGCGTGTGCGGTCAACCTGATGCGTCCGGCAATGTACGGCGCATATCATCACATCACCGTAATGGGCAAGGAAGATCAGCCGTGCGACCACAAATACGATGTGACAGGTTCTCTGTGTGAGAACAATGATAAATTTGCCATCGACCGGATGCTCCCGAAGATCGACCTGGGAGATCTTCTGTTTATCCACGACACCGGAGCACATGGATTTTCCATGGGATACAATTACAATGGAAAACTCCGTTCTGCAGAGGTGCTGCTGAAAGAAGACGGAAGTTTTGAGCTGATCCGCCGTGCGGAGACTCCGAAAGATTACTTTGCGACGCTGGACGGAACACCGGAATACCGGAAGATGTTTGGCGGAGAGTGAAGATGACTGTGTGAATCACGTGCAGGAAAGCCGGAAGCCGGCAGGAGAAGTTTATGTTTTTCTGCGTGACTTCCGGCTTTCTGGCTGTTGAACGCAGACCGTAAGAACGTGATTCAGGAGTGCAAAATCCCATCGCCGAAGGCGATTTTCAACGGAGTTTGCATGTAACGGTTCAGCAAGGCTGAACTGTTACCTTTCAATCGCAACATTATGTAAAAATAACTTGCGCTTGGGCAGGAAGTATGCTATGATTAATAACGGTTCGTGAAGAACTTTAAACTTCATATCGGCCGCTGTGGCGGAATTGGCAGACGCACTTGACTCAAAATCAAGCGGGAAACCATGCCGGTTCGAGTCCGGCCAGCGGCACTGAACTATTTCAGAAACCCTTGATTTTACTGTATTTTCAAGGGTTTCATTTTTTTAAAATTAGTTGTGGGGCATTTATGGGGCAAAAATTTTTATTTGCTAAAGAAAAGGATGCATCAGTGGAAGAACAGACTAAAATGGAAATCTATATAGGCTCTACGCTTCAGGACAGGCAGATTCCTTTTGGGGGGAGAAGTAATGAAGAAAAAATATATCATTTGCATTGCATCTGTTCTTTTTGTTCTTATTGTCTGCATTTGGATTTCGTATCGTCATTCAAAGCAATATGTTTTCACTTATGTTCAAAATCATACGGATGAATTAACCGAATATGCAGAAGAAATAATAGAAACAGCGCCAAATCATACATTGAGCTATGAGGGATGGGATGCTGAGTTTTATGAATCTACGGATATGGTACAATTCTTTAGGAAAGTATCAGATTCAGAGCGAGAAAAAGAGCAGCCCTAAGTAAAAACGGACTGCTCTGAATGTGATTCTTTCCAATTGTACCAATTCGCGGACGGTCAGCCACAGAACTATGGGATTTGTATCTTT
>JACJJN010000052.1 GCA_016899975.1 Lacrimispora saccharolytica | reverse complement strand
GGATGTTTTTCTCTTAGAAAAACAATTCGCAGAAACAGCTGCTTTTAAAGTGACTGATATCCCTATGGGAGTCGAAATGAGCATAAAACAATCTGCTTGATAGAGCATCATTTAATTTGCGGGACAACAGTATATACCGATAACCAGCCGGATTTCACCTGGCTGAAGCCTCACGAAGAAAAAACATTTGTACAGTATTTCATGCCTTATAAGGGCGTAGGCCGGGTAGGCAACGCCACAAAGGATGCGGCGGTAAGCTTAACCAGAACAGAAGACGGACGGACGGTACTGAAGGTATATGTCACCGGCGATTATGCACAGGCCTCCATCCAGGTGACGGAAAAGGAACAGATTCTATATTCCCACACCACGGATTTGTCCCCAAAGACATGCTTTGAAGCGGAAATCCCAGCGCCTTCCCGTCTTTCGGACTGCACCGTCAAGGTAAGCTGCGGACAGAAAACTCTGGTCTCTTACTCCGTCTACGAGAAAAAACCAGAACCCATTCCCAGCCCCGCTGACCCCCTTCCTGCTCCCGAAAAACTTGCCACCACAGAAGATCTGTATCTGGCAGCTACCCACCTGGAACAGTATCGCCATGCCACCAGGGAACCTGCAGACTATTACCTGGAGGGACTGAAAAGAGATGCCACCGACATTCGGCTCAACAATGGTTATGGGCTTCTTCTGCTTCGTCGAGGACAAGTGAAAGAAAGTATCCCCTACTTCCAGTCTGCTGTGAAAAAGCAGACCTGGAAAAATCCGAACCCCTATTCCGGCGAATGTTATTTCAATCTGGGACTGGCATATGAAGCCAATGGAGAACCGGAAAAAGCCTATGATGCATTCTTCAAATCCATCTGGAGTGCTGAAACGCAAAGCGCCGGCATTTACTGGCTGGCATGTCTGTCCGCCAGAAAGGGAGAACTGGAAGATGCCCTGAAATTCGTGGAACAATCCATGATACGCAACTGGCATAATATGAAAGCCCGAACGCTGAAAGCCGCTCTTCTCCGCCTTCTGAAAAAGGATAACAGTACCCTTCTTTCGGAAAGCCTGTCCATCGATCCACTATATATGGGATGCCTGTACGAGAAAGCGCTGGCAGAAAATTCTATGGCAGACTGGAAACACATCATGCGCCCGGAAGCCCACAACCATCTGGAATTGGCTCTGGACTATGAAAAAGCAGGTCTCTATCAGGACGCGCTTCAAATTCTGCAGTCCTGCAAGGATGATAATCCTATGATTCTCTACTATCAGGGATACATGTACAGCAAACTCGGAAATGATGCGGCAGCGGCAGATTGCTTTGCCTCCGGAGAACATGCCTGCCCTGACTGTTGCTTTCCTAACCGGGTGGAGGAAATCGCTGTTCTGAAAGCAGCTATTGACAAATTACCTCAAGCCCCCATGGCACACTATTATCTGGGATGCCTGTACTATGACAAAAAACAGTACTGTCTGGCAACAGAACACTGGGAGGCTGCTGTGAAGGAAAACAATTCCATTGCAATGGTCTTCAGAAATCTGTCCATCGCTTACTACAACAAACAGCAGGACGGCGAAAAGGCTCTGACCGCCATGGAAAAAGCCTGCCAATTAGACAGCACCTACCCAAGATACCTGCTGGAATATGACCAGCTTGCCGCCCGATTGAATCTTCCGGTTTCTGACCGTCTCGCCCGTATGGAAGCACAACACGATCTGTTGAAAGAACGGGATGACCTATACCTGCGGTACATCACTCTGTTGAACAATACAGGGAGATATCAAGAGGCATACGATGCCCTCATGAGTCACCACTTCCATCCGTGGGAGGGAGGAGAAGGAAAAGTAAGCGCCCAGTATCGATATGCGCTGATCCATCTGGCAAAAAATCAACTGGCCGCGGGAAATCCGGAAACTGCGCTGCAGCTTTTGAATTCTGCCCTCACTTACCCGAAAAATCTGGGTGAAGGTAAGCTGCCAAACGTACCGGACAATCAGATTCATTACTTTATGGGCATGGCTTTCCGCCAGACAGGGGAATCCGCCAAAGCCGAAGAATACTTCCGTCTGGCTGCGTCCGGTCCCCAGGAGCCAAGCAGTGTCCTGTACTACAATGATCAACCCTCTGATTTCATCTACTATCAGGGACTTGCTGCCCGAGCACTGGGCAACGATGCGGCCGCAAGGAAAGCATTCCACAAACTGATCTCCTTCGGAGAGCAGCATCTCTTCGACGAAGTAGAGTATGACTTCTTCGCAGTGTCCCTGCCGGAAATTGAAGTGTACCAGGAGGATATTCGGTTGCGTAACGTACAGTACTGTAATTATCTGCGGGCTCTTGGCAGCCTTGGACTGGGAAAAAATGAGAAAGCAGAGGAATTGTTTGCCGGAATTCTCGAAAAACAAGGGGATTATCAGGGAGCACTGGAACACAGAACCATGAAAGCTTTCTAAACGATAACTCATAGCACGAAATATACCGCCCTTCAGAAGGGCGGTATATTGTCCATTCGTTTGAACTCCCGGAATTTTTCCAGAATCAATACATAACTGATCAGGCGGTCAAACACCTCTGCAAATTCCGCAGAAGTAACAAACAGCAGCTCATCTCCATGAATCCTGCCAAAATGAATACGCCCGTCTGCACTCGCCAGGGATGGATTTTCGCGTTTCACATACTCCATCACCTCGCTGATCTTCGCACATCCCCTGCGTCCCACATTGATCTTTCCATTGTGTGTCAGTTCATAATAGATTCCGGCTTCATCACTGGAAATGATTGTATTGGTATCAAGAATCAGCTGGAGCGCATGGTGACATCTTTTTCCATTGTCCACAGCAACGGCAAGCATTGTTTTCTCGTTCTTTTCTCCGCCATAAACAGAAACGGCCAATCCAACTTTAAAACTCTGTCCGCTCTTATCTTTGGTCTTGAAAACACGGTAATTGTTATTGTTAAATCTTGCGCCTCCCGGAACGACAATTTCCATCGTCCGGATGCCCAGATCCTGTTCCAGAAAAAATCCGGAATATTCTTCGGGTTTCAGACATTCACTGATATCCCTGAGCCCGTCACACAGATTGGCGATAAAAGGAAGCAGCTCATCTCTCGTCTGCCCGCCAATGTAATCGTAATACGTTCTCCTTATAAACTTGATATCATTCAATTTATGCAAATCGGAGCGCATACCGATTGTCTGAGACTGCGGAACAGGATTCTCACAAGACAGACACATTTCTCGGTAAGAGCCCGGACACTCCACCGGAAGATACCCTTTTTTCCTCTGAAAACCATACGCAAAAAAATCATGACCATTCGTGGCAAACGCATATTCTGTATTCAGCGCTTTTGCATAACGAAGCATCTGTCCGATCACTTCTTCACTGATTTCAACATGGGCTGCCTTGCATTCAATAACCGCAAGGATCGTGTTCCCGTCCGGACGCAGGATCAAAAGATCCGCCCTGTCTTTCCGGCTGGTATATCCATAACGTTTCATGGATACTTCCGTCTGCATATACCGGAGAGGCGTACGCAAAATCCATCGAAAATAACTGACAACTGATTGCCTTACTCTTTCTTCCGGTGTCAGAACAACCTTTTTTCGGCGACATCGGTCATACACATATTCCTTTCCTTCCGATACATAGGTTTTCGGTGAAGGAATAAACCTTAACAGCACATTTTTCTTTTTCCCCCACATATGCGTTTCTTCTTCCTTTCATTGTCTGAAGTATATTTGAAAGTTCATTTCTGCTGTCCGTGCAAAAACAGGGAACAGTTGAACCCTTACATTCTCAACCGTTCCCTGTCATCCATTTTTGATCAAATATTTTTTATTCTGCCGGACTCTCGCTTTCTGAAAGCCATTCCTGCACCTGTTCTACACTGACTTTCATCGCTTTCGCGATATCCTCCACAGCCATTCCTATCTCAGCAAGGCTTTTCACCGTTTCTTTCTGAGACTCCAGTTTGCCCCGTGCTATCCCATCTTCCACGCCTTCTCTATAGATCTTTTCAGATATTTCACACATTTCCTGATAACCTCCTTCTTCGCCTTTGAGATAATGTACCCTCTTTGAAAGATCACCGTGCGTCATGTCATTTGGATCTGCCGTCTTGAAATACTGCATCAGCTTTGCAGTTTCCGACCCATCATCTACAGCCGCATTCACATACAAAATATGTTGTCCATCCTCATAAAGGATACTGGTATTTCCGAAATGTTTTTCCACAGGATATGTGGTATATCCAGCCTTCCACAAATCTGTCTCACTGATATAGATGACATATACATCCGGCAGCTCTGCATAAGTTTTCCCTTTTTCCAGATATTCGCTGTCGATCATTGCACCGTAGAATCTGGTTCGTCTGGCGTGATCCACGGTATCGGCACGTTGGATTTCCAGATTGTAAAGCTTTCCAGTCCCGTCTTCCGCCAGAACATCCAGAATCGCATCATGCGAACGGATCTTAGAAATCCGATACTGAGACCGCACCTCCTTCACAACCAGATCTTCAATCCCTGTCAAAATCCGCAGCACATACTGACAAGCCGGTATGTCATTCAATGCTACAGACATAAATACGTTACTTAAAAGATTGAATTTTCTGGCTTCTTCCACACGTTTTTCGTGGTTCGCGAGGATTCGGACAGCGTCTCTGTCCATTTTTGTTTTTTTGATAATGGTTCCTCCTTTCGGTTTTCTCCCACTCTCCGAAAGATCCCAAAACCATCCCTGTCATGTTTACATAATACCATCCCGACCTATTGATTGCAAGCGCATTTATTTTTTGTCTTATTTCAACCCTTTACACAACGGTATCAGACAAAGCAAAATGATAATTCCGACGATACCGATCACAATACCCAGAATCATGCTTCCCCACACCATGGTGAAACACATCCCGACGCCCAGGGCAAGAGCGCCTACCACACCAACAACCGCTGTCAATACCGCTTTTCCCGTAATTTTAATCGGCTGTTTGTGCTCCATTTTTCTCCATACAAACACTGTGATCAGGGCAAAAACAATACCTACACAACCAACGACAACTCCAGGTGTAAAGGCATTCCATTCCGGAAGCAATGCCATGCACATTCCCAAACCAAAAAACAGACAGCTGATAATTCCCAAAATCATCGCAACAAAACTACTCTTCTTCATTTTTAAAGACCTCCTCTTTCTTTCCTTTTCTTGTTTGTCACAAGTGCATTTTATATTTCTTATATTTCATTTGTGTTTGAAATTTGTTTTAGAAATATTAGTTGCAGAGAAGGTAAAAAATAAGAAGTTAAAAAATAAGGTCCAGACACTCCTTGGAGTATTTGGACCTCGTATGCTTTATTTCACTTTAAATCGGTATCAGCAGAATCTTGTATTTTACTGTGCGCAGCGCAAAATTCAGCCATTGCTATCGGTATATAAATTCAGAAAATTTCACACTGCCCCCGATTTCCTTTGTAGCATACAGAAACAGTCCAAACCGGCAGCCGGTAAAATGATCGATCTTGAAATACAGCTTCTGGCTGATCCCTATCTGTTTCCAGCCTTCTCCCGCATCATAATAAAATCTCGCTTCATCTTTCATGTTTTCAAATTCTGCTTCCACCCTGAATTTGACGCGATCTGTTTGGATTTCCACTTCTTCCTGCAAAATGCCAGTCTGTGTGTCCTTCTCCATTCCCTGCAGAGATGAATTATCCGCCGGACGATTCTCCATTACTGCAAACAATTTCCCGTTTTTCTTTGTGACAGCCACAAGACCATAGCATCCCTGTAATGCACAAAGTCCTGCATAATCACCTTCTTTCATCAGAGAAGCATCTACCGTTACTTCCCCCACACAGTTTGGAAAACGCATTCGCTGCGTCAGGGTATTTTTCGCCTGTGTTACATTTTTGCAGAGCTTGTCCGTGGTAATTTCCACCGTTCCATTCTCGAAATCTCTTTTGATCAGAGACAAATCCGGTTCATGGTTGATCTGCCAGCAGCTTTTCAACCCAAAACTGTCATAATCATGCTGTTTCGTCATTCTTCCGGATGATTTTACCTCTCCATCCACAGAGAAACCGCTTTTAAAATCATCACTCTGTACCAAAGGAAGATATTCATATCCCGGTCTGGTACTTACCGTTTCAAAATCCGCCGGTAC
>JACJJN010000051.1 GCA_016899975.1 Lacrimispora saccharolytica | reverse complement strand
TGTTTGTTGGTACTTCAATTATACATCATTCTACAGAGGGTGTCTTTCTTTTGTGCAATATTTTGGATTTGCTCATTTATAGTTTCCAACAAGAAAATACAGGTTCAGGACATTCTGAACAACGTACGCAGGTCTTTTTAAATGACTTTTGCACCTATAATATCGATATTTTAAATTTAATCGGATTTGACGATTACGTCAGATTCTAAGTATCAAATTACCATTCATCTCTGATTTCTTGTATTCGGATGCTCCTTATGAATCTGTCCCAGTCTTTCAGAAAGTTTCTGGTTAATCCGGTTATTTTTGGATTCCTTTTGATTCAGCCATTTATAGCATGAAACTATTGGAATGTTTTCAACCTTGCATAGCTGAAGGATTGAATAATGTAGCTGCAGCCTATAAATTTTGACATGTCAATTATTGAAAAACCTCTATACAAAATTGTATTTACGGTTCTGGTGCGCCATGTAAGGCGCATAGAAGATGAAAGTTCTTAGGCAGAAATTGAACAGGAAGTCCTGCCGAATTGTCTTAGTGTTGATGTGATCAGACCGGGGTGTGAGTAACTAGAGAAAAGGATATTATTATATGACAAGAGCAGTATGAAGCAAGATTTTGCGTACTGTTTTGTGAGAAGTTTGAGGTGAAAGTTCTATTGATTACTTGATTGAGAGGATAGGAATTAATTACTCCGTCTCAATTAAATCCGGCTGGTTAATAATATGCTGGAGAAAGTGCCTAATTGATAATGTAAAAAAATGTGAATTACTTATAAAAATTAATTGTTTATTAAACTAAATATTGACAGTTTATACATGTAAGAATATACTAGAGATGTACAAATAATACAGCAACAAATACAACTATAAAAGAGAAAGGAAAGGAAAATGAAAAAGTACGAAGAAGATGTTATTAAAACTATGCCAATGTTTATGTTGATATTTGTAACCTCGGCATCTATTCTTGGGGCATTCAATATTATTTCACCACAAGTGATGGTTGATTTTAATCTTGAATATTCAACTGTATCAATGCTAGCAATGATTGGATTGCTTGTTATGGGCATTGCTTCTGTTATTTATTCTACATTATCGGACAATGTCAGTATTAGAAAGTTAATGTTAATAGGTGTTGCTCTGTTTAATGTGGGAGCTGTTATGGCGATTGTAGGTTCGTTTGTTCATTTCTATTTATTTGTCGCTGCGGTTGCAATTATGGTATGCGGTGGAACCTGTGGTTCTGGACTAATGATTGTAACAGCAACCAAATATTTATCACAAGAAAGACATTCAAAATATTATGGATATAATACGGCATGTGTTGGTTTGTCTGGAGCGGTAGGAATTCTTGCAGGAGGATTTATCTCAACATATATCGGCTGGCGTGTAATATTTGCACTTCCCTTTTTGTCACTGATAACCATTCCATATATTAAGAAATATGTACCGGATGAAAAGGGAAAGACAAACGATAAATTAGACATTGTAGGAATGGCACTATTAAGCCTGTTTACTTTGTTTATTTCTCTGTTTTTCTCGGTGAGTAATATAATAATATTGGTCATCGCAGGGATATGCTTGGTTACATTTTTTGTGTATATTACTAAAAACGAAAAAGCATTCATTAATATTGGATTTTTTAAAAATAAAAAATTTGTAATTATTAACCTGTTAGCACTTATTGTTTTTGGATTACAATCTGCATTTGGATTTTTATTTCCGTTTATGGCACAAGGAATGTATGATTTGGCTTTAGATAAGGTGTCGTTGTTATTGCTTCCAACATATGCTGCATCCATATTGATGGGAGCGAACAGTGGAAGAATTGTTGAAAAACTAGGAAGCTTTAGGACATTATTGCTAGCGATTTTTTGTGCGGTTTGTTCATCCCTTATTGCAGCATTCTGTGTAGATAAAGGAGTTGTAATGATTGGGATTGCTGCAATCCTTTATACAGGATCCTTTGCTTTCATGTATGCTCCATTTATGAAATTGGTAACAGGAACTGTGGAAATGAATCAGCTGGGAGTTGGAATCGGTTTCTTTAATCTGATGACCGGAATAGGTCCATCCTTATTTATTGCTATTACAGGAAAACTGTTGACCATGACTTCACTTGCAAAAGATGTGGGGCTGGTTGAAGCGAAAGGTGCACTGTTTAGTAATATTTTATTGATTTATGCAGCCTTATTAGCGGTATCTATTTTGGTGTTTCTTGTAAACAAAAAATCATATAAAAATTGAAAATGTAAACGTAAAGGAGAAAAGGAAAATGGAAATTGTTGAAAAAGTATTTACATGTGAAAATGAAGGAAGAGAAATCAATGGTGTTATTGCTTTACCGAAAGAAGGAGGAAAGCATCCTTTAATTGTAATGAATCATGGATTTGCAGGAAGCAAGGAAGAAGGAATCGGATTTGTTTCAATTTCAAGGGCTTTAGCAGAAAAGGGGATTGCGGCAGTCCGGTTTGATTTTTCGGGATGTGGAGAATCTGTTGTTCCGTTTTCAGAATTCAGTTTAACACATAACATTTCCGATTCAAATGCTGTGTTACATTATGTATTAGAAACAGAAAATATTGATAAAGATAGATTAGGCATTTTAGGTTACAGCATGGGCGGTCGTCTTGCTATTATGGTGACTGATGCGGACAATAATCCATATAAGGCTATGGCTCTGATTGCACCTGGTGCACAAGATGCAATGGACTTTGCAGCAATTATGGGAAGCAAAGTAGAGGAAGACAAAATTGTAGTTGAATTTTTCGGTCAAAGATTAGAACTTGGACAAGAATTCTTAGATGATGTCCTCTCATCAAATGAAATCATGAAGAATGCCACAAAAAAAGTTGATTCTATTGTATTTTCAGGAACTAATGATCCACTAGTTTCCCCAGAAACATGTAAAATAATCTCCTCTAAACTTGAATCTAAATTATTTACATTAGAAGGTGCGGATCACGGATATGGATTTTTTGAAAATCCAAATATGGGATATGTAAATAAAATAGTAGATGAAACTGTTGCATTTTTTTGTGAGAAACTTTAATGGGGATTGGAAAAAGAGGTAAATGATAGTATGCAAAATGTAATGTCAATAATTGATAATGGAGTCAGAATCATAAGAGAAAAGACAGATTTTGAACCAGAAATTGGGTTGATTCTTGGAAGTGGTCTCGGTGATTATGCGGAACAAATTGAGAACCCAATTGTGATTCCTTATAATGATATCCCGGGATTTCCTATTTCAACAGTTGTAGGACATGCAGGACGATTTGTGCTCGGAATGTGTAAAGGGAAGAAAGTTATTGCTATGCAGGGAAGAGTTCATTATTATGAAGGATATAGTCAGAAAACGATTACACTGCCAGTACGAATTATGAAACGTCTTGGTATTAAAAAGATGGTACTTACCAATGCGGCTGGTGGTGTGAATAAAAATTTTGCACCAGGAACGTTGATGATGATCAGTGATCATATTAACTTTTCCGGAAGTAATCCACTGCTGGGGGAAAACATAGAAGAAGATGGACCACGATTCCCGGATATGAGTAGCATTTATAAAAAAGAATTTCGGGATACTTTAAAAGAAGCTGCAACAAAACAAGGGATAAATCTGGAAGAGGGAGTTTATATGATGCTTTCAGGACCATCATATGAAACACCGGCGGAAATCAGAATGGCAAGAACTCTGGGAGCTGATGCGGTAGGGATGTCAACGGTTCCAGAAGCAATCGTGTGTTCTCAGATGGGCATTTCTGTATTAGGGATATCTTGTATTACTAATTGTGGTGCAGGGATTCTTGATCAGCCGTTGAAACATTTTGAAGTGGTAGAAACAGCAAACAGGGTGAAAACAGAATTTGCAAAAGTTATAGATATTGCATTGGAAAAAGTAATATTTTAATTAGAGAGATTAAAATGTTTGAAGCGATTTTGAGTAAAGTAGATCACACGTTATTGACACCAATAGCAACATGGAATGAAATTAAAGCAATCTGCGATGATGCGATACAGTATCAGACAGCTTCTGTTTGCATTCCGCCATCTTATGTGAAAAGTGCAAAAGAATATGTTGGAAATAAAATGAAAGTTTGTACAGTGATCGGATTTCCCAATGGATACAATACAACTGCCTGCAAAGTTTTTGAAACAAAAGATGCTATTGAAAATGGAGCTGACGAAATTGATATGGTCATTAATATCGGTTGGGTAAAGGACAAGAATTACGAAGCTGTTAAAAATGAAATTGCTGAATTAAAAAAGGCTTGCGGTACAAGAATCTTGAAAGTAATCATTGAAACTTGCTTTTTAAAAGAAGAAGAAAAAATTAAGATGTGCCAAGTTGTAACTGAAGCAGGTGCAGATTTTATCAAAACTTCTACAGGCTTCGGAGGAGCAGGAGCTACGCCGGAGGACGTGCAGTTATTTTCACAGAATATAGGGAAACAGGTAAAGATTAAAGCAGCAGGAGGCATCAGCACATTAAAAGATGCAGAGATATTTATTGAGTTAGGTGCCAAGCGTTTAGGTACAAGCCGTATCATCAAATTAGTCAATAATCAGGAAGCAAAAGGATACTAAAAATAAAATATGCGGAGAAACTTATATATGTTCAAGATTGGTTGAACGTTTCTACCAACTACCGTAATAGTTGACTATAAGTTCCCACTGCCATAGGTTTGGTAGGGGGAACTTTTTATTGAGGAAAACAGGAGGATTTGATTTGCAGAACAAAAAAACAAAATATCTTTTCATTTTTTGGGCAACCAATCTGATAGGAATTGCCGTTGCGCTGATTCTGGAAAGCGGACTGGGATGCGATCCGATTGGATTGTTTTGCGATGGTCTTTCCCATTTGCTGAGTGTTTCATTTGGTCTGGCGTCTTTCTTCTATAATGTTTTGATTATTGTGATAGCATTGTTTATGGCAAGACATAATCTGGGAACAGGGACGATTGTTTATGGATTGTTATCCGGATTCTTTATTGATTTTTATCGAATGTTTTTTGAGGGATTAACACTGGGAAAAAGAGGCGTCATAGTGGCAGTGCCTACTTTTTTATTGGGAGAATTATGTATGTCTCTTGCTTTTGCAATCTTGATGCAGCTTAAACTTGGAATGACGGCCTTAGATGCTGTACTGAAGAAAGTTGAAAAGAATGCGCATATTCCATATGCATATATCAAGATAGGAACAGATATCCTGCTTGTTGTAAGCGGTATTTTCATGGGTGGGGTATTTGGTATAGGAACGATTATTTCTGCTCTAGTCACAGGAATACTAGTAGCGAAGTTTACAAAATTGATAGAGCATGTTCAGATAAAGAATGAGACATTAAAGGAAAACGCTAGAATAAAAGGAGATTACAGAAGTGAAAAAATATAAGAGAGTATTTGTAATTGTTTTGGATTCCCTTGGGATTGGAAGTATGGAAGATTCTCATTTGTTTGGAGATAATGGAGCAGATACATTGGGACATATTGCACAGCAGGCAGATAGTCTGGATATACCAAATTTGGTCAGGCTTGGACTTGCTAATTTACATCCGTTAAAGGGGATTGCTCCGGTGGAAAAACCAATAGCGCATTTCATGAAAATGAATGAAAAAAGTAGTGGAAAAGATACTATGACCGGACATTGGGAAATGATGGGGCTGCATATTACAAAGCCGTTCCAAACATTTACGGAAACAGGATTTCCGGAAGATTTGATTAGAGAGTTAGAGGCACGGACAGGCAGAGTTGTTATTGGTAATAAGAGTGCTAGTGGCACAGAAATTTTAGATGAATTGGCAGAGGAAGAAATTGCAACAGGACATATGATCGTCTATACATCTGCGGATTCTGTATTGCAGATTTGTGGAAATGAAGAAACCTTCGGACTGGAAGAATTGTATAGCTGCTGTGAAATTGCAAGAGACATTACTATGAAAGATGAGTGGAAAGTAGGACGTGTCATTGCAAGACCTTACACAGGGAAGAAAAAAGGAGAATTTAAACGAACGGCAAATCGGCATGACTATGCATTAAAGCCTTATGGAAAGACTGTTTTAGATACCTTAAAAGGGGCTGGTCTTGACGTAATTTCAGTAGGGAAGATCAAAGATATTTTTGATGGGGAAGGAATTACAGAAGCATATAAATCCCAATCCTCTGTACATGGCATGGAGCAAACGATTGAACTTGCAGAAAAAGATTTTACAGGCCTTTGTTTTGTTAATCTTGTAGATTTTGATGCCCTTTGGGGGCATAGAAGAGATGTGAATGGTTATGCTAAAGAATTGGAAAAATTTGATGTGAATCTTGGGAAATTGTTGGAGAAACTGAAAGAAGATGACCTTTTGATCCTCACAGCAGATCACGGTAACGACCCGACTTATACAGGAACAGATCATACTAGGGAAAAAGTACCGTTTCTTGCGTACTCACCGTTGATGGAACATGCAGGGGAGATGGGAGAAAGCAATACTTTTGCAATAATCGGTGCTACGATAGCAGATAATTTTGAAGTGGAGATGCCGGAGGGAACTATTGGAAGTTCTGTTTTGGAAAAATTAGACTAGTGGTGCATCCTTTTAGAATCAGTACTTTAACAATGTAGACTATTCTGTTATACTCTTTTAAAAAACGGTATAG
>JACJJN010000050.1 GCA_016899975.1 Lacrimispora saccharolytica | reverse complement strand
TTTCTTCCGGTAGACCATTTTTCGGGCATGCTTCGCGGACCTTCCAATGGGAGGCCTTAAAAAATCGGTATGGAAAGCTGACAGTGAAGGACATAGTGGAAGAGTGCCATATTACGCGCCAGACCTTTTACTACCATTTTGAAGGGATTCCGGAGATGCTCCGGTGGATGCTGGAAAATGATCTGGAGATCCTTATGGAGCAATGTCTCGCTCAGAAGGATGAAGAGAGTGCTTTGCGTTATCTGCTGACGGTGGCGATTAGTCTGCAGCCTTATGTAGAGAGAAGTGTACAGACCGCTTATGGAAAAGAGATCGAGAAGCTTTTAAGCGAATTGATCGATGATTTTTTTGGAAAGATCACAGCAAGAACAGGCAGATATGCACATCTCAGCTATTCGGAAAGGAAATTCGCTTTGCGCTATCACGGTAGTGCGCTGCTCGGAATCCTGCATGGATGGACGTCAGAGGATACAAAAAACATAGATGAGATTGTACATAATATATGCATGATCCAGCAGGGAAAGATCCGTCCTTTCGAATAAAACCGTTCCCGGCCGGGAATAAGAGAAATGCTATATAGTCAAAAAACCTCCGGATGGTTTCGGTGAAGTGTATTATATACAGGTCCGAACCGTCCGGAGGTTTTTGATTATTCTACTACAGTAACGGAAGTGATGTGCGGGTTCACGCCTTCATACCAGTACAGGAATCCTTCCATATCGATGGTCTGTCCAACCTGCAGGTTCTTTACTGCAGAGTAAACTTCTGTGGAACTGTCACACAGGTAAGACTCGATGACGAAGGTATATGTCTGTCCGTTGTAAGAAGCGTTGAAGTACAGGTCGTCGCCTTCGCTTCCGGAGCCGTCATAGTTGTACAGGAATGCAGTGGTGGTATCTCCGCTGTCCGGATTTGCCGGCTCAACAGTCAGACCCTTGAACTCTACAAACTGGTTCTGGTAGTTGATCAGGTCATCGGTTCCCAGCATATTGGTCACATCGAGAGGCGGTGCGATGTATTCGTCACCCTCGATGATCTCGAAAGATCCGTCGATGATTTCCACTTCTCCGGACCATTCGGATTTGTAGCCGGTTACCTGGATTTTCGTACCCTGGGTCAGCAGATCGTAATCTTCCTCTGCGCATGCCATGTCGTACAGGAAGTAAGCGCCGTTCTTATCCTGGGCGTAAACGGTAGCTTTTCCCTGGCCTTCATCTTCCCACCAGGACTGTTTTGCCTGAACGTAGGCCTGGATCGTCACTTCTGTGTCCAGATCGGCAGTCATGTACTCGTCGTAAGTCATGACGTCAGCGGAATCTGCCGCTTCGCTTTCTGCGCTGACAGAAGCGGATGCGGAGTCAGCGGTCGTATCGGATGCAGAAGATGCAGATACGGAAGACGCGTCGGAGGTGTTGCTTCCGGAAGTGCTTCCGCTGCCGCCGGCACATCCGCTCAGGGCAGCTACCATGGATACGGCGAGCATCATAGATAATACTTTTCTTTTCATAATGATTCTCCTCTCATTACCTTTTCATGATGATGTTGAGGCCAAATGATATTTTTTCGGGTTTTAAAGTCATGCTTCTGCATGCAAGTATGAAATGCATGACGTTTTGCCCCTGGCATCTCATGATAATTTTATAACAAATTAATTATAATCCACTGGCGGAAAAAATCAATTCTTTTTACGCTCTTTTTACTTTCTTTTTTGATTTTTATCAGATGGATCGCGGCAGTCCGCTGACGGAACTGCCGCGATCCATCCGGATACAATGTTATTTCCGAAGTTTTGAAACGGCAAGATAAAGCAGAATCAGGATCCAGACTCCGACCAGAGCGCCGAGAAGGATCTTTGCCGTTACCGGAAGCGGACCGAGATCTGCCGGCTGACCGGACAGGGCGCCGTTTTCGTCCAGGTGATAGAGCGAAGTGACATTGCTGTACAGGTTCTCCATATACGCCTGATCGACGGTTTCGTTTCGCCGGACAGACTTTGTAACATCCTCGATCAGTTCGCCGGCAGCGTTTCGAAGGGAAGCGGATCCGTTGAATACAGGCGTCACGAAGGTATCGTCCGCATGCTCCAGAAGGATCTCTGCTGCTTTGATCTTGACGTCGTAGTAGTTGTTGTTGTCCTCGCCGGCTCGGGAGAGATAGTCCTGATATTCATCGGATTCCTGAGCGGCAAGGGTTACAGGAACATATCCCTCGGTTTCAGAGTAAGCGATCTGCACCTGGTTGGTCAGCAGATATTGTGTGAACAGCCAGGAAGCCAGGACTTCCTGCGGATCTTCTTTGTTGAAGATGCAAAGAGACGGTCCCTGGGAGATCATTTTCGGATTTTCCGGGTCATACTGAGGGATCGGCATGACTTCCGTCTCAAATTGCGTGATCGCGTCCTGTGAGATATCCACCAGTGGGGCGTCGCATCCCATCCAGGTCGCTCCGGCGGTGGAGTCGATGGCAAAGACACACTGTCCTGCGTTCAGAAAGTTCGCGGGATAGCCGGAAATCTTAAAAGTGGAAAATGCGCCGGTCGCCGCATGGTCGGCGATGGTATAGAGGATATTCTCCGTAGTATCGTTAAAGATCTGGACCTCTCCGCTGTTTGTGGAATAACCGGCGTCAAGCTGGCGCAGCATCTGGATCATCATGTTGTCCGTGGATTTATAAATAAAAGGGATCATGACTTCCTGGCCGTTGAGCATATACGTGCCGTCCGCATTTTTCTGTGTGGCGGCCTCGGAGACTTCCCAGATAAAATCCCAGGTCAGCGTGTCCGGAAGTGTATAGCCTAACTCTTCCACATAGGTTTTGTTGATATAGCAGGCTTCGGTGGAACGCATGTAGGGAAGCGCATAATAATGGTTTCCGATCATGCATTCCTCCAGAAACTGGGGAACGATCTCGGATTCTTTCGGTCCGTCGAAGAGCAGATCGCTTCCGCTCAGGCCGTACCGGTCATTTTCCATCAGCTCATCGAGAGGAATCACGACGTTGTCTCCGGTGAGATAGGTGGCGATGTGGTCCGGATAGGTGATGCAGACGTTGGGCGTCGTGTTGGTGGAAATATTGTTGATGACGTCGTTGTAGATATCGCCGTAGTCCGTGTAAAGCCGCAGGTTCACGGTGATATTCGGGTAGAGTTCCTGAAATCCCTCGATCGCCTGGCGGTAGATCTCCGTCTGTATTTTGTTGGTGTCGTTTTTCGCCCAGAAGGTGATCTCGTAATCTCTGGAAGTGTCGAATTCCTCCGGGACGGTAAATGCGGCCTGTTCCTGCCTGCCGTGACAGCCGGACAGGATCGGCAGACACAGCACGGCGGCGAACAGGATAGCCAGTACTTTTCTCAATTTTTTCATCCTTTCAATCCTCCTCTTGAGACTCCCGCCATGATCTTTCTGCGGAATACAAGAAACAGAATGATCAGCGGAACGGAGATCACGACCACAGCGGCCATCATTGCCGGAATATTCTCCCGACCGAATCCGTTCTCCCGGATTTCCTGGATCCCGTTGGAGACAAGATAATAGGAAGGATCGTCGGTGATCAGCCGCGGCCATACGTAAGAGTTCCAACACTCGATGATCTTTAGAATGATGACGGTCACGATGGTCGGCCGGCAGATGGGGATCATTACCTTCCACAGGTATTTCAGATCGGAAGTCCCGTCCACCTTTGCGGCGCGGTACAGTTCATCCGGCACCTGCTCGAAATTTTCTTTTAACAGATAAATATAAAAGACAGAGGTGACGGAGGGAAGGATCAGGCCGGCAAAGGTGTTGCGCATGTCCAGATTTGTGACCGTCACGAAATTTGTGATCACTACCAACTCGCTGGGGATCATCATCAGGGACAGGAACAGTGTGAACAGAAGGTTCTTTCCCCGGAATTCCAGCCGGGCGAACGCATAGGCGGCCAGCGTGCTGACCACGATCATGATCGCTGTTGTCCCTATGGTGAAGATCAGGGTGTTCAGAAGATATCCCAGCAACGGTACGGTGGTAAACGCATCCACATAATTCTGGAGTGTGGGTGACAGGGTGAAAAAGGACGGAACATGTTCTGCATTGTAGGATCCATAGCTTTTCACCGACGTCAGGATCATCCAGTAAAAAGGAAACAGAACGATCAGCGCCCAGACGCTCAGAAAAAGATAAACCACAATTTTCTGCACGTGGCCGCGCCGGTTCGTTTTCCTCTGCATTTTTTCAAAGTCAAGTTGTTGTTCCATTGGATTACCTCACTTTAAATCGCTTGTCTGAATCTCATACTGCAATCGCTGCGGTCATTATATTGCCACTTTTTTTCTGCTGACCAGAAGGTTGATGCAGGTAACGGTCAGGACGATCGCAAACAGAAGGATCGCTGCGGCGGAAGCGTAGGACGGATATCCGCCGCTGTCGCCGTAAAGCATATCGTATACATATCCTACGATGGTATTCATGCCGGCGGCATTCAGGTCGGTTCCGAACAGAGCCACCGCATCGCTGTATGCCTTGAAGGCTCCGATAAATCCGGTGATCACAAGGTAGAAGATCATCGGGGAGATCATCGGAAGCGTGATCCTGGTAAAAACCCGAAGCTTCGGCGTTCCGTCCACTCTGGCCGCCTTGTAGTAATCCTGGTTGACCGAAGCGAGGGCGCTGGTGAGCACGAGGATCTTAAAGGGCATGACCACCCAGATCGTGTAAAAACAGAGGACGAACATTTTCGCCCAGTAAGGTCCGTCGATAAAATCCACGGCGTTTCCGCCGAACAATTCGATCACCAGGTTGACCAGGCCGTCGGTGTATTCTGTCTTCTGGAACAGGATCATGAAGACCAGGCCGACCGCCAGTGTGTTGGTCACATAGGGCAGGAAATATACGGTCTGGTAAAGCTCCCTCAGAGGTTTGATGGAACTCAGCCCCACGGAGATCAGTAGCGCCAGTCCTGTGGAGACGGGTACGGTGATGATCACCAGGAGGAATGTGTTCTGCACAGCCTGAAGAAAATAGGGATCGTGCAGTACATAAGAAAAATTATACAGGCCTGTGCCGAAATACGTCTGGGAGGCGAAGCTAAAGCCTTCCTCGAAGGAGTAGATAAAAACGTCGATCAGCGGATAGACCATGAAAACAATAAGAAAAAGGAGCGCCGGCAGAAGATAAAGCCAGGCTTTTCCGTTGTTTCTTTTCATAATTAAAGGATTCTCCTTTCCTGAAACTGCTGGTAAGCGGCAATGCTTGTCTTAAACAGAGTCCGCATTTTTCAACTGCGCTCAAAACGGAGACGGTTTTCCGTTTCTTTTTCAAAGAGAAAGACCTTTCCCGGTTTCAGGGAGAAACGCACTTCTGCGGAAGACATATCAATCTCTGCGCGGGATTCCGCGCTGATGATGGAACGCAGCGTCTGGCTGGTGCAGGCATTGTGGGAGGAGATGACACTGACGTCTCTGCCCATGACTTCCACCCGCTCCAGATGACAGGCGAGAGGACCGTCGGCCTGCAGGACAAAGCCTTCCGGGCGGATGGCTGCCCACACTTCCCGGTCTTTGATTCCCGAAACCGGCAGTACGGCCTGATTGCCAATGAAGAGCTTTCCGCCGCGAACAGTTCCCTGAAAAACATTGATCGGCGGAGTTCCGAGAAATTTTGCAACAAAAAGACTGGACGGATCGTCATAGACTTCCTGGGGTCTGCCCTGCTGCATCAGGACACCGTTCTGCATGACGGCGATCCGGTCGCAGATGCTCATGGCTTCGTCCTGATCGTGGGTGACGAAGACGGTGGTGATGCCTGTCTTCTTCTGAATTTTACGGATTTCTTCCCTGGTCTGGAGGCGCAGACGGGCGTCCAGATTGGACAGAGGTTCGTCCAGAAGGAGAACCCGGGGGAATTTTACGAGGGCGCGGGCGATCGCCACACGCTGCTGCTGACCTCCGGACAGTTCCCGCGGCTTGCGGTCCATCAGATCTTCGATCTGTACGAGATGGGCGGTCTCGGAGACACGTTTTTCCATCTCAGCCTTTGGGAGCCGGTCTTTGCCTCGGAGATTTTCCAGTGGGAACTGGATGTTCTGGCGGACATTGAGATGAGGATAGAGGGCATAGTTCTGAAAGACCATGCCGACGCCCCGCAGTTCCGGGGAAAGCTTTGTCACGTCCTCGTCGCCAAAGAGGATCTTTCCGTCTGTGGGAGTCTCCAGGCCGCAGATCATATTTAATGTGGTGCTTTTTCCGCAGCCGGAGGGTCCCAGCAGACCGACCAGTTCGCCGTCGGGGATCTCGCAGGTGAAATCGTTCACTGCGGTGACGTCGCCGGGGTTCTTTTTCCCGCGGCCGGGAAATTTTTTGGTCAGGTGTTCCAATACAATTTTCATTCTTTCCTCCTTCTGACACATTTGTTGCGCCATCAAGGTAAATTTGGAAGGCTGCCTCCAAACTTTTCTCTCCCTGATAGTTTCTATAGAATCAGTAGTTATAAATTTCACATTCCTGATTATAGCGAATTTTTATGCACTTCTCAAGCTTTCGTATGTAAAATGTGGGGGACTTGGTAACAGATGTTTTTGGATATTTGCGATATGTGAGTATGGTACAATTCTTTAGGAAAGTATCAGATTCAGAGCGAGAAAAAGAGCAGCCCTAAGTAAAAACGGACTGCTCTGAATGTGATTCTTTCCAATTGTACCAATTCGCGGACGGTCAGCCACAGAACTATGGGATTTGTATCTTT
>JACJJN010000004.1 GCA_016899975.1 Lacrimispora saccharolytica | reverse complement strand
TATTGCAGATTTCCCTTAAAATCAAGGTTTTTAAAGGATTTAGATACAAAAAAAACAGGTAGTATTTGACACTACCCATGGGGAAAAGGAGGGTTTTTACATGAAACTGCTGAATGGAGAAGAGATCAGCCTGGGTACCTGTTATTACCCGGAGCACTGGAAAGAAGACCTCTGGGAAGAGGATCTGACCCGGATGCTTGCCAATGGCATCCGGACCATCCGGATCGCGGAATTCGCATGGAGCAAGATCGAACCCAGGGAAGGGGAGTTCGATTACAGCTTTTTTGACCGCTTTCTGGATCTGACCGACCGGATGGGAATGCAGGTGATCTTCGGCACGCCGACCGCCACGCCTCCGGCATGGCTGACGACAAAGTATCCGGAGGTGCTCAATGCGCGCCAGGACGGTGTTTTGTACCGCCACGGCGCAAGACGCCATTACAATTACAATTCACCGGTCTATCAGGAATTAAGTAAGCGGATCGTGGAGAAGGCCGCTGCCCATTACGCTGGACGGAAATCGGTGATCGGCTGGCAGATCGACAATGAGCTGAACTGTGAGCTGAACGAATTTTATTCTGAAAGCGACACGCTGGCATTCCGGGAATTCCTGAAAAAGAAATACGGTACTCTGGACGAGCTCAACGAAGCGTGGGGAACCGTGTTCTGGAATCAGACCTACACGGATTGGGAGGAAATCTATGTGCCGCGGACGACCTGCAGCAATTCCACCAATCCTCATGAGGTATTGGATTATCTTCGTTTTATTTCCGACAGCTGCTGCCGGTTTGCGAAGATGCAGAGTGATATCCTGAGAAAATATATCAAACCGGGTGATTTTATCACCACCAACGGTCTGTTCGGAAATCTGGACAATCACCGGATGACGGAAGAAAGCCTGGATTTCCTTACCTACGATTCATATCCGAATTTTGCTTACTGCCTGGACGACTATAAAGAAGCGGATCCGATCAAGGACAGAAAATGGAGCAGAAATCTGGCGGAGACCCGCGCGGTTTCTCCGAGATTCGGCATCATGGAGCAGCAGTCCGGCGCCAACGGGTGGAATACCCGTATGGAAGCTCCGACTCCGGAACCGGGGCAGCTGACTCTGTGGACGATGCAGAGTATCGCTCATGGATCGGACTATGTCAGCTATTTCCGTTGGAGAACGGCGACCATGGGAACGGAGATCTACTGGCACGGTATTCTGGATTATTCCGGCAGGGATAACCGCCGCCTGGCGGAAGTGCATTCTGTCCATGAGAAACTTCAGAAGATCCAGAAAGCGGCAGGCGCGAAATACGAAGCAAAGGTAGGAATTCTGAAAGACTACGATAATATCTTTGATTCTCAGCTGGATGTATGGCATGGAAGAGTGGACAGGGCAAGCCAGAAAGCGCTGTTTGAGGCGTGCCAGCTGACCCATACGCCTTTCGATTACTGTTATCTGGATCATGTAAAAGATGCGGAAGAACTGGCAGAGTATCAGGTGCTTTTCTATCCGCATGCGGCAATCGTGACGGAAGAGAAGAAAGAACTTCTGGAAAACTATGTAAAGAACGGCGGAACGCTGGTTGTGGGCTGCCGCACCGGATATAAGGACAGCCGCGGACAGTGCGTGATGGAGAAACTGCCGGGAATGCTGAAGGAAGTAACAGGGACGGATATTCCGGAATACACATTTATCTCACCGGCGGAAGGCGAAAAAGTGACGGTGGACTGGGAAGGAACTTCCATCGAGGCGGCGGTATTCAGTGACCTGCTGGCGCCGGAAGAAGGAGCGGAGGTTGTGGCTTCCTACACGTCCAACTACTATGCGGGCACTCCGGCAATGATCCGTCATTCTTACGGAAAAGGTCAGGCTTACTATTTCGGAGGCGCGTTTACGGAAAAGACCGCGGAAGTCTTCCTGGAGAAGCTGGGTGTGATCGATCCGTACCGGGAGATTGTGGAAGCTCCGGCAGGCTGCGAGATCGCGGTGCGTGAAAAAGACGGGGTAAAATATCTCTTCGTGCTGAACTATGGAAAGGAACCGGCAAAGGTGGTTCTGAAACAGCAGGCGGAGGATCTTTTCGCCGGATGTAAAGCACAGGGCGTGCAGACGGTGGAAGGATATGGAACACGGGTGTATGAAGTTTGATTGCCCGACAGTTATGAGCGGCAGTAAGAATATGATACGGTAAAACAAGAAGAACGCAGGGAGTCAGAAATGGCTTTCTGCGTTTTTGACCTGTCAAAAGAATGATGGAATATCTGAAAAAATTATGGTAGGATTATAGATAAAAAGAGACAAGGAGCCACAAAGAGATGAAACATGTATTGACTGTAATACCGCTGACTGAAGAGCATAAAAAACTTCTCCAGGCGGTTTCTCCGGAACTTGAATTTTTTCATGCCGGTTCTGACCAGGTGGATCAGGAAGAACTGGAAAAAGCAGAAATTATCGTGGGAAATCTTCCGCCGAAGCGGATCAGAGAGGCGAAAAATCTTCAGTTGCTGCAGCTGAACAGCGCCGGAACCGATGGATATCTGGAGGAAGGCATCCTTCCGGAGCAGGCGCATCTTTGCAATGCCACCGGCGCCTACGGCCTGGCAATCTCAGAACATATGCTGGGTATGCTCCTGATGCTGATCAAAAAACTGAATCTTTATCAGATCAATCAGAGAAATCATCAGTGGAAAGATGAGGGAAAAGTAACTTCTGTGTACGGAAGCCGTACCCTGATCGTAGGTATGGGAGACATTGGCAGTGAATTCGGACGGAAAGTGCATGCCCTTGGCGGTACGGTGATGGGAGTGCGCAGACACAAAGCAGCCGTGCCGGAGTTTGCGGAGGCGGTCTATCCCATGGATGAGCTGGACGAACAGCTGGCGAAGGCAGATATCGTCGCGTGCTCTCTGCCGGGGACAAAAGAAACCTTTCATCTGTTTAACGAAGAGAGGATCGGCAGGATGAAAAAGGGAGCGATCCTGATCAACGTAGGACGGGGCAGCCTGATCGATGAGGCGGCGCTTGTGCATGCGCTGAAGAGCGGACAGTTGTCCGGAGCCTGTCTGGATGTGACGGAGCAGGAACCGCTTCCGGAGGACTCTCCGCTTTGGGACGCACCGAACCTGATCCTTACCCCTCATGTGTCCGGCCATTTTCATCTGGAAGAGACACGGAACCGGATCGTGCGCATTGCGGCGGAGAACATCCGCACATTGCTTGAAGGCGGGGAATTTTGCAGCGAGGTGGATTTCAGGACCGGTTACCGGAAATTCCGGGGATAGAAAGAGAAAGGAAAGCGTAACAGTTCTGCCAGTGAAATGGTTACAAGGGAACAGAAAATGGAGAAAAAAGCATTATTTTTTGATATTGACGGCACATTGCTCAGTGAAGTGACCGGGGAGGTTCCCGCCAGCGCGCTGAAAGCCCTGGAGCGGGCTCTGGAAAACGGACATCTGACTTTTATCAATACAGGGCGGACCTGGTGTGCCCTTCCGGCGGTCTTTAAAAGAATGCCGTTTTCCGGTTATGTATGCGGCTGCGGCACGTATATCCAGTTTGGAGATGAGGTGCTTTTGAAACGCAGCATTCCGGTGGAACGCGGAGACGAAATCGTGAAAGTCCTGAGAGAAAATCAGGCGGATATGATCCTGGAAGGAACGGAGGACTGCTTTGTTCCGGAACGTCTGTCCCGTTTTGAACGGCTGGAGGGAACCAGAAGATATTTTAAGCAGATGGGCCTGGGAATCGAGAGATACGCGGAGCACGGCGGCCTGGAGTTTGACAAGTTTGTCTTCTATACGGACGAGAAAAGCGGACGGGAAGCGATCTTCGAAAATCTTTCCCGGGATATGGATCTGATGGACCGGAGAAACGGATTTTATGAAGCGGCGCCGAAAGGATATTCCAAGGGCACCGGCATTGCGTTTATCCTGGAGCATTTCGGGATGAAGAGAGAAGACGCCTATGTGTTCGGAGACAGCAGCAATGATCTTGCCATGTTTCAGGCGGTTCCCCATGCGGTGGCAATGGGAGCTCATGATCCGATCCTGGATCCGTACACCGAATTTGTGACCCGGACTGTCGAGGAAGACGGCCTGGAATATGCGATGGAGCATTATGGGCTGATCTGACAAATTTCCGTAATTAAGGCGGACGAACGCAGCCCTGGGCAGGCGGCATGCGTGGACGGCGGGCGGCTGCAAATGATGTGGAAAATCTAAGCGTTCCGAAGCCCCTCCGGACGGGCACCGGAGCGATTCGACAGGAATTGTTGATCAATTCCCGTCTCAGCGCTCCTCAGGCTCAGTGCGGGCAGCACTTCGCCTGACCCGTCCTCCGGAACTTCGGAACGCTAAGATTTTCCTACATCTTTGCAGATGCCCGCCGTCCACGCATGCCGCCTGCCCAGGGCTGCGTTCTGGTTTTTCAATGCGGAAAGTCATAAACGGCATTTTGTCCGTGGGGAATAAAAGGATAAATTGCTGCCAATTGAGACACGCTCTGGTGCATAAATATAGATTAAGACCGTTTTGGGGGCGGGTATTGTTATGAAGAAAAGCAGTATGAAAGGAATTTTTCTCCTTGCAGTGATTCTGGCGGCGGTATTGTCTTTGTTTTACCGGAAAACAGAGGAAGAGGGGCTGCTGCAGACAGGAAAAGAACTGGAAGAGGAACTGCCGATATGCAGAGTGCAGACGAAGGAACAGAACATTGCGCTCACCTTTGAGGTGACTTATGAGACGGATCAGGTATCCGAAATTCTGGAACTTCTGGCACAGCATGACGGCGGTGCCTCTTTTTTTGTTACAGGGAAATGGGCGGCGGAACATACGGAACTGGCGGAACGGATTCTGGAACAGGGATGTGATGTGGGATTTCTGGGATATGAATGCCATGATATGAGTCTTTTGAAGGAAACGGAGGCACGGGAAGAACTGGAGCGGGGAAAGGAACAGCTGATACAGCTTCAGCAGACAGCCGGTGTGGAGCGAAAACTTCTTTTCCGTCCGCCCTACGGGGAAGTCAGTGACCAGCTTCTGCGCGCCGCCAGGATCGCAGGATTCACTGTGATCGGCTGGAATACTGACTCCATGGACTGGAAGGATTACGGGACGGATGCCATCGTCAAACTGGTACTGCAGAAAAATCAGCTCCGGAGCGGTTCGATTCTCCGTTTCAGCGCCGATGCGAAAGACACGCCCGAAGCCCTTCCGCGGATTTTTGCCGGGTTGAAACAATCCGGTTATCAGGCGGTCTCTGTCTCGGAACTGCTGGAATAGTGTGTTTCTCCGGTAACCGTTTGGCTGGCTGAATGGTTGCTTTCTCCGCAGGAATCCCTGGTGACCAGGCTTGCGTGCAGCAGCAGGGTTCCCACCGGGACTTCGTTCATCAGGCTTACCAGCGCGTTGAAGCCGCATTTTCCCAGCAGCAGCTGATCCTGGCGCACGGTGGTCAGCGGAGGTTCTGTGTAGGCGCACATGGGCAGATCGTCGAAACCTACGATGCTGATATCCTCGGGAACTCTGTGGCCGGTCTCGCGGCACTGAACCATCGCCGCGTTCGCCATCTGGTCATGGCAGCAGATGATCGCGGTTACGCCCTGTTCCAGCAGCTTGGGAACGTGTTTCTGGACGCATTCGGAAACATAATAGGAAATACCTGCCAGACGGGGGTCGGATTTCAGTCCGTTTTGTTTCAGGGCGCTGAAGAATGCCCGGTGGCGTATCTGTGTGATGTAGGAACCGAGGGAGGTACTCAGATAACCGATCTTCCGGTGCCCCAGCCTTTTCAGGTACTTCACGGCGAGATTCATGCCCTCAGAGTTATCAATTCCCACATAGCAGGTGGAAGGATTTTCCGGGACATAGTTGTCATACAGGACCGCTGGAGTGCGGCTGGACTGCAGATCCTTCATCCAGGGATCGTTGAGTGTCATACCCAGGATGAAGGCGCCCAGATAATGATTCTGAAGCATGAACGCATCAAATCCGGAAACGCGCTGCATGGACTTGTCGATAGGGATCACATCCACCTGGTAGCCGGCAGGTTCCGCCATCTGGCGGAAACCGATGATGATATGATAGCCGAAGTGCAGTTCGTTGGTGTAATCCATGTTTTCAATCAGGATACAGATTTTCTTTGCTTCTTTCTTGTTCTGCCGCAGCTTGGAATAACCCATTTCCACGGCAGTTTCCACAATTGTTTTTCGTAAGGTTTCGCTGATGTCCGGAGCGTTGTTCAGAGCTTTGGAGACGGTGCTCTTGGAAACACCGAGTTTTTTTCCGATATCGGCGATTGTCGTCATAAAATTCACTTCCTCTTTTCGAAACTAAAAAAGATTATTTCGTAAATATTCAGTCAGGTCTGCACATTTACTGCGCAGACCGTAAGAAAACATAGTGACAGCAGGCATCCGCCTCATCGCGAAGCGATTTTTCATAGGCGGAACTGTTACCTTATTTCCATTATTATATACTATCTTACACGGAGAAGCAATGAAAAATCCGGCGCCTGACCCAATAGTTTCGTAAAATTTCGAAGAACAAAATGTACAAATTGCAGGGAAAAAATTGTAACAACTGCTAAAAGTTATAAAAAACACCGAAAAACAGCTTGACGAATTGGCGAAACAGGAATATATTAAAAACAACTAAACTAAGCGAAACTTAATAAGCCATGGCAGGAAGCTAAATGCGGAGCGATTCATGAGATGGGACGGAAAGAGGACAGGATCAGGGAGGATCTGAAAACACTTTTTGACGAGAACCTCCAGAAACTTCTGATGACCCCTCCGCTGTTCTTTATTTTTGCGCTGACGGTACTGCCGTTGGTATTCATGATCTGTATGGCGTTCACCAATTACAGTATCATTGACAACCATCTGGTGCTGTTTGACTGGGTGGGGCTGGACAACTTCAAGACCCCGTTTGATTCCAGCAGCGTTCTGGGAAGTACGTTTTGGTCGGTACTGATCTCCATTCCGATTGCGATCTTGTTCCTCTGCCTGCAGAGGTTCTATGTGGACGGATTGTCCGGAGCAGTCAAAGGATAAGAAGAAAAGGAATTTGCAGTATGTTGGAAACATCAGTGAGAAACAGTTATTATGAAGGAAAAGATCTCGGCGTGTCCCTGGACGGAGAGAAAACCGTGTTTAAACTCTGGAGCCCCGGCGCGGAGGCGGTTTGTCTGAATCTTTACCGGACAGGAAACGGGGAAGACGAAAGCTTCCGGCGGGAAGAAATGGTTCCCGGGGAGGATGGTGTCTGGGAAAAACGCTTTGCGGAAGATCTGAATAGGATCTATTATGATTATGAGATCCGGCGGAACGGCAGCTGGACAAGGACGGCTCCTGGTGCAACGGCTCCGACTGCGGAAATGATGTTGCCAGTGAACGGCCCATGTGCGGGAAGTATATTCTGGAATCCGTGCTGTACTGGGCGGAAGAATACCATGTGGACGGCTTCCGGTTCGACCTGATGGGGCTGTTGGATACGGATCTGATGAACCGGATCCAGCGGACTCTGGATGAGAAATTTGGGGAAGGGGAGAAGCTGATCTACGGAGAACCCTGGTCGGCGCGGGAGTCCAATATGGAACCGGGAAGCTATCCGGCAAACAAAGCGAATATCCGCAGGTTGGATTCCAGGATCGGTGTCTTCTGTGACTGTACCCGCGACGCGGTCAAAGGCCATGTGTTTTACCGGAAGGAACCGGGATTTGTCAATGGCGGAGAGGGATTGGAGGAAGATATCCTCCATGCAGTGACGGCATGGTGCGGAAGTGAAGAATTTTCGCCCAAGGCGCCGTCCCAGGTGATCACTTATGTTTCCGCCCATGACAATCTGACCCTGTGGGACAAGCTGGTGGATACGCTGGCGCCGGAGGGGGATACCATACGGAGAGCCAGAAACTCCGGAGGGTTTACAGGCTGGCGGCTGCCATCTATATGACCTGCCAGGGACACTTGTTTATGCTCTCCGGGGAAGAATTCGGAAGGACGAAGGAGGGTGTGGAAGACAGTTACTGTTCCCCGCTCTCCATCAACCGCCTGGATTGGGAACGGGCGTATGAAAATGCGGATCTGGTAGAGTATTACCGCGGGCTGATCGCGCTGCGCAAACGTCTTCCGGGACTCTGTGACAAATCGGAGCAGGCGGTGAAGCGAATGCTCTGGCAGGAAAAGAAAAAAGGCTTTGTCAGCTTCCGTCTGGACAACCGGGGAGAGATCGCTGAAAATTTCCGGGAGATTCTGGTTGCTTATAACAGCACGGAGGAGGACGTCATGCTGGAACTTCCGGCAGGAGAATGGCACTGGCTGGTGAACGGTGCGGACAGTCACTGCTGGGAACAGCAGGAGCCTGTCAGCGGAACATCGGTCTGCGTGAAGGGTATTTCTGCGATCGTTCTGGGACGCGTCTGAGAGACAGGGCTCCAGGAAAACGATTTTCGAACATAATTTACAATCTGTGTGACAGTCCGCGCAGGATGTTTGCGGAAGGTCTGTTTTAAACATTTTCTGAGAAAAGAGAGGATCTTATGAAATTTATATACGGAAAAAATGATTTTAAAACCCTGGAACGGGGAGAAGAAAACTGCTGGCTGCTGACCAATGGGCTGGGAGGTTTTTCTTCCTGTACCGGCGTGAACTCTGTCACAAGAAATGATCATGCATTGCTGATGGCAAGCCTGAAAGCCCCCAACATCCGCTGGAATCTGGTACACCGGGTTTCAGAAAAGCTGGTGGTGGAAGAGGAAAAGTCAAAGACAGGCACGGCGTCAGAGCAGAGCGTAGAAAATGGAACAGAAGCGGAGACGAAGCCAGAGAAAACGAGTATCTGGTTGTCCACACAGAGTTTCGAAGGGAAGGAGCCGGAAGACGGTTACCGGAATCTGAACCGTTTTTCGTTTGAGGACTATCCCGAGTGGCAGTTTCAGGCGGCGGGAACCGAGGTGATCAAAAGCGTGGTGATGCAGCCGGGAGAAAATACAGTGGCGGTGCGCTATGAGATTCACAATCGCAGCCGCCGGAACTGCTGCCTGGAGATCACGCCCCGTTATCAGTTTGTTCCAAAAGGACAGGATCTGGAAAAGGGACAGAAGTTTTCAGTGAAGCCTGTCACGGAAAAGGAGACGATGGGAACCGTAAGCTCTGAACATGTAGAGCTCTATTACCGGATCAACGCGGAGGAAAAAGAACTTCCGCCGGTTTATGAAATCTGCAGTTATCCATACGACAGCTGCGACGGGCGGAGAGGAAGCGGACGCACGGTTGCTCTGCATTGTTTTATGGCTCAGGTTCCGGCAGGCTCGAGCAGGACGGTGGAACTGGTCTATTCCCTGCGCCCGGATCTGCCAGGGTATGAACCGATCCGGAAGGAACTGTGTGCGGAACGGCGGATGCTGGAGGAGACAGCGGGATTTTCGGATCCGGTTGCAGGCATGCTGGCGAAGAGCGCCGGACAGTTCATTTCTTACCGGGAGTCCACAGGGGCGGACACGATCCTGGCTGGCTTTCCGTTCTTTGAGGATTGGGGACGGGATACGATGATCGCAATGGCAGGATGCTGCATTTCCGTTCGGCGGTACGAGACGGCGAAGAGTATCCTGCGTACCTTTGCCGCTTATGAGAAGGATGGGCTGATGCCCAACCTTTTTCCGGAGGGCGGAAAGGAACCGATGTACAATACCGTGGACGCAGCGCTGCTGTTTATCAACAGTGTGTGGCTCTACGTCCAGAAGAGCGGCGATGAGAAATTTGTCCGGGAAATGTGGCCGGTGATGGAACGGATCGTGGAACATTACCGGAAAGGAACGGGATTCGGAATTCATATGGATACCGATGGTCTGATCATGGCTGGTGAGGGTCTGGATCAGGTGACCTGGATGGACGTCCGTGTGGGAGAGATCCTGCCGACGCCGCGCCACGGTAAGCCGGTGGAGATCAACGCTTACTGGTACAATGCGCTGAAGATCATGGAACAGTTTTCTGAGAAGATGTTGGAAGAACAGGCAGGAGAACCGTCGGGAAAACCTGCAGGCGAGGAAAGCGCAGTGTGGAGAGCAGAGGATTACGCGGCGCTGGCGGAACAGGTGAAAAAGAGTTTTTCGGAGCAGTTCTGGCTGGAAGAGGAAGGATATCTGAAAGATGTGGTTTCCGGAACAAAGAGCGACCGGCAGATCCGCTGCAATCAGATCTGGGCGGTTTCGATGCCCTTTACGATGCTGACCAGGGAGCAGGAGCGAAGAGTCGTACAGACGGTGTGGGAGAAGCTGTATACGCCTTACGGACTGAGAACGCTGGCGCAGGAGGATGAAGAATTCCATCCCTATTACGGAGGTGAGCAGCTGGAACGGGATCTTGCCTACCATCAGGGCACGGTCTGGGTTTTCCCACTGGGCGGCTATTACCTGGCATATCTGAAAGTGCATGATCATTCGGCGGAGGCGAAAGAAACCGTGCGCCGCCAGCTGGAAGTGATGGAGAGTGCATTGAGAGAGGGGTGTGTTGGACAGCTTCCGGAGATTTATGACGGGGAAAATCCGACGATTTCCAAGGGGTGCTTTGCGCAGGCGTGGAGTGTTGGGGAGATTCTGCGGGTGTATGAGGCACTGGAGTAAGTCTGCTTTTCTCGGCCATTTTTCAAACAGCAGCATCAGAAAGTCAAAAACTCATCAGCAATAAAAATTTCAGCCTGCCTATCATCTGAGAAGGATGACAGGCAGGCTGAAGTCGTATGAGCGGTTGGGGAATAACTTATCGAATTCCCTCCCATTCATCTAAAAATTCCGAAAGGTAGGTTTTCATATAAGACTCTCTTTGTTCGGCAATCTTTTTTGCTGTGTCTGTATTCATCAAGTCTTTAAGCAGGAACAGTTTTTCATAAAAATGGTTGATTGTTGTAGAAATATGTCTTTGGTATTTTTCAGCATTCATGTTTGCCGTTGGTTTTATATCGGGGTCGTAAATAATTCGATTATGGTTTCCGCCGTATGTAAAAGCTCTGGCAATACCGATAGCGCCCATAGCATCCAATCTGTCGGCATCCTGCACGCATTTTCCTTCGTTTGTTTTGGGTGTAATGGAATCTGTTCCTCTAAAAGATACTTCATCAATAATGCTGCATATCGTTTTTATCATCGCCTCAGATATGCTGTGCTTTCTCAAAAACTCAACTGCTCTGTCCTTATTTTCGTATGTTTCAGGAGATAATTTGATGTTGTCAACATCATGTAATAGTGCGGCTAACCGAACGGTTAATAAATCTGCATTCTCTTGTTCTGCAATTCTCATTGCCATTTTGTATACTCTCAAAGTATGGAAGTAATCATGACCGCTGTAATCATCCTGAAAAGTATTTCTGACAAATTCAAGTACTCGGCGATGCTCTGTATGATATTGCATTGAATTTTTTCGTTCTTGAAATGACAGGCTCCACGGTAATCATGGGAACGGTAATGGCGCTTGTGACGGTTCCGCGTATTTTGCTGGGACCTGCAGCAGGAGTTTTTGTGGATCGCTACGACCGGAAAAAACTGATTATTTTTGGCGATGTGGTCCGGGGAGTTTCCGTATTGTTTATCGCATTTGCGGCGTGGAACGGATTTCTGGAAATCTGGATGGTCATGCTGGCGGCGGTGATTTCAGGAATCTGTGCCTCTGTGTTCAATCCGGCGATAGAATCGGTGCTTCCGGATATTGTTCCTTCTGACAATATGATCCGTGCCAATTCCGCTTATCAGGCGGCGACTACGGGAGCCGATGTACTGGGAGAATCCCTGGGAGGTATCCTTTACACAGTGATCGGGGCGCCGTTTATGTTTCTGATCGATGGAATTTCCTATCTGTTTTCCGCGTGCACGGAAGTGTTCCTGGAGATTCCGAAGATTGAACGGAAAGGGGTAAAAGTGACTTTCCGGGAGGAGCTTCGTTTTATCTGGAAACATCAGGGTGTCGTCCGTATCATAGGGATGTCTTTCCTGATCAACTATCTGTTTGGTGTGATCCGCGTGCTGATCATTCCCTGGTTTGCGGGGGAAGAGAAACTTGGCATGGCGCGCTACGGCATATTGAACGGCGTACAGAGCGTCGGTCTGGTTGCGGGAATGGCGATATCGCCTCTGGGAAATTTCGCAGGCGGTGTGCTGTGTGTTTATGCCGATCCACGGATGTTGATCGTAGTGCACTGCGCGGCAGCCATGATCATAGCTGCGGCTCTGGTGGTGCATCCAACAGTGAAAGAATTCTTTTTACAGGAACCTGAGAAAGGAGAGCGTCCGGCTGCAGCGGAGAAAGACTGAAAAATATGGGATGTGTAAAGAATACACATCCCATAAACATGTCCTCTGTCTTTACTTTGTGACAGACGGGCTTTCGGTCAGCCATTGCGTCACGGTATCTACACTGAAGTTGACTGCTTTTGCGATTTTATCAAGAGGGAGCCCCATCTTCTTCAGTTCCAATGCCGTTTTACGGGCGCCCTCTATTCTTCCCTGTTCTTCTCCTTCCCGGAACCACTTTTCGCTGATTTCACACATAACCTGATAACCTCCTTCTTCTATTTGAATTTTATCAGAATCAGAAGATACAGAGCCAGGAAAACAGCAGCATAGGCGATTGCCAGAAGCAGAGAATATTGGTTGAGCATAACAGCGCCTACAATGACAGCAATAAAAAGGCTTTTGTCTCCGCTGACCAGTTCCAGTCCGGAAGAATCCAGGTTCAGAAAGGGTTTTGCCTTTCCTTTTTTCCGGAGGACAACCAGAACAAGACCGACGACAGCCAATATGGTAACCGCAATGAAAACACCCCAAAATACTTCTTCATACATAACAGATTCCTCCTCCGATCGATGCGCTGTACACTGATTATATAAATCATATCATTTCTTTGGAGAAAAAGCATTATTTTCTGAACTTTACTGCTTATTTTTTGTAACAGTTCAGCTGCCTGAATCGTTTAGATTTAGTGTCGATATTTTTGAATATTCCGTGAGTAAACAGAAGTGAAGTAATGATTCTCAAAAAATAACCGAAAATGTCATGGAATTATAATGGAAGCTGTGATAAAATCTTCTTAAAATCTTGCAAATACCGAAAAAATCAAAGTAAAACAGAAAGAAAACAAGAAATGGAGAAAAAGCCTATGATCCCATCTAAATACCAGGAATATCGAAAGAAAGTAGTTGAAAACTGCAGCAAAGTCATTGTCGGAAAAGAGGATGTGCTCCAGTTGGTTCTGACCTGCTTTGTCTGCTCCGGGCATATCCTGCTGGAGGATCTTCCGGGAACAGGAAAGACGATGCTCCTTCGTGCGTTTGCCAAAACCATCGGAGGCGGATTTCAGAGGATTCAGTTCACGCCGGATCTGCTGCCGTCGGATCTCACAGGAATCAATTTCTACAATCAGAAGACCGGAGAGTTCCAATTCCGGCAGGGTCCGCTGTTTTCCAATATGATCCTTGCAGACGAGATCAACCGTGCGACGCCAAGGACCCAGTCCAGCCTGCTGGAGGCTATGGAGGAACGGCAGATTACCGTGGACGGCGTCACCACGGTTCTCCAGGAGCCATTTATGGTGATGGCGACACAGAATCCGCTGGAATCCTACGGAACCTTTCCTCTTCCGGATGCGCAGATTGACCGGTTTTTTATGAAACTTTCTCTGGGTTATATGGAACGGGAACAGGAAAAGCAGGTTCTGAAGCGGCCGGCATCTTCAGTGGAGATCATCGAAGGCCTGAACCAGGTGGTGACGAAGGAAGAGACAGATTATGTCTGTCAGGCTTATACGGAGGTCCGGATGCCGGATGAGGTGTTGGATTATCTGATGAATATCATCGAGGAAACCCGCAGAGACAGTCATTTCCTCCACGGAGTTTCCACCAGGGGAGCCATCGCGCTGTACAAGGCGGCGCAGGTAACGGCAGCCTTTGACGGCAGAGATTATGTAATTCCGGAAGATGTCAAGGCCATGGCGCCCCATGTGCTGGCGCATCGGGTTGCGGAGGGCAATCAGGGCAGGACTGCAGCGGCTCTGGACTATTTTAGAAAAATGCTGGAAAAGATTCCGGTACCGTTGGAGAATGTATGACGCTCTTATTTCTGATCCTGCTGCTCCTTCTTGCGCTGGCAGTCCAGATGCGGGTATTTCAATGCAGTCTGAAGATGCTCCGCAGTGATTACTGGCCGGAACGGAAGATCGTGGATCCGGAGGATCCCTTTGACGTCGTGGTGTCCGTCAGGAACATGAGCAGCCATTATGTGCCTTTCGTGAAAGTGGAAGAATTTTTTCGGGAGCCGATCCATGTGCTGCAGCAGGATGCGCATATTTCCGGAGATGCCGTGCGGGGCGGGGCGCTCTTTACGGGAACTGCGGATCTGAGGGCTTATCAGGAAGTTCAGTTTCGCATTCCGGTGGCTGTCCGGGAGCGGGGGAGATACGTCCTTGGCCATCCGGAGCTTGCCGGAGGAGATTTTTTGGGACTGAGAGAAAAGACAAGAACCATGGAGCAATACCGGGAAATCGTTGTGGCGCCCAGGGAAATCAGTGAACCGGAGATTTCTCAGGTGATGGGAAGTTTTCTGGGAGATCTCTCTGTGCGGAGGTTCCTGTATGAAGATCCGGTTCTGACGGTGGGATTTCGGGAATATACAGGACGGGAGCCGATGAAAATGATTTCATGGAAACAGAGCGCACGTCGGGGCGGCTGGATGGTGAATCAGTATGATTATACGACGGAGGCTTCGGTCACGGTTCTTCTCAATCTGGATTCTCCCATGCTTACGGAGGAGCGGGCGGAATGGTGCTTTTCGGCAGCGAGGACCGTATGTGCGGCGCTGGAAAAGCAAAGGATCCCGTATCGATTTCGGACAAACGCCGTGCAGGCAGGCGGGCTCAATGTGGATGCTGACGTGGGAGAAGGGCTTGGCGAGGTGCATTTTCTGACGGTTCTGGAATGTCTGGGAAGAGGGATGGCAAAAGCGGCAGATTCCATGGAACGCCTGATCCGGGAGGCGGAGGAGCGGGAACGAATGGCAGGGGAGACGTCCCGGGGAATCGTGTTTCTTACTCCGGGAAAAAAACCGTCGAAGGATACGGCAGTTCTGCGGGGAGATCAGAGCAGGGAAACCTTCTGATTCTTTCGGCAATGACAGAGTGCGAAGCAATGGAAAGAAAGGACAGGTGACCGGGATGATTTTACTGTATACACTGAAAATGCTGACGGATCTGTCCTTTTATTATGCGTTCGCGGGCTTTGCTGCGGAATATGTTGGAGGCGGGATCCGGATTCTGTGGATTCTTGTCCTGTGTCTCGATTTCGGAATCGCTGTAAAGCATTGGAACGTTCGGGGCGTGCGTCTTCTGGGAATCTTTCTGGCATTTTTGCCGCTGCTGTTCGGAACGGCGGCAGACAGGATTTTGAATTTTCCTGCAGCCGTATATGTGGCGGCGGAACTATGGAAAAAGGACGACTCCTTATCCTGGTACCGTCAGGCGGATCTTTTATCCATCTTCTGGAAAATCTGTCTGGGATTTTCCATTGTTTTTCTGATTTTCGGACAATATCAGAAACTGGTATCTGCCACGGTGCCGATGGCGTTCCTGGAACTGTCCGCTTCGTTTCTTCTGCTGCGCTCCCTGCGCCATGAGGAAAAGATCCGTAGGCAGCGAGAATTTCAGATCAGGAACTTCCTGACGGTCGGGATTCTGGCAGCGGCGGCGTGGATGCTCAGCAATCAGGAAATCCTGCAGGGATGCGCAGCGTTTCTGGGAGCGGTGTATGAGTATTTGATCGTGCCTCTTTTTCTGGCGGTCAGTACAGCGATTGGTTCTGTGGTCGCAGGAATCTTATACGGTCTGCGCTGGCTGCTGCAGAGAGCAGGGCTGGATCATGCGGCTCTGGATTCAGTCATGGAGGGATTCCAGGGGCAGGATCAGGGGGCAGCGCCTCCGGTGATAGAATCCTCAGGAAACCAGATCGGACCGACGATCCTGATGGCAGTGGGCGCGGCTGTACTGATTGTGGTTCTTGTCCTCTTTTTCCGCTGGCTGATGAGAAAACAGCCGATAGAAAAGAAAGCGGGAGTGGAAAAGGATGATACGGTCCGTTTTTTGGAGCATCCGCCCGGTGAGACAAAGAAGAAAAGCCGGGATGCAAGATATGTAAGGCTGATCCGGGAGAGATACCGGAAGTTTCTGAAGCTTTATCGAAGCTTCGGTCAGGTGCATACCCCAGGAGAGACGAGCGGCGACATTGCCGGAAAATGGAAAGAAAAGTCGCTCTCAGACACAGAAGAAGCGGTGGAAAAGCTGACGGAACTCTACCGGAAAGCCCGCTACGGCGGAACCGCCAGCCGGGAAGACTGGGAGGAAATGGATAAGGTGTATCGGAAGATAAGGAAAAATGTTTAACTTGGAAACTGATCCGGTCAGGCAACGTATATACGTATCGCCTGACCGGATCGATTTTGTCTGTTGTCAAAGTTTAATAGCCTATCATTGGAATGGAGACAGGTTCCTCGTCAAATGGTTCCTGTTCGCCGTTTTTCACTGCATACAGTGCTTCCGAAGATTTCTTCACTGCTTCCATCAGTTCCGGATACGGCTGCATACATACGTCCACCATTCCAATCTGATAATTTTCCCCGTCAAATCTTCCCAGGCAGAATTGGTCGTTATATTGGAACCAGTGGGCGCTGACGCCATAGGGATGGGCTGCCGCATGCTCCACATAATACCGCCACATTTTCGCCCGTTCGGTTTGATTTTCCACGCCTTTCAGACCAGTGGCAGGAAGACCGCGGTCCAGCGCGCCGCAGTGATATTCTCCCAGCAGGATCGGCAGATCGACGCCCGCGTTTTTCGCAAAATCCATATCTGTCGAGGGATCGAAATCATAACAGTTGATGGAGAATACGTCAAAATATTCCCAGCCGACCATCATATCCGGGTTATCCGCTTTCGACCACCGGAGTCCGAGATTCAGATGATTCCGGTCTGTTTTGCGGCAGGCTTCCGATGGAATGCGGATATATTCCCGCACCAGAAAACGGGAATATTCCCGGATATCATCGAAAGATCCCGGATATTCCTCGGAACATTTTTCTATCGGATTTTGCAGTGCGTCAAAACTGTCAAAAGAACTGCCCCAGGAATTGTTTAAGGTTTCAATCTGCTGGTATTTCTCCTGTAAAAAGCTAATCAGTCCGCGGCGGCAGCAGGTATCCGTCGGATTGCGAAGCACTTCATCCGCGATCTTCAGGTTCTCCACAAAGTTAAATTCCGGCTCGTTGCGAAGAAAATAGCCGATCAGCCATGGATCGTCTTTCCAGTCTTCCAGCCCTTTGGCATAGATCCTGGAATTTTCCGCATACTCTTCCGAGAGAACATCCGGAAAAGGCCGTCTGGCGTTTTAAAGGTGGAAAAAAATCCTGTTCCGTTTTTCAGTTTTCGGTTGGAATCTCCGCCCCAGCGGTTCCAGGAAGGGAATGGGTAAGCGGCAGGACCGAGATTCTGGTCCATGGTTTTCCGGAGTTCGTCGAGACTGGTAATTTTTCCGGGCCATGAATGGTTTTTCCACTGTCCGAATTCGTCCACCAGTTTCCGATCCGGTGTGGGATAAGTTTCCGGCTCCGCATCGCTGAGATAAAAATTTTCCATCCGGATCCTTACGTCATGGAATGTACTTTTCACGCCGAGTTCAAAGCGTTCCACCTGGCTGCGTTCCGTTCTCTGGCCGTGTACAACCAGCTTCAGCAGACCCGGTGTGCGGTTGGTGTAAATGGTCCGGTTATCCAGAAGACTTAAGTCCAGACAGATCCTGGTCTTAAAGCGAGGCAGCAGACCAAACCGGAAAAACAGCCGCTCCTCCTGGTTACCCGGTGTTCCTGCACCACGGCGTCCTGCGGGATGATCTGATCCAGACAGATGGTTTCAATCAATGACATACGCAGATACCTCCTGTATGTTTTTTTCTTTTATTTTACAGGAGTGAAAAAAGTTTCCATGGAATTCTGCGACTTTTTTTGTAAAATAGCGACTTTGGACGATTACTCATAATCGATCAGCCCATGGCATGTTCCCATAATGCGGCTCTGCCGGCATTAAAGTTACAAGTATTGAAAAAAGGACTTTCTCTGTCCGCATTGTAATCGATGATGACCAGCGGTAAGGAACTGTATTCGTCAATTTGCGTTTCGTCCATTCCCTGTCCTTCAAGATAGTTTCTGTATTGTATGTGTTCCAATCCCTGTCAATGAAAGTCAGTGGGATGAGACAACAGGAAGGTGGCGTTCTGTAGTCTCCCTAAAGCATGCGGCTCAGGCTGCAGGGCTTGGAACGATTGGAAGACATTCGCTTTTGATCACTCCGGAATTTGGCAGTATGGTCTGGCTGGGCGCTGTTCTGTGTGAACAGGAGTTAGAACCGGATGAAAGAAAGGAATCGATCTGTGATTTATGCGGTCGTTGTGTAGAGATCTGTCCGGTACACGCACTGGAGAATTCTGAAATGGAGCAGACGGTCTGCTGGGAATATGCATTTGGTGATGATCAGAAAACAAAGTCCTGGAATATTTACTGCCACAAATGCAGAGATATCTGTCCCTATCATCTGGGGACAGAAAATTCATGGACGGGAAGAAAAGAAACAAACGAAATCTGCAACCGTTTTCCCGAATGAAAATGATCGGTATCCGGAGTTTATGACTCATGGTGTTCCCTGTGATGATGTCCGCTGCCGGAGTTTCCTGCATTGGAATTACCCGCGCCGTTCCTCATCTGGGAATCGCTGAAACTGCAGTCGTCGTCTGATTCTGCCGGGACGTCGGAGCAGCCGTTTGAGCCGGAAGTGTTTTCTGTCCCGGAGGTATCGGAAGAATCCGACGAATCACCGGAAAGCTGCCGGATCCGGTTCCAGATCTCACGCATGGAGAGATCCTGTACGTCTTCGGAAGTCACAGAGGGATCCAGTTCCTGTAAGATTTGGAACGCCTGATACTTTCCGAAAGACATGCCGCAGGAATGCGCCTCGTGTACTTCCTCGATATTGCCAGAATGGCAGTGAACGTTGGAATAGTCGGATACAGACGCTTCCACATCCTGGAGCACTTCCTGATTCTGTGTTTCCGATTCTCCGGCGACAGTCAGAGAAAGTACGTCGTCCCCGGCCAGAAGCGTCTCGACCATGTCACTTTTCAGGATGCGGTCCAGGGCATCCATGTAATCCAGATATTTGAGGTCAAGGGCGTCTGCAAGGGAATCTCCGTCGTCGTTGTAGCCTTCCACGGATATGATCCGGCGGAAGCATTGTCAGTCCATCCCTCCAGTTCTTGTTTCAGAAGATGTCTGGCGCGTGTGAGCAGCGTGTAGACAGTGTTTACGTTCTTCTTCAGGATCCTGCTGATCTCCGCAGCGGAATATTCTTCATAATAATAGAGGTATACAACATTTTTATATTTTTCCGGCAGAGAAAGAACGGCGTCCAGCAGTTCACTGTGTTCCGTATCCGCATAATTTTTCAGATGTACCATGCAGATCCGCCGGACGGTATCTGCGTACCGCTCGATAGCTCTGTTTGCCTCTTCCTCACTTCGCATGTCTGGTTTTCCCTACCCTCAATGATGATATCGATGTCCGTACCCGCCGTCAGAGCGACAATTGTTTTCTGTGTGATGCTGCCATGCAGGACATGCAAAGGATTGCGAATGATGGCCACAGCCATTGCCTGCCGCGGCGCTGCTTGAAGTTATAGAAGTGCCTTGACTGGTGGAACCGGTAAAATGATCGCAGATTCCATCTCCGTCCGCATCGGTAAAGCAGTGAGAAGAATCCTCACAGTAAGTACAGGAATATACGGGGGTCTTCTGATTTTCGGATCCGTATGCGTTCCGGCTGTTGTTTCCGGCCGCAAGAGCCGCGGTTCCGCCGAGAACCGTTGTGATTACTGCGGCTGTTAAGATAATTGGTAATTTTTTCATAACTTCCTCCTTCCCGGCGCATTGGATGCGTCATCAGGTTGTGCTTTACTTTTTCTTTTCAACAGTAATACGATTGACAAGAGGAATTTCATTCAAAAAATACTTTTTTTAATGTTTTTTTCATCCATTTTCTGGAACGCCAGCGGAGGAAATAGTTAAAAGAGGGGCATACCCCGTGAGAAGTTTTTACCTCACGGGGTATGCCCTTTGTTTTCACCTAGCGATCAAATATAATGTCAAGTATGTATATGGTTTATTTATTTAATTCATATTCGGAAGGACCGTTGCCTTCTTTCCAAGCCTGAATCTTATTGCGCAGATCACCTTTCAGGTTCCAGATGAAGGTGAAGCAGCAGAAGCTCAGCAGAGCGCCTACCAGCGGGAACGCTACGTTGCATGCTGCGATACCAGTGATGGTAGTAGCAGACTGGCTCACGCCCTGAGCGGTGAGTTCCGGATTATAGCCGATCGCAGCGATCAGAAGTACGGTGATAGAACCGGCGATTGTGCTGCCTGCACGGCGGGACAGACTGAAGAAACCATAGATCGTACCTTCGGAACGTTTGCCTGTTTTGTACTCGTTGTAGTCGATTGCTTCAGCAACCAGACCCCACTGCATCTGTACGGACATAACAACCAGACCGGCGCCGATGGAATAAACAATGACATAAATCCATGGATTCGGCGCCCAGCCTACCATGAACATATAGGCCAGCAGACCGGCATCTACGGCAATACCGCCGACAAGGCAGACACGGATGATGGAAACCATATGCCATTTTCTGGTAAGGATCGGGGCAAGGATCAGGATTCCTACCTGGATGATCGTACTGAGCATGGACGCGCTGCTCTGAAGACCGACATCGCCCAGAACATCCGCGTACATATAGCTTGCCATACCGGTACCCAGAGCCTGAACGCCGTTGACGGCGAGAGAGTGGATAACCAGAGCAAGGAACGCGCGGTTTTTCGCGAAAATACCCCAGATGTCTTTGATGTTCAGCTTGGACTGTTTATTATCCTGCTGTGTCTGCTGCTGTGCGCTGGTATTGCGCTCTACTGTCAGCATGTAATGTGTGAAGACGATGATGGCGCCCAGAGGTACAACAACCAGTGCGGTATAGCCGTAACCCTGTGCATTGTCGCCGAAGCGGGCGATCAGCTGAGGAACGATAACGCCGGTAACCGCGTTACCCAGAGTGGAGCCCATTCCGCGTGCGGAAGAAAGAGTAGCACGCTCGGTATCATTGGTGGACATAGCGCCCAGCAAACTTCCCATGGCGATGTTCATCATGGTGTAACCGGCCTCGCTGACGATCTTCAGACAGAACAGGGCGATAACCATTGCCCATCCGCCGCCCAGGTGAGGCGGAACGAGGAAGAAACCGATGGTTCCGAAGAGCAGTACAGGGATGGAGGCAAGGATCCATGGACGGAACTTGTCTTTTCCGTGTTTGGAGCGTGCGAACACAATGTCCATGATGGCGCCCATCAGCGGGTCGTTTACGGCATCCCAGACGTTCCAGATCAGAAGTATGGTTGCCAGGATGGCAGGATTTACTGCCAGGTGTACCTGCAGGTAGCGGGTCATATAGGACCAGATCAGACCTACAGTAATACATCCGCCTGCGTCGCCGCAGCCGTAGCCGAAAACATTGTACCATTTTAATGGCTTAATGTTTGAGGTGATTTTTGATTTTGTCATGAGTTGCTTTCCTCCCTTAAGTAAATAATTCCTTGACCGCGGGTGTTACGTTTTGGGAACCGGAAACATTGTTGGTACCATCCGGGCATAACCCTGAGTGTTCGGCGGAAGCCTTTGGCATGTTCAACAATTTCATTTTCCTGCACCATCTTGTTTTGTTCATTGTTACTAGTATAACATAGGGTGCATTGGCTTTCAAACAAAACAGAGAAAATTATATGTGGAAAATCGGGAGAAAATATTGGCAAAGTTGCACAAAAAGTTAATAGTTTTATAAAATGTTTACAAAAGGGATTGAAAAAAAGATGCAGCCGCTCTGCTGGCAGAACAGTTGCATCTTTCACAAGGTCAGATTTTCTCGTGATTCCGGAATTTGGTCAGAACTTTCTGGATACGTTCCGCCGGATTCAACAGTCCGCTGATGGAAGCGTCATGGTTCAGAGTATCGATGATCAGGGCAATATATTTGCTCAGATCGCAGCTTACATAGTACGGACGATCCAGAAGCTCCGGTGTCTGGTATACCAGATTGGTGGTCAGGACTTTTGTGAACAGTCCCTCCTCATAAGCACGGTCAAACCGTTCCAGTCCGCTGGTAAACAGACCGAAGGTCGCGCACATATAGATATTGCGTGCCTTGCGCTCTTTCAGCAGTTTTGCCACTTCGATCATACTGTCTCCGGAGGAGATCATATCGTCGATGATGATCATATCCTTGCCTTCCACGGAGGAACCGAGGAATTCGTGCTCCACGATCGGATTACGTCCGTCCACAATGGTGGAATAATCGCGGCGCTTGTAGAACATACCCATGTCAACGCCAAGGTTGTTTGCCATATAGATGGCGCGGCCCATACCGCCCTCGTCCGGGCTGATGACCATCAGATGATCGCTGTCAATCTTCATATCCGGCGCGTTGCGCAGGATGTTTTTGATAAACTGGTAGGCGGGTTGGATCGTCTCAAAGCCATGAAGCGGGATTGCGTTCTGGACTCTTGGATCGTGGGCGTCGAAGGTAATGATGTTTTCCACCCCCATATTTACCAGTTCCTGCAGCCCCAGTGCGCAGTCCAGGGACTCGCGGCCGGAACGTTTGTGCTGGCGGCTTTCATAGAGGAACGGCATGATGACATTGATCCGGCGCGCTTTTCCGCCAATTGCCGCAATGACTCTCTTCAGATCCTGGAAGTGATCATCCGGGGACATATGATTTCTGTGCCCGAACAGGGAATAGGTCAGGCTGTAGTTGCATACATCCACCAGGATATAAATATCATCTCCACGGACGGATTCGCTGATTACGCCCTTCGCCTCTCCGGATCCGAAACGCGGGGTATGAGACTGCATAATATAACTGCTTCGCTCATAACCTTCGTATTCTGCGACATAGTTTTCATTTCCGGCGTTGCCCCGACCCCGGCCGGTCCGCCATTCAACCAGATAATTGTCTACTTTTTTGCCGAGAGCAAGGCAGCTGGTCAGGGGAATAATCCCCAGACGGCCTACAGGCAGTGTTTTAAAATTTCCTTCGTTTTTTTGACTCATGGTCATTTTCCTCCCAAAAGTTTTTTCTGGATACGAATATCGCTGCCGAACAGCTTGATAATCGTATAGTTGCTGGATATCCTTGAAAAGGTACGCTCTGAATAAGTCTCTGCGAACCGGTCCAGTGTCAGGTTCGTGGAGATGATCGTTGATTTCTTCCTCAGAATCCGCTCGTTGATACAGAGGAACAACTGGGAAGCGACAAAGCTGTTGGTCAGTTCCGTACCTAAATCATCAATGATCAGAAGATCACAGTTGAAAATGTTGCTGTGTACCTCCTTTGCCTCGTCGGAGCCGGAAAAAGTATGGCGGGCAAAGAGTTCAAACAGGTCGAAAGCGGTGAAATAGATCACGCAGAAAGACCGGTCCAGCAGTTCCCTGGCGATACAGTGGGAAAGAAAGGTCTTTCCGACGCCCGTATCTCCATAGAAAAACAGATTGTCAAATCGGATGCCGAAGGTTTCCGTAAAGGAACGGCAGCGTTGCAAAGCGGCATGAGCCGTCTGTCTGGATGTAAGGCCGGTCGCATTGTTTATGATATCGTCGGAATAATATTCCAGGGAAAAAGTGTCGAAATTCTCTTTGTCCAGAATCTCATCCAGCCGCGACTGGGTATAAAGGAGCGATGCCTCTGCTTTCTTAAAGCATACGCATTTTTTGCCGTCGATATACCCGGTATCCCGGCAGAGCGGACAGTCGTAAGAAGGCTCCAGATAATCCGCGGGGAATCCGTTGGAAACCAGCAGCGCCGTGCGTTCCTGCGCCAATTCGGCAATGGCTGCGCGCAGGTCCAGTCCCGCATGGGGACCGCCGTTGAGCATATCGCGGGCTTTCTGTACACTGATCGAAGCGATGTCTCCGTCGATTTCCGGAAGCCTTGGAATTTTTGCGTATGCAGTCTTCCGGCGTTCTTCCAGTTCATGACGGTGCTGGAGCTGCCGGCGGTTATACATGCGCATGATAGAATCGTATTGTGGATTGGTAAGTGCCATGTTACTTCCTTTGCATTATCACTGGTTCAGAAGCTGCTGCTCCAGCTTCTCATAATCATACTCTCTTTGATGGAAATTGTTGAAACGGTTGGACACCGGTTTCTGGGAAGAACTGTCTCTGGAGGCAGTCTTCTGGTTTTTCCGGTGCTGTTCGTCCAGCGCCTGAATATCCTGGAGCGACCGCACGTTCTGGGATTTCCATTTGGAAAGGATCCCTTCAGCGTAACTGAAGCTTGGCTGGCCGGTCTGGGCGATCGTCCGGGCGCATGCTTCTGCGATCAGTTCCTGGGAAAATCCGTAGTCATTGAGCCAGCGGTCCATATCTGCGATCTCTTTCGGGATCGGGTTGCGGTTGCGGATGCCGAAGGCTTTCAGGATCGGAAAATATTTCCGGTTGTATGTGGTGGTCTCCTGTTTTGCCATCTCCACTGTGGTGATGCCGGCTTCGTGCCATGCAATCCCGACTTTTTCCAGGTAGTGGAGGCTGGTGCTGCCCTTAGAGACGCAGTATTCCACCAGATATTCCAGGAGCTCTGCGGAAAAGTGCAGCTCGTCATAAAAATAAAGAAGACGGTTGACATCTGCAGGGCTCAGCGTGCGTCCAAGATACTGTTCTGACAAAAAGAGAAGCTGCCGGATCTCTTCGTTTTCCTTCAGTGCCTGGATGCGGCTGGAGGAAAGCTGCTTGGGCTTTAGCGCTTCTTTTGCCAGAACTGTCTTTGGAGAGGCAGAGGATGGCTCTGTGGTAACAGCCGCTGTTTTCAGTGCCGCTTCCTGTTTTGGTGCAGTCTGCACCTGCCCTGGAACCTTCAGAGGAAGAAGACGGATATTTGTGACAATCCCGCCGGCGTCGAAAGACAGAGCGAGGATACCGGTTTTCTCCCAGTATTTCAGCGCGCGGACCACATCCGTTTCGGTGCAGAAAAAGAAATCTGCAATCGAAGAAAGACTGACACTGACCTCACGGCAGCCCGCAGCCCGCAGCAGATAGAGATAAACCTTGACAAACTCTCCGTTCGCGGAGGGCATATAGTAGTCCAGAAAAAGATCCGGGACCGCTGTCGCCTGCGAAACGCGTTCATCCTGTAGCGTAAATGTATGCATGAAAACACCATCCTGTATTTCTGTATTCGTTTCTAAAATGAAAAATACCTGGTTTTTCTTGAAGTCAGAATCCACAGGTATTTGTTGATCCTGCGCGCGGAGGGGGTATCCGCAGCGGCGCAGAAGTCGTTACACCGCCAGTATAACACAGATTTTTCAACAAGTGAATACTTTTGGGGAAATTTCCACGGGGCTGATTTCTGGTATAGCGCTCGGCGAATAGTCGGACAAGGCATATGGAATGGAAGAATTTCTGGGGAAATCCCGGAGCTTGTGTTATGGGAAGTGTGAAAACAGTCTGTGTGGATAATGTGGATAATGGGGAGGAAAACTTTCCGGGAATCGTTATTATCAACCTGTTTTGGGGAGAAATGTCGAAAAGTATTGTATTTTAAAGGATTTTTGCGAAATGAGGTGTTAAAATTATGTAAACTTAACTTTGCACATGTAATCCACAGAGGTGAAGGCGGAAAAATGTGTATAAAGTTGTGGATAATGTGGATAAATGTCTTTAAATTTTGTTTATAGCACTCCAAGAAAATATTGCAGTGGAGACAGGACAGCGGGGCTCGAAAGACAAGGAAGACGGCTGAAGGCGTACCGGGGTACGTCGAAGCTGGCTGACGCTGGATTTCGAGTTCTGATGTGCTGAATCCGCTGCAATATTTTCTTGGAGCGCTATAGACAAAAAGAGCCCCGGGCAGCGGACGCGGATGTCCACTGCCGGGGCTTATGTTCTGCCATGGCACAGTTACATGCCGAGCAGGTTTTCACCTACTTTTACGATGTCTCCGGCGCCCATGGTGATCAGAAGATCGCCGGGGGAGATGTTTTCCAGCAGATAGTTTTCGATTTCATCGAAGGTTTCAAAATATTCGCAGGGGGTTCCCTGCTCAATGATTTTTTTCTGTAAATCTGCGGAGGAGATGCCAAGAGTGTCGGTCTCTCTTGCCGCATAGATTTTCGCCAGGACAACGTGGTCCGCCAGGGTCAGGGCTTTGGCAAATTCATCCATCAGAGCTTTTGTGCGGGTATAAGTGTGCGGCTGGAAGACGCACCAGGTTGTCTTGTGCGGACAGTCGGAAGCAGCTTTCAAGGTTGCCTCGATTTCCGTCGGATGATGGGCGTAGTCATCGATAATCGTTACATTTCCTACGGTTCCTTTGTACTGGAAACGGCGGTCGGTTCCTGTAAAAGTGGAAAATCCGTTATGTACTGCCTCTGCCGGAAGTCCCAGTTCGCGGGCTACGGCGATGGCTGCCAGTGCGTTGGAGACATTGTGGATTCCCGGTACTTTCAGGGAATAACGGCCAATGTTTTCGCCGTGACAGATGCAGTCGAAAGATGGGTGTGCGAATCCGTCAAAGACAATATTTTCTGCTGTATAGTCGGCTTCTTTGGTATTTTCCAGTGCGTAGGTCAGTACTTTACAGTTCAGTCCGGCGGTAACGGTCTGATATTCAGGGGTATCCGCATTGATGATTAGCGCTCCGTCTTCCGGAAGCAGTTCCGCAAATTTCCGGAAAGAATGGCGGATGTCTTCGATATCCTTGAAGAAATCCAGATGGTCAGCATCCATATTCAGGATAACACTGATTTTCGGGAAGAAGCTTAAAAAGCTGTTGGTGTACTCACAGGCTTCGGTCAGGAAAGTTTCCGAGTTTCCCACACGGATATTTCCTCCAATAGACGGAAGGATGCCGCCGACACTGATGGTCGGGTCACAGTCCCCCGCCAGGAGGATATGGGAGAGCAGCGAAGTGGTTGTGGTCTTTCCGTGGGTTCCTGCGACGGCGATGGGTGTGTCATAGTTTTTCATGATCTGGCCCAGCAGTTCCGCTCTGGTCAGCATTGGAATCTGTTTCGCAATGGCTGTCTGATATTCCGGATTGTCCGGATGGATGGCAGCGGTATATACGACCAGATCAATATCGTCGGTGATATTGGATGATCTCTGTCCATACTGGATACTGGCCCCAAGCCCGGACAGATGGTCGGTCAGAGGCGTTTCTTTGGCATCAGAGCCGGAAATCTGAAATCCTTCCTTTAATAAAATTTCGGCAAGTCCGCTCATACTGATGCCGCCGATTCCTATGAAATGGATATGGATAGGTGTTGTAAAATCTACGGTATACATGATTTCTCCTTGATTTGTTTCCTTGATCTTGTTTTGCTAACTTCTGATATGATTATACACAGGTTTAGAAAAAAAATCCAGCCTGGAGCGTGGTTGAAAATTGTTTTCTGTCTGCTTTGAGATAATTGAAGAAATTGTGTAAAGATTTATATAATTGCAGATTATGGACATCATTTAATAGGAAGAAACGGTTTCGCGGAACGTGAAAAAAGGGAGAAAAATCGGTTGAAAAGATTGCTTTTTTCGGATGAAAAGAAAGAAACTGGTAAAAATTGATAAAAACATAAATAAAACGATTCATAAATTGTCAAAAATGTAAAAAGTATGTAAAGCAAGCTTTGGAAAGAAAAAAATAATAGGTGAAAAGTCATAAAATGTAAGAAATAATTTCACGAAATATATTAAAAATATTCACAATTATGAGAGTTTATGCTATAATCAAAGCATCCTATATATACGACAAGAGGTGATTGCATGATTAAGAAAGAAATGATAGCGATGCTGTTAGCCGGCGGCCAGGGAAGCAGACTTGGTGTGCTCACCGAAAAAGTTGCAAAGCCGGCAGTAGCATTTGGCGGTAAATATCGGATCATCGATTTTCCGCTCAGCAACTGTATCAATTCAGGCATTGATACAGTAGGTGTTTTGACACAATACCAGCCATTACGCCTTAATACCCATATTGGAATCGGTATTCCGTGGGATCTGGATAGAAACGTTGGTGGAGTGACCGTGCTGCCGCCATACGAAAAAAGTACAAGCAGCGAGTGGTACAGCGGTACAGCGAATGCTATTTATCAGAATATGGCATATATGGAGACTTATAATCCGGACTATGTCCTGATCCTCTCCGGTGATCATATTTACAAGATGGATTATGAAGTAATGCTGGACTATCACAAGGCAAACAATGCGGACGTTACGATCGCATGTATGCCGGTACCGATTGAGGAGGCAAGCCGTTTCGGTGTCATGATTACAGACGGAAACGGAAAGATTACAGATTTTGAAGAAAAACCTGAGCATCCGAGAAGCAACCTTGCGTCCATGGGCATCTATATTTTCAGCTGGCCGGTACTGAAGGAGTCTTTACAGGCGCTGAAGGATCAGCAGGGCTGTGACTTTGGAAAACATATTCTTCCGTACTGCAAGGACAACGGTAAGCGTTTGTTTGCTTATGAATTCAACGGATACTGGAAAGATGTAGGAACCCTGGGCTCTTACTGGGAAGCCAATATGGAGCTGATCGATATTATTCCGGAATTCAACCTGTATGAGGAATTCTGGAAGATCTACACCAAGGGCGATATCATCCGCCCGCAGTACATTGCAGCCGAAGCTACGGTAGAGCGCAGCATTATCGGTGAAGGCGCTGAAATTTACGGAGAAGTACATAATTCTGTTATAGGGGCAGACGTAAAGATTGAAAAGGGCGCTGTGATCCGGGATTCGATTATCATGCGTCACAGTCAGATCGGAGAAGGAACTACGATCGACAAGGCGATTATTGCAGAGAATGTCAAAGTAGGTGCCAATGTTGTCATGGGCGTAGGCGAGGAAGCGCCGAACGTGCTGAAACCGAAAATCTATTCCTTCGGACTGGTGACCGTCGGAGAAAATGCGGTGATTCCGGACAATGTAAAGATTGGAAAGAATGTATGCATTTCCGGCGTGACCACTGCAGAGGATTATCCAAACGGCGAGCTGCCAAGCGGCGGTGCAATCGTAGAGAAGGATGGTGAATAATATGAGAGCATTGGGAATAATTCTGGCAGGTGGAAACAGCAACAGGATGAGAGAGTTATCCAATAAGAGAGCCGTTGCAGCCATGCCCATAGCGGGAAGCTTCCGGAGCATTGATTTTGCGCTGAGCAGCATGACAAACTCTCATATTCAGAAGGTAGCAGTCCTGACACAGTATAACGCACGTTCTCTGAATGAGCATCTGAATTCTTCCAAATGGTGGGATTTCGGACGGAAACAGGGAGGACTGTTCGTCTTCTCACCAACGGTAACCGTCGGCAACAGCTGGTGGTACCGTGGAACCGCGGACGCTATTTATCAGAACCTTTCCTGGCTGAAAAACAGCCATGAGCCGTATGTGGTGATCGCTTCCGGCGATGGCGTGTACAAGCTTGATTTTAATAAAGTTCTGGAATATCATATTGCCAAACGTGCGGACGTCACGGTTGTCTGCACCGAAGCAAAGCAGGTGGAAGACATCAGCCGATTCGGCGTACTGAAAATGAACGAAGACTGCCGGATCGAAGAATTTGAAGAAAAACCGATGATGGCGAGATCCAATGTGATCTCCACAGGTATCTATGTCATCCGGAGAAGACAGCTGATCGAGATGATCGAGCGCTGCGCTCAGGAAGGACGTTACGATTTTGTCAATGACGTGCTGATCCGCTATAAGAATCTGAAACGGATCTACGGATACAAGATCGATACCTACTGGAGCAACATCGCATCGGTGGAGGATTACTACCGGACCAATATGGACTTCCTGAAACCGGAAGTGCGGAAATACTTCTTTGAAGAGTATCCGGGGGTTTATTCCAAAATTGATGATCTGCCGCCGGCAAAATACAATCCGGGAAGCTGCGTGAAAAACTCTCTGGTGGCGAGCGGATGTATCATCAATGGTTATGTTGAGAATTCGATTCTCTTTAAAACGGCGTATGTCGGAAATAACTGCGTGATCAAAAACTCAATCATTTTGAATGATGTTTATCTTGGGGATAATACACACATCGAGAACTGTATTGTGGAGAGTCGCGATACGATTCGGGCAAACTCTTATCACTGCGGAGAAGATGGGATCAAGATTGTAGTAGAGAAAAACGAAAGATATGCCATTTAAATTACGAGGTGAAAGGGGAAGCTGGTTATGAACATTACAGATGTCAGAGTACGCAAGGTAGCAAAAGAAGGAAAGATGAAAGCAGTGGTTTCAATCACGATCGACGACGAATTTGTAGTGCATGATATTAAAGTGATTGAGGGGGAAAAAGGAATGTTTATCGCGATGCCCAGCCGTAAGGCGACAGACGGCGAATACCGCGATATCGCGCACCCGATCAATTCTCAGACGAGAGAGCGGATTCAGAATATCATTCTGGAGAAGTATGAGCAGACTGCGGCGGAAGAAGAGGCTGCAGCGGAAGAATAAGCGTAAACACCGAAGCATATCTTGAAGTATAAAAAGGATCGGAAATGTGGTCTGAGACTGCATTTTCGATCTTTTTTTCTTTTCTTTTGAGGAATTTTCGTGTATAATTTTCCGGATATGAATGGAACGGGAAGGGAAACGTACAGCTGGCTGAACGGCTGCGCGGGAAGTAGAAAGGAGAAGACGATGACCTATTTGCCGGAGGAATTCCTGAAGCGGATGCAGGAGATGCTGGGAGAAGAGTATGAGGAGTTTCTTGCGTCCTATGAACAGCCCAGGACGTATGGGCTGCGTGTGAATACCAGAAAGATGACACCGGAAGAATTTGAAGAACGGAAGATTTTTCCGGTAAAAAGAATTCCGTGGGTGGAGAATGGATTTTTCTATGAAGGGGATGTACGGCCGGCACAGCATCCGCTGTATGCGGCCGGCGCGTATTATCTCCAGGAGCCCAGTGCGATGACGCCGGCGGCGTGTCTGCCTGTGGAGCCGGGGGAGCGTGTGCTGGACCTCTGCGCGGCGCCGGGAGGCAAGGCGACGGAACTGGGGGCAAAGCTGAAAGGCAAAGGGGTGCTGGTGGCAAATGACATCAGCAATTCCCGCGCGAAGGCTCTGCTTTATAATCTGGAAGTATTCGGCATCGACAATGCTTTTGTGACCAATGAGACACCGGCCCGGCTGGCGGATGCTTTTGAAGGTTATTTTGACAAGATCCTGGTGGATGCGCCGTGTTCCGGGGAGGGGATGTTCCGGAAGGAGCAGGCGGTTGCCAGGGACTGGACGCCGGAAAAATCGGAGTATTTTGCCGGACAGCAGCGGGAGATCGTGCGGCAGGCGGTGCGGATGCTGCGCCCGGGAGGAAAGCTGCTGTATTCCACCTGTACGTTCGCGCCATGTGAAGATGAGCAGACGATTGCCTGGACGCTGGAGCAGTTTCCGCAGATGCGCCTGATCCCACTGCCTGAATATGAGGGATTTTCTCCCGGACGCCCGGAGTGGGGCAGCGGAAATTCTGACGGATATCCGGAAAGGACAAACGGAAACCTTGAGTTGAAACGCTGTGTCCGCATCTGGCCGCACAAAATGAATGGGGAAGGGCACTTTCTGGCGTTTCTGGAAAAAGATAGTGCGGGCAGAAGTGTGTCCGGAGAACAGGAAGAAAGCCGGGCGGAACAGGAAAAGCTGATGGGAATTCTTGAGGAAAAGAATCCGAAGGGGCTGCAGAGGGAAACCAAGCGGAACGGGAGACTGGATCAGCGGAAAAAAGCCGGGAAAAAGGGAAAAGCGTCAGGGAGTGTTTCGGAAAATGCATTGTCCCGCAAGGACAGGGAACTGATTGAAGAATTTCTGAAACCCTGCAGCCGCAGCTTTCCTGCAGAGCGAATGGAACTGCGCGGACAGAAGGTCTATCTGGTTCCGGAACTGCCGGAAACGGTACGAGGTCTGAAATTCCTGCGCAACGGTCTGTATATGGGAGAAATCCGCAAAGACCGGTTTGAGCCGTCCCAGCAGCTGGCGATGAGCCTGGGAGCGGGAGAATTTCAGGAATGCATCTGCCTGGAGCCGGACGATGAGCGGGCACAACGGTATCTGAGAGGGGAAACCCTGAATATTCGTCCGGAGGAAACCAAAAGCCCCTCCGGCTGGAAGCTGGTATGTGTCGGCGGTCTTCCGCTGGGCTGGGGAAAGCTGGTTCAGGGAGTGCTGAAAAATAAGTATCAGAGCAGCTGGAGAAAGAACTGAACAGCTGCGTAACAGACCAGCTGACTGAACTGTCGGGAAATTGCTGCTGCTGATGGCCTGCTTTGCCAAGTTTTCAGATATTCCAGTAAAGGAACAGAATTTAATAACAAAATAAGACGACATGTTACGGAAATATTACGGGAATTTAAAAAAAGCTTTCATTTTCCCATAGACTATGCTATAATGGGTGCGAAGTTGTGTAAATGAAGTGCTTTTGAAGCAGAATCCTTCAGAAGCGGTCTATGATTCATGAGGTGTACGACATGCGAAACAAGAAAAAATTCAGTCTGGTTCTTTCCGTGATCCTTACAGCAGCAAGCGTGCTTCCCTGTTATGGAGCGACGACCCAGGAGAAGATCACTGATGCGCAGAATCAGCAGGCACAGACACAGTCTGAACTGGAAAGCGTGCAGGAACAGATTGACGAGCTGAATTCCAAAAAAGATCAGTCGCAGACCTATCTGACAGATCTGAATCAGCAGCTGGAAGATTTAACGAAAGAAATGGAGCAGCTTCAGAGCCAGTACAGCGAGAAAGAAAAGGAGCTGGAGCAGGTTCAGAAGGAACTGGAGGAAGCGGAACAACAGCGGCAGGAACAGTACAATGCGATGAAGGACAGAATACAATATATGTATGAAAGTTCCAGCAGCAACAATTATCTGGCAATCTTGCTGACTTCCGGAGATATTTCCGAATTCCTCAACCGGGCAGAGTATATCCAGCAGGTTTCCTCCTATGACCGGGAGATGCTGGAAGCATACATGGAAACGGTGGAAACCGTAGAGAGTAAAGAACAGGAAGTGCTGAAAGAGCAGGAAGAGATCAAAAACCTGCAGGAACAGAGCGATCAGAAACAGGAAGCGGTACAGGAAATGTATTCCGCAACCTATCAGCAGCTCCGTACATACAGTGAACAGCTTGACAGCGCGCAGGCAAGCCAGAATGAGCTGATGGCAGAAATCAGTGCCCAGCAGGAAACGTTGAACGGGCTGATCCGACAGGCAAAAGAAGAAGAGATAGCGGCACAGAAAAAAGCCGAGGAGGAAGCCGCAGCCAAAGCAGCGGCGGAAGAGGCGGCAAGGCAGCAGAGTACAGCAAGCAGCAGCCAGAGCTCCAATAAGAGCTCCAATACATCCAGTTCCGGAGCAAGTGCTTCGGCACAGGAAAGCACAGAGAGCAGCAGTTCCTCCAGCGGAACGTATCTGGGCAAATTCCGGGTAACCGGATACTGTGCATGTTCCATCTGCTGCGGATCATGGGCAGGCGGCGGTACAGCCAGCGGAACAACTCCGACGCCGGGCAGAACCATTGCTATGGGTGGAGTGCCGTTTGGAACAAAGCTGATGATCAATGGACAAGTCTACACAGTAGAAGACCGAGGAACCGCATACGGTCATGTGGATATGTTCTTCGGCAGTCACTCTGAGGCGCTGGCATTCGGCGTTCAGTATGTGGACGTGTATCAGGTAAATTAATTTTAAAAGCGGACGAAAGCAGCCAGGACCAGGCGGTATGCGTGTACGGCGGGCGGCTGCAAAAATATGGAAAATCTAAACGTTCAGAAGCCCCTGCGGACGGGCACCGGAGCGATTCGCCAGGAATTTTTTATAAATTCCCGGCTCAGCGCTCCTCAGGCTCAGTGCGAGAAGCACTTCGCCTGTCCCGTCCTACGGGGCTTCTGAGCGTTAAGATTTTCTCACATTTTTGCAGATGCCCGCCATACACGCATACTGCCTGGTCCTGGCTGCTTTCTGTGTTTTGAAACCGGAAAAGTATATTTCTTGATCCACTATTTGTTGATATACAAATGCCGGAATCCTCTGGCATACGTATGTCATCCATTCAGGGGTTTTGGTGATGGAGGTATATAAAGAAAAGTTAGGAACCGTACAAAAAAACATTGACAAATTGAAAGGCTGCTCTTATAATTGAAAAAGTTAGGAAGCGAACCAGTATGACTTTCGTTAAATAATCTGGCCAATCGCGCGGAATGTTTTTTTGAACTGTGTAATCGGGAAAGCAGGAAGACGAATGATAGGGTTATTTGCGAAATGAGGTACGGGCATCTGCCTTCGACGACTTTTATGACGGAGAAGTGTTTTGGATGCGTAACACCAACAGGAGTGGGAAAATGGAAGAAAAAGATCAGAACTGTGTCGATGAATGTAAAATTAACATGGGAAAACTGATTCAGATGGTGTCTCATCAGCTGAAGCGGCGCAATGTGTCGCCTGCAGCCAATGGAGAGCTGACCAATATACAGAGAAATATATTGGGGTATATCCTGATGAACTCCATACACCGCGATGTCTTTCAGAAAGAACTGGAGGAGGAATTCCATATCCGTAAGTCAACGGTGACGGGAATCCTGCAGCTGATGGAAAAAAACGGTTTTATCGCGAGGGAGCCTGTTCCGTCGGACGCGCGGCAGAAGAAGATCGTACCCACTCCCAAGGCTGAAGCTTACCGTGGGGAAGTGCTGGCTAAAATTCAGAAGATTGAAGAAAGGCTGGCAAAAGGTATCCCGGAGGAGGACTATAAGATCTGCAAGGGAGTGCTTTTGCAGATGCTCAGGACTCTGAAGGAAGAAGAAAAAGAATAAAATAAGGAGGCTGACATGAACAGAAAATTGTTTCGCTCAATACGCGAGTACAAAAAAGAGTCGATTCTGGCTCCGGTGTTTGTTGTTCTGGAAGTTTTTATGGAAGTCCTGATTCCGCTTCTGATGGCGAACATCATTGATATCGGTATTGCAAACGGGGATATGGGATATATCACGGAAATGGGAATACTCCTGGTCGTTATGGCAATACTGGCATTGGTTTTTGGCGCGATTGCAGGAAATATGGCGGCGAAAGGAGCTGCCGGTTATGCCAAAAATCTGCGCCATGATATTTTTTATAAAATTCAGGATTTCTCATTCAAGAACATTGATAAGTTTTCCACGTCCAGTCTGGTGACAAGGCTGACGACGGATATTACCAACGTTCAGATGGCATACATGATGACAATCCGTTTGCTGGCGCGGGCACCGATCATGATCGTGCTTTCTCTGATCATGACATTTACGATCAACACAAAGATTGCGCTCATGCTGCTGATCACCATCCCGATCCTTGGCGGTATCCTGATTTTTATTGCGAAGACGGCTCATCCTCATTTCATCAAGGTGTTTGACGAATACGACGTACTGAACAACACGGTACAGGAAAATGTCAATGCAGCCCGTGTGGTGAAGGCATATGTGCGTGAGGACCACGAAATCGGCAAATTCCATAAAATCTCAACAACGGTTTACAATCTGTTTACCAAGGCTGAGAAAATTGTCGCATGGAACAGCCCTACGATGCAGTTCGTTGTTTATACGGTAGTGTTAATGATGGTGCTGATCGGAGGTGAAAGCATTATCGGCGGACAGATGGAAACTGGGCAGATGACCAGTGTTATCGTATACGCCATGCAGATCCTCAGTTCCCTGATGATGGTTTCTTTTGTGTTTGTCATGATCATGATCGCAGAGGCATCCTCTGACCGTATTGCAGAGGTTCTGGATGAAGTTCCGGAGATGCAGAACAAACCGGACGCTGTGATGGAGGCTCCAAACGGCGATATCGATTTTGAAAACGTAGATTTCAGTTATTCCGGCGAGGGCGGGGCACTCTCACTGAAAAAAGTAAATCTTCATATCAAGTCTGGCCAGACGGTCGGAATCATCGGCGGAACGGGAAGCGCAAAATCCACACTGGTTCAGTTGATCCCGCGTCTCTATGACGCGACGAGAGGATGCGTCAAAGTCGGAGGCATTGACGTACGTGATTACAATCTGGAGGCGCTCAGAGATCAGGTATCCATGGTGCTTCAGAAAAATGTCCTGTTTACAGGTTCTATTTATGACAACATTCGCTGGGGAGATGAAAATGCCAGTGATGAAGAAGTACAGAGGGTCTGCCGCCTTGCACAGGCGGACGGATTCGTGCAGGAATTCCCGCATGGCTATAATACAATGATCGTTCAGGGCGGAAATAACGTATCCGGAGGACAGAAACAGCGTCTCTGTATCGCCAGAGCCCTGCTGAAAAAGCCTAAGATCCTGATCCTCGACGACTCTACCAGCGCGGTAGATACCAAGACAGATGCGATGATCCGAAAAGCTTTCCGTGAGGAAATTCCGGATACGACAAAGATCATTATCGCACAGCGGGTTTCTTCTGTGGAAGACGCGGATATGATCATTGTTATGGATGACGGCAAGATCAACGGCATCGGAACATCGGAAGAATTACTGAAGAACAATGCGATTTATCGTGAAGTATATGAATCTCAGGTGAAAGGAGGAAATGAGGATGAGTGATCCAAAGAAAGTAAAAGTATCCCGCGGTACCCTTAAGACGGCAAAGCGTCTGCTTGCCTATGTGACGAGCAGTTACAAGCCGGAACTGATCGCCGTGGTAATCTGTATCATCATGAGTTCCATTGCATCGATTTCCGTATCGCTCTCACTGAAATTTCTTCTGGACGATTTTATCATACCGCTGATCGGAAAACAGAATCCGGATTTTACAGAGCTGTACAGGGCGGTCGTGGTTCTTGGCGTGATTTTCCTTCTTGGAGTGATTGCAACATTTGTATACACCCGGTTGATGGTTAAGATTGGCCAGGGTGTCCTGCGCCGGGTCAGAGATGAGATGTTTGAGCATATGCAGACACTCCCGATCCGTTATTTTGACCAGAATACCAACGGTTCTATCATGAGTCTGTACACCAACGATACGGATACCCTGCGTCAGATGATCAATCAGGCGCTGCCTCAGGTATTGATGTCTTTCATCACGATCGTGGTAACTTTCATTTCCATGCTCCTGCTGAGCCCGCTGCTTACAATTCTGGCTGTTGCCATCATTGGGATCATGCTGCTGGTGAGCAGTAAGATCGGAGGAAACAGCGGAAAGTATTTCGTGCGGCAGCAGATGGATATCGCGGATGTCACTGGTTATGTGGAAGAGCGTATGAATGGACAGCGTGTCATAAAGATTTTCAACCATGAGCGAGTGTCCGAAGAAGAATTTGACAAGCTGAATGAACGGTTGTTCAACAGCGCGGCCAACGCTAATACCTTCGCCAATATCATGGGACCGGTCATCGGAAATATCGGAAACCTTCAGTTCGTTCTGACGGCCGTTTTGGGCGGCTTCCTTTCCATTGCAGGAATCGGCGGTCTCACGCTTGGAACCATGACGTCCTATCTGCAGTTCACAAAGAGCTTTACACAGCCGTTTATGCAGATTGCACAGCAGTTTAACTCTGTTGTCATGGCGCTTGCCGGAGCGGAGCGTATTTTCAGCATGATTGACGAAGCTCCGGAAGTGGACGACGGTTATGTTACGCTGGTCAACGCAAGAAAGAAAGCAGACGGAACGATCGAAGAGTGTGCGGAGCGCACCGGAACCTGGGCGTGGAAACATCCCCATCAGGCGGATGGAAGCGTTACCTACACGGAGCTGAAAGGTGACGTGCGTTTCTTTGATATGACCTTCGGATACAATCCGGACAAAATGGTGCTTCATGATCTGACGCTTTACGCGAAACCGGGCCAGAAACTTGCGTTTGTAGGTTCCACCGGCGCCGGAAAGACGACGATCACCAACCTGATCAACCGTTTCTACGACGTTCAGGATGGAAAGATCCGTTACGACGGAATCAATATCAACAAGATCAAAAAAGCAGATCTGCGCCGTTCCCTTGGAATCGTGCTGCAGGATACCCATCTGTTTACCGGAACGATCATGGAAAATATCCGGTACGGAAAACTGGATGCTACCGATGAGGAAGTATTTGCAGCAGCACGTCTGGCACATGCAGACCAGTTCATCAACATGCTGCCGCAAGGATACAACACCATGCTGACCAGCGACGGTGAGGAACTGTCCCAGGGACAGAGACAGCTGCTTGCGATCGCCCGTGCAGCCGTAGCGAATCCGCCGGTACTGATCCTGGATGAGGCGACATCAAGTATTGATACCCGTACCGAAGCGATCGTACAGAAAGGTATGGATAACCTGATGAAGGGACGTACCGTATTTGTCATCGCCCACCGTCTGTCCACAATCCGGAACAGTGATGCGATCATGGTTCTGGAACACGGACGGATCATCGAGCGCGGTACCCACGAAGAACTGCTTGAGAAACATGGCACGTATTATCAGTTATATACAGGTAAACTGGAATTAGATTAATCACCCAGAGTTTTCCACTGCGGAATACGATTTCCGGCTTATGCCGGGGCGTATTCCGCTTTTTTGTGTTAAAAGGTTGCTGCAACGCACCCGTTTTCGTGAATCCTATAAAGTATCGGTTCATAAAAAGGGGGATGTGTCCAGAAGGCGTATATGTCAGGCAGAGTTATTCCTCGATTCCGGCTACTGATACGCAATACGCCGCACAGCCGATTGGAGAAATCCAGTCGGCTGTTTTCAGTGTGTGCCGAGCATGGCACTAAGAGAACAGTTGCGGACGAGAAAGTTTAAGCTGCAATCAGTGGCAGGGTGGAGATACCGAAGCCAGACGGTGGGGTAAGGAAGCTGGGGACCGACAGTGGCTGAAACGTTCCTTTGGATTATCTCTTGTAAAGAGGCATACGGAAAGATATAATAAAAATACGACCGAATGATCGTGCGAAGGGATTAAAAGAATGGGCGATGGAAACGCCGGATAAAGAAATTTTTGTCAGAGAGAAAAAAGAGGCAGCCGTTCGACTGTCTGAATGGTTACAGTCTGAGAGCAGCCGGTAGATTCGGCCGGCTGCTCTCGGGCTGGGTCATTCTCCGAACTTTCGGTTTCTGTCATTACTGATACCCAGCAGGTAATCGGTACTGCAGTTATATAGTTTGGCAAGCCGGATCAGAAAATCCACCGGGATTTCCCGGATTCCTTTTTCATAACGGGAATACACATCCCGGTGGCATTCGAGAATGGCAGAGAGTTCTTTGATAGTCAGATCACTGTCGATCCGCATGTCTTCCAATCTTTGATATTTCATCTTCTTATGTCCTGTTCTGAATTCCGTCGGTTAACAGTTATCTCTCAGTCTGAGCAGCGGAAAGCAGTTTTATTCCCGCGGGCAACGAGCCAAGCGGACATGCCTGCATGTCCATTTGACGGTGCTGTGTGCCGGTGGCGCACGGTTAGCACCGACCGAAACGAAGTGCAGACCTGCCGCGAGGGTCTTTGACTCCCACGCGTTACAGATATGTCAGTGTGGAGATGATAACTGTTAGTGTAATAAGTAACAATTTAATACTAACAACTGGACGTATGACCGAAAGAAAATACGGTCATATGGACGTAAAAAAGCGAGGGATATTCCAGTGAGAACAAAGACAGAAGAATGCGAAAGAATCGTTCTGCAGGCGATGGAGGCGATACAGGACGAAGACGAAGAAATCTTTTCCCGCCTCATCTATCCGATACCAAAACAAGAATGGAAACAGGAAACCGGCGAAGAAGCCCCACCCAAAGTCTCCCGCTTCCGCCAGGTACTGAATGAAATAAACCCCTACGGATTCTCCGTACCATATAAAATAGAAAACCTGTACATAATCGAAGATTACAATGGAAGAAACTGGTACGAACACAAGCAGATCCCCATACAGGCCGCAGCAGAAGCAACCGTATACTGGGCCAAAACCGAAAAAAGAACCACTTGCTACGCCTGGCCCATCTCCATCCAATGCCTCTGCATAGAAAACACCTGGTACCTAAACCCCTACTGGCTCTGGGAATATCAGAAAACCTGATCACATCACACCCGCAACACCATTTACAATACCATCCGCAATCCACCTCCACGCCACCACAACCAGGGAACGGAGCGCGGCGCCCACGGAGGACCGCGGCGGGCAGGCGGACGGGTGGGAATGTGGAAATGCAGTGCCTAGAGCGTGTTTGAAAATTCATTCCTGCAATCTGCACGCCCCACTTTGCGGGAAATTGGTTCCGAAATCAGTCAGCGTAGCCCGCTACGCCTCCCGCTTTCGGAACCAATTTCCCACAAACTGTGACGCACATTTTGCAGAAAGCAATTTTCAAACACGCTCTTGCGACTGCAGACGAACTGCGCAGGGCGGCGTGTCCGACGCCCCTGCCGATGCCAAAGACCTGCAAAAGCCAAGCGGCGAACACGCCGCCCTGCGCTGTCCGTCTGCGGAGTGAGCACGCATTCCACATTCCCCACCCGTCCGCCTGCCCGCCGCCAGTCCTCCGTGGGCGCCGCGCTCCGTTCCCGTCCACTTTATACTTTCTTTAGAAAAAAACATGGAAAAGGTGTTGACAAAACAAACCTCGAGTGCTATCGTAAGAGCATAGATGTTAGCACTCCACTCAAACGAGTGCTAACAAAACCAGAAGGAAAGGAGCTGGAGGAATGGAATTGGATGAGAGAAAAAGGAAAATACTAAAAGCGATCATCCAAACGTATCTGGAAACCGGAGAGCCGGTAGGGTCAAGGACTATTTCCAAATACACCGATCTGAATCTGAGCTCCGCCACCATCCGCAATGAAATGTCAGACCTGGAAGAGATGGGATACATCCTGCAGCCGCACACCTCTGCAGGACGGATACCTTCCGATAACGGATATCGGCTGTATGTGGATGAACTGATGAAAGAAAAGGAGCAGGAGATTGCAGATATCAAGAACATGGTGATCGAGAGAACGAATCACATGGAAAAGACGCTGCAGCAGGTGGTACGGCTCCTGGCAACCAAGACCAATTACGCGACACTGATCACAGGACCGGCCATGCACCATACAAAAGTTAAATTTATTCAGCTTTCCAAGGTGAATGAGCATCAGCTGCTGGCAGTCGTTGTAGTGGAAGGAAATCTGGTAAAGAATCAGATGCTGGATCTGGAGGAAGAGCTTGATGACGAACAGCTTCTGAAATTGAATCTTTTGCTGAACACACAGCTCAACGGACTTGCCATCGAGGAAATCAATCTTGGAATGATCCAGAAAATGAAAGAACAGGCAGGTATTCATTCCGGTGTGATCAGCAAGGTTGTGGATGCAGTTGGAGAAGCGATTGCGGTCAGTGATGAAGACGTACCGGTTTATACCAGCGGTGCGACAAACATTTTTAAATATCCGGAATTGAGTGACAGCAAGAGCGCAAGCGGATTGATCTCCACATTTGAAGAGAAGGAACGTCTGGTAAGTCTTCTGAAGGATACTATTTCCGATGAGGAAAGTGATAATACCGGCATCCAGGTATATATTGGAAATGAAACTTCTATGGAACCCCTGCGGGACTGCAGTGTGGTGACGACCACCTATGATATGGGTGATGGAATGAAGGGAACCATCGGGATCGTAGGACCGAAACGCATGGACTACGAGAACGTAGTAGATAATCTGAAGATACTCAAGACACAGCTCGACAGCGTCTTCAAAAAGCCGGATACGGACACATAGAAAGGTGGAAAGCAACGGTGATACAGGAAAACAGAAATGTCAATGAAACAGTAAATGAAACCGCTGAGAATAAAGAAAACGGGATTCCCACAGAGGAGATCCTGAAAGAGGCGGACAAGGCGGCGGCAGCGTCTGCTGCTGAGAAGAAGCCTGAGGAAGAAACCGCAGCGGCAGATGGAAGCACAGAAGAGGCTTCCGGTGATGCGCAGGAAGAAACTGCGGCAGAGCAGGAGGCGGAAAAAGAGCCTCAGACCAAAGAAAAACGGTTCTTCAAGAAGAAAGAAAAGAAGGACAAAAAAGATGAAAAGATCGAAGAACTGACTGACCGGCTGACCCGTCAGCTGGCAGAGTTTGACAACTACCGGAAACGTACAGAAAAAGAAAAAGCAAGTATGTACACGATCGGAGCGAAGGATATCGTAGAGAAGATCCTTCCGGTGGTAGATAATTTTGAACGCGGTCTTGCCACGGTGGAGCATCCGGAGGATGATCCGTTTGCAGAGGGTATGAATAAGATCTACAAGCAGCTGGTCAAGACGCTGGAAGATATGGGAGTTACGGTCATTGAGGCCGTAGGACAGGAATTTGATCCGAACCTGCACAACGCAGTGATGCACGTGGAGGATGAGGAAGCCGGCGAGAACATCATCGTCGAGGAATTCCTGAAAGGCTACAAATACAAAGACATCGTGGTTCGCCACAGCATGGTAAAAGTAGCCAACTAGTATATTTGTTTACAAACAACCATTGGAATGATAAATGATTCAGGAGGAAAAAATCATGAGCAAGATTATTGGTATTGACCTTGGTACAACAAACAGCTGTGTAGCAGTTATGGAAGGTGGAAAACCGACCGTTATCGCAAACGCAGAGGGCGAGAGAACCACACCTTCTATCGTGGCATTCTCCAAAAACGGTGAGCGTCTCGTAGGTGAGCCGGCAAAACGTCAGGCAGTCACCAACGCTGAGAGAACGATCCGTTCCATCAAACGTGAGATGGGTACTGATTACAAAGTAGATATCGAAGGAAAGAAATATTCTCCGCAGGAGATTTCCGCTATGATCCTGCAGAAGCTGAAAAGCGACGCAGAGAACTATCTGGGCGAGAAAGTAACAGAAGCAGTTATCACTGTTCCGGCTTACTTCAATGACGCTCAGCGTCAGGCAACCAAAGACGCAGGAAAGATTGCAGGCCTGGATGTAAAACGTATCATCAACGAGCCGACAGCGGCAGCCCTGGCTTACGGCCTTGACAATGAGAAAGAGCAGAAGATCATGGTATACGACCTGGGCGGCGGTACCTTCGATGTTTCCATCATCGAGATCGGCGACGGAGTGATCGAAGTTCTTTCCACCGCAGGAAACAACCGTCTGGGCGGCGACGACTTCGACCAGAAGGTAGCTGACTACATCCTGTCCGAGTTCAAGAAACAGGAAGGTGTAGATCTGTCCAATGACAAGATGGCTATGCAGCGTATCCGTGAGGCAGCTGAGAAAGCTAAGAAAGAGTTGTCCAGCGCGACCACAACAAACATCAACCTTCCGTTCATCACAGCAACAGCAGATGGACCGAAGCATCTGGATATGAACCTGACAAAAGCAAAATTCGATGAACTGACCCATGACCTGGTAGAGAAGACTGCTGAGCCGGTACAGAGAGCTCTGTCTGATGCAGGCCTGAACGCTTCCGAACTTGGAAAAGTCCTGCTGGTAGGTGGTTCCACACGTATCCCGGCAGTACAGGAGAAAGTAAAACAGCTGACCGGACATGAGCCGAGCAAGAGCCTGAACCCGGATGAGTGTGTAGCTCTTGGAGCATCTGTACAGGGTGGTAAACTGGCTGGTGATGAAGGCGCAGGCGATATCCTGCTGCTGGACGTTACTCCGCTGTCCCTGTCCATCGAGACAATGGGAGGTATTGCAACCCGTCTGATCGAGCGTAATACAACGATCCCGACCAAGAAGAGCCAGATCTTCTCCACAGCAGCAGACAATCAGACCGCTGTAGACATCAACGTTGTACAGGGTGAGCGTCAGTTCGCGAAAGACAACAAGTCCCTTGGACAGTTCCGTCTGGATGGAATCCCGCCGGCAAGACGTGGTGTTCCGCAGATTGAGGTTACCTTTGATATCGATGCCAACGGTATCGTAAATGTATCTGCAAAAGACCTGGGAACAGGAAAAGAGCAGCACATCACGATCACCGCAGGTTCCAATATGTCCGATGATGAGATCGACCGCGCAGTCAGAGAGGCAGCAGAGTTCGAGGCTCAGGACAAGAAACGGAAAGAAGCAATTGACGCAAGAAACGATGCGGATTCCATCGTATTCCAGGTAGAGAAAGCGCTGGAGGAAGCAGGAGATAAGCTGGACAGCAACGACAAGACAGCAGTGGAAGCAGACCTGAACGCACTGAAAGAGCAGATCTCCAAGTGCAATCCGGAAGATATGACCGATTCCCAGGTGACAGACCTGAAGGCTGCTCAGGAAAAACTGATGAACAGCTCTCAGAAACTGTTCGCAAAACTGTATGAGCAGAACGCAGGCGCAGCACAGGGAGCAGCAGGCCCGAATCCGGATATGAACGCAGGAGCAGGCAGTACTTCCGCAGGCGCTGATGACGACGTAGTAGACGCTGATTACAAAGAGGTATAACACAGCCCATGGAACGGCGGTACCGTTACAGACGGTATCGCCGGGCGGTGGCTGCGGCTGAAACAGTGGCTCCGCCGTTTGGAAAGAACGGCGGGGCGCTGCTGTCAGCAGATCAAGCAGCAGAATAACGAAAGAATCAAAGCCCAGAGGGCTGCCAGAGGCATCGGATCAGCCGTGTCAGGCGGCGGCGCTGGGATTTTTGTATGGAAAGGTGAAAGATATGGCAGAAAAAAGAGATTACTACGAGGTCCTTGGCGTAGACCGCGGAGCCGATGATGCCACACTGAAAAAAGCATACAGACAGCTTGCAAAGAAATATCATCCTGATATGAATCCCGGCGACAAAGAGGCAGAAGCAAAGTTTAAGGAAGCCACCGAAGCGTATGGTGTCCTCAGTGACCCGGAAAAACGGCGTCAGTACGATCAGTTCGGCCATGCGGCCTTCGAGGGCGGCGCGGGCGGAGGAGCCGGCGGCTTTGGCGGATTTGATTTCAGCGGAGATATGGGTGATATCTTCGGTGATATTTTCGGCGATCTGTTCGGAGGCGGTGGAAGAAGACGTGCCAACAATGGCCCGATGAAAGGCGCAAATCTGCGTGCAGTGATTCATATCAGTTTTGAGGACGCAGTGTTCGGCTGTGAAAAAGAGCTGGAACTGAATCTGAAAGATACCTGTACCACCTGTAACGGAACAGGAGCAAAACCGGGAACATCACCGGAGACCTGTCCGAAATGTAAGGGAACCGGACAGGTTACTTATACCCAGCAGTCCATCTTCGGATCCATCCGAAACGTACAGACCTGTCCGGACTGCGGCGGTACCGGAAAGATCATTCGTGATAAGTGTACCCACTGTCATGGAACCGGATACACCAGCAGCCGCAAGAAAATCCAGGTTTCTGTTCCGGCAGGCATTGATGACGGACAGAGCATCCGGATTCGCGAGAAAGGTGAGCCGGGCATCAACGGAGGACCGAGAGGAGACCTTCTGGTGGAGGTTCAGGTTGCCCGTCATCCGGAATTCCAGAGACAGGATATGAATATCTTCTCCACTGTTTATATGACGTTCGCTCAGGCAGCATTGGGCGGTGATGTAAGGATCAAGACGGTAGACGGAGACGTATTATACACGGTGAAACCGGGAACTCAGACCAATACCAAGATCCGTCTGAAAGGCAAAGGTGTACCGTCCCTTCGGAATAAAAACATCCGCGGCGACCAGTATGTAACCCTGGTAGTCCAGACCCCGACGAAGCTTAATGAGAAGGCGAAGGAAGCGCTCCGCAAGTTTGATGAAGCCTGCGGAAACAAGAGACCGGAATCCGCTCCGGCACAGGAAGAGAGCGGAAAGAAAAAGAAAGGCTTCATGGACCGTGTGAAAGAAGCCTTTGAAGACGCGGATAAATAAGAGAATAGAAGATCAAAAAAGAACTGCTCCAGTTGTGTCTGAGCAGTTCTTTTTTAGGAATGTGAAAAAATCTCATCAACCAGACAACAGACACCTGCTGTGCCCGGCTTCGATTTCGTCCGCCTTAATCGTGCAGCAGTTTCTGCAGTGTCTTGTTGTCTCCCATGACAAAAATACTCTCATCTGCCATAAACCGATGGTTTGCCTCCGGCAGCGGATCCAGTCTGCCGTCGCGCTTGGTAGCGAGGATGTTGAAACGATATTTCTGCCGGGAGCTGACCTGAACGATCGTGCTGCCGACCCAGGAACGCGGAACTTCCATTTCATAGATGGAATAGTCATCCGTCAGTTCGATATAGTCAAAGATATGTTCGGAGCTGTAACGGACAGCAGCCCAGGATGCCATCTGTTTTTCCGGATAGATCACGTCGTCCGCTCCGTTTGTCAGCAGGAATTTGGCGTGCACTTCACGGGAAGCGCGGGCAAGCACGAAAGGAGCGCCGTTTTCCTTGAGAAGCGCAGTGGTTTCCAGAGAACTTTGGAAATTGTCACCGATGGCTACCACGCATACATCGAAATTGCGCACGCCGAGAGAAGCGATGAAGGCTTCATTGGTACTGTCTCCGATCTGCGCATTGGTTACAAAGTCCATAACGTTGTTTACACGCTCTTCGTTGGAGTCGACGGCGAGCACCTCGTGATGCAGCTCATGCAGTTTTTGAGCCATGTGAATTCCGAAACGTCCAAGTCCTATCAGTAAGATTGATTTCATTGCAATAAATTCCTTTCATTTTAAAATGATCATGTTATGTATTGGATGACCGCTTTTGCGGAAATGCAAAAGTCAGCGTTCTGTCAGTTGATCGTTTTTTGTGTGTCAGCTGACGGTAACTCTTTCCTGCGGCGGCATGGAAGCCGGCTGAGGTTTGTTTGCCAGGAGGGCATAGATCAGAGTCAGTCCGCCCACGCGCCCGAAATACATCAGGAAGATCAGAATCAGTTTTGACGCTGTGCCAAGTGTCGGTGTTGCGCCCAGGGTAAGTCCGACCGTTCCGATGGCAGATGCCGTTTCAAACATTGCGTCCATCAGAGGGATTCCTTCCAGACCGCAGATGATGGCTCCTCCTGCAAAGAACAGGATCAGGTACATCAGAACAATGGTCATGGCATTGGTCAGCGCCTCCGGCATCAGCCGGCGGCCGTAGCACTGGGTGCAGGAACGGTGCCGCAGGACAGCGGAAGCATTTACAAAAAGGACAGCCAAAGCTGTAACTTTAAAGCCTCCGGCTGTGGAACCGGGAGCGCCTCCGATGAGCATCAGTACGATGGTGAGTGCCTGGGAGGGTTCGCTGAGCGCGGTCAGATCCACCGAGTTGAAACCGGCGGTACGAGGTGTCACCGCCTGGAAAAATGAGGCAAGAAGCCGTTCTCCAAGTGTCATAGAATCCCAGACCGGACGGCTGAATTCCAGGAAGAAGAATAAGAGGGTCGGAATCAGGATCAGGCCTGCGGTAGTCGTCAGGATCAGCTTGGTCTGCAGGGTGTACAGGCGAAAATGCCATTTGTGCTCTCTGACATCTTTCCAGGTCATAAAACCGATACCGCCAAGGATGATCAGGATCGGTATCGTCAGAGAGACTACCGGGTCGCCGGTATAGTCTGTCAGGGACGAGAAAGGACTTTTGATACCCATCAGGTCAAATCCGGCGTTGCAGAAGGCGGAAATGGAATGGAAAACGGAATACCATAAACCTTTCGCGAGACCAAATTCCGGACAGAAACGGAAAGCAAGAACCGCTGCGCCGATTCCTTCCAGAAGGAACAGGGTGCGGAGGATAAATCCGGTCATCCGAACGATACCGCCCACCTGCGGCGCGGAGATGGATTCCTGCATGACCCAGCGCTGTTTCAGGCTGATCTTTTTGCCGGAAAAAATAAATACCGCAACCGCAACGGTTACCACGCCCATACCGCCGATCTGGATCAGCAGAAGAATCACAAGCTGCCCGAATTGGGACCAGTAGAGGGCGGTATCATGCACGATCAGTCCTGTCACACAGGTCGCCGAAGTGGTAGTGAACAACGCATCCAGAAAAGAGGCGCCTCCGGGTGTGGATGTGGAGAACGGAAGCATCAATAGGAGCGCTCCCGTCAGGATCAGCAGCGCAAATCCAAGAATGATGATCTGCGCAGGGGTAATTTGTTTTTTTCTCAGTTTAAACATAGCAGTAGTCACCTTTTCAGTTGATTTTCATGTTGTCTCAGTATATCATGTATCCTGTAAGTATTGGTTTAAGGTTTTTGCCGCTGCCTTAAGATGAGCTAAAGATGATCCGGAAAGAGGGAAATCATGCAGTGGTAAAAAATAATAAGAAAAGCACAGAGAAAAACGATAAGGAGGACGCATGATGGAAGAAGGGGAGCTGCTGGGAAGCGGAAAGCTGAAGATCTTTTTCAGCTATGCTCCCGGAACCGGTAAAACCCGGACGATGCTGACTGCAGCCGGGGAAGAACAGAAACGGGGCGTGGATGTTGTCGTTGGATATCTGGAGAAATACTGTGACGCTGAGCTGCCGGAAGACGGGCTGGAATACCTCCCGCCCCGGCAGATCCGATACCAGGGAAAGGCATATCAGGAGTTTGACCTGGATGCCGCCCTGGAACGGAAGCCGGAGCTTATACTGGTTGACGAGATGGCGCATACAAACCGGGAAGGCAGCCGTCACCTGAAACGTTACCAGGATATCGAGGAGCTGCTGCGGGCGGGAATTCATGTTTATACGACGGTGAATGTACAGAATCTGGAAAGTCTGAAAGATGTGGTGTTTTCTGCCACTGAAAATACGGTGACGGAACGGATTCCGGATATTGTATTTGACCGTGCGGACCAGGTGGAGTTTGTAGATATGGATCCGGAGGATCTTCTGAGAAGGATTGAAAGCAAAGAAGTGCAGACACCGCCGGTATTTACACTGGAAAAGCTGAATGCGCTCCGTGAGATTGCCTTTCGCCGTGCGGCGGACTGTATCGGAAACAGAGCGGGGGAAAAGAAGCAGCGGGTGAGAGAGCATCTGTTGATCTGTCTGTCGGGAGCTCCCTCCAATGCAACGGTCATACGGACAGCCGCCCGGATGGCGGAGGCATTTCACGGAGAACTGACGGCACTGTATGTGGAAAACACCCAGGTAAGAGATGATGAGATACGGGAGAATCTGCGGCTGGCGCGGGAACTGGGCGCAAGGATCGCGACAGTTTACGGAGAGGACACTGCTCTTCAGATTGCCGAATATGCCCAGATCAGTGGAGTGACGAAGATTGTACTTGGCAGAAGCGCACGGAGGGGGCACTCCCGGCAGATGGTGGACCGGCTCAGTGAATTGGCGCCGGATATTGATATTTATATTATTCCGGACCAGCATCGGACAATGGAAAAGAGAAAATTTCTCCGGCTCAGTCCGGAAAAGATTACGTTCAGAGAGACGGCGGTTTCCCTGGGCATGATGGCAGTCTGTACGATCGTCAATTTCTTTTTCGCCGGGCTTGGCGTGGAGGAGGCAAATATCATCCTGATCTACATCCTGGGCGTGCTCGGTGTAGCCGTGCTCACAGGCGGAAAGCTGTACAGCCTCGCTGTGTCCCTGCTGGTGGTGCTGCTGTTTAATTTCTTTTTTACAGAACCCTATTATACCCTGTTCAGCGCGCCCGGTTATCTGGTGACTTTTTTGATCATGCTTGTGGCGGCGATCGTGAGCAGTACGCTGACCAGACGGATCAAAAACCAGGCGATCCTCAGTGCGAGGAAAGCTTACCGCACCGGAACACTGCTGGAAACCAGCCGAAAACTTCAGAGAGCCAGAAGCGAAAGGGAAATTTTTTCGGTGGCAGCCGCACAGCTTGGAAAACTGTTGGAACGGACCATTGTCATTTATCCGGCAAATGAGAAGAAAGTGCTGGGACAGATGGAAATTTTTCCGGGAGAAGATGGAGAGCGATGGACCAGAGAAGATTTTCTCGCGGAACGGGAAATTGCCGAGTGGGTTTTTCGGAACAATAAGCATGCGGGCGCGACGACTCATACCTTTTCCGAGGCGAGATGTCTGTATCTGGCGGTGCGCGGGAAAGATCAGCCGCTGGCTGTGGCAGGAATCTTTCTGAAAGATTCCGATAAGCCGGCGGATTTTGAGAAAGAACTGATGGTCGCGATCCTGGATGAATGCGGTCTGGCACTGGAGATTGAGCAGATCTGGCAGGCAAAGCAGGAATTGGAAGAGACGGCAAGACAGGAAACTCTGCGAGCCAATCTGCTGCGGGCGATTTCTCACGATCTGCGGACCCCGCTCACCGGAATTTCCGGAAATGCCGGAATTTTGTTGGAGAGCAGCCAGAAACTGGGAGAAGAAAAGAAACACGCGCTTTATCTTAGCATCTATGATGATGCCATGTGGCTGATGCAGCTGGTGGAAAATCTGCTGTCCATCACCAGGATCGAGAATGGAGCCATGAAGCTGCAGCTGCGCCCGGCGCTTCTGGAAGAGGTCATTTATGACGCGATGGAACATCTGGACCGCAAGGCGTCAGAACATGAGATTACGGTCAGCCTTCCGGAGGAAATTCTGGTGGCGGATATGGATGCCCGGCTGATTGTCCAGGTGGTCATCAATCTTATGAACAATGCGGTGAAATATACGCCGCCTGGATCCAAAATCCAGATATCGGCACAGAGGGAAGGGTCCGTGCTCACAGTGAAAGTGTCCGATAATGGACCGGGAATCCCAAAGGAAGAACAGAAGAGAATTTTTGACATGTTTTATACGAGAGAGAATAAAAACGCAGACAGCCGGCGAGGGCTCGGACTTGGACTTTCGCTGTGCAAATCCATCGTCAATGCCCATGGCGGGACGATCACGGCAGAGGATTGCCAGCCCCATGGAACCTGTTTCACGTTCACATTACACGCTTCGGAGGTGGCGGCATATGAATAAACCACAGATACTAATCGTAGAAGATGACACGGCGGTCAGCAATCTGATCGCCACGACATTGGAGCTTCAGAATTACCAGTACCGGAAAGCCCGCAACGGAGCCAGCGCGGTGATGGACGCCCTGACCTACCGCCCGGATGTCATGCTCCTGGATCTGGGACTTCCGGACATGGACGGTGTGGAGATCATAAAGAAAATACGTTCCTGGAGCAATATGCCGATCATCGTCGTGTCTGCACGGAGCGAGGATACCGATAAAGTGGAGGCTTTGGATGCGGGAGCTGATGACTATCTGACCAAACCGTTCTCTGTGGAGGAACTGCTGGCACGTCTGCGGGTTGCCCTTCGCCGTGTCCGCTACGATACTCAGAAAGTCAGCGAAGAATCCAGCATTTATGTCAACGGAGATCTGAAGATCGATTACGCGGCAGGATGTGTATATATGGAAGGTAAAGAAATCCATCTGACGCCGATTGAGTATAAATTATTGTGTCTGCTGGCAAAGCATACGGGAAAGGTGCTGACCCATAACTTTATCATCCATGAAGTATGGGGCGGATATGAGGCATCTGACACATCGTCCCTCTGGGTGTTTATGGCGACGCTCCGCAAAAAGATAGAAGCCGACCCGGCGCACCCCAAATATATCCGGACGCACATCGGTGTTGGATACCGGATGATGCGCCAGTCGGAGCAGGAAGGATAAAAATGCGCAGGCTGCAGCAGGAAACATAAAAATGCGCAGACCGCAGCAGGAAACATAAAAAATGCGCAGGTCGCAGCGATTCCGGAAAGAACCGGAAGATACTGTGGCCTGCGCATTTATATTCTGTTTAGTTGCTGTATTCAGAAACCAACGCGGCAAATTCTTCCGCGTGAGACGGATACCATGTCTCGAAGGTGGAAGATTCCGCCTGGATTTTTCTGCCGAGAGCAGCCAGGAATTCCGGAATCTGGTCTTCCAGCATCACTTCCTTCGCCTCACCGAGCTGTGCATCCTGCTCTGTTTCACAGCCGTTGACAAAGAGACGATAGGCGGGGCGGATCGCGCCGTCCACCTTCTTTGCCTGTCCGACAAAGCCGATAGCGCCTACCTGATGGCTTCCGCAGCTGGACGGACAGCCGGAGATGTGGATTTTCGGAAGCACACCGTCTGCGAAGGATTCTTCTTTCATCCGCTCCACACATTTACTCAGAAGTCCCTGGGAGTTCTGGATACCGTGCTGGCAGATGGAAGCTCCGATACAGCTTACGCTGGTTTCAAAGAGATGATCGGCGCCGTCGTCTGTGACAGCCAGTACGGCGGGAACTTCGCCTGCAGTCAGGTTGATGATATAGAGGGTTCCGTCCGGTCCGAGACGCACCTGAGTGTCTGCCAGATCCTTGATGACCTCATAGAGGGCGGCAGGTTTTTCCGGCGGCAGACATCCGCCGACCGGATGATAGGAAACCGTATAAAGTCCCGGCTGTTTCTGTTCGATGATCCGTTTTCCGGAAATGGTTCCGTCCGCCTCTTTCAGAAACTCGTCTTCCCACGGGATCGGCCATGGCGTCTCTTCTTTGCGGGCTTCCTCCAGGAATTCCATAAAGTGTTTGCGGATACCATCCTCGCCCAGCGTTTTCTGCAGATAACGGGTGCGTGCCTTTGCGCGGGATTCGTAATTTCCGAATGTGGTGAACAGGCGGATCATCGCGCTGACGTACAGGGTGACTTCCGCAGGATCTGCGCCGTCCATAATATGGACACCGAGCATCGGGTTCGGTCCAAGACCGCCGGCACAGTAAACGGAGAACGTGCCGTCCTCCCTTGCAATGAAACCAAGATCACGGAACGTTGCATGCGTTTCGTTCGCCGGTGTATTGGAAAAACCTACTTTCAGTTTCCGCGGCATATGGAGAGACGGGAGTTGTGAGAGCAGATAATCCCCCACCGTCTGCACATAAGGAAGGACGTCAAAAGTCTCCCCCTTTTCCACGCCGGAAAGCGGGCTTGCCATAACGTTCCGCGGGTTATCTCCGCCGCCGCCGCGGGTAATGATACCGGCATCCAGCGCATTCCGCATCATGGAAGCGGCCTGTCTGGCGGAAAGATTGTGCGCCTGGATCGTCTGGCAGGTAGTGATCTTGAGAAGGTCTACGTTTTTGTCAGCCACTTCATCCGCGAGAAACTTCAGAAGCTCTTTGGTGAGGCAGCCGCCAGGAATCCGCAGGCGGAGCATCAGACGGGAATCTTTCTGCGCATAACTTCCAAATCCTCCGGAAATCCCTTTAAATGCCGCACGGTCAAGTTCCCCTGCTTCAAAGGCAAGAGCGCTCTCCTCAAAGGTATCAATTTCCTTGCGGAACTGGTCTTTCAATTCTTGTGAAATCATAGAAATCTCCTTTTCTGGTAAATAAATCCGTCAATTTGTAAAAATGATACTACTCTTATGTTTTTATGGTATCATATGATTAAGTATATGAGAAAACAAAAAGAATTACAAGGACCAAAGAAAGAACAGACTTTTTTATGGAGGAAATAATTATGAGTGACTGCATGTGTACCTACACCGGATTACTGGTAAATCCAATGAACATCCAGGACGGCGACATCCGAACCGAAGACATCGCTCACGCCCTGAGCCTTCTGTGCCGCGGCGGAGGCCATATGAAACAACTGTACACCGTAGGGCAGCACTGCCTGAACTGCGCCAACGAAGCCAAAGCCCGCGGCTGGAACACCCGAATTATTTTTGCCTGTCTGCTGCACGACGCCAGCGAAGCCTACATCTCCGACATCATCCGCCCGGTGAAACAACACCTGAAAACCTACATAACAATAGAAGAAACCATCCTGCGGACCATCTATCAACACTACGGCCTCGGCGCCCTGAGCCAGGAAGAACAAAATCAGGTAAAAGAAATCGACAACGCCCTGCTGAACTACGAAATGCCCCGCCTGATGAACCTCCCCTACTCCCTGCCAGAGCCGGAACTTGCATCAATCCCAGACCTCACCCTGAAACAACCACAGGAAATCGAACAACAATATTTGGAAGCAGTAAAAAAACTACAGAAGGAAATCATTTCTATATTAAATTTATGAGGAATAAGTTATGGAAAATCGGCTTGAAATATTACGCAATGAAATTGATAAGATTATTTTGAATGAGAAATCAGATCATATCCGTATGTATATCTCTCATATGTATGGCGTTGCACGATTTTGCACCTTGTTAGCAATGAAAAGAAATCTGAATGTTGAACTTGCCACAACTTGTGGAATGCTTCACGATATCTTTTATATGTCCGGCGGCACCAGCGATCATCACGCGGCAAAGGGTGCAGAACAAGCAGAAACGATATTGAAAAAAATGAAGTTATACAGTGATGACGAAATAAAAATAATCACTACCGCTATTTCAAGACATAGTGATAAAACACACATTCACGAACCATATGACGAATTATTGAAAGACGCAGATGTCATGGATCACTGCCTGTACAATCCCGCGTTTCCCATAGCACAGAAGGAAAAGGAACGGTATCATAATTTGCTGACAGAATTTGGAATTAACGAGACAAAATAAGTATACTCTCACACAAATTAACACCCTCCGAAGAAACAAACTCTTTCGGAGGGGATTTTTCTAAACTTCCTTATCTGATGCTATCAATCGACAACCCCCTCCTGAACTATAAAACTCCTTGCCTAATAAACCTCCCTTCCCCCCTCAGCCAAAGCCCGAACACGCAGCTCCGAACTCGCCCTACCCCCCCCTCAGGAACAAACACCACCCAGAACCCAATCTATGGGAACCGTAGAGAATAAAGCTCTACCACAAAAAAGCAAAGACAAGAACGTATCACCTATCGCGCCACCTACCGCACTCAAAAACCAGAAAGCGTCCAGGGGCAGGGGGTCTGCGTGTGCGGCGGGCATCTGCAGCGGTGTGAGAAAATCTCAGCGTTCCGAAGCCCCGGAGGACGGGTCAGGCGAAGTGCTTCACGCACTGAGCCTGAGGAGCGCTGAGCCGGGAATTTATAAAAAATTCCTGGCGAATCGCTCCGGTGCCCGTCCTCCGGGGCTTCGGAACGCCTAGATTTTCCACACCGATGCAGCCGCCCGCCGCACACGCAGACCCCCTGCCCCTGGATGCTTTCGTCCGTCTGAGAATGCTCTACGGTTCCCCCGCCCCCTTTACAACCCAGGCCTTTTCGTGTATGATAAGCAAGGAAACTTCCGACCGAAAAGGAGAACCCAGGGATGAGCACAGGAGTGGTATTCCAGCAGATGCTGGTTATTTTTTTATTGATCGCAGTCGGCGTTTTTCTATATAGGAAGAAGGCGGTGACAGAAGTCACTTCCCGCCAGTTGTCCGGGCTGATCACAAACATATGCAATCCAGCCCTGATGATTGCCAGCGTCTTCAGCGACGAGATGACAGCGACCCGTCAGGACATCCTGCTGACTGCGGGAATTGCCGCAGGCACTTACGTCTTTGCCATTGCCGCGGGAATCCTGGTGCCGCGTCTGCTGCGGGTGGAGCCGCAGGAACGGAAATATTATCATATGATGATGGTATACGGAAACACCGGATTTATCGGAATTCCGCTGGTGTCAGCGCTGCTCGGCGAGGGCGCTGTGATCTATGTGACGGTTTTTAATTTCTTCTTCAATGTTCTGATCTATACCCACGGCATTACCGTCATGGCGGGCGGAACCGGAAACAGGCAGGCGTTCCAGTGGAAAAAAATGATCAATGCCGGAACCATAAGCGCCGTGGCTGCGCTGATCCTGTTCTGGTTTGAGATCCCGCTGCCGGTGTTTTTGGAGGATGCCGCTTCCTATATGGGAAGATGTACCACCTTCCTGTCCATGATCGTGCTGGGTGTATCGGTAGCCCAGATGTCCCCGGCAAAGATCTTTTCCAACGGAAAACTTTACGGCGCAGCGTTGATCCGTCTGCTGGTGATCCCCATCGCAGCCGGAATGGTCCTGCGGCCTTTGGTACACAATGAGACAATCCTGGATGTCAGTGTTCTGCTGCTGGCAATGCCGGTGGGAAATATGCCTTTGATGCTTGCGCAGGAGAACGGTGAAAAAGCAGAAGTGCTTGCACAGGGCGCGATCCTGACAACTATCCTGTCACTGGTCACGGTGACGGTCAATACAATGTTTCTGAATTAACGGATAAAGTAACAGCGGCTGAAAGAAAAGCTGTGAAAGAGGATAAAGAAGACACAGAAAGAAAAGGAGCCAAAACCTATGAAATGGAACAAATTTACCCTGAAGACCCGTGCGGAAATGGAAGATATCGTCATTGCTGCGCTGGCGGAGGCCGGCGTCCAGGGCGTGGAGATTGAGGACAGGCAGCCGCTGACGGAATATGACAAGCAGCAGATGTTCGTGGATATCCTGCCGGATATGCCGGAGGACGACGGCGTGGCTTATCTGAACTTCTATCTGGAGCCGGAGGACGACAAGGAACAGATCCTGGCGGATGTGAAAAAAGCGCTGGATGAACTGCAGGAATTTCTGGATCTGGGAGAATGTACGATCACAGAGTCCGAGACAGAGGACAAGGACTGGATCAATAACTGGAAGACGTATTTCAAGCAGTTCTATGTGGACGACATTCTGATCATTCCGTCCTGGGAAGAAGTGAAGGAAGAAGACAAAGACAAGATGATCATCCATATTGATCCGGGCACAGCCTTCGGAACCGGTATGCACGAGACGACACAGCTCTGCATCCGTCAGCTGAAAAAATATGTGACCCCGGAAACGGAACTGCTGGATGTGGGAACGGGAAGCGGAATCCTTTCCATCATCGCCCTGAAGCTTGGAGCCAAACATGCGGTGGGCACCGATCTGGATCCCTGTGCGGTTCCGGCTGTGGAGGAAAATAAGGAAGCCAACGGCATTCCTGCGGAGGCTTTCGATATGATGATCGGAAACATTATCGACGACAAAACCGTTCAGGATACCGTCGGATATGAGAAATACGATATTGTAACGGCAAATATTCTTGCAGACGTCCTGGTACCGCTGACCCCGGTGATCGTACATCAGATGAAACCGGGCGGACTCTACATCACTTCCGGAATCCTGGATGTGAAGGAAGAGGTCGTAAAGGAAGCGGTGACCGCGGCAGGTCTTGAGATCGTGGAAGTGACTCATCAGGGAGAATGGGTCTCCGTGACTGCGCGGAAACTCCCATCGCCAAAGGCGATTTGAAATGGATTTTGCATGTAACGGTTCAGCAGGGCTGAGCTGCTGCAGCGGATAAGAGAGGCAGAGGAAGAAATGTATCGTTTTTTTGTGGAGGAGCATCAGATTGAGCCCACCCGCATCCATATTACGGGAAATGATGTCAATCATATCAAGAATGTCCTGCGCATGAAGCCGGGCGAGGAGATCCTTGTCAGCGCGCAGGGAAATTTGGAATATAAATGTTATATTGAGACGCTGAGCGAAGAAGAAGTGACGGCAGTGATCCTCTATGCGATGGAAAACAACCTGGAGCTTCCGGCTTCCATTTCACTGTTCCAGGGACTTCCCAAAGGGGACAAAATGGAATTTATCATCCAGAAGGCAGTGGAGCTTGGCGTCCATGAGGTAATTCCTGTGGCATCCCGCCGCTGTGTGGTGAAGCTGGATGAAAAAAAGGCCAAAAACAAAGTGGCAAGATGGCAGGGAATCTCTGAGAGCGCGGCAAAGCAGTCCAAGCGGATGATCGTACCCCAGGTACGTCCGGTGATGAAATATGAGGAAGCGCTGGAGTATGCCTGTTCCCTTGATATGATCCTGATCCCGTATGAGCTGGCGAAGGGCATGAAGCATACCAGGGAACTGTTTGCGTCCATCCGTCCCGGCCAGTCGGTGGGCATCTTCATCGGACCGGAGGGCGGATTTGAGGAAGAGGAAGTAAAAAAGGCAGTGGAAGCAGGCGCGGAACCGATCACTCTGGGACGGCGGATCCTGAGAACGGAGACGGCGGGAATGACGGTGCTTTCCATTCTGATGTATCTGATGGAGGAAGAATAACATGGAAATTTATCTGGACAATTCGGCAACGACCCGGGCGTACCCGGAAGTGGCGGAACTGGTGACAAAGCTGATGCTGGAAGACTATGGGAATCCGTCCGCCCTCCATCAGAAGGGAGTGGACGCGGAACAGTATCTGCGCCGCGCCAGGGAGACGATGGCAAAGATCCTGAAAGTTCAGGAAAAAGAAATTTATTTTACCTCCGGAGGAACGGAGTCCAACAACTGGGCGTTGGTGGGAACGGCGCTGGCGATGCAGAGAATGGGAAAACACATCATCACGACGCAGATCGAGCATCCGGCGGTACAGGCGCCGGTCAGCTTTCTGGAAGAGATGGGATTTACCGTTACCCGCCTCGGCGTCAGCCGGGAAGGCATGATCGATCTGCAGGAACTGGAGGAAGCCATCACGCCGGAGACGATCCTGGTTTCCGTGATGTTCGTCAACAATGAAATCGGCTCCGTGGAGCCTGTGGCGGAAATCGGAGAACGGATCAAGAGAAAGAATCCCAACACAGTCTTTCATGTGGATGCGATCCAGGCGTTCAGCAAACTCCCCATTTATCCGAAAAAGATGAACATCGACCTGCTGTCCGTCAGCGGCCATAAATTCCACGGACCCAAGGGAACCGGCATGCTGTATATCCGGGAGAAGACCAGGATCCGTCCGGTGATCCTCGGAGGCGGCCAGCAGAATGGAATGCGTTCCGGTACCGAGAACGTGCCGGGAGCAGCGGGAATGGCGCTGGCGGCGGAGATGGTGTACGGAAAACTGAAGGAGTCCCGGGCGCATATGTACCGGCTGCGGGAGCATCTGATCCATGGGCTTCAGGCGATGGAGAACGTGACAGTCCATGGGGCGGACGGCGAGCAGGCGGCGCCGCATATCGTCAATGCTTCTTTCCTGGGCGTTCGAAGCGAGGTTCTGCTTCATACCCTGGAAAATGAGGGCATCTATGTGTCCGCTGGTTCTGCGTGCTCTTCCCATAAGAGAGCGGGCAGCCCGACCCTGACAGCCATCGGCGCATCGAAGGCGGAGATGGAATCTTCGGTCCGCTTCAGTTTCAGTGAGAATACCACGCCGGAGGAGATTGACACGGTTCTGGAGGTACTGAACCGTGTGATCCCGATGCTGAGAAGATTTACAAGAAAGTAAAAAAGGAGGAAGAAAATGTTCAAGGCATTTTTGATCAAATATGCGGAGATCGGCATTAAGGGCAAGAACCGCCATATTTTTGAGGAAGCCCTCTGCCGCCAGATGCGCCGTGCGCTGGAGCAGGTAGACGGTGAATTTTCCGTGACCAGAGAGATGGGACGGATCTACGTCCGCACGGAAGGCGCGTTTGACTACGATGGCGCTGTGGAGGCTCTGAAGTGTGTCTTCGGTATTGCGGGCATCTGCCCGGTGGTGATCCTGGAGGATACCGGACTGGAAGATCTGGCAGCGTCTGTGGTGGATTACATGAAGCAGGTGTACGGGGAACAGGAGAAAACCTTCAAGGTATGCGCGCGCCGTGCGAAAAAGACGTATCCCCTCAGTTCGATGGAACTGAACTGTGAGCTGGGAGAGCGGATTCTGGACGCGTGTCCGAATATGAAGGTGGACGTGCATCATCCGGATGTGTATCTGAATGTGGAGATCCGTCAGAATATCTATCTGTATTCCGAGACGATCCCGGGACCGGGCGGTATGCCGGTGGGAACCAACGGCCAGGCGATGCTGCTCCTTTCCGGAGGGATCGACAGCCCGGTGGCAGGATACATGATTGCGAAACGCGGAGTGAAGATTGACGCGGTGTATTTCCATGCGCCGCCGTACACCAGCGAGAGAGCGAAACAGAAAGTTGTGGATCTGGCAAAACTGGTTGCCCGCTACAGCGGACCGATCCGTCTCCATGTGGTAAACTTTACGGATATCCAGTTATATATCTATGAGAAATGCCCCCACGAGGAACTGACGATCATCATGCGCCGTTATATGATGAAGCTTGCGGAAATGTTCGCGAAAGAAGACGGATGCCTGGGACTGATCACAGGAGAAAGCATCGGACAGGTGGCAAGCCAGACCATGCACAGCCTTGCGGTGACCAATGAAGTCTGCACGATGCCGGTGTTCCGGCCGCTGATCGGTTTTGACAAGCAGGAGATCGTGGATATTTCTGAGAAGATCGGAACCTATGAGACATCGGTGCTTCCTTATGAGGACTGCTGTACGATCTTTGTCGCGAAACATCCGGTGACGAAACCGAATCTGAATATTATCCGCCGCTCTGAGACGAATCTGGCGGAGAAGATCGATGAGATGATGGAGACAGCCTTCCGGACTGCGGAAGTCATTGAGATTGACTGAAAAAATTTAAGCGGAAAGCGCAGAAGTGCAGGAAAAACTCTTACATGGAAAGCGCAGAAACGAAAGGAACCTGCCGGTCAAACCGGCAGGTTCCTCAAAAAACGCTTACGTTACTTTTCTGTCGTGTGATCACACGGGATTAAACCAGATATGGATTCAGTACGTTTAATACGTTTTCCAAATCAGCTCCGTCTGTGTGGATGTTCAGGTCGATCGGTTTGGACAGATCCAGGCTGAAGATTCCCATGATGGATTTTGCGTCGATCACATATCTTCCGGATACCAGGTCGAAGTCAAAATCGAACTTGGAAATGTCATTAACAAAGGATTTAACTTTGTCAATAGAGTTGAGTGAAATCTGTACTGTTTTCATTGTGAAATCCTCCCTATAGCTTTATTAATGATATTTAATACCTTCATTTGACAGTTTAATCTTACCGTTTACAGATAGAAAAGTCAATACGAAAACCTACAAAGATATGATGGATTATTTGGCAAATTAGATAATGATGCTACAAATTATAAGGAGGAGCCATGAAGAGAAAAGCAGCGCTTCATAATCTTGGGTGTAAAGTGAATGCCTATGAACTGGAGGCAATCCAGCAGATGCTGGAGCAGCAGGGTTATGAGATCGTCCCGTTTGCGCCGGGAGCGGATATTTATATTATCAATACCTGTACGGTGACCAATATCGCTGACCGGAAGTCCCGCCAGATGCTCCACAAGGCGAAAAAGATGAATCCGGACGCCATCGTGGTGGCGTGCGGCTGTTACGTCCAGGCGGCAGGGGAAAAGCTGGAGCAGGATTCCGCCATTGACCTGGTCGTAGGAAATAATAAGAAGAAAGAGATTCCGGCGATCCTGGAAGAATATTTCCGGGAGAAGGAGGAGGGACGTTCCGGTTCCGGCACATGGGTGACGGATATGACCCACAACAGAGAGTATGAGACATTGTCCATCAGCCGGACGGCGGAACATACCCGGGCGTTCATCAAAGTACAGGACGGGTGCAATCAGTTCTGTACCTACTGCATCATTCCCTATGCCCGCGGACGGGTGCGGAGCCGCCGGCCGGAGGATGTGCTGGAGGAGGTACGGCGTCTTGCGGAATCCGGATGTCAGGAAGTGGTGCTTACAGGTATCCATCTGAGTTCCTACGGCGTGGATCTGGAGGAGGGGCAGAATCTGCTGGCTTTGATCCGGACGATCCATGCTGTGGATGGAATCCGGCGGATCCGCCTGGGCTCCCTGGAACCGGGAATTATCACCGAAGAATTTGCCGAAGCCATCGCCGCGCTTCCAAAAGTCTGCCCGCACTTCCATCTGTCTCTGCAGAGCGGATGCGATACCGTGCTGGAGCGGATGAACCGCCGTTACCGTTCGGAAGAGTACATGGAAAAATGCAGGCTTCTGCGCAGGGTCTATGACCGCCCGGCGTTGACCACCGATGTGATCGTGGGATTTCCGGGGGAAACGGAGGAGGAGTTTGAGGCGTCCAGGGCGTTTGTGGAAGAAGTGAATTTTTTCGAAACCCATATTTTCAAATATTCCAGAAGAGAAGGAACCCGCGCGGCGGCGATGCCGGATCAGATCCAGGAACAGGAAAAAACCAGGCGCAGCCATATCCTGCTGGAGCTGGACGCTCAGCGGAGACAGGAGTATATGGAGAGCTTCCTCGGCGAAGAAAAAGAGGTATTGCTGGAGGAAAAAGTGGAGCTGGACGGCAAAAACTGGTGGGTGGGATACACCCGCGAATATTTGAAGGCAATCGTGCCTGACGATGGAAAAAATAGGGCGAATGAGATGATTTCTGTAAGATTTTCACAAATTTACCACAGGGAATATTTGCTATAATTACAAAAATACGTCATTGACAAACAAATGTATTTCTGCTACAATACAGGACATGTGATAAACGTTACTGTTTTTAAGTAACAATACTACATCTGCTGAAGATACAACAGGTTCGCTGGCAGGAGGTTACACCATTCATGCAGACGGAGAATTCGTCCGGAGCGTATGTGAAAGGAATGAGCATTCCGAAGATACGCCAGGGATCAGAGAAGAATTGTGGACTTTTGTCAGTTATCAGATGCACGTGCAATGAAGCATAGACAAATCCGTTTGTTTATGCTTTTTTTGTAAAACAAATGTTGCCGGTTGATCGTGAATCATGATGGATCGACAGAGAAAGAGAGGAGAATTGTATGAAAAAGTCAACAGCAAAGCTTACAGCGTTAACGCTGGCAGCCATGATGGCGCTGGCAGGCTGTGGCAGCAGCGGAGGAAGCACTTCAGGCAGCGGGGAATCCGCAAGTTCTGACCAGCTTACCGATCTGTACACCTGGGAGACACAGGCGCGTGAGGTGGAGACTCTGAACGTTCTGAATTCTCAGAATGCAGCAGACTCCAACGTTATCACCAACCTGGTGGAAGGTCTTCTGTCTACAGACAGTGAGGGTCAGCTGATCCCGGCTCTGGCGGAGGACTATAGCACCGACGATAACGGACTGACCTGGACCTTCAAGCTGAGAGAAGGCGTAAAATGGGTAGACAAGAACGGAGAGGAAAAAGCAGACTGTACCGCACAGGATTTCCTGACCGGGCTTGAATTCGTAATGAACTACCACAAGAATGCCAGCACAAACATCTCCATGCCTCAGGAAATGATCACAGGCGCGGATGAATATTATGAGTACACCAAGACTCTGTCCGAGGAAGAAGGAAGAGCCCTGACCGCAGATGAAGGAAGCAAATTCCTTGAGATGGTAGGAATCGAAGCTCCAGATGATTACACGGTTGTTTACCACTGTACCTCTGAGCTGCCGTATTTCCCGACCGTAGCTACTTACAACTGTCTGTATCCGGCATCTCAGGCACTGATCGACGAGCTTGGCATCGATGGATTCCTGGCTTGCGACGATACCACCATGTGGTTCAACGGCGCATACCTGCTGACCAGCTATACCCCGAACAATGAAAAAGTTCTGACCAAGAACGAAGCTTACTGGGATACAGAAAGCCAGCGTTTTGATACCGTTACTATCAAGATGATCGAGTCTCTGGACACCGGTTTCCAGCTGTACCAGGCAGGAGAGCTGGACAGAATTGACCTGTCTGAGAGTAACCTGACAACCATCTACAACGATGAAAACAACGAATACCACGATCAGCTGGTAGAGAAGAGACCGGATAAGTTCTCCTATCAGTTCCACTTCAACTACAGCAAGATGAATGAAGACGGAACTCCGGATGACAACTGGAACAAAGCGATCGCCAATACAGCGTTCCGTCAGGCAATGTACTACGGACTGGATCTGACCAGCTACTATGCAAGAACCAACGCGATCAACCCGCTGAAGTGCGAGAACAACTTCTACACCATGAAGGGCCTTGTTTACACATCTGACGGCAGAGATTATACCGATCTTGTAGCTGAGAAGCTTGGACTTGGTGAGTCTGACGGCGAGACCATGATTCGTCTGGATGCAGATAAAGCTTCTGAGCTGAAAGCACAGGCGATGGAAGAACTGGCTGCAGAGGGAGTTACCTTCCCGGTTGAGATCGACTACTACGTTCCGGCAAACAACCAGACAAGCATCGACAGCGCAACCGTTCTGAAACAGGCGTTCAGCGACAGCCTTGGCGATGATTTCGTAACACTGAACATTAAAACTTATGTAAATAACCTGACAGCAGAGGTCGTTGACCCGCAGCTGCAGTCCTTCGTAGTAAACGGATGGGGCGCTGACTACGGTGATCCGCAGAACTTCCTGGGACAGGAGACCTACGGTGAGGACGGCGCTTACTATTCCATGAACTATTCCAACATCAACGATGCGACAGACGAAGAACTGATCAGCCTGTATCAGCAGTTCACAGACCTCGTAAATACCGCGAAAGCGATCACTGACGACACAGATGCCAGATATGAGGCATATGCGGAGGCAGAGGCATTTATGATCGAGAACGTGCTGGTAATGCCGTGTAACTACAACATCGCATGGCAGCTGACACATGTCAACGATTACACCACCAAGAATGCTGCATTCGGTATTCAGAACTATAAATATGTCGGCTGGGAGACATCTGTAGACGCCTATACTACAGAGCAGTACGATGAGTTTGCATCCGGTTCCGGCAACGGAGCGTCTGCGGCTGAATAATGGTTAAGTACACGATTAAAAGACTGTTACAGTCCCTTGTAACAGTCTTAATCGTTGTAACTGTCGTCTTCCTGCTGATGCGCATGCTGCCGATAGAAAATTTCTTCACGGAAGATCAGTTGATGAAATTTACAGAAGAGCAGAAACACGATGCGTTGGAAGCAGCAGGAATGCTCGACAGTATGCCGGAACAGTTGGTCCGCTATTATGGGCAGTTGCTTCATGGCGATCTTGGAGAGTCACGAAGAATTCAGAGCGGCCAACCTGTTACGGCAGTTATCGGACAGCGATTTACAGTATCCATGCGGATCGGTATTATTTCGCTGGTTATTTCTCTGATCCTGGGAGTTACCCTTGGAATTCTGCAGGCGAGACATAAAGACAAGGTGGTCGACCACTTGGGAACGGCGTACACGATTTTCGTCAATGCGGTGCCGCCGCTGGTTTCCTATTCCCTGATCCTGGTGTTCGGCGCCCTGGTCCTGGATTTTCCGGCGACCTACTCTACCAGAAATCCCGGCATCTCCAGCGTCCTTCCGGTGGTATGTCTGGCACTTGCATCCACAGCTTCCTACGCTCTGTGGACCAGGCGGTATATGGTAGATGAGATCAACAAAGATTATATCAAGCTTGCAAGAGTCAAAGGTATGTCCAGCAAGAGCATTATGGTAAAACACGTTCTGCGAAACGCGTTCGTTCCGCTGGCACAGTATCTTCCGGCATCGTTTCTGCTGACTATCGGCGGTTCTCTGCTGGTAGAGCGTTTCTTTTCCGTTCCGGGAATGGGACCGCTGCTGACGGATGCGATCGGTAAATACGACACAAATGTTGTTCAGGCGCTGGTCATCCTCTACGCGGCGCTGGGAATCCTTGGAGTATTCCTTGGCGATGTCCTGATGATGATCATTGACCCGAGAATTACACTGGCAGATAAAGGAGGTACACGATAGTGGAAGAAAAAAAGCAGATAAATGAAGACGAGCTTTTTACTTTTGTCGAGTACAGCCCGGAAGCTGCCGAGCGTACCGGCTATTCGGAGTATTCTTACTGGAAGTCGGTATTCAAGAACTTTCTGAAGAAGAAAGCGGCGGTTGTGCTGAGCATTATTTTCTTCGGCCTGGTCATCTTTTCCTTTATTGCGCTGGCAATCGGAAAGTATGACGTTGACACGCTCACTCCAAACACAGCAAATGGGTTTATCAGTCCCAACGGCGAGTACTGGTTCGGAACCGACAACCTGGGACAGGATTACTGGTGCCAGGTATGGTACGCGGCACAGATTTCCATCAAGCTGGCGTTGCTGGTAGCCCTTGGCGAATGTGTGGTGGGAATCACGATCGGATGTATCTGGGGTTATGTGCGTAAGCTGGACCGCTTCTTTACGGAGCTGTACAACATTATTAACAATGTCCCGACTATTATCTATATGACTCTGATCGCGCTTCTGGTCGGCCAGAGCTTTACGATCATGGCGATTTCCCTGATCGCGTTTGGATGGCTTACCATGGCGAGAAATGTCCGCAACCTGGTTCTTATGTACCGTGACAGAGAGTACAACCTGGCATCACGTTGTCTGGGTACACCGATCTGGCGGATTCTTGTGAAGAATATCCTGCCGTATCTGATCAGTGTGATCATCCTGCGTCTGGCTTTGTCCATTCCGTCAACGATCGCTCTGGAATCTACACTTTCTTATCTGGGTCTTGGTCTGGATGTCACGACACCTTCTCTGGGTATTCTGCTGAGAAATGCGAGAAACTATTTCCTGAATTACCCGTACCTGCTGGTTTTCCCGGCAGTTATCGTATCGCTGATCACAGTGACTTTCTATCTGATCGGCAACGCGTTTTCCGATGCGGCTGACCCGAGAAATCACGTATAAAGAACGGAGGAACATATGATGGAACAGAAAAATGTAATATTGTCTGCGAAGGATGTGGAAATCCAGTTCAGTCTGCGTGGAAAGAAACTGAATGCAATCCGTAAATGTTCGCTGGATCTCTATGAGGGGGAGACTCTGGCGATTGTTGGAGAGTCCGGTTCCGGAAAATCCGTATTTACCAAATCCTTTGTGGGAATGCTGGACGCAAACGGATCGATCACCGGCGGTGAGATCATGTTTGAGGGAAAGGACATTGCAAAATATACGAAAGAAAAAGAATGGTTGACGATCCGTGGAAAGAAGATCGCAATGGTTATGCAGGATCCAATGACTTCTCTGAACCCGCTGAAGAAAATCGGCAAACAGATTCAGGAGAGTATTGAACTGCACCAGGGAATCAAGGGAGAAGCGGCAAAAAAAATGGCACTGGAAATGCTGGAAAAGGTAGGAATCCCGAATCCGGAAAAGCGTTACAACCAGTATCCCCATGAGTTCTCCGGAGGTATGCGCCAGCGTGTTGTTATCGCCATCGCGGTGGCCTGTCGTCCGCAGATCCTGATCTGCGATGAGCCGACCACAGCTCTGGACGTTACGATTCAGGCACAGATCCTGGATCTGATCCGTCATCTGCAGGAAGAACTGAAGATGACTGTTATTTATATCACTCACGACCTGGGCGTCGTGGCAAATGTGGCTGACCGTGTGGCAGTTATGTATGCCGGACAGATTGTTGAGTATGGAACGGTAGAAGAGATTTTTTACGATCCGTGGCATCCGTATACCTGGGCGCTGCTGTCTGCATTACCGCAGCTGGGCGTAAAGGGTGAGGATCTTCCGACCATCGAAGGAACTCCGCCGAACCTGTTCAACGAAATCAAGGGCGATGCGTTTGCCCCGCGTAATAAACAGGCTCTTGCCATCGACTTTGTGAAAGAGCCACCGTTCTTCAAGGTCTCTGAGACCCATCAGGCAAAAACCTGGTATCTGGATCCGAGAGCGCCGAAGATCGAGCAGCCGCCTGCAGTGCGTATGCTGCGTCAGCAAATGAGAGAGAGAGGATAAGGCACATGGCTGAGAGAGAAAAATTAATAGAAATCAAAGATCTGCAGATCACCTTCGGCCATGGAAGAAAGAAATTCGTGGCAGTTGACCATGTGAATTTTGATATCTACAAAGGAGAGACTTTCTCGCTGGTAGGAGAGTCCGGTTCCGGAAAGACGACCATCGGTCGTGCGATCACAAGGATCAATCCGACCTCCGGCGGTGAAATTTTATTCAAAGGCCGGAAGATTAATGGAAGAATCCCCAAAGAACTGGATCTGGAAGTAATCAAGAAATGTCAGATGATCTTCCAGGACCCGATGGCATCTCTGAACGAACGTGCCAAAGTAGATTATATTATTTCCGAGGGACTGCTCAACCACCATCTGTACAAGGATGATGCGGACAGAGAAGCGAAAGTGCAGAAAGCGCTCCGCGAGGTAGGACTTCTTCCGGAGTTTGCGTCCAGATTTCCGCATGAGTTCTCCGGCGGACAGAGACAGCGTATCGGTATTGCCCGCGCGCTGGTTATGGAACCGGAATTCATCGTTGCCGATGAGCCGATCTCCGCGCTGGACGTTTCTATCCGTGCACAGGTGCTGAACCTTCTGAACCGCCTGAAAAAGGACCGCGGACTGACCTATCTTTTCATTGCCCATGACCTGTCTGTCGTACGTTTTATTTCCGACAGAATCGCGGTTATCAGCAAGGGAAGGATTGTCGAGCTGGCAGAAGCGGAAGAATTGTTCCTCAATCCGCTGCACCCATATACAAAGGCTCTGCTTTCTGCAGTTCCGATGCCGGATCCGAGAATGGAGAAGAAGAAAAAGCTTCTGGTTTATGATCCGTCCATGCATGACTACAGCGTAGACAAACCGGTATGGGAAGAGATCAAGGAAGGCCACTTCGTATACGGCAACCAGAAAGAGTTAGAGGAATACAGAAAAGAAGTCAAATAGGTCGTTGAGGATGAAAGAAATCTTTGGTATTTACAAAAAATATATGTTTCGTCCGATATTGTACAAAACAGTGACAAAGCTGGTGATCGGCATTGTTCTTGTTCTTCTGTGGGATCGCTATATCAACACGTTCGGCCTGCCGGTGGGAGAATACGGATGCTTCTGCATCGGAGGGATTATTTTCCTGATGGCGTGGTTTGAGTATCTGCGGCTGGACGGGATGGTGATCAGCCATCTGAACGATAAAAAGCAGAAGAAGAAAAAACGGCACAGCTTCAGCGATATGGCGGACTTTGTGGATGAACAGGTGGTCTCCTACAGTGAGCTGGAACCGGAAGAACGTGCGTTATGCCGGCTGTTGTCTGACCTTCTCTGCGGAGGAATACTCCTGATCCCTGGATTTCTGGGACTTCTCTTTTGAGGGGGAGAAAGACAGAGAAGATGGATCCGGGGAGAAAATTCCGGAGATGTGTCCGGGGACAGAGATTTTGGTAAAAGAAAAATGGTATCTATCGAGGCAAGTAAACCTTACTTGGTCCGATAGATGCCATTTTTTTTTGGAAAAGCGGACGAAAGCCGCCAGGGGCAGGTGGTCTGCGTGTACAGCGGGCGGCTGCATGGACGTGGAAAATCTAAGTGTTCCGAAGCCCCTCCGGACGGGCACCGGAGCGATTCGCCAGACCCGTCCTCCGGGGCTTTGGAACACTAAGATTTTCTCACATCCATGTAGATGCCCGCCGTACACGCAGACCACCTGCCCCTGGCGGCTTTCTGGCTTTTTAAGGCGGATAGGTGTGGATTAAGGCAGTTTTGGGATGGGGAGATATTCAGTCTCTTTGCATATGTAAATTGAAAAACGCAGAGGATAAGCGTATAATGAAGACAATGAAAATGCCAAAGGAGGAGCAGGTATGAGATACAGAGAGTTAGGCAGAACTGGGCTGAAGGTCAGTGAGATTGGGCTTGGCGCGGAGTGGCTGGAAAGGCATAATACGGAAGAGGTGAAGGAGATTATTGATGTCTGTCAGAAGGAGGGCATTAATATTCTCGACTGCTGGATGTCGGAGCCGAATGTGCGGTCGAATATCGGGCTTGCGCTGAAGGGGCGGCGTGAGCAGTGGGTGATTCAGGGACATATTGGTTCTGTCTGGCTGAATGGGCAGTATGTCCGGACCCGTGAACTGGATAAGGTGAAGCCGGCGTTTGAGGATCTGTTGACCAGGCTCCAGACGGACTATGTGGATTTGGGCATGATTCATTTTGTGGATACGCCGGAGGAGTTTGAGCGGGTGACCAACGGGGAGTTTATGGAATATGTCCGTCAGCTTAAGGCGGAAGGGAAAATCCGTCACATCGGGATGAGTTCTCACAATCCTGCGGTGGCAAAGATGGCGGCGCTTCAGGGCGAGATTGAAATGATCCTGTTCAGTGTGAACCCTGCCTTTGATATGCTTCCGCCTACGGAGGATCTTGACCAGTATTTTTCGGGAAATTATGAGAACAGCCACAATGGCATCGCGCCGGAGAGAGAAGAGCTTTATAAGCTGTGTGAGCAGAATGGCGTGGGCATTACGGTGATGAAAGGCTTTGCGGGAGGACGGCTGTTTGATGCCCGGACTTCGCCGTTCGGCGCCGCTCTGACGCCGGTACAGTGTCTGCACTATGCATTGACCAGACCGGGAGTGGCAAGTGTGATGGCAGGCTTTGACACACCGGAACAGGTCTATGCTTCCATTGCGTATGAGACAGCTTCGGAAGAGGAGAAAGATTACGCGAGCGTTCTTGCGGCAGCTCCGAAGCACGCATTCTCCACCGGACAGTGTACTTACTGCGGACACTGCGCGCCGTGTCCGGTACGGATCGACATTGCGATGGTCAACAAATTGTACGATCTTGCCCTGATGCATGAGGAAATTCCCGGAACTGTCCGGGCACACTACGAGCAGCTGAATGCCAATGCGTCCGACTGCATCGGCTGCAAAGGCTGCGAGAGCAGATGTCCGTTCCATGTACCGATCGCAGAACGCATGGAAAAAGCAAAAGAACTGTTCGGCACGAAGTCAAAGACCCCGCAGCAAGCTACGGGGCATCAAACTTGCAGCACAGCAGAGCTGCGGGATATTTGACCCTCGCGGCAGTCGCCAAATGGACATGCAAGCATGTCCGCTTGGCTCGTTGCCCGCGGGAATAAAGCGTGTAATCTGTACGCTATAGATAAAAAGAAGGGAGCAGAAAAGCCTATGGCAGATATCATGGAAAAACTGGATGAACTGCAGAAACGCGCGCTGCATGACGCGGATGTAAGAGCAAAGCTGCTTGCCACAAGAAAAGAAAAAGCGCCGCTCAGCGCATTTTGCAAAACATGCCGTGAACTGGGATACGAAATCTATGACATGGATCTGGTATGCGCAGGAGAAGAATTCTACGCAGCCATGAGAAGAAGCACCAACGGCGGCGGAGAAAATTCACCCATGCTCGCCTGGGAAGACGACTTTTACGAACTGTTTATGGCAAATCTGGAAGAGAAGGATTGCGCGGCGGGCATTTGCGGGGATGGACAGTAGTTCTAAGTCAAAAGACAGCGGCTCGGCAGAGCCAAAAAGCGGATAACCAGTCCGCTTTTTGAGAGGCACTGAGACGGGAAAATATCAATTTTCCTGTCGAATTGCCTCGGTGCTCTGCCGAGCCGCCGTTTTTTGACTTAGAACTACTCCATTCCTGCAACCGCCCGCTGAGCGATCCGCAGACAGGACGCCGCCCCTCCAAAGCCTGCCAGCCCTGTACGCTCCGCCGCCCGGGAGTCCCCGCCCTCATTTGTTTTCGTCTGTTTTATGCCTTTCTCCGCCCTATAAGAGAGAAGAGGAGGAAAGCGATCAGATTGACCACCACAACCGTCGCTCCCGCAGGGGAAGACACCACAAAAGAAAGTGCCATACCGATCAGGAAGCAGATGATCGAGAGCGCCGCCGCGCAGAAGATCACACTGCGGAAGGTCCTGCACACCCGCATGGCGGTCAGCGCCGGGAAGATCAGCAGGCTGGAGATCAGCAGCGCACCCATCATCCGCATGCCGAGGACGATGGTGATTGCTGTGAGAAACGCCAGAAGCATGTTGTAAAGCTCCGCTTTCACACCGGTCGCTTTTGCAAACGTTTCATCGAAAGTAATGGCAAAGATCCTGGTGTAAAACACAACAAACAGGATCAGTACCAGGATGGACAGGATCACGCTGAGGATCACATCCTCACGGCTCATGGCGAGAATGCTTCCGAACATATAATTGTTCACATCTGTATTCATTCCGCTGGACCAGGAAACGGTGATCACACCGATGGCAAGGGCGCTGCTGGAGATCAGGGCGATTGCGGCGTCCCCTTTGATCTTGCTGCTTTCGCTCATGCGCAGCAGAAGAAAGGCGGCAAGTACCACCACCGGGATCGTGACGGCAAGCGGCGCCCAGCCCAGGGCGGTAGAGATGGCAAGCGCGCCGAAGCCCACATGGGACAGGCCGTCGCCGATCATTGAGTAACGTTTCAATACCAGGCTTACGCCCAGCAGCGCCGCGCACAGGGACACCAGAATGCCGACCAGAAGGGCGCGCTGCATAAATGGATAAGAGAGCATTTCTCTGAACAGATCAAACATGACGGATACCTCCCAGAAATTCTTTTCCGACCTCACTGCTGCGGTACTCTTCCGTTGTCCCGAAGAAGAGTTGTTTCTGATCGAGATGGAGGATGTGGGTCGCGCAGGGCAGAATATTTTTCAGGTCATGGGAGACCATCAGAACCGTGACCTTCTGTTCCCGGTTGATGCGGGAGATCAGCTGATACATTTCTTCGGTCATGACCGGGTCCAGTCCGGTCACCGGCTCATCCAGCAGAAGCAGTTTCCGTGTGGCACAAAGGGCACGGGCAAGGAGCACCCTCTGCTGCTGGCCGCCGGACAGATCCCGGTAGCAGCGTTTCTTCAGAGGGAGCAGATCCAGCAGTTCCATCTTCTGAAGCGCGTCTTTCTTATCCTCCCTGGTATAGAATGGAGGAAAATGCAGACGGTTCTGGCGGCCGGACAAAACGACCTCGTAAACGCTTGCCGGGAAATCTTTTTGTGCGGCAGTCTGCTGCGGCAGATAGCCGATCTCATTGTGCTTCAGTCCGTCTCCGGTGGTGATCGTGCCGCCGGAAGGCGCTTTCAGATGCAGAAGCCCTTTGACCAGCGTACTTTTTCCGGAGCCGTTTTCACCGATGATGCACAGGTAATCGCCGCTGCTGACGGAAAAGGTCACGTCGGTCAGGACGGGAGTGCCTTCATAGGCGAAAGATACGTCGTTACAGGTAAGTAGTGCCATTAATTCAAAGCCTCCTTTAAAGCCTGGACATTCCGCTCCATCAGATCCAGGTAGGTGACACCCTGCTCAAAATCGTCTTTGGTGACGTTGTGACAGGAATGGAGCTGCAGTTTTTTTGCGCCGGTTGCTTCACAGATGCTGTCGGTCATCTTTTCGTTGGAAAGTTCGATGGAGAAGACCACAGGAATCTGTTCTTCTTTTACTTTATCGATCAGGAATGCCACGGTTTTGGCGCTGGCCTCGGATTCCGAGGAACAGCCCGGGAATGCGGCATAATAGTCCAGTCCGTAGGCGTCCGCCAGATAGCGGAAGGGAAAACGGTCGCCGAGGATGATCGTATTCCGCTCGGCAGAATCTGTCACATCCTGAAATTCCTGATCCAGCTGTTCCAGTTTCGCGATATAGTCTGCAGCATTCTGCGTGTAAGCCCCGGCGTTTTCGGGATCAATGGCAATCAGTGCGTCCCGGAGTTTTTCCACGATCAGGACCGCATTCCGCGGGGAGGTCCAGACATGTTCGTCCTGTTCCGCGTGTTCATGATCTGTCTCTTCCGTGGGCTCTGGATCATCTTGTTCGCCGGTGTACACTTCTTCATGGTCGTGGGCATGCCCGTGGGATTCCATCCCTTCCACTTCCTCCTCTGCAACCGTCTCCACGCAGTCCATCAGCGTAACGATCTCCTTTCCGGAGGTATCCACCGATTCCAGGATCGTCTCCACCCAGGCGTCGGAATCTCCGCCTACATATACAAAGAGATCACTTCTGGAAACGGCAATCATATCTGCCGGCGTTGGCTCAAAGGAATGGCTTTCCGATCCCGGTTTCAGGAGCATGGTCAGTTCCAGATGGTCACCGCCGATCTGACGCAGAAAATCGTACTGAGGGAAAATCGTTGCGACTGCGCGGATTTTAGAAGAATCCTCAGGCTGGGAAGATTCTGCGGGAGCACATCCCGTAAGGAGAAGCAGCAGAACAGACGTGGATAATAAACGAGAAACAAATTTTGAGATTTTCATTGCTGTACTCCGTTTCATAAAATCCGATGTTGTTGGTTGAATGCAGTTCAGACACGTTCAAAATCGTGAACGAACTGCGGGATTCTGTTTTGTGCAAATTACTTTCCTATCATATAGTATAGAGGATATCCTTGTCAAGGAACGGATAAAAGCATAAAATGAGATTGGCTGCCGGATACGCAGAACTTTCCAGCAGCAAAAAAATGTAACAGTTCAGCCTTGCTGAACCATTACATGCAAAATCCATTGAAAATCGCCTTCGGCGATGGGATTTTGCATTCCTGAATCACGTTCTTACGGTCTGCGCAGCATGTGCGCAGACCTGGGCTGAACTGTTACAAGAAAATTTACAGGAAAGGATGACAAAAAAGATGAAGTTCAGTGAAATGCCTTACACAAGGATTGATTTCGCAGGGGTTGAGGAAGAGATGAAAGGGCTGATGCAGGAACTGCAGGAGGCGGGAAACGGCGAAGAGCAGTTTGCGGTTCATAAGAAATTTTACCGTTTGAATGACCGGGTGCAGACCCAGGCAACCCTCTGCTCCATCCGTCATACCATTGACACGACGGATTCCTTCTATGAAAAAGAGCAGGAGTATTACGACGCGCAGATGCCCGCCTACTCAAATCTGTGCGTAGCTTACCAGAAATTACTGTTTGAATCCCCATACCGGGCAGAGTTGGAGCAGAAGATCGGACCGGTTGCGTTCAAAAATATGGAAATGGCTATGAAAGCAGTGTCCGACGAGGTGATCCCTCTGATGCAGGAGGAGAACGCGCTGGTGACAGAGTATGAAAAACTGCTGGCAGGCGCGAAGATCGACTGGGACGGGGAAACTCTGAACCTTTCGTTGCTGACTCCGTATCTGACCAGCGCGGATCCGGCTGTCCGCAGAAAGGCGGCGGAAAAGCAGAACGAATTTTTTGAGGGCATCGGACAGAAACTGGACGAGCTGTACGACCGGTTGGTGAAAAACCGCACGGAGCAGGCGCGGAAGCTTGGATTTGAAACCTATACACCGCTGGGCTATCTGAGAATGCAGAGAAACTGCTATGGAAGGGAAGAGGTGGAAAATCTGCGCCGTCAGGTGAAAGAGATTTTTGTGCCGTTTGCGGAAAAAATGTACGAAAAGCGCAGAAATCGTCTTGGAATGGACATTATGACCTGGTCGGACGAGCAGGTATTCGGACCTGAAGGAAATCCTCAGCCGGAAGGTACACCGGAAGAGATCCTGGCGGCGGGACAGAAGATGTACGGGGAGCTTTCTCCGGAAACCAGGGAATTCTTTGACTTTATGATGGAAAATGAGCTGATGGATGTCTTCGGAAGAAAGACGAAGGCGGTCGGCGGCTATATGACCTATCTTCCGGATTACAAGGCGCCGTTTATCTTTGCGAACTTTAACGGGACCAGCGGAGATGTGGATGTCATGACCCACGAGTGCGGACATGCGTTCCAGGGCTATCTGGCGGCGGAGGATCCGATCCGGGAACATGCGGATATCGGAATGGAGACGGCGGAAATCCACTCCATGTCCATGGAATTTTTCACCGAGCCATGGTACCATCTCTTTTTCGGGGAACAGAAGACAAAGGAATATACCCAGATGCATCTGGAAGACGCTATCATGTTTGTACCTTACGGCTGCATGGTAGATGAGTTTCAGCATGAGGTCTATGACCATCCGGAGATGACGCCGGACGAGCGCAAGCAGGTATGGAAACGCCTGGAGAAAGAGTACAAGCCTCATCTGAATTACGGAGGCCTGCCATTTTTTGAAGCAGGATGCTTCTGGCAGAAACAGCACCATATTTACAGCTATCCCCTGTATTACATCGATTACGTGATCGCACAGCTCTGCGCCTTTGAATTCAAGGAATGGATGGACCGTGATTATGAGGGAGCATGGAAGAGCTATGTAAAATTATGCAGGATGTCTGCATCAAAGTTTCATACGGAGCTTCTGAAAGATATCGGGCTGGACACCCCGTTTGCAGATGGAACCATAAGTAAAATTGTGGATGGACTGGAAAAATTAATATAATTTGGAAACAATAAATCAAAGTTTACTGAAATCATTATACTTTCTGGAAAGAATATACAGTTGAAAATGCATAAAAATTTGCAAGAATTGCTTGACAAAAATCTGGACTTAACTATAATACATTGTGTTGACATTTTACGAAAGGAAGACAATACAATGAAAAAGAAACTTTTAGCAGCAGTTTTAGCTGGTGCGATGGTTCTGTCCCTTGGTGCTTGCGGAAGTTCCAATTCCGGTTCTGACGGAAACGCTTCTTCCACAGGCAGTGCCTCCAATGCAAGCAGCAGTTCCAGCGCGGATGCAAACACAGGAAATTCAGGCTTTGCCGGAACTCCGGAAGCGGACATGTATACTATCGACCTTCGTACCGAACCAGATGAGATGAACAGCGTTCTGACCACAGACGTTCCGTCTTCTGATCTTCTCCGTATGACTATGGTAAGTCTGTACCGTCTGGATGCAAACGATCAGCCGGTTGCGGATCTGGCAGAGACCACACAGGTCAGCGAAGATGGCCGTACTTATACCATGACTCTTCGTCAGGATGCAAAATGGACCAACGGCGAACCGGTAACTGCGCATGATTTTGTATTTTCTTATCAGCTGATGTGTAATAAAGATACAGCTTCTGCTTATGCATTCATCATGACAGATAACTTGCTGAACGGAAGCGAAGTTTATGATGGCGCAATGGATCCGTCAGAACTGGGTGTAAAGGCACTGGACGATTATACGTTGGAAGTTACTTTTAAAAACCCGATTCCGTATGCGGAGCATCTGCTGGCATTTGCTTCTTATTATCCGGTAAACCAGAAAGCATATGAAGAGATCGGCGCTGATAATTATGGAAATGATATTGATTCTCTCGTAACGAACGGCGCATATACGATGACCGAGTGGGTACACAACGATCATGTGACTCTGACTGCAAACGAAGATTTCTATGATCCGGACAGATGTGCGGTAAAAAATGTAAAGTTCATCATGCTGAATGATACCAATGCACGTATGAACGCCTTCCAGGCAGGACAGGTAGACTGTGTCAACCTGAGCGGTGATCAGATTGAGCAGGCAAAACAGCTGGGAATCACAGTAGAAAATTATGTGGATAACGGTAACTGGTACTTCCAGTTCAATACACAGCACACAGAAGTGGGACTTGGAAATGCCAACATCCGTCTGGCGCTTGGTATGGCGATCGATGCTCAGAGCCTCTGTGACAACATTCTGAAAGACGGTTCCGTACCGGCAACCGGTCTGGTACCGACGACGATCGCAGGTGCGAACGATCAGAAATACCGTGAGGCAGTAGGTGATTTCGTAGGATATGATCCGGAAGCAGCAAAAGCGGCATTCGAACAGGGACTTAAGGAGACTGGTCTGAAGGCGGAAGACGTGAAACTGAGTCTGCTGTGTGACGACTCGGATGCATCTCAGAAAGTAGCACAGTTCTTCCAGGCACAGTGGAGCGAAAATCTTGGCATTGATGTTGAGATCACACCGCAGCAGTTCAAATCCCGTCTGGATTCCATGGACAGCGGCGATTTTGATATCGTATTCGCAGGATGGGCGCCGGATTACAACGATGCGATGACCTATCTGGATATGTTTATGAAAGACAACGGAAACAACTACGGTAAATATGACAATCCGGAGTACGACAGTCTTCTGGAACAGGCAATGAGCGAGCAGGATGCTGCAAAACGTCAGGAACTGCTTGCACAGGCGGAAGAACTGGTAACTAAGACAGACGCAGCGGTTTATCCGGTGTACTTCAGCTCCTGCTCTTATGCGGTATCTGACAAAGTACAGGATATGACCCGTACCGGATTCCAGGAGTTTGACTTTACAGACGCAGCGGACTGATATCGTAACTGTTCAGGAAAAGACTTGAACTTTCGGCCAGAAAAAAGAACAGAAAGCAGAAAGTGACAGACAGGAGCCGGAGGACAGACGGGAGCAGAAATGCTTCCGGTGTCGGCTCCTGTCTGTTTCTGTCCGTAGTTCCTGCTGTTTGCAGCTCTGGGGTTACTTTCCGCAGAGAAATTCCAGTAGTTGGGAAGACTTTCCCAAGATCGGTATCTTTCGGGAGTGAAAACAGAGCTGTGGACAGCAGCAAAGGACGAGAAGCTGTCCGACCGTTTGTAAGGTGGAGAACAGACAGAAAAAGTGAAAAGTACAAATGAGATGAAAGGAGCTGATATGCTTTGGCGAACCAGATACGCTACATTTTAAAAAGAATCGTATATTCGCTGATCACGATTCTGGTGCTCGTGGTTATCACATTTCTTCTGATGCAGCTGCTTCCCGGTGATCCGTTTACCGGAGGAAAAGCGCTTCCGGATAATGTTATGGCGGCGATGAAAGCGAAATACGGACTGGACAAGTCCGTTCCGGAACAGCTGTTCCAGTATATTGCAAATATCCTTCATGGGGATTTCGGTATTTCCATCCCGGACGGAAGAGCAGTTTCCGATGTGATCGGGGAGGCGTTCCCGGTTTCCTTTGACCTGGGTATCCGTGCGCTGATCTTTGCGTTTATTATGGGTGTGCTGCTGGGAATTGTCGCGGCGGTAAAGAGAGGAACCGTGTGGGACAGTCTGGCAATGTTCCTTGCACTGATCGGTGTTTCCGTCCCTTCTTTTATTATGGGCGCGCTGCTGCAGTATTTCCTTGGCCTGAAGCTGTACCAGGCGACAGGCGTTCAGATCTTTGCGATCATCGGCTGGGCGGACATCAACAGCAAGCTGCTTCCGCCGTTTGCACTGGCGTTCGGTTCCATGGCAACGGTCAGCCGTCTGATGCGTACCAGTATGCTGGATGTACTGAGCCAGGATTATATCAAAACGGCGAAGGCAAAAGGCCTGAATCAGAGACAGGTGGTATGGACCCATGCAGTGCGCAACGCGATCATGCCGGTAGTTACTGTTATGGGACCGCTGGTAGCGGCTGTCCTGACCGGAGCCTTTGTTGTGGAGAATATTTTCTCCATTCCGGGACTGGGAAGATATTTTGTGCAGAGTGTAACGTCGCTGAATTATACCATGATTGCGGGAACCACAGTGTTCTACGGGGCATTCCTGATTTTTGCCAATCTGGTTGTCGACATTATTTATGGCCTCATCGACCCGCGTATCAAACTGACAGGCAGAAAGGAGTAAGAGCGTAAGATGGCAAAGAAGAAAAAGACAAATATTGTACAGTCGCCGGAATATACTCCTTACGACGTCAGCGGAACGATTCCGGCGGATGCTTTTGCGGTGCTGGGAGCGGATACAGAAAACATGGAGGCGATCAAACGTCCTTCCATCAGCTTTATGAAGGATGCATGGAACAGGATTCGCAAAAGCAAAGTGGCGGTTGTATGCATGATCTTTCTTGCAATTATTATCCTGGGAGCAATCTTTTTCCCGATGGTGATTCCGTTTGACTATGCAAAGCAGAATGTAGCCTTTCAGAATCAGCCGATGTTCACACCGGATTCCGTTACCGGACAGATGCACATTTTCGGTACTGATGCGCTGGGACGTGACGTGTTTGCGAGAATCTGGTACGGGGCGCGCGTCTCTCTGACCGTTGCGGTGGCGGTAGCCCTGATCGACTGTGTGATCGGCGTGATCTACGGCGGTGTCTCCGGTTATTTCGGAGGAATGATCGACAATATTATGATGCGTATTCTGGAAGTGATCAGCGGGATTCCGTATATGATCATCGTAATCCTTCTGATGACGGTGATGGAGCGCGGAATCGGAACGATCATCGTTGCTTACTCCCTCACCGGATGGACCGGTATGGCCCGGCTTGTCCGCGGACAGGTGGTCAGCTTAAAGGAGCAGGAGTTTGTAATCGCGGCGAAGACTATGGGTGCTGGAGCAGGCCGGATCATCGGCAAGCATCTGGTTCCCAATGTATTGAGCGTTATTATTATCAATATCACGCTGGATATTCCCAATGTCATCTTTACGGAGGCATTCCTGTCCATGCTGGGATTGGGTATCGCGCCGCCAAAGGCTTCCTGGGGAATCATCGCCAACGACGCGATCAAGGTGTTCCAGATGTATCCGACACAGCTGGTCATCGTAGCGCTGTTTATCTGTGTAACTATGCTGTCCTTTAACCTGCTGGGCGACCAGCTGCGTGACGCATTTGACCCGAAATTGAGGAGGTAAGAGAATGGAAGAGATATTGAAAATTGAAAATCTTCATGTTTCCTTTGATTCCTATGCAGGCGAGGTACATGCGGTGCGCGGCGTCAGCCTCGAAGTACACAAAGGAGAAGTGCTTGCCATCGTAGGTGAGTCCGGATGTGGAAAGAGCGTTACTGCACAGACGATCATGAAGCTGAATCCGATGCCTCCGGCACGTATCAAAGAGGGATCGATCACACTCTGCGGAAAGGATATCGTAGCAGCCAGTGAAAAAGAGATGCAGGGCATCCGCGGCCAGGTGGTCAGCATGATCTTCCAGGATCCGATGACCTGTATGAACCCGACGATGCGGGTCGGAAAACAGCTCACCGAGACACTGGTGAAGAAGGGAAAAATCAGCCGGAAGGATGCGGAGAAAGAAGCGGTCCGCCTGCTGAAAATGGTTCAGATCCCCAACGCGGAAGAACGTGCGAAACAGTATCCCCATGAGTTCTCCGGCGGTATGAGACAGCGTGCGATGATCGCGATGGCGCTGGCATGCAATCCGCAGCTTCTGATCGCGGACGAACCGACCACCGCTCTGGACGTGACGATCCAGGCACAGATCATGCAGCTGATGGGAAAAATCCGCGAGGAGACAAAGACAGCGATCATCCTGATCACCCACGATCTTGGTGTTGTGGCAAATCTGGCGGATCAGGTAGCCGTCATGTATGCGGGCAAGGTTGTGGAAAAAGGTACGGTAAGAGACATTTTCTACAAATCCGCACATCCGTACACGAAGGCGCTGCTGAAGAGCCTTCCCACCATCGATACCAAGAAAGAGGAAGAACTGATTTCGATTCCGGGAACCCCGCCGGATCTGTATGCACCGCCGCAGGGCTGCGGATTCGCAAGCAGATGCGAGCACTGCATGAAGATCTGCCAGGCCAACCAGCCGCCGGTCTTTGAGCTGGGAGAAGGCCATACCGCTTCCTGCTGGAGACTGCATCCGGATTTCCCCGGAAAGAAGGAGGAGAAATAAATGAAGAAGCTGATTACTCTGGATCACGTGTCCAAACATTTCCAGGTAGGAAAAAACCAGACACTGGTCGCAGTCAATGATATTTCTCTTGATATCTATAAAGGGGAAACCCTTGGAGTGGTAGGAGAATCCGGCTGTGGAAAATCTACCCTCGGACGTGTGGTCATGGGAATTTACCAGCCGACCAAAGGCAAGATGCTCTACGACGGAAAGGAAGTCCGCCTGAAACGCACCAAAGACCGTTACGACTATTCCCAGAAAGCGCAGATCATTTTCCAGGATCCGTATGCATCCCTGAATCCCCGTATGACGGTGGGCAGCATCATTGCTGAGGGAATGGAAATCCACAAAATGTACGATAAGGAAAAGCGGATGCAGCGGGTGTATGAACTGCTGGAGACCGTAGGACTGAACCGGGAGCATGCGAACCGCTTCCCGCACGAATTCTCCGGCGGACAGCGTCAGCGTATCGGAATCGCCCGCGCCCTGGCAGTGGAACCGGAATTTATTGTCTGTGACGAACCGATCTCCGCACTGGACGTTTCCATTCAGAGCCAGATCATCAACCTGCTGAAGAAACTCCAGAAGGAGCATGGATTCACCTACATGTTCATCGCGCACGACCTGAACATTGTCAAATACATTTCAGACCGTATTGCAGTCATGTATCTGGGAAATCTGGTGGAACTGGCGGACAGCGATGAAATCTACGCCCACACCCTGCATCCGTACAGCCAGGCACTGCTTGCCTCCGTACCGATTCCGGATCCGGACAGGGAAGCACAGAAAGAAGCCCGGGTCCTGTCCGGCGATGTGCCGAGCCCGATCAATCCAAAACCGGGCTGCCCGTTTGCAAACCGGTGTGAGCACGCCACAGAAAAATGCCGCACCGAGTCCCCGAAACTCCGTGAGGTAAGACCGGGACACTTTGTTTCCTGTCATCTGGATTTTGATAAATAATTATATAAGATTTTGCCTAATAATCATCTAATGAAACAAACAGAAGAACCGTTCCGTTGGCTGAACGGTGACTGCGCAGAACCATCCGGCAGAGGAAAAAACTGCCGGAGGGTTCTGCGTTTTTGGTCTATAAAGACATTTCATAATATTGTGTCTCTGTCCGTTCTTTGAAACCGCAGGACTGATACAGAGGCAGCGCCGCCAGGTTCTCCCGGTCTACGCCAAGGGTAATCTCCCGGTCATCGGAGGCATGGAGTTGTTTCAGAACCTCAGAGAGCATACAGCGCCCAAAGCCCTGATGCTGAACCTCCGGATCAATACAAAGCCCAAACAGATAATTGCCGTTTCCGGACTGATCCACGGAAACACATCCAACAGGCTTTTTCTGAAAAAGAGCGGCAAACAGAAGCCCATTCTTTCCGGAAAAGGTTTGTCTGATATACGTTTCGGAAACATCCAGCGGATTTTGAAAAGCTCTGGAGGAAATGGAAACCAGAGCCGGAAGATCCGCCTCCCGTGCCAGCCGCAGAGAAAATCCCTCTTTCGGAGCACAGGGACGGCATCCGGAGGCGTCAAAAACCATCAGAAATTCGGAATGTGAGAAAGAAACCGGATAATGAGAAAGAAACGCCTGCTGGTCCTCAAACGCCTTTTCGGTTTTCAGAAGAACTTTCGAATAGTGATACTTTTTCAGTTCCATTCCTGCCTGCTGAAACAACGCCGAGAAGATCCCTTCCCGCCGCCTGGACGGAAGCACACATGCAGAAATCTCAGCAGACTCCCGGTCATCCGCATAAACCATCAGAAACCCGACGATCTCCGCACCTTCCTGCGCCAGATAGAAAACCTTCATCTCCGGATAAGCCTTAAACTCCGAGCCAAGATAAATCTCATTATACAAATGATCCCGCGCATTACAAAACCCGACAAACGCCCGGATCCTCTCCTTCTGTTCAGAAGAAAGCACCGAATAAGCAGAATAATCCATAAAAAACCTCCCTTTCAAATCTCAGTAAAAATCCATATCCCATACATCATACCACAGATTTCACACACTCAAAAGCAACATTGCACCAATGTTCTTAAAGTGGATCGGATACAATTATATATTTGAAAATTCATCTCCGAAAATAGCAAAACCACTGCCACCCTACCGTCTGAAACAATCAGAAAGCGGCCGGGGACAGGTGGGATGGGTGTGCGGCGGGCATCTGAAACGATGCGAGAAAATCTTAGCGTGCCGAAGTCCCGGAGGACGGGACAGGCGAAGTGCTACACGCACTGAGCCTGAGGAGCGCTGAGCCGGGAATTTATAAAAAATTCCTGGCGAATCGCTCCGGTGCCCGTCTGGAGGGGCTTCGGAACGGTTAGATTTTCCGCATCGTTTCAGCCGCCCGCCGCACACCCATCCCACCTGTCCCCGGCTGCTTTCGTCCCCCTTGTTTCAAATCCTTTCCTGTGATAAAATACTGAAAGCAGAAGAAACAGGAAAAACAGAAACCCATGTCCAAAGGAGGCGAATCCCCGTGGAAAATTTTAAAGCAGGAATTGTTCAGATGAATTCCGGTCCGGATGTAGAAGAAAACATGCGGGCAGTGAGAGAATATACAGCGTACGCCGCGGCAGAAGGAGCGAAATTCATTATGTTTCCGGAAACTGTGGATTACATAGGCACACAGATGGGAAAGCACGCGGAACGCATTCCCGGCTATGTGACAAGAACCTTTGCAGGACTCGCCAGACGGCATGGCGTTTATATCCACTGCGGCAGTATTACAGAAGCCGCGCCGGGCGGAAGACCGTTCAACACTACGCTGCTGTTCGCGCCGGATGGACAGATCCGGGCGCTGTATCGGAAGCTCCATCTCTTTGATGTGGAGTTGGAAAACGGTCCGTCATTCCGTGAATCCGACGAGATTGCTCCCGGTTCGGAGATCGTGGTGGCGGAGCCGCACTTTGCATCCCTGGGTCTTTCCATCTGTTATGACATCCGTTTCCCGGAATTGTACCGCATGCAGGTGCAGAGCGGTGCGGAGGTGCTTTGCGTGGCGGCGAATTTTACCAGGGAAACCGGTGAAAAACACTGGGAGACGCTGCTGAGAGCCAGGGCAGTGGAAAATACCAGTTATGTGCTGGCGGCAGGACAGTGCGGGATGAAACGCGCCTTCGAGGCATATGGTCATTCCATGATCATAGACCCATTGGGAGAGATTGTTGCGGAAGCAGGAGAAGAGCCTGAGGTCCTGATCGCGGAGTTGGACAGGGAACGGCTGGAAAACGCCAGAATGTCTCTGCCGTGCCTGACAGGGCGCCGTCAGGATGTTTATCAGATCAGTGGACGGATACAAAAGTATTGATCCTGTTTTGGCAGCCGTTCGGTCAGCTGAATGGTTATCGTGTTTGAACATTGATTTCCGTTTTAAACGGAAATGGAATAGATAAGAAAGGAAAAAGAAACGATGGAAAATTTTGTACAGTATGCACCAACAGAAGTAATCTTTGGAAAAGGAACAGAAAATCAGACGGGTGAGGAAGTAAAGAAATGGGGAGGAAGCAGAGTGCTTCTGGTTTACGGTGGCGGAAGCGCCGTCCGCAGCGGCCTGATCGGGCGGGTGGAGCAGTCTTTGACGGAGGCGGGGATCGCCTATGAAGAATTCGGCGGAGTCAAACCAAATCCACGCCTTGCGTTTGCGGAGGAAGGCGTACAGAAGGCGCTGACTTTTGGGGCGGACTTTATTCTTGCGGTAGGAGGCGGAAGCGCGATCGATACAGCAAAAGCGATCGCCCATGGCACGGCAAATCCGGAGGAGAAACTCTGGGATATCTGGACCAGAAAAGTGCCTCTGACAAGATCTCTTCCGGTTGCGGCAGTTTTGACCATCCCGGCGGCAGGAAGCGAGATGAGTGATTCGGCGGTGCTGACCAATGAGGAGATCGGAAAGAAGGCGGGAATCAACACACCGTTCAACCGGTGCCGTTTTGCGGTGATGAATCCGGAACTGGCGGCGACCCTCCCGGCGTACCAGGTGGCATGCGGGGTGACGGATATTATGATGCACACCATGGAGCGCTATTTTATCCCGGGGATCCAGTGCGAAATGACAGACTGTATTGCGGAAGGACTGCTGCGGACCGTGATCAGAAACGGTGCGAAAGTGTATGAGAATCCGGCGGATTATGACGCGATGGCGGAAGTGATGTGGTGCGGAAGCCTTTCTCATAACAACCTTACCGAGTGCGGCAGAGGAAAAGACTTTTCCGTCCATAAACTGGGACATGCCCTGAGCGCCAGATATGATGTTGCCCATGGAGCGTCCCTTGCGGCGGTATGGGGATCCTGGGCAAGATATCTGTATCAGGATCAGGCGCTTGGCAGATTTGTACAGTTTGCGAAAAACGTATGGGGAATTTCCGGAGAAGGGAAGTCGGAGCAGGAGACGGCGCTTGCGGGCATTGAAAAAACGGAGGAATTTTTCCGGAGCATCGGCATGCCGGTCAGCCTTTCCCAGCTTGGTGTACAGCCCGGGGAGCAGGAGCGGATGGAACTTTCTCTGGACGCTACTATGGGCGATACTGTGAAGCTGACCAGAATCCGTCCCCTTGGCGCAAAAGAGGTGAATGAGATTTATCAGATGGCTATGTAAGTGGGAACGAATCATTCTTCTGGCTGAACGGTTACAGCGGGAAAAAAGAAATGACAAATCTCCGGCATCTATGCTATAATTCACTGGAACTCAAACTAGTACAGCGTTCGCTAAATAACTGGACCAATCGCGCAGAATGCTTTTTCGAGTGTGCAGGTCAAAAAGCGCAGGCGTAGCGGGCTACGCTGAGTATTTTTGACCTGTGCAATCGGGAAAGCAGGCAAGCGATTTGGTGTAGTTATTTACGAAACGCTGTACTAGTATAATCCGCGAATACCAGGAGGAATAGAATTGTCAGGAATTGAACAGAGTAAAATCCGAAATTTTTGTATCATTGCACATATTGATCATGGAAAATCCACCCTTGCCGACCGCATCATTCAGAAAACAGGCCTGCTGACCGAGCGCGAGATGCAGGATCAGGTACTGGACAACATGGATCTGGAACGGGAGCGTGGCATCACCATCAAGGCGCAGGCGGTCCGGACGGTTTATAAGGCGCAGGATGGAGAAGAATATATTTTGAATATGATTGACACACCGGGCCATGTGGACTTCAATTACGAAGTATCCCGGAGCCTTGCCGCCTGTGACGGCGCGATCCTGGTGGTCGATGCCTCTCAGGGAATCGAGGCGCAGACCCTTGCAAACGTTTATCTGGCGCTGGATCATGACCTGGACGTTTTTCCGGTCATCAATAAGATTGACCTGCCAAGCGCCGAGCCGGAGCGTGTGATCGCCGAGATCGAAGATGTGATTGGAATCGAGGCGGGAGATGCCCCGCGCATTTCTGCCAAAACAGGAGAAAACGTGGACGCGGTTCTGGAACAGATCGTCAGCAAGATTCCGGCGCCCAAGGGAAGTCCGGAAAATCCGCTGCAGGCGTTGATCTTTGATTCCGTTTATGATGCTTACCGCGGTGTCATTGTTTCCTGCCGTGTGATGGAAGGAACTGTGAAAAAAGGAACGAAAATCCGCATGATGGCTACCGGAGCCGTGGAGGAAGTCGTAGAAGTAGGATATTTCGGAGCAGGACAGCTGATCCCCTGTGACGAACTGACGGCAGGAATGGTCGGTTATATCACCGCCAGCATTAAGAATGTCAGAGATACCCGCGTGGGCGACACGATCACGGATGCGAACAATCCCTGTGCGGAGCCGCTTCCGGGTTACAAAAAAGTCAATCCGATGGTTTACTGCGGAATGTATCCGGCGGACGGCGCGCAGTACCAGGATCTGAGAGATGCACTGGAAAAACTCCAGCTGAACGATGCGTCTCTGTTTTATGAACCGGAAACTTCCGCGGCGCTTGGATTTGGTTTCCGCTGCGGTTTCCTTGGGCTGCTGCATCTGGAGATTATTCAGGAACGACTGGAGCGGGAGTACAATCTGGATCTTGTCACCACAGCGCCCAGCGTTATCTATAAGGTACACAAGACAGACGGAACCTGCATCGATCTTACCAACCCGTCCAACCTTCCGGATCCGTCCGAGATCGACTATATGGAAGAGCCGCTGGTGCGGGCAGAGATTATGGTGACCACGGAATTTATCGGACCGATCATGGAGCTGTGCCAGCAGCGCCGCGGTCAGTATCAGGGGATGGAGTATATGGAGACAACCCGTGCGATGCTCCACTACCACCTTCCGCTGAATGAGATCATTTATGACTTTTTCGACGCGCTGAAATCCCGTTCCCGCGGATATGCGTCCTTTGATTACGAGCTGCTGGGTTATGAGCGCAGCGAACTTGTGAAACTGGATATCCTTGTAAATAAGGAAGAAGTCGACGCGCTGTCCTTTATCGTCTTTTCCGGCTCTGCTTATGACAGGGGAAGAAGGATGTGCGAGAAGCTGAAAGAGGAGATTCCGAGACAGCTGTTTGAGATTCCGATCCAGGCGGCGGTCGGCTCCAAGATCATTGCCAGGGAGACGGTGCGCGCGCTGCGCAAAGACGTACTTGCGAAATGTTACGGCGGCGATATTTCCCGTAAGAAGAAACTGCTGGAGAAGCAGAAAGAAGGAAAGAAACGTATGCGCCAGATCGGAAACGTGGAGATTCCGCAGAAAGCATTTATGAGTGTTCTGAAACTGGATGAAAATTAAAGAGATAATTCTTTGAATACCATCGAAAATGAGGGCGTCCCAGGAGCGAGTGATATGCTCAGTGTCAGGGAGCCCTCATTTCGTAAATATTCTGCATGGATGCAACAGTTCGTGTTCAATAGAATAGAGCGTGTTTAGGTATGAGTTTTGCGAAAAACGATCAGTTTGCTGAGAATATAATTCAGTACGATGATCAGCACAGTAACGATTGCCTTTGCCCAGAAGCCCTCGATGCCGAGAAAAGTCTGGCGGATGCCCAGACAGAACAGCAGGGACGGCAGAAAAATCTCGAACAGTCCGGTAAAGACTCTGGCGCCGATAAAAAGGAAAAATTCCCGTAGCAGCGCCGTCAGTCCATGTGTTTTGGAATGGAAAACGAAAAAACGGTTGGTAATGTATGCAAAAAGGACGGCGGCAAGCCAGGCAATAGAATTGCATATAACCATGGAATACGGGGATGCGAAGGACAACACAGTATAGACAATCCAGTTGACGACGGTTGCTCCAACGCCCCAGAAAAGATAGGAAACGGCTTCGTTTTTAAACAGCTTTTTAACTTTTGTGATCAATGAGAAATCCTCCTATGGTAAACCACAGCCGCTGATTCCTGCAGGAAGTTACAGGATTCCTCTGCAAATTCACTCCTGCAGTCTGTACTTCCATACAGGGACGCAAACAGATTGCTGAACGGCTGCTGTGATCAAAACAAGTTTCAACCACAATATCATATCATAAAATTCAAAAAATAGCACAGAAAAATGAAAGGATAAAAAGAAGAAATGAAAACACCGCTGGAACTTTATATCCATATTCCATTTTGCATCCGCAAATGTGACTACTGCGATTTTCTGTCTTTTTCATCCACCAGGGAACAGCAGAAAACATATATGAAGGCCCTCAAACGTGAAATCCGTGCGTCAGGAACCTTTCCGGAACATCATGTGACAACGGTATTTTTCGGCGGAGGCACTCCGTCTGTTCCGGAAGCGGAACGGTTGGCGGAAGTGTTGGAACTTCTGAAAGACCGATTCCAGTTCAATCAGGATGCAGAAATTACACTGGAGGCGAATCCAGGCACTTTGTCGGAGGAAAAACTGCGTGTTTACCGGGAAGCAGGATTTAACCGTTTGAGCCTGGGATGCCAGTCCGTTCATTCTGAGGAATTGAAACAGCTGGGAAGAATCCATACCTACGAAGAATTCCTGGAAAGCTTTTCCATGGCAAGAAAACTGGGTTTTTCCAATATCAATGTGGATCTGATGTCAGGGTTGCCAGGACAAACTCTGAAAAGCTATGAGGTGAGTCTTCACACCATAGCGAAACTGGAACCGGAACATATTTCCGCTTACAGCCTGATCGTGGAACCGGGTACACCCTTTGCTGAGCGGAATCTGGATCTGCCGGATGAAGAGACGGAAAGACGAATGTATGACAGAACGGGAGAAATTCTCGGGGAGTATGGATATACGCAGTATGAAATCTCCAATTACGCAAAACCCGGCCGCGAATGCCGTCATAACATCGGCTACTGGAAACGTACGAACTACCTTGGCTTCGGTCCGGGTGCAGCGTCTCTTCTTGGAAGCCGGAGATTTACCAATACCACAGATATGAAAAAATACTTCGCCGACAGCGGCTGTCCGGAGATGGTGCGGGAAGACGTGGAAGTCCTTTCTGTACAGGACTGCATGGAAGAATTTATGTTTCTTGGACTGCGGATGAACGAAGGAATTTCCGAAAAACAGTTTGAGGAACTTTTCGGGCAAAGCATTGATGAAGTATACGGCGAAGTGCTGAAAAAGTATCTGGCTCTTGACTTGCTGTGGAGAAGCAACGGCCGGATCGGTCTCACCAGAGAAGGAATCTCCATCAGCAACGTCATCCTTTCCGATTTTCTTTTTGGGTAGGGTGGACGAATCGCGCCCGTCCGCCACGGGATCCGGCGGCGCATGCCTCGTCGGCTGCGGGCGGCGGCTCCGGGGGCTTGTCTGTATGGAATGCGTGCTCACTCCACATTCGGACACGGCAGGGCAGGATGTGCGCCGCACGCAGAGCGGCTTTTTTGCTGTAAGGCGGAAGGGGTTGACGCTCTGTGTTCGGTCGTACATCCTGCCCTGCCGTGTCCGCCTGTAGTCGCAAGCACTGCATTTCCATACAGCCAAGCCCCCGAAGCCGCCGCCCACAGCCGTCGAGGCATGCGCCGCCGGATCCCGTGGCGGACGGGCGCGATTCTGAGAGTGTAGGGCGGTAGATGGCAGCCGCCCGCCGCCCACACATACCACCTGCCCCTGGCCGCTTTCGTCCGCTTTCCCAATAAAACCCTAAGCTACTGCGGAAAATCCCCGGAATGAAAGAACAAGTGTTTGCTTTCGGCTATATAGTGTGCTACAATGGGCATGATATATGTGAGAATGATGTTCCGCAGGGCGTTTCTGTAAGGGAAGCCATGCGGCAGAAATAGGACAGAGGTTGAAGTGATGGAGGAAAATACGAAGAAACAGTTTATAAAGATCCGCGGTGCCTGTGAGAATAATCTGAAGCATCTGGATGTGGACATTCCGAGAAACGAGTTTGTGGTTCTGACGGGTCTGAGCGGCTCCGGTAAGAGTTCTCTTGCGTTTGAGACGATTTATGCGGAGGGGCAGAGGCGGTATATGGAGAGCCTCTCTTCTTACGCCCGCCAGTTCCTTGGACAGATGGAAAAACCGAATGTGGAGAGTATTGAGGGACTTCCGCCGGCGATTTCCATCGATCAGAAGTCTACCAACCGCAATCCCCGTTCTACGGTGGGAACGGTAACGGAGATTTATGATTATTTCCGCCTTCTTTACGCCAGGATTGGTATCCCCCACTGCCCGAAGTGCGGCAGGGTGATCAGTAAGCAGACGGTGGATCAGATGGTGGATCAGATCATGTCGCTTCCGGAGCGGACGAAGATTCAGCTGCTAGCGCCGGTGGTGCGCGGTCGGAAAGGACGCCACGAAAAGGTGTTGGAACGGGCGAAGAAGAGCGGTTATGTGCGTGTGATCATCGATGGAAATTTGTATGAGCTTTCTGAGGATATCGCACTGGATAAAAATATCAAGCATACGATTGAGATTGTTGTGGACCGTCTGGTGGTAAAGCCGGGGATTGAGAAACGTCTGACGGATTCGGTGGAAAATGTGCTGAATCTGGCGGAGGGGCTTCTGATCGTTGATACAATGGACGGAAATTTCTTAAGCTTCAGCCAGAGTTTTTCCTGTCCGGATTGTCAGATCAGTATGGATGAGATCGAACCGCGCAGCTTTTCTTTCAACAACCCGTTCGGCGCCTGCCCCAGTTGTTATGGGCTGGGGTATAAGATGGAATTTGATGAGCAGCTGATGATTCCTGACCCTTCGCTGAGTATAGCAGAGGGAGCGATCGTTGTGCTGGGCTGGCAGTCCTGTACCGATAAGGGCAGCTATACCCGCGCGATTCTTGACGCGCTTGCCAGAGAATATAATTTCTCTCTGGATACGCCGTTCCAGGATTATCCGAAAAAGATCCATGATATTATTATCCATGGAACCGACGGAAAAAAGGTGAAAGTGTATTATACCGGCCAGAGGGGGAGCGGAGTCTACGATGTAGCATTCGAAGGCCTGATCAAAAATGTGGAACGCCGCTATCGGGAGACGGCTTCCGATTCGATCAAACAGGAATATGAAACTTTCATGCGGGTAACTCCCTGCCAGACCTGTCATGGACAGCGTCTGAAGCAGACGTCTCTGGCGGTAACGGTAGGCGATAAGAATATCGCGGAGGTTACATCGCTTTCGATCGAAAAGCTTACCCGTTTTCTGGAGGAACTGACACTGACAGACCAGCAGATGCTGATCGGCAAACAGGTTCTGAAGGAGATCCGCGCCCGCGTGGGCTTCCTGATGGATGTAGGACTGGACTATCTGACCCTTTCCAGGGCGACAGGAACCCTCTCCGGCGGAGAGGCGCAGCGTATCCGCCTTGCGACGCAGATTGGTTCCGGACTGGTCGGAGTGGCTTATATTCTCGATGAGCCGAGCATCGGACTCCATCAGAGAGACAATGACAAACTGCTGAATACGCTGAAGCATCTGCGGGACCTCGGAAACACACTGATTGTTGTGGAGCACGATGAGGATACGATGCGTGCGGCGGACTGTGTGGTGGACATTGGACCAGGCGCCGGCGAGCATGGTGGTGAATTGGTGGCGATTGGAACTGCCGAAGAGATCATGAAAAATGAGAAGTCCATCACGGGAGCATATCTCAGCGGCCGGGTGAAAATCCCGGTGCCGAAGGTGCGCAGAAAACCAACCGGATGGATTAAAGTGCTGGGTGCCAAAGAGCATAACCTGAAAAATATCAATGTGGCATTTCCGCTGGGGGTTATGACCTGTGTGACGGGAGTTTCCGGTTCCGGAAAGAGTTCCCTGGTCAATGAAATCCTGTATAAACGGCTGGCGCGGGACTTAAACCATGCGCGCCTGATTCCCGGAGAACACCGGGGGATCGAAGGGGAGGAACTGCTGGACAAAGTCATTGATATTGATCAGTCTCCCATCGGAAGGACACCGCGGTCCAATCCTGCAACGTATACCGGGGTGTTCGATCAGATCCGCGATCTGTTTGCAGCGACTCAGGACGCGAAAGCGAAAGGCTATAAAAAAGGAAGATTCAGCTTTAACGTCAAGGGCGGCCGGTGTGAAGCCTGCGGCGGCGACGGAATCATCAAGATCGAGATGCACTTCCTTCCGGATGTATATGTACCCTGTGAGGTATGCCGGGGCAAACGGTATAACCGTGAAACTCTTGAGGTAAAATACAAGGGGAAAAGTATTTACGACGTACTGAATATGACGGTGGAGGAAGCGGTGGAATTTTTCCGTCCTGTTCCGTCCATCTGCCGGAAGCTGGAAGCACTCAATGATGTGGGCCTTTCTTATATCCGGCTGGGACAGCCTTCCACTACGCTGTCAGGCGGAGAGGCGCAGCGGATCAAGCTGGCGTCTGAACTGGGAAAACGGAGCACCGGAAAGACTATCTACATTCTGGACGAGCCGACGACCGGACTTCACTTCGCGGATGTCCATAAACTGGTGGAAATTCTGCAGCGTCTGTCCGAAGGAGGAAATACGGTGGTTGTGATCGAGCACAATCTGGATGTGATCAAAACAGCAGATTATATTATAGATATCGGTCCGGAAGGCGGCGACCGGGGAGGAACGGTGATCGCGAAGGGTACACCGGAAGAGGTTGCGAAAAATCCTGCCTCCTATACCGGGAAATATGTCGCAAAATATCTCTAAAAAACGCTTTTCATTTCACAGGCAATTCGTTATAATTATGGAATAGATTGAGCTGTAAGTATTCGTAACAGTTCAGCTGGCTGAACTGTTACAAGTATTTTGAAAGTGAACAGCAGCAGAACGTCTGTGGACATTCGCAGGGAAAAGAAAGGGGAATTATATGGCTGCAGGGACAGATATAGGAATCGACCTTGGAACCACCAGTATTCTGGTGTATTCCAAAGGAAAAGGAATCGTGCTCAAAGAGCCGTCCGTAGTTGCATATGATAAAGACGCCGATAAAGTCAAGGCAATCGGAGAGGAAGCACGACAGATGATCGGGCGTACGCCGGGCAACATCATGGCGATCCGCCCCCTGCGCCAGGGAGTGATCACAGACTTTCTGATCACAGAAAAAATGCTGAAATATTTCATTCAAAAAGCGATGGGAAGAAAAGCATTCCGGAAACCGAGGATCAGCATCTGTGTACCGTCCGGTGTCACGGAGGTAGAGCGCAAGGCTGTGGAAGAGGCGACGTACCAGGCAGGAGCGCGGGATGTTATAATCGTGCCGGAACCGGTGGCAGCAGCGATCGGCGCCGGGATTGATATCACGAAGCCCTGCGGAAATATGCTCGTAGATATCGGAGGCGGAACAACAGATATTGCGGTGATCTCACTGGCAGGCACCGTTGTCTCCAGTTCGGTCAAGCTTGCAGGGGATGATTTTGACGAGGCGATCATCCGCTATGTGCGAAAGAAACATAATGTGTTCATCGGTGAGCAGACCGCGGAATCCATCAAGATTCAGATTGGTTCGGCATATCCGAGGATTGAAGAAAAGAGCATGGAGGTAAAAGGCCGGAATGTGATCACCGGGCTTCCAAAGACCATTACGCTGACGTCTGCGGAGATTCGTGAGGCATTGCAGCCGACCACCAGCGAGATCGCAGATGCCGTCTGTGCAGTTCTGGAAAAAACTCCCCCGGAACTGGCGGCAGATGTGGCGGACCGCGGAATCGTTTTGAGCGGAGGCGGCTGTCTGCTGGACGGCATTGAGGAGCTGATCCAGGAGCGGACTGGAATCCAGACCATGACAGCAGAAAATCCATCCTGTGTGGTGGCGCTGGGAACCGGACAGTACCGGGAAGTAATGACAAAGTTTGAAAGCCAGTTTTGATATGGAGAAAAGAACAGTAGAGGGATATGTGGAACATATCATATTCCGCAATGAAGAAAACGGTTATACCGTCTTGAACTTAAAAATGAAAGGCGCGGAGCTGACCTGTGTCGGTACACTTCCCGCTATCGGGGAGGGAGAGCTGATCGAGGCGTCCGGAGAGGAGATCCGGCATGCTGTTTACGGCCGTCAGTTCCGCATTGATTCTTATGAAACCAAGGTACCCGAAGATTCCGTCGCCCTGGAGCGTTACCTGGGATCCGGGGCGATCAAGGGCGTGGGAGCGGCGCTGGCCGCCAGGATCGTCCGGCGGTTTCAGGAAGACACCTTAAGGATCATTCAGGAAGAGCCGGAGCGGCTTGCAGAAGTGAAGGGGATCAGTGAGCGCAAAGCCAGAGAGATCGCCGCACAGGTGGCGGAGAAGGCTGAGATGCAGAATGCCATGATCTTCCTGTCTCAATATGGAATTTCTCTTGGCCTGGGGGCTAAAATCTATCAGCAGTACGGGGATGGCCTGTACCGCATCTTGAAAGAAAATCCCTATAAATTAGCAGAAGATATTCAGGGCGTAGGATTTAAGATGGCAGACGAGATTGCAGGGAAGATTGGTATTGTCGCTGACAGTGAATACCGAATCCGCAGCGCGCTGCTTTACATATTAAACCAGGCTTCCGCACAGGGGCATATGTATCTGCCCCAGGAAATCCTCACGGCACGGGCACAGGAACTTCTGGGAATCCGGGTGGAGGATATGTCCAAGTACCTGATGGATCTTGCCATTGACCGGAAGATCGTATTGAAAGAACGGGAACTTCCCAATCAGGAAAAGCAGAAACTGGTCTATGCCGGACAGTATTATTATCTGGAATTGAATTGTGCCCGCATGCTCCATGAACTGAACGTTATCTGTGAGGAAAACAGGGAATCCGTAAGGCGTCAGCTGGAACAGATTGAAAAAAGTGCCGGCACGGAACTGGATGAGGTGCAGAGAGAAGCCGTCGTCGAGGCGGCGTGCAGCGGACTGATGATCCTTACCGGAGGTCCCGGCACGGGAAAAACCACGACGATCAATGCGATGATCCATTATTTCGCGGCGGAAGGGCTGGATATTTTTCTGGCAGCCCCTACAGGCCGTGCGGCAAAGCGGATGACAGAAACCACCGGTTATGAAGCGTGCACGATCCACCGGCTACTGGAGCTGAACGGCGGCGTGGATGACAATTCCGTTAATGTACATTTCGAGCGGAACGCATCCAATCCGCTGGAGGCGGATGTGGTGATCATCGATGAGGTTTCTATGGTGGATATCCATCTGATGCATGCTCTGCTGTGTGCCCTGATTCCGGGAACGCGGCTGATCCTTGTGGGAGACCAGAACCAGCTTCCAAGCGTTGGACCGGGAAGCGTACTCCGGGATCTGATCCGTTCGGAATGTTTTCCGATGGTACGCCTGACCAGGATCTTCCGTCAGGCTTCCCAAAGTGATATTGTTGTCAATGCTCATAAGATCCACAATGGAGAAAAGGTGATCCTGGATAACAAGAGCAGGGACTTTTTCTTTCTGAAACGCTATGATGTCAATGTGATCCAGAAGGTGATCGTCACGCTGATCTCACAGAAACTTCCCAGGTATGTGGACGCGAAACCCCAGGATATCCAGGTACTCACACCGATGCGGAAGGGGGCGCTGGGGGTGGAGAGCCTCAATGCGATCCTTCAGAGATACCTGAATCCGCCGGCGCCGGAGAAAGAAGAAAAAGAAAACGGCAGCGGCGTGTTCCGGGAAGGCGACAAGGTCATGCAGATCAAAAACAACTATCAGCTGGAGTGGGAGATCCGGGGAATCAATGGAGTGGTCGCTGAGCGCGGCATGGGTGTGTTCAACGGCGACCTGGGCATGATCCGGAAGATCAATCCGTATGCTGAGCTGGTGACCGTGGAGTATGAAGAGGGAAGATTTGCGGATTATACGTATAAACAGACCGAGGAGCTGGAGCTTGCTTATGCAACAACGATCCACAAGGCACAGGGAAGCGAGTACCCGGCAGTGATCATTCCGCTGCTCGGCGGGCCGAGAATGCTTATGACCAGGAATCTTCTGTACACTGCGGTGACACGGGCCAGAAAATGTGTGACGCTGGTGGGAAGCGATGTGACGTTTCAGGCGATGATCGAAAACCACATCGAGGAAAACCGGTATACGACCCTGGCGGAACGGATCGTGGAATGCAGCCGGTGATATGGTTTACAGATACTGGATTTGCGGTTTGGCCGACAATGTCCTTTGGCAGATGCTGAATTATGAAGTATAGCTGTCAGCGCTTTTTGCAGGTACCAGATTGGGAGGTGCCCGATATGAAGAAAAGAGCAGGAAACATCCTGGACTGGATTTATCCGAGGCGGTGTCCGGTCTGCGACGGGATCCTGGAGAAAAAAGAGCCTTATATCTGCCGGAAATGTGCGGGAAAGCTGAAGCCGGTGGAAGAGCCGAGATGCAGGAAATGCAGTAAGCCGATCCGCTCGTGGACGGAAGAATACTGTGTGGAATGCGGCAAAGGGAAGCATGCCTATGAAAAAGGATATGCCGTTTATCCTTATCACGGACCGATCCAGGGATCGCTGATGCGTTTTAAATATGCTCAGAGACAGGAATACGCCGGTTTTTATGCTCAGGCAATCCGTATCTACGGCGGCGATGCCATACAGAGGATGCAGCCGGAGGTACTGGTTCCGGTGCCAATCCATAAAAAGAAACTTCGAACCAGAGGCTACAATCAGGCAGAAGTCCTTGCGCGGCAGCTGACAGACCAGACCGGGATTCCGATGGATGCGGATCTGGTTTTGCGAAAGAAAAACACGCTGCCGCAGAAAGAACTGGATCATGAAGAGCGCAGGAGAAATCTAAGAGAAGCTTTTGCCCTGAAACATCCGGACAAAAAACTCCCATATAAACGCATTCTTCTGGTCGATGATATTTATACGACCGGCAGTACCGTAGATGCGCTGGCGGCTCTTTTGAAACAGGCCGGCGCCGAAGAAGTCTGCTTTGTGGCAGTGGCCATTGGAAATACGGGATAACTTTTCAGGAACCGCTTTCCATCCGGCGGATAATATGATAGAATAATGAAGATATGACCTGGCAAATACTGCGAAAAATGGCGTATGACCGGTACGTCTGATTTGCAGCCAGTATGTGATAAAGAGGAAAACCTATGCTGAATAAGGAAAGAATCCGTCAGATGACGGCTCTTGCCCGTTACGAGCAGGAGGATGGGAAAAAAGAAATGAAGATCAGCCGGTATTACCGGAATGATTATATCGGACTTATGCTGCTGAAGAATTTCTTCATTACGACGATCGGATATTTTCTGGTGATCGGTCTTTGGGCGCTGTGGAAACTGGACTGGCTCATGGACGGAATGGATTCCATGAATCTTTGGCTACTGCTGTTTCTTCTGGCGGCGGTTTACGTGGGAATGCTGATTGTATATTCGGCGATAACCATTTATATTGCGATGAAGAAATATAAACGGGCTGTGAAGAATACGAAAAAATATACGCAGGGTCTTGGGACGCTGCTGAAAGAGTACGGCAGAGAAGAAAGAAGGCAGCGGAACAGGAGGAATCCCGAATGACAATGTTTTTGGAACTGAAGGAAAAGCTGAAAGCGATCTATGCAGAATATGGAACGTATATCCTTCCGGCAGCCAAGTTTCTGCTGGCGCTGGCAGTGTTTCTGAGCATCAATCATACGCTGGACTATGTGCCGGCGCTGGGCAGCATATTTGTTGTACTGATCCTACTGATCCTTTCGCTGATCTGCGCGATCATTCCGCTGAATGGCACGGTATTTTTTGCGATGGTTTTGATCCTGCTGCAGTGTACGGGAGTACATATTCTTGCGGCGGCGTTCGGGGCGGTTCTGTTTTTGACGCTGTGGGTGCTGTATCTTCGCTTCGCCTCTGGAGAGGCACTGGCGCTGGTCCTGACCCCGCTGGCATTCGCCCTGAATATTCCTGCGGCAGTTCCGATCGCTTTCGGACTGGTCGGCGGTCCCATATCAGCACTGTCTATGGCATGCGGTCTGATCGTATATTATTTTATGAATCTGATACAGAAACGGATTGCAGTGCTTGCAGCAGGAGAGGATCTTAATATGCTGGATCTTGTGACGGCTCTTGCGGAAGGGATCTTCCAGAATGAAGAACTTCTGGTTGCAGTCATCTGCTGTACCGTTACACTTCTGGTCGTGTATCTGATCCGCAGCCTTGAGGCGGATTACGCTTGGGAGGTTTCTGTGGTTGCAGGCGGTATCGCATATCTGGTGATCCAGCTTGCCGGCGCTCTGTTTCTGGAGGTTCCGGTATCTGTTCCGGTGCTGGTGATCGGAACAGTGGGAGCGTGTCTGATCTGTTATGTCCTCCAGCTGTTTGTGTTTGGTGGAGATTATTCCAGAAGCAAGATGTTCCGTTTTCAGGATGATGAGTACTATTACTATGTGAAGGCAGTTCCGAAAATGGCAGTTGCAAATCCGGACCGGACCATTAAAAATATCAGCGAAGAAGAACTGAAAGAAGAGGTTCCGGAGGAAACAGAAGTTCTGAAGAACTATGAAATTTCAAGGAAAGAGCCGGAAGAGCAAACCGTTGAAATTCCACGGGATATCATTCAGGCACGTGGAGAGTCACCGGAACAGGATATGGAGCCCGCTTTCGACAGGATTGTCGAGGAGGTTTCTGCGGAAGACGCCGCGGAAAAGATTGAGACGGAGCCAGAAATGGATCTTGAAATGAATGAAGATTATTTTGAATCTGTAGACTTTGAGGAAAAGTTGACAGATACACTGAAGAATCTGTAAAGAGAAACAGGAAACCGGGGGATGAAAGGGGAACCGTTCAGCTGGCTGAACAGTTCCGCGAGGGGAAAATCCACTCCGGCTCATTTACAGGATAAAAAACAGGAAAAGAAGGGAAGTGACAGTGTGCAGGCAGTTTGGAATTGGATAACGATACGTTTATCGGAGATAACGCTTCCGAAGCCCATAGAATTTATTGATATCGTACAGATTTTGCTGATCGCATATTTTGTGTACCATCTGATCCGATGGGTGCAGAACACGAAAGCGTATACACTGTTAAAAGGAATCCTGGTAATCCTGGCATTCTTTGCGATAGCAAGTATCTTTCAGATGCAGACGTTTCTGTATCTGCTTGGAGCGCTGGGAGGGGTTGCGCTGACAGCTCTCGTGATTATTTTCCAGCCGGAACTGCGAAGGGCAGTGGAACAGCTCGGCGAAAAAACACCGCTGGCTTCCATTACACTTCCGGGATCGTCGGAAAAAGAGGAGCGATTCAGCGATAAGACGGTCAATGAGCTTGTGCGTGCAAGTTTCGAAATGGGAAAAGTGAAAACCGGAGCTTTGATCGTCATCGAAAGAAATATTACACTGGAAGAATTTGAGAAAACCGGAATTGAAGTGGATGGAATTTTGTCCAGCCAGCTTCTGATCAATATTTTTGAACACAATACGCCGCTGCACGACGGTGCGGTGATCGTCCGGGGAGACAGGATCGTATCGGCGACCTGTTACCTTCCGCTGTCGGACAATATGACTCTGAGCAAGGATCTTGGCACCCGCCACAGAGCGGGCGTAGGGGTCAGCGAGGCGACAGATTCCTTTACGATCATCGTTTCTGAGGAAACCGGAAATGTTTCCTACGCAATGGGCGGCGAACTGACGAAAGGGGTAACGCCGACGGAACTGAGGGAGCAGCTTCATCTGATCCAGGATCTTCCGCATAAACAGGACGGAGAGGACGGAAAAGGAAAACGCTGGATCCGAAGACGAAAAAAAGAAAGGGCGGGTGAATCATGAAAGAAAAGATATTGAACAACCTGCCGCTTAAAATTGCGTCCGTGATCATTGCGATCATTATCTGGTATGCGGTGACGGATATCTGTGATCCGATCACCACAAGAACTTTTGCGGACATCCCGGTACAGATCACCAATGAATCCTATATCGCGGAAGGACGGAAGACGTATCAGGTATCGGCACAGTATCAGACGATGGCGGTATCCATAAGAGGAAACCGGTCGGTGGTCAACAAAGTACAGGCAGAAGACATCACGGTGACAGCGGATCTGACCCAGATCGTTACGATGGAAACAGATCCGGTCTATGTGCCGGTCACTGCGGCATGCGCGGGAATTTCGTCGGAAAATATCCATACGCAGACAGCAACCATCCCCATCGAGATCGAAGATGTGGACAGCGCCAGATTTCCGATCAGCGTCGATGTGGGAGACACCAGTCCGGCAAAGGAGTATGAGATAGGGAGCAGAACGACAGATCCTGAAACAATTTCTATTTCCGGTCCGGAATCCCTGATCAGCAAGATCAGCAGCGTTGTGGCAAAGGTGGATGTCAGCGGTATGTCTGAGTCCGGAACGGTAAAGGGTACGTTGGTTGTAATCGATAAAAATCTGGACGAAATGACAGAGACCCAGATGAATTTCCTGAATTTCGAGACCGGCAGCCGTGAGATTGATGTTACAATCGAACTTTGGAGAAAACAGACCGGAGTCCAGCTGGAAGCTGAGTACAGCGGAACACCGGAACACGGCTATCAGGTGACAGACATTACCACAACACCGGAGGAGATTACAGTTGCAGGATCTGAGGAAGCGTTGAGCGAGCTTGCAGCGAATGGAAATGTGGTTACCATACCGGCTGAACTGATCAATATCGACGGTCAGAGCAAGGATACAGACATTACAGTGAATATTGATGAACTGCTGACCGACGAACCGGAGCTGAAAATCACCAGTTCCGCGGAAACAGTGACCGTGCATGTATCAATCCTTCCAAACGGAAGCAAGGAATTCCAGCTGGATGTAGATCAGATCCAGACGAAAAATCTGGCAAGCAATCTGTCAGTTCTTTACGATCAGACCCAGATACCTGTCCGCATCAAAGCATCCGATGAAAATCTGGAAAAATTTGATACCTCAATGCTTATTGCGACGATCGATCTGAGCGGAAAGGCCGCAGGAGACTTTGAGGTTCCGGTACAGATCCAATTGCCGGACAATTATGAACTGGTCAACGGAGATGATGAAGCAACTGAGAAGAATGAGGTGACTGTAACAGTGCATCTGAGGGAAAAGACAGATACCTCTGCAAGAACGTCTGACAATGCCAATTAGGAGGAAACAAAAATGGTAAGCAGGAAAGTTACCGTGACAAATCCGACAGGACTGCACCTTCGTCCGGCAGGGAATCTTTGCAAGGAAGCGATGAAGTATAAATCTATGATAACATTCCAGTTCCGTGATACCACGGCCAACGCCAAGAGCGTACTCAGTGTGCTTGGGGCTTGTGTCAAAAGCGGAGATGAGATTACACTGATCTGTGAGGGTGAAGATGAACAGGAAGCTCTGGATGCGCTGACAGCCGCGGTGGAAAGTGGACTGGGAGAGCAGAACTGATGGATAGATAAAAAATAAGGGAAACGAAGCAGAACACATCTGAAAGCTTTCGGAGGGAGAAAGCTTTCAGATGTGTTCTGCTTTTTTCTAATTGTGGACAGCAGCGTGGGCAGAAAATTGTTAAAACAGAGCAATGCGCCGGAGGAGGACGGAGAAGAATTATGAAAAGAGCTAAATGCTGTGAAAAAGAGTTATAAGAGAAAAAATAACTGAAAATAAAATGCTAAGAAGAAAAAAATCCATCAAAAGATGGGCTTAATGAAAATGACATAAAATTGTCAAATATGGATAATATATTGCGGTTTAGCAGAGGATATGATAGAATAAAAGTTACATAACATATAAAAAAGAGTGACCGGGGGGAGTTCCTGCGATGTATCAACAAAAGCAGAAGTTTCAGAATTTACTTTTAATGATTATTGATGCAGTTTGTATCGTGGCAAGTTATCTTTTCGCGAGTTTTTGTAGGCTGAAGTTTAGACCAAATCCAATGGGACTTTCGATGAATGATGTAGTGGGAAGTCTGTGGCTGGTCTTTTTGGCCTATTTTTGTGTGTTCATTTTTTTTAATATGAATCAATACCTGATGCAGAGAGATAAATACGAAGAATTCATCTATGTTATCAAGGTGAATATTTTCGTGGCGGCTGTTCTGGCGGCCATCTTTTTCCTGGCCCGCGAAATGGATTTCTTATCCAGAGGTGTCTGGCTTGTTACCGTGTTGTGCAATATTATTTTGATGTATATTGGACACATGGCGGCAAAGCAAATAATGAAAAAGCAATATGCGCTTGGAGGAAAACAGCATATGTATCTGGTCACGACCAATGACCGGGTGGATAAGGTGTTGTCACAGCTTGAAGAAGCGGAGGAACTGGATTTCTATACGGTGCGTATCGCGATTCTGGATGTGGACCGCAGAGGAGAGAGTATCAAAGGTTTTCCCGTTGTGGCAACTTTTGAGGATCTGTACGAAGACGCCAGAAAAGAAGTGGTGGATGTTGCGTATATCAACATCTCCTATTCTACCGGAAAGTCTTTGGAAAAATGTATCAGTGAATTCGAGGAGATGGGAATTACTGTACAGCTGAATATCAATGTATTGGAAGGACAGGAAGGTTTTAGTAAACAGATCGATATGATCGGAGATTATCCGGTGGTAAGTTTTGCCCCTCGATTTTTTGATTACAATAAGCTTGTGATGAAACGGATCATTGATATTGTTGGGGCTTTGGTGGGACTTGCCATTACGGGTGTTGTGACGATCTTCCTGGCGCCAATTCTGAAACTGGAATCCCCGGGGCCTTTGGTCTTCAAACAAAAGCGGGTAGGGAAAAACGGAAGGTATTTTTATATTTACAAATTCCGTTCCATGTACAAAGATGCAGAAGAGCGGAAAGCTGCCCTGATGGAAAAAAATGAGATGAAGGGTCTGATGTTCAAGATGACAGATGACCCGCGGGTAACGAAAGTTGGAAAATTTATCCGTGCCACCAGTATCGATGAGCTTCCGCAGTTCTGGAATATTCTGAAAGGAGATATGAGCCTGGTCGGAACAAGACCGCCGACTGTAGATGAGTTTCAGCAGTACGAAGCAAGGCATAAACGCCGGCTCAGCATGAAACCCGGACTGACAGGAATGTGGCAGGTAAGCGGACGCAGCAATATTGAGGATTTTGAAGAGGTTGTCCGCATGGATCTGGATTATATCGACAACTGGTCACTGCAGTTGGATGCTAAGATTATCTTAAAGACCATTGTTGTTATATTTAAAAAAGTAGGAGCAAAATAGTAGATAATAGGAGAGAAGAGATGAAAAAGTATGATTATATATTAGTAGGAAGCGGACTGTATTCAGGAGTGATCAATTATCTGGCGCGTCAGGAGGGCAAAAAATGCCTTGTTATTGAAAAGCGTGATCATATTGGAGGCAATGTGTATTGTGAGGATATTGAGGGAATCCATGTACACAAATATGGTGCGCATATTTTCCATACCAGCAATAAAAAGGTGTGGAATTTTGTAAATTCTCTGGTAGAATTTAACCGGTATACCAACTCACCGATTGCCAACTATAAAGGTGAGATTTATAATATGCCATTCAATATGAACACTTTCAGCAAAATGTGGGGAGTTCGCACGCCGGACGAGGCAAAAGCCAAAATTGAGGAGCAGAGGGCAAGTATTCCGGGAGAGCCGAAGAATCTGGAAGAACAGGCGATCAAGCTTGTAGGAACAGATATCTATCAGAAACTGGTAAAGGGTTACACGGAAAAGCAATGGGGCAGGGACTGCAAGGATCTGCCAAGCTTTATCATCAAAAGGCTTCCGGTACGTTTTACTTATGACAATAACTACTTCAACGACGCATACCAGGGAATTCCGATCGGCGGATACAATGTACTGATCGATAAGCTTTTTAAAGGCGCGGATATTGAGACCGGCGTTGATTTTCTGGAGAATAAAGAGAAGTACATGGCGATGGGCGACAGAGTTGTTTATACCGGTGCAATCGATGCGTATTATGACTTCTGTCTTGGAAAACTGGAGTACCGGACGGTGCGGTTTGAAACAGAAGTTCTGGATATGGAAAATTACCAGGGAGTTGCAGTTGTCAATTATACAGACAGGGAGACGCCCTATACCCGTGTGATCGAACATAAGCATTTTGAGTTTGGCACACAGCCGAAGACCGTTATCTCAAAAGAGTATTCGACAGACTGGAAGGAAGGCATGGAGCCATACTATCCGGTGAACGATGAGAAAAATCAGACGTTGTATCAGGAATACGCGAAAAAGGCAGCGGAAGAAGAAAAAGTGATTTTTGGCGGCCGTCTGGGTGAGTACAAATATTACGATATGGACAAGGTAATCGAATCGGCGATGAATATGTGGGAGAAGATCAAAGAATGAAAATTACCGTCATTGTTGCAGTGCATAAAAAATATTGGATGCCGAAGGAGAAATGTTATCTTCCGCTTCATGTGGGAAGAGAAGGAAAAGCGGATATTGGCTTTGCTGGAGATAATACCGGAGATAACATTTCTGGGAAGAATCCCTATTATTGTGAATTGACCGGATTGTACTGGATGTGGAAAAATATGGATTCTGATTATATGGGATTGGTACACTATCGAAGATATTTTGCAGGAAAACAAGGAGCGGGACATGGTGATAAATTTAATCGGATTTTGACAGAAAAAGAAATCAAAAGCCTTTTGAGGAAGAGCGATATCATTCTGCCCAAAAAGCGACGCTATTACATTGAAAATTTGTATTCGCATTATGCACATACCCATTATGCGGAGCATTTGGATTGTACCAGAGAAATTCTGTTGGAGAAATGTCCGGAGTACATTTCGGCTTTTGATAAAGTAATGAAACGTACCTACGGACATATGTTCAATATGTTTATTATGTCCCGCAAAAAATGTGATGCTTACTGCAGCTGGCTGTTTCCGATTCTCGCGGATCTGGAACACAGAATTGATTATAAAAATTACGATCCATTTCAGGCAAGGCTGTTTGGAAGGGTCAGTGAGCTTCTGCTGGATGTCTGGATTGAGAAAAATGGATATTCGTATCAGGAAGTTCCGGTGATCAGCATGGAGCAGGTAAACTGGCTGCATAAGGGAGTGTCTTTTTTGCGGGCAAAGTTTTCCGGGAAAAAGTATGATGCAAGTTTTTGAGAGAAAGATGATTGTAAGATGATGGAAAAAGAAAATCCCCAAATCAGTGTAATTATACCGATTTATCATGTGGAAATTTCATTATTGGAAAGATGTCTGAATGGACTGGAAAAGCAAACGGAGCAGGACTTTGAGGTCCTGCTAGTTTTTGATGAAGACATGTCAAATTATAATAGCCTGGTGGAAAAGTTCAGAAAACGAAAGCTTAAAATTAAGGCTATGGAAAGAGAACATCAGGGAGTGTCTGCGGCAAGAAACAAAGGAATTCAGAACGCAGAAGGAAAATGGATCGCTTTTGTTGACGCGGACGATTGGATGGAAGATGACGCGCTCAAAATACAGCTGAAAACAGGGGAAGAACAAAACGCAGATATTGTGATGGGAGAGCACATAATGGAATATGGCACAACCTCACAATTGCACCAATATCTGAAAGCTTCGCAGGTATTCGAGTACGGTAATAAAGAGATTTTTGAAAAAGATATCTTGAAGCCTCAAACAGGAGCGGGGTTTGTCTGGGGCAAATTGTTCCGGAAAGACTTTTTAATAGAGAATAAGATATACTTTAATGAGAATTTATCAGCAGCTGAGGACGCAGAGTTTATGTTTCGCGCCGCCTGTGATGCAAAACGCATTGTATATATCACGGAGCTTTGTTATCACTACTGGTACAATGCCTCTTCTGCAGTGAGACGATATCAGAAAGATTACGTGCAGAAATATGTGAAGTCGATGAAGGCTTTGGAAAAAGATATCGACGAGAGAAAGGACAAAGAATATTGCCGGGAAACTTATTATAGCTGTGTTTTATATCATTTGTTGCTGATTGTAATTAATTATTCTTTCCATCCACAGTCAGGTCTAAAAGGAAAAGAGCAGATCAGAGAGTTCAAAAAGCTGTTAAAACAGCCGATGTTTGACACTGCGTTAAAACATATTCATTTTGAGGATTTTTCCAAGACGCGGCAAATAACTCTGGCATGTATAAAGTGTCATTTTTACTTCGGCGTAAGAATGATAGCAAAAATCAGACATAAACAGTTTAAAAACTATTCAAAAAGATAGGAAATGAAATTGATGAAAAGAGTACTGGTATTTGGAATTACGGAGAACCCTGGCGGGGTTGAAAGCGTAATTATGAATTATTATCGCAGAATTGACAGAGATAAGATACAATTTGAGTTTTTATGCAATACGAAGATTGTTGCATATGAAGAGGAAATAAAGTCTTTAGGGGGGATAATCCACAGAATACCTGCAAGAAGAGATGGAAGAAAAGAATTCGCAGAAGCATTGGAGACATTTATGCAGGAAAACGCACAGAAGTATTGTGCAATCTGGGTAAATGTCTGCAGCCTGGCAAATATTGATTATTTAAAAGCCGCTAAGAAGTTTGGCATCCCCAAGAGAATCATTCACTGCCACAATGCGGATAATGGAGACAGTTTTTTAAGAGGACAGCTGCATAAAATGAATCGCGCGCAAATCAATAAGTATGCAACAGATTTCTGGTCCTGTTCGGATGAGGCTTCAAAATGGTTTTTTGGTGAAAAAAACATGAGAAGTGAAAAATATAAATTGATTTATAACGCAGTTGATCCCGATAAATTTCTTCCGGACGCAGATGTGCGGGGAAAATACAGAAAAGAATTGAATTGTGAAGATAAGATTGTAATTGGACATATAGGTCGCTTTCATTTTCAGAAAAATCACAAGTTTGTGCTGGAAATCATGAGAAATTTAGTGAAAGCAGAAAAGAATGTGGAACTGCTTCTGATCGGTCAGGGTGAGCTGATGGAGGAGATGAAAACAAAGGTTTCTGATTATGGCCTGGAAGAGAATGTACGGTTTTTAGGAGTGCGTTCCGATATTCCGCAGTTATATCAGGCGATGGATCTGTTTCTATTTCCATCTGTATTTGAAGGCTTGCCGATCGTATTGCTGGAGGCGCAGGCAAATGGTCTGCCTTGTGTAGTGTCGGATACGATAACGAAACAGATACAGATCAATGATAATCTTTATTTTATGAAACTTACAGATGCCTCCGAGGAATGGGCTGATTTTATTTTAAATACAGCGGTTAAGAAAGGAAGGGTTACACAGGCGAAATTCTTAAAGTCACCCTACAATATAAAATTGCAGACAGAAATACTGGAAAAGCTTTTGTCAGAGTGAAAGGGAAGAGGATGGGGAAGTATTGTGTTGTAGAAAAGAACTTTATTGAAAATCATGCGGGTTCCAAAGCAAGAAATGATATTGCAGATATTCTTGTAAATGAAGGCTGGGAACCGCTGGTCGTACATCACAGTGAAGAAAAAGGAACTTTGGATAAAATCAAGATGCTTTTTCTTACAAGAAATGATTGGAGTAAAATTTATCATAAGATTCCGGAACATTCAGAATTGCTGATTCAATATCCGTTGGCAATGTATCCGAAAGTGAGTACCGTGGCAATTCCTTTTTTGAAAAAAATGAAAAGAAAAAATGTGAAATTGACCTTTTTGATTCATGATTTGGACAGCTTGCGCGGAGTATATACAAATGGAGAAAGGGAATTTCTAAGTACGGCAGATGTAATAATCGCCCATAACCCTGTTATGGTTGAATATTTAAAACAAAACGGTTACAGCGACAAGGAAATTCGTTCCTTGAATATTTTTGACTATTTGACAAAAGATACTGTGGCTGGTCGGAAAGCTGGAGAGAAAACAGAGGTTGTCATAGCGGGAAATTTAAAAAGGGAAAAAGCGGGCTATGTATATCGGCTGAATGAAGTGGAAGGAGAGATACAGTTTCGTTTATATGGTCCCAATTATGATGGGGAAACTCAGGGAAAAAATGTAAAGTATTGTGGACAGTACAAGCCGGAAGAGCTGCCGGAAAAGCTGGAAGGCGGTTTTGGCCTTGTTTGGGATGGCGATGATCTTGGAGCCTGTACAGGTGTATTTGGGGAATATATGAAATATAACAATCCGCATAAGACATCGTTATATTTAGCCAGTGGATTGCCGGTGATTATCTGGGAAAAGGCAGCAATGGCGAAATACATCGAAAAAAATAATCTTGGAATAGCGGTAAGGGAGATGAATGAAATACCTTTGAAATTGAAAAGCTTGTCGGAAGAGGACTACAGGATTATGAAATCAAATGTGGAAATTGTGGGAAAACAACTGTGCCAGGGGAAAATGTTATTAGCAGTATTAGGAAAGTAAATGGTAAGTACAAGGAGCAAACGGATGAATAGGATATTTTATAGTGCATATGTTCTTTATGTGGTTGCTACTGTATTACAATCAACAATGTTTACAGAATATACTTTGTTGGCAAGGGTATTTGTTATCATGCGATATATATCTTTTGGAGTAGCAGGAGTAAAAATTGCAGCAGACCTATATGATCAATACAGACTGGAAAATAAATCCAAAATCAGCTTGACTGGAAGCGCATCGACGAAAAAATTCCTTGGATATTTTGTCCTTATGACACTTCTTGGAGTTGGATCGTTGGTTACAGATGACAGCACATTATTATTTGTAAGCGTACTGCTGATTGCTTCCCAGGGGATGGAATTTGATGACATTGCCAGAAAAACGTTGTGGTTACAGAGCATATTGATGGGAATTATTGTTGTGAGCAGTTCTTTCAATATTATTCCTGACCTGTTGTTTAAAAGAGAGGATATTCCTATACGCCATGCCTTGGGTTACACCTATCCCAGTGTGATGGTAACCAGTTGTTTGTTTATCTTTTTATTATATTTATGGTTTAAAAATTCCTCTTTATCAAATCAGGAATTTGCGGCAGCAGAAATATTTAATTTCCTGGTTTATAAGTTGACAGACAGCAGAATGGGATTTTTGACCTTTGGAATTATCGCAGCCATCTTATGGATTGTCGGAAAAAAACAAATATGTGGCTGGCTTCAAAAAGCAGGATCCAGAGTTGGAGATAAGATGAAAAAGTTTGGATGCAATATTTATGATTACCTGGTGGTATACTTATCGGCTGGATTATTTTTGCTTTGCATTACAATGCCCCTGCCCATTACAAAATTGATCAATAATCTGTTGACAGATAGGATTCGGCTGACGGCGAACGCTATTCGGAATTATGGTGTTCACCTTTTTGGAAATAATATAGAATGGATTGGTTTTGGAGGTTCAACGGATACAGACAGCCTTTTGGCAAGTTACAATTTTGTAGATTCATCTTATGGATATATACTGGTTAATTTTGGCATTCTAATATTCTGTATCACGATTTTTTTGTTTGTTCTCTGCAGCAAATATATAAGAAGAACAGAAGGAAAGATCAGATGCTTTATTTTTGGCATAGTGCTTTTATATTGTTTTATTGAGCCGCGCTTATTAGAAGTACATGTGAATACCTTTCTGTTTCTATTAGTGCCGGCATTGAACGAATTTATAAACAAAAATAAGAATGAAAAAATGCGTAGGAGAGTTCGGCATAGGAGAAAGTTAGGATGAAAATAATCAAGGAGCGAAGCAGCAATATTGAGATGCTGCGGATTATTGCAATGCTCTTAATTGTGATGCATCACTACTCTTTACATAGTAATTTTCAGTTTGACCCAACCTCTATTCAATTAAATCATGTTTTTGTTCAAAGTTTGCAGGTAGGGGGAAAAATAGGCGTTGCAATATTTGTTATAGTAATGGGATATTTTTCTGTTTATTCTGGATATAAAAAGACAAAAGCGATAAAACTGTGGGCTGAAATCTGTTTTTATTCTGTAAGTGGAATGTTTATTGTTTCTTTGCTGAATAAAACATTGAACAGCCTGACAGTAGAACGAATTATATACGCATTTTTTCCGATAACTTCTTTTCAGTATTGGTTTGCAACAACATATTTTATTTTGTATCTTTTGGTGCCATATATAAATAAAATGATCATAAATTTATCTTCTGTAGAGTTAAAAAAATTGATCAGTTTATTGTTGATTGTTTGGTCAGTCATTCCTACTTTTTTTGAATTAAGTGTGGTATATTCACAACTAGGATTATTTGTATTACTGTATTTAATTGGTGCATATTTAAGATTGTTTCCTGATAAATTTACTACAAATTATAAATATGGACTGCTAATAACTGTAGGAGTCTATTTTTTTTACATTATATGTATTATAGTTTTTGATTATGCTGGAAAGTACAATCCTCATTTGGGTAAGTACGCTACTTATGGAGCAGAAGAAAATAGTATTTTCACGATTGTATGCGCAGTATCATTATTCTGTTGTTTTAAAAATCTAAAGATAAAAAATAGTAAATATATAAATTATTTTGCCCAATCTATGTTTGGAGTTTATTTGGTTCATGATAACAATTATGTAAGATATTTTTTGTGGAGAGAAATTTTTAAGAGCAATGAAAAAATATATTCACGGTATTTTGTTCTATATTCTATAGGAATAATTTTTTTGGTGTTTTGTTGCAGTGTTTTTATTGACATTTTTCGTAGAGAAGTATTAGTAAAAAGGGTATTGCTTAAAAGAATTTTGAATAGGAGAAAAGGTTATGAATAAAATTTCGGTTGTTGTATCTGTATACAATGAAGAATTATCGATCAGGGAATTCTTTAAAACTACTCTGCCGATATTAGAAGAATGCCATTGGGACTATGAACTTATTTTTGTAAATGATGGCAGCACAGATCAAAGTTATTCTATCTTGTGTGAGTTGGCAAAAACAAATAAGAAGGTTCGTGTTATAAATTTTTCGCGAAATTTTGGGCATGAAGCGGCTATGATAGCTGGCATTGATTACGCAAGTGGAGATGGTATTGTTTGCATGGATGCTGATTTGCAGCATCCGCCAGAAAGCATTCCTAAAATTATCCAGAAGTTCGAAGCAGGGTATGATGTCATATCAATGATTCGATCATCGAGAGAAGATGGAGGTTTTATCAAGAAAGTGACATCTTCGTTATTTTATAAAGTATTAAACTTGTTATCACCGGTAAAATTTGAGAACAACGCTTCTGATTTTTTTGCGTTATCTAGGCAGGTTGCAGATGTACTGCGCAAGGAATACCGTGAAAAAGTGAGATATCTTCGAGGATACGTTCAGAGTGTTGGATTTAACAAAACAACTTTAGAATATACAGCTAGAAGCAGAGTGGCGGGGGAAAGTCATTACAATCTGAGTAAGTTGTTAAAATTTTCTATGACAACATTATGTAGCTTTTCTGATATGCCATTGAGACTGGGAATGTATACGGGTGGTTTCGTTGGTTTATGCGGGCTGATTTTAATGCTATATACTATTGTGTGCAAAATTGTATTTGACACACCGGTAGGGTACGCTACAATTATCGTTACGTTATGTTTTATGTTTGCAATCGTGCTTTTAGTTATCGGTATTATTGGACAATATATTTCAGTGTTGTTTAGTGAAATAAAAAATCGTCCTATTTATATTGTTGAGAATATTGTTAATTCTGATGAAACAGACGAAGAAGATATCTATAAGGAGTAAAATATGGGTCAGCAGAATATAATCACTGGTTTTCAAAAAAAATCTGCCAGTATATTGATATATATTACAGCATTTTTCAGCGTTTTTCTTTTGTTATGGCTATTTTTCTATTTGAATTCGTATGCTCCATTTGGAGAAAATAGCATGGCATGTAATGATGCAAACATACAATATCTTGATTTTTTTGCCTATTTTAAAGATGTTCTGGCCGGTCGAAATGATATCGGATATACATTTAGCAAGGAACTTGGAGGAACAAATATCGGCACCTTCAGTTATTATCTCGCATCACCGTTTAATTTTCTTGTTATCTTCTTTCCAAAGACAGAATTACATGTTTTTTTCGATTTTCTGATATCAATTAAGTTAGGTACGGCGGCTGTGACCTGTGCATTTTTTTTCAGACACAGATTTTCGGAAAAATTACAGCCAAAGTATATTGTTTTATTGTCTGTGGCATATGCTTTTATGCAGTATAATATAACGCAGTGCAGTAATATCATGTGGTTAGATGGAGTGTATATGCTGCCGCTGATCTTGCTTGGGGTTTATAAACTTTTAGCCATAAATAATCTGCGTTTTCTGAGTATTACGGTTGGTCTTGCGATCATATTCAATTGGTATAGTGCAGGCGTGGACTGTCTTTTTGCGATTATCTGGTTGTTCTTTGAAATGTTTTTTGTGAATAATCATATAGAAAATGCGGAGAGGAAAATCAGAATATATTTTGGAGAGGTAGTACGCTTCGGATGCGCAATGACTATGGGCATTATTTTAAGCGCGTTCTTATTTTTTCCTACTGTTTTTGTTATGAAAGGAAGTGGAGAAGGTACATTTGACTGGGAATTGATCCAAAATGAGTTTATTGGAGACGCAGTCTCAGCAATCCAAAACTATACTTTGGGGGCTACAAGTTCACAGGGAAGTGCAGCATTATTTTGTGGAAGCTTCGCTGTGATTGGATGCACATGTTTCTTTTTCAGCAAAAAAATCCAGATAAGAAAAAAACTTGTGGCTGGAATCGTGTTATGTATATTGGCATTGTGCCTTTATTGGAAACCTCTCGCAGTAACATTTTCTTTGTTTAAACAGGTAGATAGTTATTGGTATCGTTATTCTTACATAGCAATTTTTCTTATTCTTTTTCTTGCGGCTTGTTTCTTTGAAAAATCAGAAAGTGAGGATATGGAAACCCCGTATTTGTCACTTAAATGTTCAATAATATTTGCGTCTTTGTTGCTTGTATTAAATTATGTAAAACCTGTGTGGGACATAAAATATGTTTATGCTACGGCATTCTTTCTTGTTATTACAGGAATTCTTTTAGAGTGGCCGTCGCTGGTGAATTTGAAAGAAAAAGCAAAGAAGATGAGAGCAGGGGGCATTTTGTTGGCAGCTGTTGTTGTTAGCGAATTATTTATAAATCTCAATTTGCTGACGGTGTATTATCGTACAAGTGATGTGGGTGATTTTAAAGAATATACAGCCCAGGCAATAGAACAAATAGACAAGATTCATCAGTATGACAGCGGCGACTATCGTATTTCTCAGACGACTACGAGAGCCATGGGAAGTAATGGCGTAACGGCGTATTATAATGGATCGATGGCGTATAATTACAAATCAATTACAGAATATACCTCAGCGCCGGATGGACGCCAGATGGATTTCCTTACCAGATTAGGTTATCGTTGTGAAGGCATAAATATGCAGATTGTTAATACGTCGGTGATCGGTGCGGATTCTTTGCTGGGAGTAAAATATATTTTATCGCCATATGCAATCAATGGCCTGGAACCAGTGGAAGAATTGGAAAATTACAATGGAAAGACAGTATATGAAAATCCCTATTCACTTCCTCTGGCATTTGTTTATGATTCAACAGAATCCGAAGCAAAAGCGGAAGATGTAAATCCATTTGAATATCAGAATGAGCTGTTTTCTGAACTGTCTGGAGAACCGATTAAAATTTATCGGAGACTCAATTTTGAACGCAATGAGGGTGATAATACGCTTACGTATTCAGTGGAAGTTCCAGTAGGGAATTATACATTGTATGGAAATCTCCCTTGGAATTCAACAATGAGTGCCAGCATTGAAATAAATGGAGAAAAGAGTTTTGCTTATGCAAGTTGGTTGTCGCCCAGCGTGTTTTATATTCCGACTGATCCTGCAGAGGAAACGGTAACAGTGACATTGACAGCGGAAAACATGGATCTTAAGGATGAACAGTTTTATGCCCTGGATCTTAACGAGTTGGAACGTATTACGCAAAAGATTTCCCAGACAGAAGTGGAAAATCTGCAGATGGAAAATGGATATGTAACTTGTGCTGTAGAAGGAGAAGAGGGTGAAAAGCTTTTCTTATCCGTTCCTTATCATTCGGGATGGACCATCTTGTTGAATGGAGAAGAAATAGAGCCGGAGTTATTTGGAGATTGTCTTATTTCCATTCCGCTGAAGAATGGAACCAACCAGGTTGAAATGATATATCATGTTCCCATGCTGAAGACCGGGGCGATGGTTTCTTGTGTCGGAATTTTGATTTTGGGATGTTCTGCAGTTTACAGAAAAAAGAAAAGAGTGATGAAGGGAAAAGTTTTAGAACGGAGTTGAGAAAATATGAAGCTAATTGATAAGACAACAATAAAATTTCTGTTGGTCGGAATAGTCAATACGATTGTTGGGACAAGCATTATGTTTTTGCTATATAATATTGCCCATATGAACTATTGGATTTCTTCCGCAGCGAATTATATTGTAGGCAGTATTGTAAGTTATTTCTTAAATAAATACTTTACATTTCAGAATAAAGAAAAGTCGGTAAAACAGATTGTCAGGTTTGTGGTCAATATATCAATATGCTATCTCCTGGCATATGGTATAGCACGACCATTGATTCGTGGAATTTTGAGCTTTGCCCAAAAAAGTGTTCAAGACAATGTTGCTATGTTGGCAGGAATGTGTTTGTTTGTTGGATTTAATTATTTGGGTCAGAGATTTTTGGTTTTTAAGGAGAATAAATAAATACATTATTAAAATACAGGTGTATTGGAAAAGATGAATCAAGATAATTGATTATTAATTTTTTTCGATTTAAACTTGGTTATACAATTTTTGAAGATTTCTGAAAAAAGGATTTTTTTTAGCAATATAGCTTAAAAAAATCCTTTTTTATATGCGGGTTGGAGAATTGTAATATAAATGTCAGATTTGATATATTGATTCATCCGTGAAAAATACAATTCTTTGAAATTAGAAGGCAGATTGTTACTCCAAAAATTGGAAATATTATTTTCATTTTCTTACTTCTGTGATATATTAAAAAAGACATAAAAGAAGTTTTATCAGCGCATCTTTGAGCAGGCACAAAATATACGGTAAGTTCTTTTTGTTTATGTCCAAAGAAAAAGGAGGTAAGAAGAAGGTATGATGAGAAAGCACGGGAAAAAGGCAGTTGCTGTAATGCTGACAGCAATGTTGGCATTCACGTCTCCTGCCGAATTTGCGTTTGCTGCGGGAATGCAGGTAAATCCTGTGACAGAAACTTCAGCTTCTGCTTCAGACACTTCGGCAGAGAATAAGGAACAGGGCAGCGTGCAGACGGATTCTGGTACGACGGATGAAGGTGCAAATGGTAGTGGAGTAGGTACTGGATCAGAAGAGAATGTTGAAGGCGACGAGGAAGAGGGATTTACAGAAACAAATGAAGGCAGCGAACCAGGAGAAACAACGTCGACAGATGGCAACGAAGAGGATGGAGAATCAGACATAGAATTGCCGGAAGGTTCTCAAGAAAATGGTGAGACAGAGATAGAAACACCGGAAAATTCTCAGGAGAATGGCGATACAGAAACATCAGGAGACTCTCAGGAGAATGGTGAGACAGAAACGAAAACCCCAGAAAACTCAAAAGAGAATGAGGAATCTACAACAAGTAATGATGTAATTCCGACAGAATCTCCGGAAGAAAGCAATAAGGAAACAGCCGTGGATTCTGCGCTGGAAAGTGAAGCAGTTATTACTGAAAGTGATCAGCAGGCAAAGAGTGCTTCACGTTTTCATACGATTTCGACAAAAGATTATAATATTGCGCCAGGAATCAAAGAAAACAGATATGTCATGAATACCGAAAACGGCGATGAACAATTGATGGCGTATTCAATTACAGTGGATACATCGTCAGGAAGCAGTGGAGTAATAGCAGGATACGGGAATGATGATGGTTCGAAGTGGTCTATGCAGACACTGACGGCACAAGGACGTGCCGTAGAGAAAAAGCGAAACATCAATATTGTAGGCGGTATCAACGGAGACCTTTTCAATATGGCGACTGGAGAGCCGCAAGGAGTATTGGTAATGACTGGAACGGTATACCGTACGGATTCAGGTCATCCGTATGTTGCGATACTGAACGACGGTACAGTAGAAATCCGTGAGAAAGGAACGCCTTTAGGAGATAATGTAAAAGATGCGATCGGAGGGCAGGCGATTCTTATCAAGGATGGTGTGAAGCAGGAAATGAACGATGAAGTTCATCCGTTGGCTGCGGTTGGTATTAAGGCGGATGGCTCGGTTATTTTGCTTGCGGTTGATGGACGTCAGGCACCTGTCTCTGTAGGGCTGACACATAATGATTTGGCTGGTATTATGATTGACATGGGATGTGTAGATGCTCTTAGGCTTGACGGCGGCGGTTCAATGACTATGATGACTCAGAGGGAAGGTACAGAGGATCTGGTAGTCAGAAACAGTCCTTCTGACGGAGTTGAGCGAGCAATTTCGTCATCTCTGCTCGTATACTCCAATGCTGAGAGCGACGGTCAATTCGACCATGCAACCATTGAACCAGCAGATGAAATTTATACGCCAGGATCTGTTGTTGCATTTGAAGCAACGGGCGTAGACAGTGGAGGATATCCTGCCGAGATTCCGGCTCAGGCAACTTGGCAGCTGGATGAAGCTTCTAAAAATTTGGGAAGTATTAGTGCAGATGGAACCTTTACTTCAAATGGGACGCAGGGAGATGTGACGGTCAATCTTGTGGTAAATGGAACTGTGAAAGGCAGTACAACGATCAAAATTGCGGCTCCGGACTCCATCAGTTTCCGGCAATCAGAGATAAGTGCAGCGTTTGATGCAGATATAGAGATGGATCTGATCGTCAAATTTGAAGGAAGAGATGTTAATTATAAGGTAGGGGATTTCAACTGGACAATGGATAACCCTAATCTCGGCACTATGAATGGAAATACGTTTCATTCTTCCAATGGAGGACGCGAAGAGGGAACAATCACCGCGACATCTGTTTATGATTCAGCAGTATCCGGAAGTCTTCATGTGATTGTCGGAAAAGAGCCTACCATTGCTTGGGATTTTGAGGACCCGGATTATTATACGATCGATACAGAAGGAAGTAATTTCAAGACGAGTAATGCAGGTCGTGGTGCAAAACAGTCGGCAGAACTTGTAACAATCGATTCTGGTGAACCGGTACGTTTCGGAAATAGCGCGCTGAAAATCAATTATGATTTTACGGCTCCTCCATCCGGTACAGACGGAGCTTACTTTGGAGCCGTGGAAGACATAGAAATTCCCGGAACACCTACAAGTATCGGTGTGTGGGTGTATGCTCCGGAAGGAACCGGAAATTTCTGGCTGCGCGGTTATCTTAGAAATCCGAAAACCGGAACGGCTGACCCTGTAGATTTTACGCTTCAGACAAGTCAGGCGACGGAAGATACGCCGGCTGGTATTTACTGGGAAGGCTGGAAATACTGTGAAGCGGACTTGTCAGCGTGGGAACCTCCGTTTATATTGGCGGGCGGTCAGACGCTTCGTATCATGTATGTTCCCGGTATTAATATGGGAACTAAGACAGCTGGTAGTCTGTATTTTGATAATCTTCAGTTTGTATACGGAGAAAGTAATTCGGATGTCGACGCTCCAGTGATAGACAGTGTTCTTGCAAATGAGCAGACGTTGGAAGATAATATGACATTCGATACGGAGACAATTGACTTTGAAGCAAGCTTTTATGATGTAGAAAATAAATATACAACTGGAATCGACTACAGTACAGTAAATGCTTATATTGACGGACGCAATGTAGAAGAAAGTGGTATTGAATATTATCTTGATCAGGGTGGTAACACACTTTATTTATATGATGTAAAACTTACAAAAGGAACACATTCGCTAAAAATACTTGTGCGTGACTTGTTCGGAAATGAATCCGTTGTAACCAAATACTTTACGGTCAATAATGAGAACGCTGCGGAAACTGCAGTTTCAATTGTACCGAACGACGATGACTTGCCGATTCTTGGCAAAGACTATGTTTTAAATGTGCAGACGAGACAGTTGGAGGATATTTCAGAGATATCCGCTGAAATTCTGATTGATAAGGCATATGAAAGCACATACAAAGTAGAATTCAGCGAGGACTATACTGGCACGGCATCCTATAATAAGATTACGCGTATTCTTTCTATTCAGGCAACCAGAAAAGAGGGCGCCCAAGGAACAGGAAGCGGAAATATCGCCAGAATTGTGTTCCCGATTTCTAAAGATACAAAAGAAGGTACGATATTCAGTTATACAATACGTACTGGACAGTATGTGAGTAAATCTTTGGGAGCTGGTTCGTTCAGTGACAGTCCAAAGGAAATTGAGATTGAGGCAATGTACAGCTTGACATCGGATCCTATGATCTTAGGTTCGGAAGGTACGATTTATGTTACGGACAGAGATGGAAATCCTGTGAGTGGAGTATCTGTATTCCAAGGTAATGATGACAAGGTAATTGGCTCGACAGATAAAAATGGAGAACTGAAAACCGATGCTTTGTGCCAAAATTCGGGAACATATGAAATTTATGCGGAAGATAAGGATGGAAATCGTTCTTTTGTAAAAGAGATTGTATGCTCTGAAGCGGCAGGTTCTGAAAAAGGAGAACCTTATAATATACTGCACAGTGCGGCAGAAAATCCGGATACAGAGAAAAATATTGTGTGGATGTCTCATCCATTGGTAACAAAGAAGGCTGTCGTGCAGTATGCAGAAAAATCTGCTTATGAAGATAAAGGAAACAAGGCGTTTGAATTATTTGACGGTGAATCTTCAATTCAGGAATTTACCGCAGGAGCTGCCAGCGCAGCACGTGTAAACTCGGCTTATTTGACTGGATTAAAGCCAGACACTACATATTCATACCGGGTAGGAGACGGTAAAGTATGGTCAGAGGTTATGGAATTTACGACAGAGGCATCTGACCAGGAGAATACAAATTTCTTTGTAATTGCGGATGTCCAGTCTGAGGATATGAGTGAAGTGGATGGCATTCTGGATACAGTGAGCGGAGAAGATTATACGTTTGGTATTCAGACTGGTGACGGTGTTGACAGCGCCATCAATTATGAGTACTGGAAAAATTATAATCAGCTCTTCAGCGCGGACAGAATGGGTGGAAAGGATGTAATACATGTTCTTGGAAATCACGAATATGAGGGCAATCTTTCCGGAGATATTGCAAATGCAATTTATAATCTGCCAGGACAGAAATATTATTCTGTGACATACGGTAATGTATATGTGGCGGTTATCAATTATACGACAAGCAAGGATGCACTTCAGGAAGCGCTTGACTGGCTAGAGAAGGATGCGGCTTCAAGCAGCGCAAGATGGAAGGTTCTGGCGATGCATCAGCCCGCATATTATACGAATACCACGGGAGGTAACGGATATATTCATGATATGGTACCTTCGGTTGCGGAAAAAGCTGGAATTGATTTTGTTTTCTCGGGACATGATCATTCTTATGCGAGAACACAGCCGCTGACAGGCGGAAATGTTGACCAGGAAAATGGAGTTGTATATTATATCAGTGGTTCTACTGGTGAAAAATCATATTCTGTCGTCGATAATCCGGAGTTTCATTTCGCAAAAGTTACCGGTGATTATGACTCTGTGTATTTATCAGTAGAAGCTACGGAAAAAGCATTTACGGTTCGTGCGATGGAAGCGGACGGCAGAGTGATTGACAGTTACACAAAACAAGATCCGTGTGCAAAGGGACATACTTATGAGTATACAGAAGGTAAACTGACATGCTCGGTATGTGGAAAAACGATTACAACAGAAGACTATACCGGTTTGGTGAAAGATGTTCAGACCGGAAGAAAAATGTATTTCAAAGATGGTATTGTAACTACCGGAGTACAGGAATATGCAGGCAAGAGATACTGTTTTGACCAAAATGGTCTGGCATATGACGGAACATTCACATATGCTGGAGCTAGTTTTACGATTCAAGATGGAGAGTTTGTATCTTCTACAGATTCGTCTGTCGCGTATATTGTCGGAATCGGCGAGACTGAAGATGGTTTGCGTTGGATTATCAGCAATAATTTTGTTCTGAGAATTGATGGCTCCGGGGCTATGAAAAACTATTCTCAGACAGACAAAGCGCCATGGGTTTCCAGACAGGCGTGGGTACATACTGCATATATTGGAAAGGACATTACGTCTATCGGTAATTATGGTCTGTTTACATTAAATGAACTGAGAGAAATTCATTTTGAAGAAGGAAGCAGACTGCAGTCCATTGGAAGTCATGCATTCCAATTCACAAAAATTTCTGCGATTACATTACCGGAAACCGTATCGGCTATCGGAAATTACGCATTTGCAGAAAACAGGCATCTGGCAGAGATTACGATTCCGCAGGCGGTAACGAAACTTTCCTATGGGGCTTTCCAGGGCTGTAGCGGTCTGACAAAGGCAACAATACCTGAGACAGTCACATCTATCGAGGGTGAAGTTTTTGACAAATGTCAGGCACTTACGATTTACGGTGTAAAAGATGGTGTTGCGGATCTTTATGCAGAGCGTCATGCAATTCCGTTTGAGTCAACTGGAAATGCCGTATATCAGGGAACTGTAAATAATCAGTTGAGCTGGAGCTACACAGACGGAACATTGACGATTAACGGAAATGGTGCTATGCAGGATATGGAGGGATACACCGGACAGCCATGGTATAAGATGGAAAATGGTGTAAAGCTTCAGGAAAGAATCAAGAAAGTAGTTATTGGAGCAGGTGTTGAGAGCATTGGTGCCTATGCATTTATTGGATATAAAAATCTGCAGGAGGTGGTATTTGAAGGTGCGGAGCAGGCAAAAATTACTGCAATCGGAAAACATGCATTCCAGAATACTGCAATTACCGTAGTCAGTCTGCCGGCATCAGTCAAAACTCTGGGTAATTACTGTTTTGCAGGCTGCGAAGAGCTGAAAACGGTAGAAATTCCGGAAGGACTGGGAGTGATTCCGTACGGTGCTTTCCAGGGATGTGTGACTTTGGAAAAGGTAACACTTCCGGTTTCACTGACAATGATCGAAGGGCAGGTATTTGACCAGTGTCCAACAGTTGTTATTTATGGTCTGCTTGATACAAAGGCGCAGGAATATGCGCAGAAAAACAATATTGCTTTTGAAGCTACAGGAACAGCAGCTTATGAAGGCGCTATTACAGAATCCATGCGTTGGGGCTACAGTGATGGTGTGCTTACCATTACTGGTTCAGGAAGGATGACCGATTGTTCTGTAAATGGCGGACAACCGTGGGAAAGAGCGTATAATGGTGTGAAACTGCAGGATCGTATTGAGAAGGTAGTGATTGGAAGCGGTGTAGAAAATATTGGAGCTTATGCATTCTTCCATGCAGAGAATCTCAGTACAGTTGTCTTTGAAGGAGAGAGCACGCTGAAGTCTATAGATAAGCATGCCTTCCAAGGAAGCGGTCTGATCAGGATGGAAATGCCGAATTCCATTACAGAATTAGGTAATTATGCATTTGCTGACTGTGAAGAGCTTAAAGAAGTTTCTGTATCGACAGGTGTCGAGGTGATGCCTTATGCAGCGTTCAGCGGAAGCAATAATCTTTATAAAGTGGTTCTGCCGGCAAGCATTCAGGCATTTAATTCTCAGGTATTTGCAGGCTGTGACAGACTGACGATTACCTGTGATGAGGGCAGTGCAGCGGAGAGTTATGCGGATTCACATGATATTCCAGTAATTTTCACTGGAAGCAGCGCACAGTACGGCGGTAAGTTTGGAAATGGTCTGCGTTGGGAATTCGAAAGCGGAGAGCTTCGCATTTTAGGAAATGGTACAATGCCGGAGTATGAAGCCGAAGGAGAGCAGCCGTGGAAAAACGCAGGTGGTGTGGATCTTCAGGGTATGATTGAAACAATCACCATCGGAAAAGATGTGGAGAATATCGGTGCCTATGCATTCTTCAATCTCTCTGCAGTAAAGACCGTAACGTTTGAAGAAGGAAGCAATTTAAAGAATATTGGAAAACATGCATTCCAGAATCTGTCAATAGCCCAGATAACGCTTCCGGACACTGTAGAGACGATAGAAAGAACTGCGTTTGCAGGATGTAGCGAATTGACGGCGCTCCGTGTTCCGGCAAATGTGAGCGTTTTGACCTATGCAATGTTCCAGGGATGCACAAGTCTTGAAACCGTGTATATACCTGAGACAGTTACATTTATTGAAAATGATATTGTAAAAGACTGTCCGAAGGTAATGCTTCAGGGTGTGAAGGACGGTATTGCAGATTACTATGCAACCAAATGGGGAATTCCGTATCAGGCAGAGGGACAGGCTTCTTATGAGGGAGATCTTGGAACCGGTGTACACTGGAAATATTCTGATGGTGTTATGACGTTCAGTGGAGAAGGAGCGATTCCGGATTATGAAAACTATTTCAGTCAGCCGTGGTATCGAATGGATAATACGGTGAAGCTTCAGAACCGCATTAAGAAAGTAGTTATCGGTAAAGATGTAACTGAAATTGGAGCATATGCACTGTTTGATGCCGTAAATATGAGAGAAATCGAGTTTGAAGAAGGTTCTGTACTGAAGAGAATCGGCAAGCATTCCATGCGCGGCACGATGATTTCGGCGATCAATCTTCCTGATTCGGTAACAAGCATTGAACGTTATGCGTTTGAAGGAAACACCTTGTTAAAAGAAGTAAAGATTCCAACAGGAGTAAGAACGGTATGTTATGCGACATTCCAGAACTGTGATAATCTGGTAAAAGCGGAAATTCCAAAGACAGTACTTTTGGTTGAGGATCTGGCGTTTGAAAACTGTCCGGAGGTCACGATATATGGAGCCAAGGACAGTGCAGCGGATGAGTATGCGGCTGACAATGGAATCTCATTTGTTCCGACAGAATATGAAACTTTCGGCGGACAGCTTACCAGTTCGATTTCATGGGAATATAGCAATGGCACTATGATTATTGCTGGAAGCGGTGCTATGCCGGATTATGAAACTTATAACAAACAGCCGTGGTATAAAACAGAAAACGGTATCAAACTGCTTCCGAAAATCGAAAAACTGATTGTGGAAAAAGGAATCACCAGAATTGGAGCTTATGCGTTCTTTGGAGCAGAAAATCTGGAGACAGTGATTTTCGAAGGAACCGGTCTGCAGAGTGTAGGAAAACATGCATTCCAGAATAGCGGGATTACGGAAATTGAGCTGAAAAACAGAGTAAAGAGCATAGAAAATTATGCATTTGCAGGCTGCAAGAATCTGAAGAAAGCATATGTTCCGGAAGCTACAAAGCAATTTGGAGTTAGTGTTTTTGAAGACTGTTCGAAGATTTCTATTTATGGAACGGCTGGAAGCAGCGCTGAAGAATTTGCAAAGCAGAATAAACTTCCGTTTGTTGACATGAATAAGTAAAATGAGGAAGGAAATGTAGCAGTCCGTTCAGGATGGGCTGCTGCAGATTAACTTCCGTAAGGAACTGTTCTTTTGACAGAGGGCAGAAAATAAGAACTAAATGCTCCCTTTCGGAGAAGCAAGGAGACAGCAGAATGCTGTTGGTCTGTTTCTCCGAAAGGGAGCATTTTTATTTCATAAAGCAAAAAGTTAATTACAGATGGAAGAGATGGCGAATAGTCTGAAGAGCATTTGTCCAATCGTATTCCAAAACAGCAGAACGGGTATCTATGTCTTCCTCCGCCAGTGCATTGTTTACATTGTTCAGTGTTTTATTTAGTGCCTGAACTGTCATATGGTCGATAAAATAAAAACCTTCTTTACCACGAAATTCCTGAAGCTCACCGTATGGAGTGGTGACGATTGGAAGATTGCACGAAGCAGCTTCCATTACGGAGATAGGGATATCAATACAGTTTAATCCTTCTTCTACAGGAAATACATAGCTGTCTGCCAGCTGATATAGCTCTTCAATATGCGGCACATAGGAATCGATAATTTTTGTATTGGGGCGGTGTTCCAGATCACTGCGTATGGAAAGATCCTGCTCCTGAAGTGTTATAGAACTGACTGCCAGCAGTACATAAAAGTTTGAAGGGAGTTTTGAAAGTATGCCGATATTTCTGCCGGCCTTCAAGTGACCGGCATGGAAAACGACAGGCATGTCTTCAGGGATTCCATACTTCTGACGAAGAAGCCGCTTTTTTTCGCTGGATACCGGTTGGAAGCAGTTGGTATCCACACCTGTTTTGATATAGGTAACTGTATTCTTCAAAAGGTGTTGATAAAAATTAAAAGATTTTTTTGAAAGAGCGATTATCTGTGCGTGCGACTTCTGGAGTAGCCATGTGCCTAAACGATTCATAGGGCGGCGCATGACAAAGATTACGGAAACTTTTTTCCCGGACAACAGCGAGAGGGTAACCGTGCGCAGAATACTTGCGAACGTATTGGAAGCAAACGGTATATAGAGGATTTCGCCTGCATTGCTGCGAAGTATCCGGAAAAGGGAGGGATTCAGGAAAAAACCGTTAAGTTTCATATTTTTATCAGCAAAAGCCGAATGATTTTTATATGAAATCAAAGTTACATCGCTGCGAAGCGCTTTGAGGCGCTTCGCAAGCGATACAGCGACTTTTATACATCCCTCATCGACTTTTTCAGTAAAACAATCGGAAATGATAATCATAAAAATGCCTCAAGAATGATTGGAATCAGAGGAGTGCAGGAGTGCTTCCTGGCTGGCGAGATCTTTTTCTACAAACTCTTCTCCGCTGATAGTAGTTAGTGCCTCCTTGGAAGACGCAGATAAGCCATCATTGGCAATGCAGTCCTTATCACAAGTGGAACATGCGTCCAGCTCTTCTGTGGTCACTTTTCCGTCTCGGTAGTCGCGAACAATGGGGAGTTCATACATAGAATATTTCTTACTTTTGAAAAAGCGGAGAAATTTATGATGAATCACCCAGAGCGCCGGTTTCCAGATATACTTATGCATTGCCGGTGATACGGAGCCAATCATCCAACACTGACGATCACAGCTGCGGACTTTTTTACGCACGTGTTCGGCCTGCTGAGAGTTCCATAATTCGTCCCAGGTCTGGCTATTCAGGTTTCCCATAACCTCTTTATCTTTCGTTCCGTTGCAGGGCATGACATCGCCGTACGGATCAATAAAAAACGTATCAAACGCCATATCGCACGGGAGAAGCCGTTTCTGACCAAAAATATAATTGATCAGACCATGATTGAAATAAGCACGAAACCATTTTTTTGGTGAATTTGATTTCAGCAGTTCGTTGATCAGATCTTCGAAGTTCTGTCCGACCATCAGGCGGTCGTGGATAATATTTTTTGCCTCCACAAAATAAAAGGAATTATGAAGAGAAGCGGTCGCAAATTCCATATTCATTTGATCTGAGAGATGATAGAGAGGCACCAAATCTTTTGCGTTGGCATCCTGAACAGTCATACCAAAGCCGACATCTTCCATTCCCATATCTACCAGCTTTTTCAGTGTGTCATATCCTTTGTTAAAACCATCCTGCAGACCGCGGATCTTATTGTTCGTTTCTTCCAGACCTTCGATGGAAATCCGAATGCCTATTTTTGGAAATTCTTTGCACAGATCGATGATACGATCGGTAAAGAAACCGTTTGTTGAAATAACGATACGATCTGATTTTTTATAGAGTTCACGGACAATGTCTTTTAGATCCGTACGGATAAAAGGCTCTCCGCCGGTGATATTGGTAAAGTACATAGGCGGGAGCTTTCGAATGGTTTCCAGTGTGATTTCTTCTTCTGGTTTTGAAGGCTTTTTGTAACGATTGCACATGGAACATCGGGCATTGCAGCGATATGTTACAATTACGGTTCCGTTAAGTTTCTTTTGCATGGAGATTGCCCCTTTCATTTTTTGTATATTTGAAGTAATTTTTCGCAGTAAGTATCAATGGTATCAAAAGTGATTTCTCTGCAATTTCGGCTGTAGCCGGCAATCCGCTCGTCGGAATTCCAAAGAGTGAGAAGCTTTTCTTTCAGATCATCGGGATTACGGCTTTCAAATAGTTCTCCGGTACGGTTTACCGAGATTAATTCCGGAATTCCACCGATATCAGCGCCTAGAACCGGAGTACCGTACAGTTGGCTTTCCATGACAGAAAATGGGCAATTTTCATACCATTCAGAAGGATATACTGTAAAACGTGCTTCTCGAATCAATTGTTCCAGATTCCCGCCAGTCTGAAAACCAACATTTTTTATATTGGGTACTTGGTCGATAGCAGTGGCTAGGGGACCTGTTCCGGCGAAAATAAAAGGGATATCTGGCAAAGATTTACAAACCTGAAGCAGTGTACGAATTCCTTTTTCTTCCGAAAAACGCCCGAAATACAGGACATAATTTTTCTTTTTTGTTTCCTTCCATTCGCTGTTTGGAACAAAATTGTGAAGGGCGATTGTTTTTGTGGAAAACATCGGATTGCTGTCCATCATACGTTTCATAAATGACGAACAACAGATCATGGTATCTATAAAGTTGTATACGCCGATAGAATTCCAAAGATATGCTTCCATTGTCCCAATCAGCGATTTAGCAGCGGAGCCATGAATGCATTTGCTTTTTGTACAATTTATAAAATGTCCGCCCAGACATTGCTGACAATTTTGTTGGGTGCTTGGATTATTCAACATATGATTAGGACAAATCAGCTGATAATCGTGCGCTGTAAAGACAATTTTGCATTCAGAGGATGTTTCTTTCCGCCACTTTACTATTTCTAGGATAACGGATGGTGTCAGCTGATAATTAAAATTATTAAGGTGTACAATATCCGGATGAAAATCATCCAAGACAAGTCTGATTTTTCTTCGCGCCTCGGAGGAATAAATCGTTTTAATCGGATATGTCAGTTTGGAAAGCTTGCTTCCACCGTGGAAATCCATATCAGACGTGTAAGCACTGACACGGTTTCCGTAACGGCGGCCTTCGTGTTCCATACCAAAATACTGAATTTCATGTCCGAGCGACAGGAGGTATTCTCCCAGTTGAAAAATATATGTTTCTGATCCGCCATTGGGATGCAGAAATTTATTTACAAATAAAATTTTCATGGTTCCCCTCATTACCTGTTGCATGATTTTTGATACAAATCTAACGTTTTTTGGACCACGGTATCCCAGCTGTATTTTTGGCAAATATAATCTGCGCTGCCTTCCCGATAATGCTGGACAATGTCTTCATTATCACACAGATACTGCAGCTTTTTGTACAGATCTTCTATATTGCTCTTTTGAAACGTAATGACTTTGCCTGGAGCCACATCCGTACATTCAGGAATATCAGAAACCAGACAGCAATTTCCATAACTCAGCGCTTCAAGCAGACTCAGCGGCATTCCTTCCAGATCTGAAGGAAGGACATAAAGGTAGGCATTGCTGTACAATTCTTCTAATATTTGTCCCTGGACAAATCCTGTGAACAGTATACGCTCGTCGTCTTTTGCCAATTCTCTGCATTCTGTAATAAAATCAGCGGAATCGGATGCGCCTCCGGCAATAATCAGTTTTTTGTCTGTCTGTACTTTTGAAAAAGCCTTGATCAGATAACGTAGACCTTTTTCTGGTACAAGCCGGGCAAGAAACAAAATATAATCGGAACCTTCTAATCCGTATGTACTTTTGATTTTTTCAGGTGCTTGGTACTGCGGTCTGTTTACACCGTTAGGGATAAAAATTGTCTGCCGGTGATAGGTGGTCATAAAATAATCCTGAACGCTTTTGCTCAGGACGATAATTTCATCGGCGTACTTTACTGCAGTTTTTTCGCCGAATTTAATATATTTGGAAGCGAATCCGTGTTTCCACTTTTCGCGGTCCCAATCTAATCCGTGAACAGTAGCAATACATTTTTTACCAAAAAGTTTTGGAATCCACATCGTGGCGCAAGGGCCTTCCGCATGGAAATGTACAATATCAAAATGTCCAACAGCAGCACAGATGGAAGCGCAGAGAGAAGATGTCATGGCTGCTAATCCTTTTTTTTCAATTGTAAAAACCGATTTTAAGGTAACGCCTTTATAGTTTTTGCATTTTTGAGTATCGAATTCTTTTCCAGATATATGGTGACCGCTTCGATTGTAACAAGTAACCTGATGGCCCAATTGAGCCATCCTCGTAGCCAGTTCTTCTACTACGACTTCCACACCGCCCGATCTGGAAGGAATTAATTTTTGTCCGATAAATGCTAAAGATAATGAACGGTCTTTCTCTTTTTGATCTGAATGTTGCATTGTTTACCCACCCCAAAAATTTTATAGTTCCAATATGCTTTTTATTTGAGCTTTTTAAAATCAGATTTTCTTGAAATGCAGAAAATATAATATGTGTAAAAATCCAACATAATTATATCTGATTTATAAAGAAAACACAAGAGGTATGTAAAATCTGTGTGAACAAAAATGTAACAGTTTTGTCGGAAAATCGTAGAGGAACGTATTTATACGAAAACGAAAAATAAAAAGCCGTCAAACCTTGTGAATATCATAAGGTTTGACGGCCTTTCCGATATTTTACGGAGCGAACTGTGAGAAATATTCAAGCCACTATTTTTTTCGATGCTTTCGTATTTTTTTAAAGTAAGGAGCAAGAAATTCACGTACCTCTGGTTCTTTGTCCAGCAAAAGGACGAAAAAGTATATTCCGAAAAACAGAACGGATGAAATCAAGAGAATCATAAATGGATTTCCAGATAAGTTTTTTCGGATAAATCCAGCGAATCCTCCGGCGACTAATAGAGCCGCCCCAATTTGAAGAAAATGAACGTTTTTATATACGGATTTTAGTATATTATGCAGCATAATGACCTGTACAATTAATACAGCGAATTCGGCAATTGTCGTTGCAAGTGCTGCTCCGGCGGCTCCATATTGGGGAATCCAGAAAAGATTCAGTACAAAATCAATGACAGCTCCTGCAATAACAGAAATCAGAACATTTTTTTCTTTTCCCATAGGAACCATGATTTGGATACCCAATACGTTTGTCAGTCCGATAAAGAGGAGAGTTGGAGTGATCAACTGCATAGCGTATGTGGCGTCCAAGAAATTTCCACCTGACAAGAACAAGATACTTTCTTTGGCGAACATGGTGAAGTATAAAGAGAGAGGAAGAGCAAGGAGTAGGACAAAGTTCAGAGCCTTGGAAATCATGCGCATAAATTCCTCTTTTTGCTTGGTTTCATAATAATATGACAGGCGGGGAAGCAGAACGGTTCCCATAGATGTAATCAGGCTTACAAGAATGGATTTTATCTTTACAGCGGCATTATAATATCCCAACTCTGTATTTGTGTTCATAAAACCAAGCATAACGGTATCAAGATTTGTATAGATGCTGGTGGCAACTGACATGGCAAAGAACACAAAGATTGGTTTCAGATGACGACGGAAATGGTAGGGACCACAAGGTCTAAGATAAATCAGTTTTCTTAGTCGGAGTGTGTTCCAGATATAAGATCCATATCCTGTAAATACGGTGATTGCTCCATAGATCACAACATCTTTTTCGCTGTGGACGAAGACGAACAAGAGAATCAGACCAATAAATTTAAAGACTAACGAACGAATGGTTATATAAGCGTATTCTTCCAATCCCTGATAAAGCCAGTTTACTCCAAATGTATGCAGGATAATAGCAGTGCTGCTTACAAGGAGAAGTTCTTGATCTTGCTGGAATCTTTTTACGGAAACAAGCGAGATGAAAAACACGGTATAGGTCAGAGCAGTCATAATCAGATTGATGATCATGATTTCATGTACAGTTCTGGAAAGTTCTGCTTTGTTATTTTTTACTTTTGCGCAGGCACGGACACCATAGGTTGGGATTCCAAGCATCGCGAACATTGTAAAGTATGAAATAGCGGAGGTGGCAAATGCAACCCTACCTGTACCTTCCGGCAATAGGATTCTTGTTGCATAGGGAAAAGTAACCAAGGGAAAGATAAACGAAGATGCCGTAAGTATAAAGTTCATGATAAAGTTAAATTTTACGGAACGGTTTTTTTGCATAGAATATGACCTCACTAAAATTTCTTATAATCTGCCAAGCAAAATCATAACACGATATTTCAGACGCATAGAATAACTTACATCTTTGCCGTTAAAGAGCTTCAGCAAAACGAGGCGGTTGATGAACGAATCCTTGTAATGAGCAATTTGATCGAATAATTTTTTGTTTTCTTTGTTCATACATGTCTGATAAATCCTGCAAATCTCTTTTGCATGATCGGCAACAGAAGGATCTCGGATAACCAGCATATCATGAATGCGCTGGTTTAGAGCAGATAATTTTCCGGATTTCATTCCAACGACGTTCTTTTCATGCTGACGATAGCCCATACATACCGTATCAGAATACAGAATTTGTCCACCGCATGCAAGACACACTTGAGCCAGATAATAATCATGCATACGAATGCGTTTGGGAAGGTCATACTGTTGAATGCACTTTGCTAAGTGATGATTAAATACCATTGTGCATCCCAGCATTGCTCCTACACATGCAATCGTATTTTTTTTCACCGGATGATATTTTCGATATACTCGAATTCCCATGGGATGCCCTTGGGAATCTATAAGTTCCGCATTTGCATAACACAGGGCCGGTACATCCAGAGCTTTTAAGTGATTTATGCCGTCAGAAAGTTTGTTTTCGAACCAAATATCATCCTGATCCGCCCAAGCATACCATGGAAATCCGGGTGTTTCCTTCAACAATTGTAGAAAACTGAAAGCAGGTCCTAGGTTAGGACCCTGATGAAGGGTCAGAACCCCTTTGTTCTCGTATTCCTTCAAAATATCAACTGTATGGTCGCTGGAACCATCATCTCTTACATGTAAATGGATTCGGCAGCTCTTTTGACGCAATATACTGTCAATTTGCGCACGAATATAATGTTCGCCATTGTAAGATGACATTAGTACACATATTTCGTTCATAAGATCTCCTTTAAATCTCAGGTTTCCAGCCCGGATGATAAACAGGATGCATTCCTAATGTTCCTTTACGCACATCTTTGAAAGCTGCGAGAGCGACTGCTTTTCTTGAGCCTTTCATTTGGAAATGGATTTTCAGCCATTGCTTCAGACACTGAAATTGATAACAACTTCCAGAAAAATGACGGTGAATCATGTCCATACGATTTCTTCTGCCGTAGTAAGTTTTCCAATCGAGAATGTCGGTCTCTCGTTCAGGGACATTGTGTTCAATCTGAATGGAGGGTATACAGAGAATCTTTCCTTGTTTACTCATACGAAGACTGTGTTCAGTATCATCGTACCAGATAAAATAATCCTTCAGAGGGAGTCCTGCTTGTTTCAGCTTTCTGCGGTTCATAACAACACCTACATAGGAAAAGGCATTTAATTCAAACTCTTCTTTCCTGTATTCTTCTTCCGGTACTTTTTCCTCTACAACAATCCATCCGGAAGTGTAAATTCGCTTTCTGTGATGTAGGTCGATGCGATGGTTATTGTTTACCTGACCACAGATAGCGGAAATGGTGTCTTCCTTTTCCTGATACTTGTTCAAAACGTCATTCACCTTTTCTAGCGCGTTTGGGTGAGGGAAAGCATCATCATCAGAAACCCAGATCCAATCGGCTTCTTTTTCCTGGGCAATCTGCAATGCAGTATAAAATCCGCCGCTTCCTCCGAGATTGGTTTTGTTGTTTTGGACGTACTTGGTTATGAAAGAGGGTTGGTTTTCCCATTCTTTTAAAAAACTGGTAGTGCCATCTGTACTTGCATTATTTACCACTAGAATATATTCAGGTGATACCGTTTGAGTTTCGAATAAATGCAACGCCTTTTTTAAAAGAGGTAAGCGGTTGTAGGTTACAAGGACGACGCCTATTTTATGATTCATATGATGGACTCCTCTCTTTTAAGTTAGTATCAAAGTTTGCAAGAACGGCCAAGGTAAACGGATTATAGGAAATTTCAAGTATGTGATGTTCAAACATACACTGGATGCTTATGATTCCAATGATAGCCAGTAGATACATATTATTTCTTTGCTGTGCTCTTTTTCCAATCAGCAGATAAATGAGTAAAACGCAAGTGCAAACAGCCAGACCGTAACAAAGCACCATTTTTGTATAAGAAGAATCAATGAAGAAATAAACGTCAGGATGTTCTAATTTTCCTCCCAAGCCTGTCATTTTGATATACTGACCTAAAAGCCCTACAGGGTAATTATCGAATCCTTCTTTTCCGAGACTAAGCCTGTAAGTAAACAAATTATCCAGTTTTACCATAATCGGAGAGCTTTCTGAATAAAGCGCAGTCAATATAATCATTATAGAAAATAAAAAAAGCATAGAATATTTTGTTGAAAAAACAAAAATTCTGTGTATAAATTGTTCCGTTTTTTTTAGCCAACCATTTTTTCGTTCTTCTTTTATCGTGTGTGACAGTTTCAGGAAAAAGCATATAAGCGAAATAAAAATAATACATCCGGCATTTGTTCTTGCATTGCAAAAATAATAAATAAATACAGCAAGTCCTATGAAGATGGTCAGTTCAATATATTTTAGGCGTTTTTCACGTAAATAGATGTAGGATAAAACCAGATATACAATGTGTGCTGAAAAATCCGTGGGATAAACACTGCCAAAGGAAATACGTGTAGCCCGGCTTTGATGGTAAATTAGATTCTCAATTATCCCCATTTGTGCAGCAACCATCGTTATAATTGTAATGGATATTCCTGTTACGAGGAAAACCTTGGCTATTTTCCGAAAGGAAACCTGATTAGCGCCTATGATCAGCAATCCCATAGTCAGCAGTTCATCATAATGGGATCTGCGGTAAAATGCGGCAGTGAAGCAGGTGATGAACAGAACAATGAGGAGCATTCGTTTCCAATTTTGTTTATCGGTCAGACTTAATTTGGCAATTATGATAGCCAATAAAGCAATTTTCATAAAAATATGTAATTGTGTATGGTCTCCAAACATTTTTAAGAACATGGTGGTATGAAGAAAAGCATCTGATAGGATGACAGCAAAGCTCAGCAGGTATAGAATTTCCAGAATATTACGCATAAAATTGGTATCGCTTAAATGCTTTTCAGCTGTTTTTATAAGGCGTTTCATTGGTAATCCTCACTTCGCATGATATTTGAAAATACATAAAAATAAAACATCAAGCTCTTTGCGGCAGATTATTGATATAATATAGGTAAAGAATGATGTTTTATGTAAAGAATAGTATATATCATATTAATGCAATTTACAACTGTTATTTGGATAAGGATATGACAAACCGCCATAGAACTTGGTTTCCTACGAAATTATTTTGATTTTTTAAGTGTTTTCAAGTAAAATAGTACTTAGTTTGACTGTATGAATGACATTAGGCCAGTAAAAGATAATCAACTTAAGAAAATTTTTAATAAGATGAAGGCGGATTATAAAATGAACTACATTGCCCACCCAACCGACATTCCTCTAAACCCTTCCGAAGAATTTTCCATGCTGAATGAAATCTTCGAGCAGCAGGTTTTTGAATTATGCATACACGAAGAAAATGGTCAGAAAGCATACTACATCCCTTACATGATGAATGATGCTCTGGAGTGCTATCTGATCCTGGAACACTGCCGGATGACCGGGGAATATCAACCAGAAACGGATGAGAATGAAGAGGAAGGACCATGCTCCGGTCAGTTGGAAGAAAAAGATGATTTATTCGGCCTGATTGTCCGACAGGGACAGGATCGTGTTTTTACCCTGTGGTTCCGCTCGATACGAAAAGTCCTGAAATGCTACCAGTATCACGCCATCGGTCATTTCTGGCAGGAAGGCCAGGAGCAATGGCGGCGGTTGGTATACATCCTGGGAACCATTCATGACAAATACCAGTACCTTGGGGAAGAGGTATGCAGCAGAGAAGAACAGGAGCTGCTGAAGCTGGCAGAATTTTCTCCGCTGCGCAGGTGGTCCCCACTGGGAGATCCGGCAGAACCGCCGGCACCTTCTTCAGAGGAAGGAATAGAAGCAATGAAAGCGCTGGCACGGGAGACAGGAGACAGAGCGTATGAACGTCTGCTTATGCTTTATGAAAAGTTTCCATGCTCGTTCCTTGGAAAGCTGCTGGCGAAACAGCTGACAGATCCGGGACGAACGGGGATTTATCAGCTTCTGGAAAAGAAGATACAATCTGCATCGGAAAAATATCCGCCCAGGGATTACGGAAAACAGTGCAACACAGAAATCCAGTGTAAGAGGAAGCAGGCGGATGAAGCGATGAAACGTCTGGGATTTGATGGAACGTATCCCGAGTACCGGAGAAAGAATATCGGTGTTATCGCGATGGAAGAGCATCCTTTTACTGTGATGGAATCGGAAGAATTTCAGTTCTGCATCCGTTTTATGGTATCCATATGTCCGGAAGGACATTGGTCCAGAAATGGCGGATTCTTCCGGGGAGCAGGAAGAAAAAGCGGGATTGCTCAGAGTGTGCAGGAAATTGAAGAAATGAGCCGTTTGCCGTAAAGAATTTTCGATTCATTGAAATGCAGTACAGACCAAATACTCCGCAGCTTGCTGCGGAGTATTTGATTATTTTTTCAACACCAGCTGAAAGTTCGAATCATAATAAAGACCGAGGTCTTCGCAGATTCTCTGGTTGATTTTATCAAGGGCATCGTGATATGCTTTATATTCAGGAGAGAGCGCCATCATATTGGGAAGAAAGATATCATTGTAGCCGCAGTCCTGAAGTTTTCGCATAAATCTCCGGTGAGCGATAAAAAACGGGTGATATTTTACCAGAGGATGATTTCTCAGTTTTACGTTTTTTAATGTCTGTTCCTTCAGATCCTGATATTCTTCTTCTGTCAGATTAAGATATTTTTGGGTTCGTTGCTCCGTTTGTTCCAAGGTTTTTTGCAGGCAGGCTTTGGAAGAAAGGCGCCAATTCAGCCATCCGCTGAAACGGAGCAGCAGAGGAATACGAAGTGTCGTATGATCCCAGAATTCCACAATCTTATGAAAAGCCTGCTCTTGCTCCGGAGTTGTAATTGGCATCTGCAGATAGGGCAGAAAATGGTTCATAAAATAATATCCATAAAATCCAGGCAGAGCATCCTGGATCGCCTGAGCGATGGAATGGTAGTCGAGGGAGGAGCAGAAGGTTTTCGCGTCACGTGTGCGGAGGAATTCTTCCAGAGCCTCCAATTCTTTCTTGCTGGTATCGAGTTCAGAACGTTTTTGTTCATAAATCTGTTTCAGCAGTTCCGTGTCATTGGAGAGCAGCAATTTGCGAATATCCTCCAGACCGATGCCGAGTTTTCGGTAAGCACAGATTTCCTGAAGGATGCGGATATGCTCTTCTGTATAATTACGGTATCCGTTGGAATCTTTCGGGACATGAAGAAGCCCTTTTTCTTCGTAGAATTTTACAGCGCGCCGGGTGAGTGGAACCTGCTGCACGACTTCGTTGATACGCATAGATGTTATGCCTCCTTTCAAAGCGGTATTTGCGGCGGAAAGGAAAAGCCGCTGGCGGTATCTATGAAATACCTTGTTGTTTCTGGGAAAAGTATAAGGCTGTACGCTGCGTGCATGTCAAGAGATTTTAGAGTGATAGTGAAAAAGGAAAGCAGTTTAGCTGGGTGAACTGTTAAAAAAAGGAGAAATACATATATGAAAATAAAAATGATTGCCCTGGATCTGGACCGGACAACCTTAAACCGAAACGGCAGGCTGTCCGATAAAAACCGAAAAGTTCTGACGGAATTACTGAACAGAGGAATCCATGTGATACCGGCGAGCGGTCGTCCCCTGACGTCCTTTCCGCCGGAGATCCTCACACTTCCGGGATTGAAATATGTGATCACATCCAATGGGGCGGCGGTATACCGTCTGCCGGAGCAGGAGAATAGGAAATCCGGTGAAGATGCTGTGACAAATCCGACGGAAGCGCCGGTCTGTCTGCAAAGGTTTTTGCTGAATCCATTGACGGTACACAGCGTTATGGAACTGACAGAGACGGAGGATGTGACCTATGAAGTTTTCGTGGATGGACAGGCTTATGCGGATCCAGCCTATATCGCGGATCCGACAGCGTTCGGCGCTGTGAAGGAGGCAACTGCTTACATCCAGAGTACAAGGGTTCCGGTGGCGGATATCCGGGAATTTATCCGGGAACACGAGGATCGGCTGGACAGCGTAGATGTGATCGTCGGTGAACGGAAGAAAAAGGAAGAGCTGATGCAGCTGCTTCGTGAACAGTGCCCGGGAATCTATCTGACGACTTCTGTGGAACAGCTGATTGAAATTTCAGATATAAGAGCGGGGAAGCATTCAGCGGTAAAGTTTCTGCAGAAGCTTTTGAATATTTTCCCGGAGGAGACGGCAGCTTTTGGAGACGCGGATAACGATGTGGAGATGCTCCGGGAAGCAGGAATTGGAATTGCGGTGCAGAACGCATCCCAAGCCTGTATGGCAGCGGCAGATGCGGTGACACGTTCCTGCGAGGATGATGGGGTGGTTTATGGGATCCGTAAGATTCTCGGGCTGATTAAAGCGGAATAGAAGGAACCGTTCTCCTGGCTGACACCATTCAGCTGCCGTATTTTTGAACATTCATAAAATGCAAAAAATCTCCTATACAGAAAATGCAGGAGATTTTTTGCGTTTTATGACAACCATTCAGTCAGCGGAACGGTTCCCGTTTTATACTGTAAACCAGGAAACCGAATCGATTATTCAGCAGCTTCCTCTTCGGTTTCTGCTTCCTCTGTATTACGTACTTCTGTGACAGATACGACGATTGACTCAGGATCTGTGAGAAGTTCGATCTGTGGCTTCTGTGCAAACGGGAGATCTTTTACTTTGATGGAATCGCCGACTTTTACACCGTCCAGATCGAGCTGGATCCTGTCGGTAAGGTCTTCCGGAAGCGCACGGTAAGAAATCTCTTCCAGGTGGAGCTGTATGACACCGTTCGTTACTTTGTCATGATTGAGCAATTCGATTTCTGCAACGGAATGAACTTTTTCTCCGGCGACAAGTACCTGGAAATCGATTTCTGTAATCTGATGTTTCATGGAATTGAAATCCACCTCTTTGATCAGCACATTGTAAGACTGACCATCAAGATCCAGCAGAATCCTTCCTCCTTTTCCGGTCGTTTTCAGAAGGCTTTCCACATTGGACGAAAGCATTTTGACTGGAATAGACTGTTCCAGTTCCTTTCCAAATACATTTCCGGTTACATACCCTTCACGTCTGAGCTTTTTGGCTTTTACTGCAAGATCACGTTTTTCTGCTTTTAAAGTATTCATTTGTCTTTTCCTCCAAAAAATAAACAGATAAATGCTTGCTTGGAATCCTGTTTCTCACCGGGTTCGAGTAAGTATTTCTTTTTTTTGTTACAGTGGTATTATAACACTTATCATAGAAGAAAGATTACCAAATTTAAAGAAAATAAAGGAAAATTATTGTTGAAATTTGAAAGTTTGGTTTTGAAGGAAAAGCACGAAACCCATTGCGGTTTTCCAGTCTTCGTGTTAGAGTAAAGGAAACAATTTATCCAATTGATTCAAAAGAAAGGAATACGAAATACAGAAACAGAATATGGACAAATACGAAGTATTGAAAAAATATTTCGGCTATGATTCCTTTCGTCCCGGGCAGGAAGTCCTTGTGGATGCGATCCTGGAAGGGCGGGATACGTTGGGAATCATGCCGACAGGTGCGGGAAAATCTCTGTGCTACCAGGTGCCGGCGCTTCTGATGCCGGGCATCACCCTTGTCATTTCACCTCTGATCTCTCTGATGAAGGATCAGGTCACTACGCTGAATCAGGCGGGAATCCATGCAGCATATTTAAACAGTTCACTGACTCAGGGGCAGTATCTGACTGCTCTACGGAATATGCAGAGAGGTCAGTATAAGATTGTCTATGTGGCGCCGGAGCGGCTGATGACGGAAAGTTTTCAGGAAGCGGTGCGTGGAATTACACTTTCGATGCTGAGTGTGGATGAGGCGCACTGTATTTCCCAGTGGGGGCAGGATTTCCGCCCCAGCTATCTGCGGATCCATGAATTTGTCGAGACACTGAATTACCGCCCGGTGATCAGCGCTTTTACGGCAACAGCAACACGGGAAGTGCGGGAAGACATTCTGGCGCTGCTGGATCTTCGGGATCCGGTAAGTCTGACCACGGGATTTGACAGGAAAAATCTGAAATTCATCGTCCAGCATCCCCGGGACAAGATGCAGACCGTGCTGAATTATCTGAAGGAACATGAACAGGAGTGCGGCATCATCTATTGTCTTACCCGGAAGACGGTGGAGGAAGTCTGCGAACGTCTGCAGAGAGAAGGATACAGCGCCACCCGTTACCATGCGGGACTCAGCGACCGGGAGCGCCAGCAGAACCAGGAGGAGTTTATTTATGACCAGAAACAGATCATGGTCGCGACAAACGCTTTTGGTATGGGAATCGACAAATCCAACGTCCGGTATGTGATCCATTACAATATGCCGAAGAACATAGAAAGCTACTATCAGGAAGCGGGAAGGGCAGGACGTGACGGCCTGCCGTCGGAGTGCATCCTGTTGTATGCCGGGCAGGATGTGATCACGAATCAGTTTTTTATCGACAAGATGGAAGGCTCCGAAGCCATGGACGACGAGACGGCGCGTATGGTGCGGGAACGGGAGCGGGAACGTCTGAGAAAAATGACCTTTTACTGTACGACGAACGAATGCCTGCGGGATTACATTCTCAGATACTTTGGAGAGTACGGTTCCAATTACTGCGGAAACTGCTCCAACTGTCTGACACAGTTTGAAGAAAAGGATGTGACAGAAGTTGCCCGGAAGCTGGTGGGATGTGTGAAGGAAAGCCGCTGGAATTACGGAATGACCATGATCGTGGATACAGTACATGGCAGCAGGAATGCGAAAGTGATCCGTGGAAGGATGGATGAGAATCCTTATTATGGTTCCTGCAGTGAGATACCGGTGTACCAGCTCCGGCAGGTGATGAACCATCTGATCCTGAACGGCTATCTTCTTCTGACCGATGACAATTATCCCGTTGTCCGGCTGACGGAACAATCCATGGAACTGCTGGAAGGCGGCACAGTTACAATGAAAGTGGCGAAAGAACAGCCAAAAGAAAAGGCGAAACCGGAGAGAGAGAAGAGCCGCAGGCTGCCGAAAGTGGAAGGAGACGTGGATCCGGAACTGTTCGCACAGCTGCGTGAGCTGCGTCTGGAACTGGCAAAAAAAGAAAAGGTACCGCCCTACATTGTATTCTCCGATAAGACGCTGGCACAGATGTGTCTGCTCAAGCCGAGGACAAAAGCAAAAATGCTGGAGGTATCCGGTGTCGGTGAATTTAAATATGAGAAATATGGAGAGCGTTTTCTACAGAAGATCCGCGAGCTGACCGCCGGGGAAGCGGCGCAGCAGGCGGATCAGGGACTGCCGGAAGAAGAGGATGAGGAAGAAATGCCGCTGGAAGAAGACCTGGCAGCAGCGCCGGTCAGGAAGAACAAGCAGCCATTTGAAATGACGGAAGAGATTGCACAGAAAATTCAGTTCAGCAGCAGAGTGACTCTCAGCGAGTTTGTAAAACAGCTCAACAGTCTGCGGGATGAAAAGACCGTCCGCTGCCTGGCGTTTCAGGATATCATGCAGCATCTGATCGAGGAGGGATACCTTGTGGAAGAGCCTGGCGCTGAGGAGAGCAAAAAGCACAGGAGCATTACTGCAAAAGGACTTGTATTCGGCATTTATTCGGAGAAGATCTTCAGCCAGTACGGCGACGAATACGAGGTGATCTTTTATGCGGAAAAGGCACAGAGGCAGCTGGTGAAAAAGCTGATGGGCGAATGGAAACAGGCGTAGAGGAATGCTTGTAACAGTTCAGCCGGCTGAACTGTTATGAATGCTTCTATTTGTATTGGTTTTGCAGTGGTTTGGCTCTTGCATGGATGATATATTATGTGATATATTGTTACTGGTCAATACGTGATTTATTATGATATATTCAAAACGGAAATTTTTATTCTGGCAAAGGAGCGATATGATGTACTGTACAAGAAAAGTAGCAGAAGATATTTACTGGATCGGCGGATCGGACCGCCGTCTGGCGCTGTTTGAGAATCTTTTTCCGATTCCCCGTGGAGTGGCGTATAACTCCTATCTGATCATGGACGAGAAAACGGTTGTGATGGATACCGCAGATTCTTCCATTACCCGTCAGTTCATTGAAAATATTGCACACGTTCTCAACGGACGTCCGCTGGACTATCTGGTAGTCAACCATATGGAGCCGGATCACTGTGCAAATATTGAAGAACTTCTGGTGCGTTATCCGGAAATGAAGATCGTGGGCAATGTAAAAACCCACAACATGATCCGTCAGTTTTATGATGCTGATCTGGAAGGCAGAACAGTCACTGTGAAGGAAGGCGATACCCTGTCTCTGGGAAAGCATACCCTGCATTTCTTTTTTGCACCGATGGTGCACTGGCCGGAGGTTATGGTTGCATGGGAAGAAACAGAAAAAATCCTGTTTTCCGCAGACGCATTCGGAAGCTTTGGCGCACTGAATGGAAACATCTTTAATGATGAAGTGGATTTTGACAGAGACTGGCTGGCAGACGCACGCCGCTACTATACAAATATCGTCGGAAAATACGGTCCGCAGGTGCAGAACGCGCTGAAGAAGCTGTCTGCTCTGGAAATCAAGATGTTCTGCCCGCTGCATGGACCAATCTGGCGCAGCGATCTGGGATATCTTCTGGACAAGTATGACAAGTGGAGCCGCTACGAGCCGGAAGACCGCGCCGTAGTGATCGTGTATGCATCCATGTACGGCAATACAGAAAACGCGGTCAATGTTCTGGCGGCAGAACTGGCTGAAGCAGGTGTGAAGAATATCGCGATGTATGATGTGTCCAGCACACATGTATCTGAGCTGATCGCAGAAGTTTTCCGCTGCAGCCATCTGGTACTGGCAGCGCCGACCTACAACAATGGCATTTATCCGGCGATGCTTAACTTCCTGCATGATATGAAAGCGCTGAATGTACAGAACCGTACCGTAGCGCTGATGGAGAATGGAAGCTGGGCGCCGTCCAGCGGAAAGCAGATGAGAGCTCTGCTGGAAGAGATGAAAGGAATGGAGATCCTCGAGCCGGTTCTTACAGTGAAATCCGCATTGAAAGAGGAAGCTTTGGATTCCGTAAAAGAAATGGCGGATACCATCGCAAAATCTCTGAACGCATAACAATGAAAGTGAAACCCCTGTTCCTGGCAGGAGTGTTTGGAAATTTCTTTCTGTAAGTTTCAAACACATCCTGTCGGAAACAGGGGTTTTTTAATTTCATAGAAAATTGCTTTCCTATGAAATTAAAACTCTCCGCGAGGATCGCACTGCGGCGGAGTGGAAGATGTCGCTTGTGCGACCCGCCGCAGGCGGAGAATCCTGTAAAGCAGGATTCTTTTTCAATTAAAGCTCTTATGGACAAAATGAGAAAAGGGAAAGCCGAGACAGCTATTCCCTGTTTTTGAGCATAAAAAAGCCGCTTCGAAAAATGGATTTCGAAACAGCTCTGAACATTCTTTTTAACGTGCGCCGCACGTCGAACCCACATCACAAACGTTACTCCTACAGCCTACTCGGCCCAGGCACCCTCACGGCACACAGAAGGTTCTGCTTAGTGCTGCTGCATTCCTGCCCTGACACGGTTCACAGATTCCTGTTGCGTAAGACCCAGACGTCAACGTCACTTATAGAAGGCAGCTTTGCAATGAAAGGCCCTCGGATTGGCATCACCCCTGCTGTAGCGGATTGCAGGTACAGGGCACCGCTATCTCCCCGGCTGCACGGACTTTAAGTATAAAGGATTTCGCGCCAAATGTCAATGGGGCGGGTGGGAATTTTTAAATAGCCGGGTGGGGATGGCGGCGGACGAAAGGAGAAAGCGCCGGCGGAAGGTCTGTGCGTCGGTTCTGGGCGGCTTCGGCATGAAGAAAAACTAAGCCTCCGGGACGCTTTGAAACAGGCACCGGAGCAATTCGCTCCGAAAGCTTTATGCTTTCGCAGCTCAGTGCTCCTCAGGCTTCGGGCTGGCAACCCTCAGCCTGACCTGTTTCAAAGCGTCCTGGAGACTAAGTTTTTCTAATCATGCCTGCAGATGCCCCGAACCGACGTACAGACCTTCCGCCGGCGCTTTCTCCTTTCTGGTTTGCTGGCTTCTGGGGCGTATTTGAAAATTTCTCGCGAAGTGGGGTGTGTAGATTGCAGGGATGAATTTTCAAATACGCCTTGGTGTGAAGGAGTTAATGTACATTCCCTACCGTCCCCTCTCCTTGATTTCGTCCGTTTTCGCCATCTCCCCCTTGACAAGTTGTTTTGTCTATAATAGAATGTTACCGTATATTTGAGAATCCCTGAGGGAGTAGTCAGCAGGAAAGCTGTGATAGTATCAACATAATGATGGCGGCATCTGGTATTATCTGAAATGACGAGACTTGGAGAGGCGTGGTATCCCATAGCCTTTTCAGGTCTTTTTCTGTGTCCGGAAATGTGATGCTGATGGAAAACCGGGAGAAAAGGAAGCGATTCAGCTGTGGAAGCGGATGGCTGAGCGGTAAAAGAAGAAGGAGGAAAGAAAAAAATGGGTTTTGGTGAATTGTTTATACTGGCGGTAGGGTTGGCGATGGATGCTTTCGCCGTGGCTGTCTGTAAGGGACTGGCACTGAAAAAGATCGGTGCGGGAAAAGCATTGCTGGTCGGACTGTGGTTCGGAGGTTTTCAGGGGTTGATGCCGTTCATCGGATATTTGCTGGGTACCGGTTTTGAGGATAAGATCAAAGCGATTGATCACTGGGTCGCGTTTATTTTGCTGGGACTGATCGGATTAAATATGATCCGTGAAGCCTGTTCCGGGGAAGAGGAAGAGGCGGATGCCTGTCTTGATGTGAAGAGCATGTTCCTTCTTGCTGTAGCGACCAGTATTGATGCGCTGGCGGTGGGCATTACTTTTGCGTTCCTGAAGGTAAATATCGGAATGGTAGTCTCCACCATCGGTGTGATTACCCTGATCCTTTCCGCAGCAGGAGTTTATATTGGACATATTTTCGGTAAAAAATATAAAGCAAAAGCGGAGATGGCAGGCGGTATCATTCTGATTCTGATCGGTCTGAAAATCCTTCTGGAGCATCTCGGTATCCTGTAGTATAAAAAGTAAATGGTTATAAGAACAGCGTCAGAATCATTCAGCGTAACTGCAGAATGGTTTTGACGCTGTTTGTGTTTGGAATTACGTAAAGGTTTTATAAAAATTAAAAAAATTGTAATTGCATATCCCGGGAAATACGGCTATGATTAATGTGTGCAAATGAGTGTTTAAAGTGAATGTTTAAAGCGGGGAGCATACGGATAGATGAAAAGGGAAACATTAAAAACCAGAAGAAATCGGCTGAAAAGAAAGAAGCTGATAAAGAATAGTACCAGGATTGCAGTCTGTGTCGTTGCGGCACTGGGAGTGATCACGATCGGGTGGAAGATTGGAGCGCCGTTCCTGGAAAAAGAAGGCGGGTTGGCAAAGACCGAAAGGCCGGTGGTGGAGATTCAGGCGGCAGAGACAGAAGATGGTTCCGGAGCGGCGGGGATTGCGCAGTTGGCGGAGATGACAAAGGTGCCTTACCAGGCGCCGGGGTGGCAGTATGATAATACCGGCTGGTGGTATGCAGTCAGTGGCGATACCTATTATCAGAACGGGTTTGCCGACATCGACGGGAAGACCTATCATTTTGACGGATCCGGATATATTTCCACGGGATGGACGCCGATCGGAGGCAAGGGTTATTATTTTGATGAAAATGGAGTTTACGATGAAACGGCAGACAGCTCGATGATGGTTGCGTTGACATTCGACGATGGACCGGGGGCGCATACCGGCGAACTTCTGGATACCTTGAAGCAGTATGGAGCCAAAGCGACATTTTTTCTTCAGGGTGTGAATATTGAACAGTATGGCGGAGATGCGATCTCAAGGATGGCGGCGGAAGGACATATGATCGGAAATCATTCCTATGACCATCCGGATATGCTGAAACTGTCAGCGGAGGATGCTGCGACGCAGTTTCAAAAAACGGATGATCTGATCGCGCAGTATAACAATGGAGCCGGGGCTGTTGCGGTTCGTTTTCCATTCGGAAATACAAGCAGGGAACTGGAGGCGATTGCTGCACGTCCGTGTTTTATGTGGGATCTGGATACCCTTGATTGGAAAAAGAAAAATGCACAGGCAAATGCAGCCGCTGTTCTGGACAATGTAAGTCCTGGACAGATTATACTGATGCATGATACTTATCAGGCGACGGTGGAGGCGTGCCAGACGATCATACCGGAGCTGATCAACCGCGGTTATGAGCTGGTAACGCTGGATACACTGGCGGCAGCCAAAGGAGTGGAACTTCAGAACGGCGTGACTTACTATGGATTTTCCGATGCGGATATTGAGGCGGGCCATATCAGTGATGCAGGGGAATAAGGAGGAAAAGTATGAGACAGCTGAAAGTGGCCCTTGCAGGATTGGGCAGCAGAGGAAAGGACACCTATGCGGTGACGGCAAAACTCTTTCCGGAGAAAATGAAAATTGTGGCGATTGCGGACACTGACGCGGCGAAGGTTGCGGAGGTTGCGGAATGTTATCAGGTACCGCAGGAATATTGTTTCCATAGTGCGGAGGAACTGCTGGCACAGGACAAACTGGCGGATGTGATGTTTATCACAACGCAGGACCGCCAGCATGTGGGACATGCGATTCCGGCGCTGAAAAAAGGTTATGATCTGCTTCTGGAAAAACCCATATCACCGGATCTGGAGGAATGCCGCGCGCTGGTGAAGGCTGCGCAGGAATGCGGCAGGAAGGTCATTGTCTGTCATGTGCTGCGGTATACACCGTTTTATACCAAATTGAAAGAGATTCTGGACGCGGGCCGGATCGGTGATGTTGTGACAGTGATGGGGATTGAGAATGTGGGCTACTGGCACCAGGCGCACAGTTTTGTGAGGGGCAACTGGAGGAACTCTGATACAACCAGCCCGATGATCCTGCAGAAATGCTGCCATGATATGGATCTGCTGCTTTGGCTGACCGGTAAGACGGCACAGTCTGTCTCATCTTTTGGAAGCACTTATCTGTTCAAGCCGGAGATGGCGCCGGAAGGAGCGGCTCTTCGCTGTATGGATGGATGCGCGGCAAAGGCGGAATGTCCGTTTGACGCGGAGAAGATTTATCTGACCAATGAAAAGACCGGAGTGGAGCGGGGAAATACCGGCTGGCCCTGCAACATACTGACGCTGCATCCGACCCTGGAAAGTGTGAGGGAGGCAATCCAGAATGGACCGTATGGCAGATGTGTTTACCACTGTGACAACAATGTGGTGGATCATCAGGTGGTGAATATCTGTATGACAGACGGAAGTACCATCAGCTTTACCATGAGTGGATTTACCGAGCAGAATTCCCGGTTCACAAAATTTATGGGGACCAAAGGGGAGATCCTTGCGGATCTTCATGAAAATACCATCCAAGTGCAGAAATTTGGAAAAGAGCCGGAAATCATCGATGTCTCCAAGCTGTCCGATGATTTCTCCGGACATGCAGGCGGAGACAACCGGATGGTGGAAGAGTTTTTGGATATGATCAGAGAAGGCAGAGAACCGGAGAAGTCCATGACAACACTGGAACGGTCCGTGGAAAGCCATTACATCGCGCTGGCAGCGGAAAAATCGCGGCTAGAAGGCGGAAGGATCGTGGAGATGGAGGAAATACGGCAGAACACCGTGATTTAGAAAGCGCTGAAGGGAGAAGGTGCGGATGATGGAAACAAAGGATCTTATACTCAGAAAAGCAGAATTCGACGACTGGAAAGCGATGTACCGGAATGTCTGGTCTCATCCGGAGACTGCCCGTTATATGATGTGGCGGGTGACAGAAACGGAAGAGGCAGCTCAGGAACGGATCCGGAGGACGATCGAGTTCCAGAAAGCACATGATACCTTTTTTGTTTGTGAGAAAAAGAGCGGGCAGCCGATCGGTTTTGCCGGATGGGAAGAGCTTGCGCCCCATAGTTTCCGGGAGACGGGCATTGCCCTTGGACCGGAGTATGTGGGAAGAGGATATGGGAAGCAGATCGTGAATTTCCTGCTGGAATACTGCCGGGATTCCCTGGGAGGAAGGGAATTTTACTATCATGCCCGTGCGAAAAATACGGCTTCCAATGCCCTGGCGCTGTCCTGCGGTTTCGTTTATCAGCGCTCGGAGCAGAGAATCGATGACAGGAATGGGGAAGCGTATGAGCTGAGGATTTATAGAAAAGAGCTGCAGTGAGGGGACTTAGATGGAGGAAAGGAAAAGCGGAGAGTCATGACTTCAGAAAAAATGAGCAAATCTCAAAATTACGGCAGGTATTCCTATACAACGGACGTCTGGAAAGCAATATCCGGAAAAACAGTGCTTTATATGCTTCTGGCGGCTGTTTCGGTTGCTTTGAAAATGGGCTTTGCCTTTCTTGTTTCTGAAATTGTAGATGGAGCAATCAACTTTGAAATGACCCGGCCGCAAAGACTGTTTTTTTTCTGATCCTCTTTCTGGTTGTGAGATATGTGACAAGCCGTCTGTACAACAGAGTAAACTTTGCGATCATCGAGCAGGCTCGTTCCTATTTGAGGGAGAAACTTGTGCGGCATTTTTTGCGCCTTCCGTTGCATTTGGGACAGAAGTTTGAGAATTATGAGAATCTTGTCGTGACGAACGTTGATATGGTCATTGACGATTATTATAAAAGTATTCTCGATCTGGCAGAAAACTGGACGAACTGGATGATTCTGCGATTCACAGCCAGCTGTCCTTTCTCCCGGCACAGCCGCTTGTGTTTGATGGAACGGTCAGTGAAAATATCTCCCTGTGCGGAAAAGATTCAGAGGCGAAAAAAAGCCGGATGCTCCAGCAGTTTGGAATGCATACGGATTTGCACCAGAAAGCAGACCAGTGTTCCCTTGGAGAACTTCAGCGGATCTGTGTAATCAGAATCTTACTGGAGAGACGGCCGCTGATTGCCGCTGATGAGAGCACCGCGCACCTGGACAGGGAAAATCAGAAAAGCGTCGAGAACATGCTGCTATCATCGGAAAGCGCGCTGGTTTATATTGCTCATAATTATAACCGGGAAATGATGGAGCGGTTTGATCGGGTGATCGAATTGAAAAATGGAAAAATAAGGACGGTAACGGAGGTCGATCACATCGAAACTATAAACAGATAAACATGCTCTGGAATTGAGTGGCATATTTAAGAAGGGAACTACCTGTTACTATAGGCGGTTCCCTTCTTTTTGCTATATTCCTGCTTTGATATAGTTTAGAAGAGGCAGCAAGTATTTCTTATCGGTCCAGTCGCAGCTCTGCCCGGAGGCACATAGCAATGCCTTCATCCACGGTTCACAGGCATCGGAATCTTTTTTGGCGACGGCTTTCTGCAGCATTTTGCATAAGGTGCGGTCGGTCCAGGTCATCTTGCTTTCGTCCCATGCGCCCCTGCCGTAGAAAATGGGAACGTCTTTTAGATCCTCTTTCAGGTTCTGGGCTTTTACTTCCTCAAACGTCTTTTCGTCAAAGGGAGAAGCGCCAACGCAGAAAATGATCATTTTTTTGTGGGGGATGTTTCGATAATTCTTTCGTAAAGTATTCAGCCCGGATATTCCGCTGGCATAGATTCCGCCAGCAAAAATGATCCAATCGTATTGAGAAAAATCATTGCCTTTGTAGCTTTTCAGTTCATAAATATCGCAGGGGAATTCGGCACTCAGCATATCAACATACTTTTTGGTTGCGCCATACTTTGACTTGTACAGGATCAGGATTTTCGCCATGTTCGTCCTCCTTTTGCATGCGTTTGCGTCTGTTACAATTATACATCACCGGATGGAGAATGTCTTTCTCCTGTTTAAGATTTAACATTTCTTTACAGAGAATTTACGACAGGTAACCATTCAGCTAGAGCGTGTTCAGTGTGATAGAATGTAATGAAACATTCAAATACCCGCCAGAATATGCATAAAAATTCACTTAAAAAAAATAAAAAGTAGTTTATAGTTGATAATAAAGGGCGTTTCCGTGAGCAAAACGGAATCTGCGACCGCTAGAGTGTGTTTGAAAATTCATTCAGGGAGAAAAAGAAAAGAGAGGGAAAGCATATGAGAAACGAAGCGTTGCTGGAAGAACTGACACAGGCGTTCGGCGTTGCTGGGTTTGAGGGTGAGGTGCGTGAAATCATCCGCCGGGAGGCACAGCCTTACGCCGACGAGATCCGTGAGGACGCGATGGGCAATCTGATCGTTCTGAAAAAAGGAACGGACAGCCCGAATAAGAAACGCATCATGTTTGCGGCACATATGGACGAGATTGGTTTTATGGTCAAGAAGATCCTGCCGGACGGGACGCTGCTGATCTGCAATCTTGGCTGGAACTGGGCGGGCTCCGTTTACAACGAGCGTGTGCGCTTCCGCAATGGTGTGACAGGCGTGGTCGGCTGCCGTGGTTCCATTGAGGACGCGAAGAACGATGTGAAAAAACTGTTTGTGGATATCGGAGCAAAGGACGCGGAGGATGCGAAGAAATATGTGCGTCTCGGCGATCCCTGCGGTTATATGGGGCCGTATCTTCATATGCAGAACGATCTGATCTGCTCGAAGTCTCTCGACAATCGGATCGGGTGCTGGCAGCTGCTGGAAGCGCTGCGGGACAACGACGGCAGCGGTCCCAATGATGTTTATTATGTGTTTACGGTGCAGGAGGAGCTGGGCTGCCGTGGTTCCGGTCCGGCAGCGGAGGCGATTCGGCCGGATATCGGCGTTGCGGTGGATATTACGCCGGCACATGACTATCCCTGTGATCTGGAGGGAAGCAATGAGGTCGGAAAAGGGGTTGCGGTCAAGGTTTGTGACCCGTCGGTTGTCTGTGACGAGAGGATTGTGAGCGCGATGGAAACGTGCTGCCGGCAGATGGAGATTCCCTACCAGCTGGAAGTGATCGACCAGGGCGGAACGGATGCGTCCAGCATGAATCTGTCGCATTATGGCGTCCGGGTGGGAGGCATCGCGGTGGCGACCCGGTATCCTCACTGTCAGAGCTGTGTGGCTTCCCTGAAAGATATCGAGGCAGGGGCAAGACTCTGTGCGGCATTTGCGAAGCATGAGTTTATCTGGGGCTGATCCGGCTGGAGCATCCGCTGATGAACCGGGCGAAATTTGTGCCGGTGAAATAGAAGAAAAGATAGTAAAAAAAGCGTATCTGAAAATTATCTTCTGAATTGCAGAAAAGATGTTTCAGATACGCTTTTTCCTGCCGCAGGATGTGCGCCATGGGCGGTTTCTGCGGCTTATTTCATGCTTTCACGTTTCCGCAGCTTGGAATCCAGCTGTTTCTTACGGATTCGCAGAGATTTCGGAGTTACCTCCAGCAGTTCGTCCTTGTCGATAAAGTCCAGAGCCTGTTCCAGGGACAGGATCTTCGGCGGCGTCAGACGCAGCGCTTCATCGGCGGAGGAAGAACGGGTGTTGGTCAGATGTTTCGTCTTGCAGACATTCAGTTCGATGTCCTCCGCTTTTCCGTTCTGTCCGATGACCATGCCGGCGTAAACCTTCTGGCCCGGTCCGATGAAGAGGGTTCCGCGCTCCTGTGCGGAGTAAAGACCGTAGGTGACAGACTCGCCTGCCTCAAACGCAATCAGGGAACCCTGCTTACGGTAAGCGATATCGCCTTTATACGGTGCATAATCTTCGAACTCTGTATTGATGATACCCGTACCTTTGGTGGAGGTCATGAACTCTCCGCGGAAACCGATCAGGCCGCGGGCAGGAATCTCAAATTCCAGGCGGGTGGAACCGTCACTTGCGCGGCTCATACCGTGCAGCTCGCCTTTTCTTTCGCTGAGCAGCTGGATGACTGTGCCGGAAAATTCATCCGGAACGTCCACATAAGCAATTTCCATCGGCTCCAGCTTTCTGCCGCGCTCGTCTTCCTTGTAAATAACCTCTGCCTTGCTGACCGCAAATTCATAACCCTCACGGCGCATGTTCTCGATCAGTACGGACAGATGCAGCTCACCACGGCCGGATACCTTGAAGCAGTCTGCGGAATCTGTTTCCTCCACGCGAAGGGAAACGTCTGTGTTCAGTTCGCGCATCAGGCGGTCACGGATATGACGGGAGGTCACATACTTGCCTTCCTGTCCCGCCAGAGGGCTGTCGTTTACCATGAAGTTCATGGAGATCGTCGGTTCGGAGATTTTCTGAAACGGAATAGCTTCCGGGTGGTCCAGGTCACCGCAGAGGGTATCGCCGATATGGATGTCTGCGATTCCGGATACAGCGACAATGGAGCCGACGGTGGATTCAGTCACTTCGACTTTTTTCAGGCCGTCGAACTCGTAGAGCTTGCTGACCTTTACTTTTTTCCGCTTGGTCAGATCGTGATGGTTCACCAGCATGACATCCTGATTGACACGGATCGTTCCGTTGTCCACCTTGCCGATACCGATACGGCCGACATATTCATTGTAATCAATGGTGCTGATCAGTACCTGAGTGCCTGCGTCGGGATCGCCCTGAGGAGCCGGGATATATTTCAGGATTGTCTCAAACAGAGGAGTCATATCCTTCGGCGTATCGTTCAGATCCAGAACCGCATGGCCGAGTTTTGCGGACGCGTACAGGAACGGGCAGTCCAGCTGCTCGTCGGAAGCGTCCAGATCCATCAGAAGTTCCAGCACCTCATCGATCACCTCATCCGGACGCGCTTCCGGGCGGTCGATCTTATTGATGCAGACGATGACGGACAGATCCATCTCAAGCGCCTTTTTCAGCACAAATTTGGTCTGCGGCATTGCGCCCTCAAAAGCATCCACCACAAGGATGACGCCGTCCACCATTTTCAGCACACGTTCCACCTCGCCGCCGAAGTCGGCATGGCCGGGAGTGTCGATGATATTGATCTTTACGCCGTTATAATAAACAGCGGTATTTTTGGAAAGAATCGTGATTCCACGTTCCCGCTCGATATCGTTGGAGTCCATGACACGCTCCTGAACTTCCTGGTTGGCGCGGAACACACCGCTCTGCTTTAAAAGTTCATCCACAAGCGTTGTTTTGCCGTGGTCAACGTGAGCGATAATCGCGACATTTCTTACATCTTCTCTTGTTGTTTTCATACAAATCTTCCTTTTCTGAAAAATTATGGTAACCGCTCAGCTGGCTGAATGGTTACAAATTATGATTGCATTTTATCTGTCTGCCTGTTTCAAAATTATGCTCAAGCTATGAGTATAACACAAGTATCGCGAAAAAAACAGGGAAATAAGTCATGATTTTAAAAAAAAGTTACAGTTCAGCCTAGGTCTGCGCATATGCTGCGCAGACCGTAAGAACGTGATTCAGGCGTGCAAAATCCCATCGCCAAAGGCGATTTTAAATGGATTTTGCATGTAACGGTTCAGCAAGGCTGAACTGTTACAAAAAAATCTGGTTCTAACTTTCAGGATTGCCGAATACATATGATATATACCACAAGTAGAGGTAGAAGAAAAAGACAAAGGAAGGGGAACAATTCAGTCATGGCAGATAAGATCATTGAAAACAACCAGGTGTCCATTATGGGGCAGATTGTGTCACAGTTTACATTCAGTCATCAGGTATTCGGGGAGGGATTTTACCTTGTGGATATCATGGTCAAGAGACTCAGCGATTCCGAGGACATCATTCCGGTGATGGTATCAGAACGCCTGATCGACGTGACACAGGATTACGAAGGAGAATACCTGATGGTCAACGGGCAGTTCCGCTCGTACAACCGTCATGAGGAAAAGAAGAACCGTCTGGTGCTTTCCGTCTTTGCGAGGGAGATCAGTTTTGTGGAAGACGAGGACGATTCTGTGAAGTCCAACCAGATCTATCTGGACGGATACATATGCAAACCTCCGGTTTACCGGAAGACACCTCTTGGCAGAGAGATTGCCGATCTGCTGATCGCCGTCAACCGTCCATATGGAAAATCCGATTACATTCCATGCATCTGCTGGGGAAGGAACGCAAGGTACGCATCGGCGTTTTCCGTCGGCGGACATGTCCTGATCTGGGGGCGGATCCAGAGCAGGGAATACATGAAACGGATCAGCGACACCGAAACAGAAAAAAGAACCGCCTACGAAGTCTCCGTCAGCAAACTTGAATATTTGGAGGGGTGAGGGGACGCCGGCACATGCCGGACACAGCCCCTGCCAGGCTGCCGGGCGTTCCGCGCTGGCGGCGGGGGATCTATGGAATGCGTGCTCACTCCACAAACGGACAGCGCAGGGCAGTATGTTCGCAGCTCTCAGAGCGGTGTGCAGGTGTGCGGCAGCGGATGGTTTTGTCCGCTCTGCGCTCTGCGGACATACTGCCCTGCGCTGTTCGTTTGTAGTCGCAAGCACTGCATTTCCATAGATCTCCCGCCGCCAACACGGAACACCCGGCAGCCTGGCAGGGGCCGCGTCCGGCATGCGTCGGCGTCCCCCCCTCTCCCGCATCCTCCTGTGCCTGCCCGGCGGCTGGGGCGCCTTTCGTCCGCCCTCAAAAAAAACAGCGGCGTTATTGACAAGGGGGTGGGAATAATGGTATATTGAAAAAAATGAAGTGATTATCGGCAGAAAGTCAGATAATTACGGATATGTAACAGGAGATAGAGGTCGCATATTTTATCAGTAAGCTGTCCGATGAGACGGGTCAAAGGAAGGCAGTGGAAAGGAAAATATGCCGAAGGACCAAGGCATCCCGCAGAGCCTGGTTCCTGGGCGCAGGGTGAAGAAGTCTGCGACTGTCATCGATGGATGGAGTGCTATCTGATAAGATATACCAAAGGTATAGATAAGAGGCGGACATTTTATCGATGGATCGCCTCTTTTTTACAGGAGGAAAGGGTATGGCTATTTTTACAGGAGCAGGTGTGGCGATCGTCACGCCGATGACAGAGACGCTGGAAGTGAACTATGAGAAGCTTGGAGAGATCATTGAAGAGCAGATTGCAGAAGGGACCGATGCGATCATTATCTGCGGAACCACGGGTGAGTCTTCGACTCTGACCCATGAGGAGCATCTCGAGGCAATCCGTTATACGGTGGAGAAGGTAAATCACCGGATTCCGGTCATTGCAGGAACGGGTTCCAACTGTACGCAGACCGCATGTTATCTCTCAAAGGAGGCGGAAAAGTACGGTGCGGACGGACTGCTGCTCGTATCTCCATATTATAATAAGGCGACACAGAAAGGGCTGATCGCACATTATACCACAATCGCCAACAGTGTTTCCATTCCGATCATTTTGTATAATATCCAGAGCCGCACCGGTGTGAATATCGCGCCGGAGACCATCGCGGAACTGGTGAAGAATGTGGATAATATCGTGGGCGTAAAGGAAGCTTCCGGAAATATTTCCCAGGTTGCGAAGATCATGCATCTGACCGATGGAAAGATTGATCTGTATTCCGGAAACGATGATCAGGTGATCCCGCTGCTGTCTCTGGGCGGCAAGGGTGTGATCTCCGTGCTGTCCAATGTGGCGCCGCGTTACACCCATGAAATGGTAATGAAGTATCTGGAAGGCAATACGAAGGAAGCATGTCAGATGCAGCTGAACGCGCTGCCGCTGATCGATGCTCTGTTCTGTGAAGTCAATCCGATTCCGGTTAAGGCTGCGATGAATCTGATGGGTAAAAATGTCGGATCTCTGCGTGCGCCTCTGACCGAGATGGAACCGGCGCATCAGGAGAGACTGGCTGCGGAGCTGAAGGCGTTCGGGCTGATGTAACACAGAAGGAAAAGAAACGTAACAGTTCAGCTAGTACAGCGTTTCGTAAATAACTACACCAAATCGCTTGCCTGCTTTCCCGATTGCACAGGTCAAAAATACTCAGCGTAGCCCGCTACGCCTGCGTTTTTTGACCTGCACACTCGAAAAAGCATTCTGCGCGCTTGGTCCAGTTATTTAGCGAATGCTGTATTAGCTGAACAGTTACCAGGAAACAGCAGGAGGGACTGAAATGATAAAAGTAATCATGCATGGATGCAACGGCCATATGGGTCAGGTGATTACCGGGCTTGTCAAAGAGGATCCGGCGATCGAGATCGTGGCTGGTGTGGATATGGTAGATAACAGAGAGAATGGGTATCCGGTGTTTACGAACCTGCAGGACTGTGACGTGCAGGCGGATGCGATGATTGATTTTTCATCGTTTAAAGCGGTGGACGGTGTCCTGGAATACTGCCGCAGCAGAAAGCTGCCGCTGGTACTCTGCACCACAGGTCTTACCGAGGAACAGGTGCAGAAGGTGCAGGAGGTCAGCAAAGAGGTTGCTGTACTGCGTTCTGCAAATATGTCTCTGGGAATTAATACCCTGCTCAAACTGATTCAGGACGCGGCGAAGGTTCTGGCGGCAGCGGGATTTGATATGGAAATCGTGGAGAAACACCATAAACTGAAATGCGACGCGCCAAGCGGAACGGCGCTGGCACTGGCGGACAGCCTGAATGAAGCGATGGACGGAGCATATCACTATACGTTTGACCGCAGCCAGCGCCACGAACAGAGAGATCCGAAAGAGATCGGTATTTCTGCAGTGCGCGGCGGTACGATCGTTGGAGACCACGACGTGATCTTTGCGGGGCCGGATGAGGTGATCACCTTCTCCCATCAGGCATACTCAAAGGGTGTATTTGGAAAAGGAGCGGTGGAAGCCGCGAAATTCCTTGCTGGAAAGCCGGCAGGGCTGTATGATATGCAGGATGTCATCAAATAAAAATTGGTATAAAATATCGTAAAGGTTAAAAAATAAGAGTTGCAGCTATGCCTTAAATGTCTGGTTTTGCAGATGATTCTGCAGAATCGGCGTTTAAGGCATTTTTATTTTTTCAGGAATATTCTGGAACCCGTCCGTCTGCGTATATTCGACTGGATTTTCCGTATACTACAGGTAGTACATCGAATATTAAATAACTGCCGCCGAAAAAGCATTCTGCGGAATGCAGCGGTTATTTAGTATTCGATGTACCAGTACGAAAACAAGTACAGCAGAAAAGGAGATGGAATGATGAAAAACAGAAAAACAGTGCTGCTTGGAATGATCATGGCTTCCGTTTTGATGGTGATGACGGCATGTGGACAGAGCAATATGGATAACCAGAACAATTCCAACAAAGATAACACAGTCAACGATGTGACAAATGGCACAGACCGGAACAACAACACGGATCAGAACGATACGCTTGGGGATGATATGGAAAATCTCGGAGACGATGTCAGGGACGGAGCCAATGATACGGTGGATGGAATCCAGGAAGGCGCCGATGATGTGATCGACGGTGTTCAGAGAGGCGCCAATGATGTGGTGGACGGCGTTCAGAATGGGATGGACGCAGGAGAGAACAACCGGGACAACACGAACACCAATAACGAAAAGACAAACGGAACAGAAAATCAGAAAAATCAATAAGGAAGAACCCCCGGAAAGTCGGACGTTGGCTTTTGGGGGTTCTGTGTATTCTGCGTGAGTGCAGCAGGTATTCAGAGAACGCTGTACCAGATTGCTCAGCGGATAAAGTTTGTGAATACATGTTCTTCTTTTTCCGGAAGTCCATAGGCTTCTTTGCCAAGCCGGATACTTTTGATCAGGAACGCCATATTTTTTCCGAGGGTCCGCATGGTCTGCATACCTTCCAGATCCTGGCGGACCTCCTCCGGAGAATTTCCGTGCACCATGTTCCAGTACTGGCTGGATGCCACGGGCATTCCGGAGATGGTAAAGTATTTGTTCAACTCATCGAACGTAGCAGTGTTTCCGCCTCTGCGGCAGCTTACAACGGCAGCGCCCACTTTCATGGTCTTGTCCGCCGTACAGCTGTAAAACAGGCGGTCGATAAAGGAAACCAACGTTCCGTTGGCGGAAGCAAAATAGACAGGTGAACCGATGACAATACCGTCACAGTCACGGAATTTCGGAGCAGTCTCATTGACCAGATCATCAAACACACACTGTCCTGTCGTTTTACATTTACGGCATCCGATACAACCGCGGATTGCCTTATTCCCAACATGGATAATCTCCGTATCGATACCTTCCTGCTGCAGCGTTCTGGACACCTCTTCCAGTGCAGTATAAGTACATCCGTGGCTGTTCGGACTTCCGTTGATCAGAATTACATTCATGTTCTTTCTCCTTTCCATACTTCTGTGCTGCGCATAACGTATGAACGATATCCATAGGTATGCGATTATATTTATATTATACATTATTATACATGACGGTAGCTACTACCGGTCAAGAGTTTTAACAACACTTCTGTTTTGCTACACACCCGACGCCTTATGATGCATTGTGACCTCCTATGACTTCCGGAGCCTAAAGCCAGAAATCCGCCCGGGGCAGGTGGTCTGCGTGTATGGCGGGCATCTGAAAAAGTGTGAGAAAATCTTGGCGTTCCGAAGCCCCGGAGGACGGGTCAGGCGAAGTGCCACACGCACTGAGCCTGAGGAGCGCTGAATCGGGAATGCATCAGGCATTCCTGATGAATCGCTCCGGTGCCCGTCCGGAGGGACTTTGGAACGCTTAGATTTTCCACACTTTTTCAGCCGCCCGCCATACACGCAGGCCACCTGCCCCCGGGCTGATTTCGTACGCTTTAATGAAACGAAAGTCCCCCAAATTTTGAAGAAATAAACGCTCAACATATTGTGAAGCAAAAAAAAATAAGGTATACTAATAGTAATTGTGCAGAACTAAGATGATACTGAAATCTGCCAAAATACAGAGCAAAGGATGGGAATGCCATATGTTGAGAATTGGTTTGCTGACAAGCGGCGGCGACTGCCAGGCATTGAACGCGACAATGCGTGGTGTAGTAAAAGGACTGTCCAATAACGTAAAGGATCTGGAAGTGTACGGATTTATGAATGGTTACAAAGGTCTGATCTACGGCGATTACCGGATGCTGACGTCCAAGGATTTCTCCGGAATCCTGACGAGAGGCGGCACGATCCTTGGAACTTCACGCCAGCCGTTCAAGCTGATGCGTGTTCCGGATGAGAACGGACTGAATAAGGTAGAGGCGATGACCCAGACCTACCATAAACTCCGTCTGGACTGTCTGGTGATCCTTGGCGGAAACGGAACACAGAAAACTGCCAATCTTCTGAGAGAAGAAGGACTGAATATCATTCATCTGCCGAAAACCATTGATAATGATATCTGGGGCACGGATATGACTTTCGGCTTTTACAGCGCGGTAAATATCGCGACGGAAGCCATCGACTGTATCCACACCACAGCATCTTCCCATCAGAGGGTTTTCATCGTGGAAGTTATGGGACATAAGGTGGGATGGCTGACTCTGTACGCGGGCATTGCCAGCGGTGCGGATGTCATCCTGATCCCGGAAATTCCATATGATATCGATAAGGTTGCGGCAGCCATCGAAAAACGGCGTCAAAACGGAAGCGGATTTACGATCCTGGCGGTTGCCGAGGGTGCTATCTCCAAGGAAGACGCGGCCCTTCCGAAGAAAGAGCTGAAAAAGAAGATGGAGATGAACAGCAAGAAGTATCCGTCGGTTTCCTACAAGATTGCCAAGGAGATCGAGGAGAAGACAGGAATGGAGATCCGTGTTACCGTTCCGGGACATACCCAGAGAGGCGGCAGCCCATGTCCGTATGACCGTGTGCTTTCCACACGCATCGGTTCCGAGGCGGCACAGCTGATCATGGACGGCCAGTTCGGATATATGGTGGGAATCATCAACGGAAAGATCAAGAAGGTTCCGCTGGAATCCTGCGCAGGCAAGTTAAAGACCGTTACACCGGACGACCAGGTGGTACAGGATGCAAAACGCATTGGCATCAGCTTCGGAGACTGAGCCGGCGGAACGGTTGCAAGCAAAAAAGAATCAGGAGAGAAATGAATGAGTTATACTGCTCTTTACCGGAAATTCCGGCCGGACACCTTTGCGGATGTCAAAGGGCAGGATCACATTGTTACAACACTGAAAAATCAGATTCAGGCCGACAGGCTCGGACATGCTTACCTGTTCTGCGGAACACGCGGGACAGGTAAGACTACGATTGCCAAAATTTTGGCAAAAGCCGTGAACTGTGAACATCCGGTGGACGGAAGTCCCTGTAACGAATGTGCGTCCTGCAAGGCAATCCAGGCAGGGATCTCCACCAATGTCATCGAGATCGACGCGGCATCCAACAACGGTGTCGACAATATCCGTGAGATCCGGGATGAGGTGGCTTACCGCCCCACCCAGGGAAGGTTTAAGGTTTACATTATCGATGAGGTGCATATGCTTTCCACAGGGGCATTCAACGCACTGCTGAAAACGCTCGAGGAACCGCCGTCCTATGTGATCTTTATTCTGGCGACAACGGAAGCCAACAAGATTCCGGTGACGATTCTGTCACGCTGCCAGCGATATGATTTCAAGAGGATTACCGTGGACACCATCGCCGCCCGTCTGAAAGAACTGATGGAGACGGAGCAGGTGGAAGTGGAAGACAAGGCGATCCGTTATATCGCAAAAGCGGCGGACGGGGCGATGCGTGACGCGCTGAGTCTTCTGGACCAGTGCATTGCCTTTTATCTGGGCCAGAAGCTGACCTATGAAAAAGTGCTGGAAGTGCTGGGAACGGTAGATACGGAGATTTTCAGCCGCATGCTCCGCTGTATCCTGAAAGGCGATGTTTCCGGAAGCATTCATACGCTGGAGCAGTTGATCATCCAGGGAAAGGAGCTGGGTCAGTTTGTCACGGACTTCACCTGGTACCTGAGAAATCTTCTTCTTGTAGGAAACTCGGAAGGGGAGGAAGAGGCGCTGGACGTGTCGGCGGAACAGTACCGGATTTTGCAGGAAGAGAGCAAAATGGTTGACGATGAGACGTTGATGCGTTATATTCGTATTCTGTCAGAATTATCCAGCCAGCTTCGGTATGCGGTGCAGAAAAGAGTTCTGGTGGAAGTGGCGCTTGTAAAACTCTGCCGTCCCCAGATGGAGACAAACCTGGATTCTGTGCTGGACCGGCTGAGGATCCTGGAAGAAAAGATGGAACAGGGAATTCCTGTACAGGCAGTTCAGGCTGCGGTGCCCGGCCAGATACCGGCGCAGGCGGCTGAAACACAGGGGATTTACCCGTCCGGGGAAGCTACGCCCGCTGTAAAGCCGACAAAAGCCGCGCCGGAGGATCTCCAGAAGATCCGTGCCCAGTGGAAGGCGATCGTCGGACAGACCAGCGGAATGTTCCGGCAGTTTCTCCAGAAGTCTGTCCCGAAATACAACGGAGAAACGGGGGACGCCCGTCTGTTTGTGGAATTTCAGGACAGTCTGGGAGCAATGTATGTGGACCGCCCGGAGGCTGCGCAGGAACTGCAGCAGATCATCGAGCAGACCACAGGAAAAACCGTGGAAGTTGAAATGATTCTGGCGGATCAGAAAAAAAACAGTGCGCTGTCGGAGATTTCCGTGGACAGCCTGCTGGAGGAGACGGTTCATATGCCGATCGATTATGAAGATGATGACGAGCCGGAGGAATTTGAGTAACAGGAGGAAGAGAACCATGGCAAAAAGAGGAGGATTTCCGGGAGGAATGCCTGGAAACATGAACAATCTGATGAAGCAGGCTCAGAAGATGCAGAAGCAGATGGAAGAAAACCAGAGAGCTCTGGAAGAAAAAGAGTTTACTGCGTCAGCCGGCGGCGGCGCGGTGGAAGTGACCATTTCCGGAAAGAAAGTAGTGACCGCCGTGAAGATCCAGGAAGAGGTTGTGGATCCGGATGATATCGAGATGCTGGAAGACCTGATCATGGCGGCGACCAACGAAGCGCTCCGCAAGGTGGAGGAAGAGGCTTCCGCGGCGATGTCCAAACTGACCGGCGGAATGGGACTTGGCGGAGGCTTCCCGTTCTGATGGATTATTACAGTGGATATATCAACAAGCTGATCGAACAGCTGTCCCGCCTGCCGGGGATCGGCACAAAGACGGCGCAGCGGCTGGCGTTTCATATCATGAGTATGCCCAAGGAGCAGGCAGCGCAGCTTGCGTCGTCCATCATGGAGGCAAAAGAGCATGTGCGTTACTGCAAATGCTGCCAGACACTGACCGACAGTGAACTGTGCCCGATCTGCCGGGATGCGAAACGGAACCAGAAACAGATCATGGTAGTGGAGCATACCCAGGATCTGGCGGCCTATGAGAAAACGGGGCGTTACGAGGGTGTGTACCATGTGCTTCACGGAGCGATCTCCCCGATGCTTGGGATCGGTCCTGACGATATCCGGCTGAAAGAGCTGATGCAGCGCCTTCAGGGGGATGTGGAGGAAGTGATCGTGGCAACCAATTCCAGCCTGGAGGGCGAGACGACCGCCATGTATATCAGCAAACTGATCAAGCCCACCGGTATCCGAGTGACACGGATCGCCAGCGGCGTTCCGGTTGGGGGCGACCTGGAAAATATCGATGAAGTGACGCTTCTTCGGGCGTTGGAAGGACGTACCGAGCTATAGCAGCGGCAGACCGTAAGAACGTGATTCAGGAGTGCAAAATCTCATCGCCGAAGGCGATTTTAAATGGATTTTGCATGTAACAGTTCAGCAAGGCTGAACTGTTACGAAATAGCAAGTGCGTCAGGAAAGAGGAAAACATGGGAAAGAAACGAGTGACGTCGGAGGATGTGGCAAGGGCGGCAGGCGTCTCCCAGGGAACGGTGTCCATGATCCTCAACCGGAAGGCGAATGTCTCCTTCGGGGCAGAGACTATCCGGAAGGTGGAGGAAGCGGCGCGGGAGCTGGGGTACGAGGTCCCTAAGAGGAAAACCCGGAAGGAAACCAGGCAGAAACTGATCGTAGTCTTCTGCCCGACGCTGACCAATCCTTATTATGTCATGCTGCTGCAGGGCATTGAGGAAGTGGCAAAGGAAAAAGGGTACGGAGTTTTTGTCTGCAATACCCAGAGGGATCTTCGGATCGAAGAAAACTATCTCAGGATGATGAAAAGTGTACAGCCGCTCGGCATCATCTATACCTGCAACCCCAGCGGCAGCTGCCGGGAACGGGTCAGTGAGCTGGCGGCTGCGATCCCGCTGGTTATCATCAACAACCGGGAAGAACTGCTGGAAATTGACGCGGTAGAATTGAACAATGCGAAGCCGGGGCGGCTGATGGCGCGTCATCTGCTGGACTACGGCCACCGGAAAGTGGCTTTCGCGTCGCCGCCGCTTACCTCCCGGCAGGGACAGAGGCTGAAGCGAGTGGAGGGATTTGTCCGGGAATTTTCCGAGGCGGGCTGCGGGGACGGCGTGATCGTCAAGGCGGCTGCGGAGGATCTGGACAACCGGATCCCCAGCATGGATTCCGAGTACAAGATGGGCTACACACTGACGAAGGAGCTGCTGCGGGAAGACCGGGAACTGACAGCCATTGCGGGGATGAACGATATGATCGCCTTCGGCATCATGGACGCCCTGCTGGAAGAAAAGATCCGGATTCCCGGAGAGATTTCCGTGCTGGGATGTGACAATACCATTTATTCCAGCCTCCATGCGATCTCCCTGACGACCATCGACCATTTTGTGTCGCTGAAAGGGCGGGACGCCTGTGAGATCATCATCAAAAAGATTCATTCCCAGCGCACGTACCATGAAGGCAGCGAACCCATCAGTACGTATCATATTGAGTATGAACCGAAGCTGATCGCCCGGCGCAGCACTTCTTATGTGCGGACCGGCGAGCTCCAGAGACGGCGGAACAAAAAAGAAAATGAATCGAAGAAAGAAAATTAATCGGGCTGCGAAAAATTATTAATAATAATTTTGATAAATCACTGTGCGGAACCTGGAAAGAACCGGAATGCCGATGAAAAATAGAGGGAAAATGAACAGGATTATTAATTAAGTGAAGAATTATTAATGAAATAAACTGTTAATAAAAATACCCTGTCTTGACCATTCCCATAAAAATGCCTATACTTATAGTAACAAAGTACAGCCGTTCAACTAAGTGACCGGCGGCTGAAAAAAACGGTTATGATAAGGAGGAACATCATGAAATTTTTTATCGACACAGCAAAGGTAGAGGATATCCGCAAGGCAAATGATATGGGAGTGATCTGTGGGGTTACCACCAATCCGTCCCTGATCGCGAAGGAAGGACGCAACTTTGAGGAAGTTATCAAAGAAATCACAACCATCGTCGACGGACCGATCAGCGGCGAGGTAAAGGCTACCACGACGGATGCTGAGGGAATGATCAAAGAAGGCCGTGAGATCGCAAAGATCCATCCGAATATGGTAGTAAAGATCCCTATGACCGTCGAAGGGCTGAAGGCAGTCAAGGTTCTGTCCGCTGAGGGCATCAAGACCAATGTGACTCTGATCTTCACAGCAAACCAGGCGTTGTTGGCGGCACGCGCAGGCGCTACTTATGTGTCTCCGTTCCTGGGACGTCTGGATGATATCAGCGTGCGCGGCGTTGACCTGATCCGTGAGATTGCGGAGATTTTTGAGGTTGCCGGAGATATTGATACAGAAATTATCGCAGCAAGCGTTCGTAATCCGATCCATGTAACAGATTGCGCTCTGGCGGGCGCTCATATTGCAACCGTTCCGTACGCAGTGATCGAGCAGATGACCAAACATCCGCTGACCGATGCCGGAATCGCAAAATTCCAGGCAGATTACAAGGCAGTATTTGGAGAATAAAGGAGAAAAGTTTGGAAGTAAACTTCCAAATCTACCTGGATGACGCAGCAAGTGCGTCAAGAAGGAGGAAACTATGAATATTTTAGAACTTCAGAAAACCGCAAACGAGGTCCGCAAGGGTATCGTAAGCGGTGTTCACGCGGCAAAGGCCGGCCATCCGGGCGGATCTCTGTCTGCGGCTGAAATTTTTACCTATCTGTATTTTGAAGAGATGAATGTGGATCCGAAAAATCCGAAGGATCCCAACCGTGACCGTTTCGTGCTGTCCAAAGGACACACAGCGCCGGGTCTGTATGCGACACTGGCGGAGAAAGGCTACTTCCCGAAGGAAGACCTGCTGACTCTGCGTCATCTGGGCTCTTATCTGCAGGGACATCCGGATATGAAGCATATTCCGGGCGTTGATATGTCCAGCGGTTCTCTGGGACAGGGAATCTCTGCGGCAGCAGGAATGGCGCTTGGCGCGAAACTGCAGAACAAAGATTTCCATGTATACACACTCCTGGGAGACGGTGAGATCCAGGAAGGCCAGGTATGGGAGGCTGCAATGTTCGCAGGCGCGAAAAAACTGGATAACCTGGTTGTGATCGTGGATAACAATGATCTTCAGATCGATGGACGTGTGGGGGATGTCAACACACCGTATCCGATCGACAAAAAATTTGAAGCTTTCAATTTCCATGTGATCAATGTTGCCGACGGAAATGACTTCGAGCAGCTGAAAGCAGCGTTTGATGAGGCTCATACGGTAAAAGGTATGCCGGTGGCGATCATCGCGAAAACCCTGAAAGGAAAAGGAGTTTCCTTTATGGAGGATCAGGCGGGCTGGCACGGAAAAGCTCCGAACGATGAAGAATATAAAGTCGCAATGGCAGAATTGGAAAAGGCAGGTGAAGCATTATGTCAGAAGTAAAGAAGATTGCAACCAGAGAGAGCTACGGCAACGCATTGGCAGAGCTTGGCAGGGAGCATGAGGATGTAGTCGTTCTGGACGCTGACCTTGCAGAAGCTACCAAAACAGGAATCTTCCGGAAAGCATTTCCGGAAAGACATATCGACTGCGGAATCGCAGAGGGAAATATGATGGGAATCGCGGCAGGCCTTTCCACGACGGGAATGGTGCCGTTTGCAAGCACCTTTGCCATGTTTGCGGCAGGACGTGCTTTTGAGCAGGTCCGCAACTCCATCGGCTATCCGCATCTGAACGTAAAGATCGGAGCGACTCATGCAGGAATTTCCGTAGGAGAGGACGGCGCCAGCCATCAGTGCAATGAGGACATCGCCCTGATGCGCTCCATTCCGGGCATGGTAGTTCTGAGCCCGTCTGACGATGTGGAAGCGCGTGCCTGCGTAAAGGCAGCGTATGAATACGAAGGACCAGTCTACATGCGTTTCGGAAGACTTGCCGTACCGGTGATCAACGATCGTCCGGATTACAAGTTCGAGCTTGGAAAAGGTGTTGTACTCCGCGAAGGCAAGGACGTAACCATCGTTACCACAGGCCTTTGTGTAGGTTACACACTGGAAGCGGCAGAAAAACTGGCAGCGGAAGGAATTGACGCAAAAGTTATCAATATCCACACCATCAAACCGCTGGATGAGGACCTTATTGTAGCTGCAGCCAAAGAGACAGGTAAGGTTGTGACAGTAGAAGAACATTCCGTGATCGGAGGCCTGGGAAGTGCGGTATGCGATGTACTGTGTGAGAAAGCTCCGACACCGGTGAAAAAAATCGGTATGCAGGATGTTTTCGGCGAGTCAGGTCCGGCAGTGGCGCTGCTCCAGAAATACGGTCTTGACGGTGAAGGCATTTACCGCCAGGTGAAAGAATTTATGAAATAAAGATACAGCTGTGAGCGTACCGCCGACGGCTGTAAAAATACAGAAAAATAAAAAGAACCATCGAAACATTCAGAAGTCCCGCAGGATGGGGAACGGAGCGCCGTCCCCGTCCTGCGGGACTTTATTTGCCGAGGATGATTTCCGGGAAATGGAAGAGCAAATACAGACCGGCGTAACCGGATACGATACGGAGAGGAAAAGCGGCGGCTGGCATCTGTCAGCCGCTTTTTTCCGTTCCGCAGACTGCGTGATTTGACACGGAATCAAGCCAGTAACTGAGAGATTTCGGCTCTCTCACTTGAATCATGCCGGCAAGTTCAGGAAATTCCGGACAGATTTCGGCAAAGAGATCCGGTGTGCCGTCCAGATAACCGGGATTGTAGGAAACTGTCTTTTCGCTGTTCCAGATGGCACCGTACAGAATCTTCGTCTCCACCAGATCCTGAAACATGTGGCTTCCGTAGCTGAGTTCCGGCGTATATCCGGATTGGCGGTCGGAGATTTCGCAGATGATCCGGAAGCCGGAGATGTCGCCGAAGGTGACCGGAACACCAAGCTCCGGCGACGAGGTTCCAAGCCGCCCGGGAGCCATGAACAGGATGTTTTTCTTCCGGTTTTTGTAAAAACGATTGAGAGCCCCGACAGCGCGGGCCGCATCGTACTTTTTGGCATAGGGATATTCGTAATATTTTGCGGGATCAATCTGAATCACGACGTCTACCGGCGTGCGGCCGGAAGGTCCCATGGAGGAATCTCTGATTTCAAAAAAGACGGATTCCAGGTTCAGATGTTCCAGATGAAGCTGTTTCTGGTTGGCATCGATATACAGAGGGCGGCATTGGAGCAGGTTGATTACGAAATCACCATTCGCGTCCATGTTGACGGTATACTCAATATCCACTGGATTCTGGTAGACATGTTCCAGAGTTTTCAGAATTCTCTGCATCAGTGAGGTGAATGTATTCTGTTCCAGCAGCTTCTGGCAGCTGACATAGAAGACATCTCTGCAGTGCCCTGTTTGCCGCAGACGGTTTTCTGCATCGCAGTCATGTTCCAGAACCATGGATCTGTACCAGTCGGGCAGCAGGGGAAGGAGCCTGCTGAGCGGAACTTCGCAAAGAAAGTTGGCTTTACAGTCGAGCACGTCGATGTATCGCTGAGAGAATTTATGACGCTGTTCGTCGGTGGTCAGAACCGTCACAGCCGGCCGGTCAAGGTTGGCGAGCCTCGGATAATCTTCGCCGGTCCGATCAACCGCTTTGGTACCAAGCCCCATGACGATACGAAGCATTCCCGCGTCAGGATCCATGTCGGCGTACCATTTGTAGGTGCTGTGGCTGTAACCGACGCCGGCGGCTCCCGGCATAAAATACTGACCGTAGTAAGAGCCGGATACCCGCTGTACCAGAACCGCCATCTGCTCGTCACGTTTTTCCAGGTGCCGCATCAGCCTGTATTCCAGAGCAGAGTAATCCATTGTGCTGGCGTAAACCTTCCGGACTGCGTGTTCAAACTGTTCCAGACGTTCTTCCAGGCTTCCCTGATTGACGCAGAAGACAGATTCATATTTTCCCGCGAAAGCGTTGCCGAAGCCGTCTTCCAGAAAGCTGGAGGAGCGTACGATAAACGGACTCTGCCCGAAATATTCTACAATATTGATGAAGCGGTTCCGGATTGATGCGGGAAAAGTTCCTTCCAGCAGATGTTTCTGCAGCTCCGGAGCGGCGGAAAAATAGCCGTCTTTTGTCCGCTGACGGATCCGCAGCTGCCAGCAGCCGTTGGAAACAATATAAGTGTAGAAAACATCGGATCCAATATAAAAGGAATCATGAGGCTCATTAAAACCGGCATATTCCGGGACATCCGTCTCTATAATTTTTCTTGCCAGCAGCATTCCGCAGGCTTTTCCGCCGATTGCGCCGCTTCCGATCATCCGGTCTCGGAGCAGAAAATAGTCCTCCGGACGGAAATAACGTTTTACCAGTTTTTTCAGAACTTCATCCCTCGTCATCATGCTGGCGATGATCTGATCCTCGGTCTCGCTGCTGAAAGTTCCGCCGGCGTATTCGTGCCGTGCGGCCTGAAAGAACCGGTCGTAGCTGTCAAAGGTCTGATCCTGTGCCTGGGTAGACGACTTCTGAAGGGTCTGATAAAAACGGCTCATACCGACACCGTCCTCCACGGTGGTGAAAGTGTTTTCTGTCTTCCGGTAACAGTGCGGAAGGAACATTTTCGGCGAGTAACGGTTCCATACCTTCAACGGATGCAGATAGAGGTATTTTTCTCCGGAATAGACATCCAGAAGAAGCTGCGTGGTATCCCGGATACGGGCAACCGCGTCATAGGAATGGCGTCCCCGCAGCAGCGGAAAATAAGCGACGGTATCAAGATCGAACAGATAAGGACAGGTGACACGAAAAAAGTTTCCCATCATCAGGTCGGTGTACCAGACAGACTGAAGTTCAGAGAGACAGTCGAAAATGTAGAAAGCCTCCCTGCCTTCCTGTGTAATTTTTTCGTGAATCGCTACGGTGAAGGCTTCAAACCCTGCGTCGGGATTAAACGTACATACCTGGATTCCGGAGGTATCTTTGAGGACCGGTTCATGTTGGGCAAACCGGATATAAATTACGCTTCTTCCGTCACGGACCGCCTGACGGGCGAAAGGTTCGGCAAACACACGAAATTCATCAATGGAAGAAACTTGCCAGACAACGTTATCTCCAAGGCGAATATGATCAAGGATTTCATCCAGCTGCGGATGACCGCTGAGAATTTTGTCAAAGGCTGCCATAATGTTCCTCCTTTCTGGTTTCACATATTGGAATTATTTTTAGAACAAACAAGCGCAGAACAGAAAGGATAGAACCTCTCTGTTCTGCGCTTGTCTTCATTATATCATACGACGGACAGTGTCTGCAATCTTATTATTTGACCGCGATTCCCGCTGGGGGAACCGTGGTTAAAGCTGCGGATTCCAGTGACTGAAAACCGATCAGAATGCCCTGCGTGATTGCATCGGCCATATGAAAAACTGTGGAAAGCCGTGTGGTTTGAAGAAGAAGCTGTTCAAAACTTCCTGAAACATTCACAATTCCGGTGATAAAAACATCACCGACTTCCGGCAGGCTCTTGCCTGCGCCCGCCCCGGGACGAATAGAGCCGCATCCTACCGTGATGTAGCCCTGGTGGCGCCGTGAACCAAGGGAAGCATCGATGGCAACGATCAGACCCTCCGGATGGCGCCGCTGGATCAGCCGGAGCCTGTCCGTCAGATTCAGCGCATGCACCGGGTCGTCCAGTGTTCCGTAGACGAAAAAGCCGGGTTTGCGGTAAGGGGCAAGCTGATGGCCGATCAAAGGGCCCAGACTGTCTCCTGTGATCCGGTCGCTGCCGATGCAGAGGAAGATTACCTCCCGGAATTCCCGTTCTGCCTGCAGGATACAATAGCTCAATACCTGAGCCAGCTCTTCGCTGGCCGTTCTGCTTCGTTCGTTGATATAAAAAATTTCCGGAACCCTTTTTCCAAACATCTGTGTGATCCGTCCTTTCCTTCCGTCTGTGCCGCCTTTCCATGGCGGCGATATTACTATCGTTTCCAAAACGGAATCAGAGTATTCGCCGCAGTGCCTGTTTTACTGCCGGCAATCAGACGCCTGATATACGATATTCCCGAACCGATGAAAACATGCCTGGTACATTGATTGGCTGAGAGGAAAACCAGTCCGAGATATACGAAAAAATGTCGGAAAGATTTTGGGATCAGAACCATAAAATGCTAAATTCCGCATTTCATACGTGCTATTGTATTGGACAAAAGGGGTGAATCATATGATAGAAATCGTATATAAGGAGGAAAAGCAGGAAGCGCGTGGAAACGAGAGCTACTTCCAGCTGCCGAAAAATATCCGGCAGATTGGTGACTGCAAAGGGAAACAAAAGATTTATCTGGAAGATTATGTATATACGTATCTGAAAAAACTTTCCGCGGATCCATCATCAGGAAAGGCTGCGATCCTGCTGGGGCAGTATAACTGGGCAGACGGAACCGCCTATTTCTTTCTCAGGGGAGCGCTGGAGATTACCAGCATGGAGGTGAGCGCCGACAGCCTGAAATTCGATGAGCAGGTCTGGAAAGAAGTCGGTGACACGATAGAAAAATATTTCAGGGATCAGAACATCCTGGGATGGTTCCTGAGTCTGCCCGGTGATATGGAGGAAAATGACGAAAGAATTCTGAAAATCCATCTGAATCATTTCGGAGGAAACGACAAGGTACTGTTCCGGATGGAACCCAGTGAGAAGGAAGAAGCTTTTTACACTTACGACAATGGCGCATTGAAAAAACTTGATGGTTTTTACATTTATTATGAAAAGAATGAAGCCATGCAGAACTATATGGTCGACCATAATCAGAATGCCAGCGTGGAAGATACCGGAAAACTGGCGGATCAGGCGGTTTCTGATTTCCGGAAGATTGTGGGGCAGAAACAGGAGCAGAAGAAAAAGAAAACCGTAAACAAAGGGCTTGCCTATGGCGTTACCGTATGTGCGGCAGCGGCTGTGCTTGCCTTTGGACTGAACTTTGCCGCAAGGGATCAGGGGTCACAGAGGGATCAGGGCGCACAATCCGGGTCACAGACGGTTGCCGCCAATGGAAATGCAGTCAGCGGGAGCAGGGTTCCGCAGACTGTGACTCCCAAGGCGGAAGAAAAACAGGATGACGTTTCGGCTGCCGGACAGCAGGACACCATCGAGGGACAGGAGGATACTCAGAGAAACAGCAGCGAAACCGGTGATACACAGGCAGGAAGCGGTGGAGACAGAAATACACAGACAGGCGGCAGTGAAACCGGAGATGGACAGACAGGAAACAGCGAGACCGGGAATGCACAGACGGGAAGCAATGAGACCGGAGATGGACAGACAGAAAGCAGCGAGACCGGGGAAGGGCAGACAGGAAGCGGTGAAATCGAAAATGGGCAGACGGGCAGCAGTGTACAGACAGGCAGGAACGAACAGGACAATGGGCAGACGACTGACAGGGAAACCAATCAGGTATCAGAAGAATCTGACCGTGGGGCGTCTGAAGAAACCAGCAGTGTGGCTGCGGCGGACATCCTGACAGAGTATACCGTCCGGAAAGGGGATTCTCTTTCTAAAATCAGCGAAAGATATTATGGCACCATGAACCGGGTGAAGGATATTTGCGCAGTGAACGGAATCACTTCCGAGGACGTCATTTATGCCGGGCAGAAAATTTTGCTCCCGAAATAAAGGAAAGTATGCTATAATCGGTTTACAGTTTGAAAATGTGCCGTGTTTTTATCAGGCACAGCCACAGATGAAGTACAGGGACAGGCTATGGAAGAAAAAAACAGCAAAATACAAAGTATTATAGAATACAAAGAAAAACTGAAAGATTTCAGAAACCGGAGAGCCATGGTCGTGGCGGCAGTCGTTATTCTGATTCTGGCGGCCGCTTTGGGGATTGCCGGATTTATCCGGTACCGGACGTTCAGCAGCTACGAAACGATTTCGTTCGATATGGAAGAAGATACCTTGTCCTCCGGGTATGTAAAACTTGGAGAAAATGTTTTGAGATATGGGATCAGCGGAGCGCGGCTGATGGACCGGGATGAAAATGAACTGTGGAGCATTGCTTACTCAATGGACAATCCCGCGGCAGAGGTATCCGGGGAGGCAGCCGCAGTCTATGAACAGGGAGGTACATCGATCAGGACTTTTGGAGCTGACGGCCAGCTGGGACAGGTGACGACGCCTTATCCAATCCGAAAAGCGAAAGCTGCCGCGCAGGGAGTGACCGCCGCGATTCTGGAAGACGGCGGCAATACCTGGCTGAAATATTACAGCACAGACGGGACCGAGATCGCATCCTTCCGGACACAGATCGACAGTCCTGGTTATCCGATGGATCTGAGTCTTTCTCCGGACGGGATGACACTGGCTGTCGCCTACGTTTATCCGGAAGAAGGACAGATGAAATCACAGGTGGCGTTTTATAATTTCGGCAGTGCGGGAAAGAGCCAGAAAGACCATCTGGTAAAGGCGGTCAGCTATGACGATTTGCTCATTCCGCAGCTGGATTATGTGGATGAGAATACCTGTGTCGCCTATACGGAGAAAGGTTTTCTGGTTTTTGAGGGAACTACAGATCCGGAGGAGACCGCAAAGGTGGAGGAAAGTCAGGAGATCCTGAGCATCTGCAAGAACGATTCCCATGTTGCGATGACGGTGGAGAGCAGCGATGTTCTCCAGCCCTATACGCTGAAATTGTACAGCCTCAGCGGTAAGGAAATTTTCCAGGAAAATTTTGATTTTTCTTATGAGAATATGGAGATGGATGAAAATCAGATTCTGTTGTGGAACCGTGGGGAATTTGCAATCTATAATTTCAGCGGAGTTGAGAAATTTAACGGAAGTGTGGAAGAGGGGCAGATTCAGGGAATCATCGGTCTTGGGAATCGGAACTATTTGGGAGTTCTGGACCAGGGGCTGCTGTACATGAAACTGAGATGAAAAGACGTTAGGAGGAAATGATGAACTGGCTGCTATTGGTAATATTGATTGTTATAATACTTTCGGCGGCTGCGGGCTATCGCAGAGGATTTGTGCGGACGGTGCTGTCCATGGTCTTTTTGATACTGGTCATGGTGGTGTCCGGATGGATTAGCCCATATATCAGTGACGCACTAAAAGAGCATACGCAGATTACGGAGACGATCCGGACTTCCTGTACGGAAATGCTGGAAGAGACATGGGACAATTCGGAAACAATGTCGGGCAGTGCGGAGGGAGCAGTAACTGCAGAAAGTACAGAGGCAACGGAAGAACAAAGAAATCTTCTGGCGTCCCTGGGACTTCCCGAAAATGTATTGGATGTCATGTTCCGCCAGAATGATATCTGGAGCGGGCAGCAGGAACAGATGGTGGCATATGCGGCAGACTATCTGACGGATCTGGCGGTCGGTGCGATCGTATTTCTGGTATCCTTTTTGCTGGCGTGGATCCTTGTAAGGATTCTGATGCGGATCGCTGACGCTTTTGCCGAGCTTCCCGTGATCGGGTTTGTCAACCGGATCGGCGGAGGGTTCGTGGGAATTCTGCGGGCGCTTCTGTGGGTGTGGATTTTCTTTCTCGTATTGATGCTCTTTTCCGGTACCGGCTGGGGAAGAGTCTGTATGGAAGTGGTAAGAGAAGATACTTTCCTGCAGTTCCTGTATGATAACAACCTGATACTGCAAATCCTTTTATATGCTTTTCTATAGAGCATGTTTGAAAAAGTATAGAGAAAACAGAATACAAAAGATGTGCCGAAAGACAGAGGTTTGTACAGTGCAGTACACGATAAAACCTCATCTTCCGGCATTTTTTTTGCTTCCGGGAAAATCACTCCGCGATGGGGTGGATGCCCACAGGCACTACGTTTTCAACCAGGTCTGCGCAGTAAATACGCAGACCTGGTTGAATGAAAAGCCTAATCCCCCAGCTATGCTGGGGTGAATGGAGTAAGCAGGAGCGTGTAGGATATCAATAAAAAGCCT
>JACJJN010000049.1 GCA_016899975.1 Lacrimispora saccharolytica | reverse complement strand
TGCAGGAGCTTATGACGTTTCTCGAAGTGTGAGGAGCGTCAGAAGACCTTTAGTGTAACTTTTTTGCAAAGTTAGCAATAAGACTGCTCCCACACAGGAAGAACGGGAAAAAGCCAGACAGGAATATCTGGAAAAACGTGGAGTGCCGGATAGCTTCCGCTGGTAATTTTTCTTTGATGATAACAGACAGGAGCGTGTCACGCTCCTGTGGATAGCAGACAACGAGAAAGGTGTGATTTGATGATAATTCAGCCGGAATGGGGAACCCGAAATGTGAACAAATATTTTTACGAAAGTGAAGCCCGTAGGATTGCCGCACTCAATGAAATCTTTGGAGATGTGGAACTGACTGCGGCAGAAATGCGGACGCTGGTATGGCTGTGCGGGTGGGAGGAATGTACGGTAGAAAACGTACTTTCCGCTATCCGAAAAGCTATGGCAGCGGAAGCAAAGCGGCGGGAACAGCCGCTCCGTCCGTAGGACGGAAAAGCCCCCGGCAGGGCGCAAAGGTAGCTTTTGATGGACGGAACGGCTGTCAAAAGTGCTTTTGCGTTACTTTCGACGAAAGTAACAAAGCCTATGCGCCGTATCCGGCGCTGATTACCCGGACAGGGAGAAAGGATATTGATTGAAGCGAACTATCAGCTTTATGACAGGGAAAGGCTCTGTCAATCATAACAGCAGAAAATTCCATGCAAAGAACACTGACCCGGAACGAAGTTATCTAAACGTAGAATATTGCAATAAAAATGTTAAGGATGTATATCACGAATTGTTTGATGAAGCACTCGCCCGGTACAATGAGAAGCAGACCAGAAGTGACCGCCGGATTGACGATTATTATGAGAAAATCCGTTCCGGCAAGCAGGAAAAGCCGTTCCATGAGATTATCCTGCAAATTGGGGATAAGGACAATATGGGAGCAAAAACGGAGAACGGACAGCTTGCCGCAAAGGTGTTGGATAAATATATGCAGGACTTCCAGCGGCGAAATCCTACGTTGAGGGTATTCAGCGCCTATCTTCACATGGACGAAGCGACGCCCCACTTGCATATAGATTTTGTACCGTATACGACAGGAAGCAGGCGGGGACTTGATACAAGAGTATCACTGAAACAGGCGTTATCTGCTCTCGGATTTAAAGGCGGCACAAGACGGGAAACGGAATTAAATCAGTGGGTGGCTTATGAGAAAGAACAGCTTGCCGCTGTCATGCTGGAACAGGGGATTGAGTGGGAGAAGAAAGGCACACATGAAAAGCATTTATCCGTTCTGGATTTTGAGAAAAAGGAGCGGGCAAAGGAAGTCGCAGAGTTGGAAGCAAAGAAAGCGGAATTGCAGGAAGAAAATGCTGCTTTTCAAGAAATCAACGAAGATTTGCATGAACAGTTGTTACAGGTTGATGATGAGATTCGCTTCTTGCAGGAAAATTTACAGGAATCCCGGCAGGAAGCAGAGAAAGCGCAGAAACAGGCGGATAAATACCAGAAGCGCATGAATGAACTTGCTCCTATGGTAAAGAACATGGAGAAGCTGGCGGCAGACTTTTCTGCAGATCCGGAGCAGACGCTTCCAGAAGCGGCGGTTATGGAATCTGCAAAGTCGTATCGGGAGAAGAAAGCAAAACCACTGGTAAAGAAAATCGTACAAGTCATGCGCTCTGTTTATTCGGCATATCTGGATATTTCAAATAAGTTTGCAAAGCTACAAGCGGCGTATAATAGGGAACGGAGCGGAAACGAGCGGCTGACAAACAGGCTGGAAGAAGTCTTAGAGGAAAATCGGGAACTGCGGATAGTGGCGGCGGATTTTGGACGTATAAAGGCGGTTGTCGGTTCTGAACAGGTGAATGCTGTGATTAACCGGGCGAAGCAACAGGAACGGATGGAAGCTGAGCAGAAACGGGCTACAAAGAGAAAACATAATCGGGAAGCCCGCTGACAGATGGAGGGCTGTTTAAAGCCCTCTTAGCTGCCATGAAGCGAATCCCCGCCAGCCAGTCAAGAGCGGCGTAGCCGTGAAGTTTACTCTTGACTGGCTGGCGGGGATTCGCTGTTTCTCTTTACTCTTTCAAATGAAGAAGCTATAATTAAGTTATGGAAATTAGAGAAAGGGTTAGGGGAGCATGGATATTATAAAGGAATTAAAAAGAGATGGTATGTTACTGAAAAAGATTCCTAAAAAAGAGCAAACGATAGAACTTTGCAAAGCGGCTATTAGACAAAATCCTTTAGCCTTACAGTTTGTGTCCAGAAAGTGCTTAGATTCCAAAATGTGTTTGGCAGCAGTAAAAAAGAATGGACAAGCATTTCGATATGTCCCTGGACAGCTTGTTACTAAACGAATGTGTGAATTAGCAGTTGAAGCAGTCCCGGAATTATTGAATAATGTGCCAGAAAATTTTAAAACATCAATGATTTGTATAAATGCAATTAAAAAAGATGTAAATACATTGTCGTTTGTTTCACAGGAAAAAAGATATGAATTATTCGATGATAATACGGAAATTGATTTAATAGAAAAAATTGTTGCACATAATCCTAAGTGGTTAGTGTATATGCCTAATCGCCCAGATGTGAAGGCATTATGTATAAATTATATGGAAGAAGATTTTTCTATTGCACAGTATATGCCAGAACAGGTGAAAATATCTGAAGATATTTTGAGTTATCAAAAATCAAAAGGGAAATTGCAATTTACACACAAATATTATGATTCTGAGGAAAAAAAGTTTAACGTCAAAATTAAAGTGGTATGCGGGCATCATAAATCAATATTCGACGACAAAAAGATAATAGAAGAATCATATTGTGTCCAAGAAAAATTTGAAGATTTTGACAAATTCTATGCTTTTTTAGATGGAAATCTTTTTGATGCTGAGTTGAGAAGTTTTGATTTTCGTGGAATTGATTTAAGAAATTATAATATTGAAGGTGCAATTATCAATAGTGAGATATTGCAATCGCAAGGACTATATGACGGAACATATTTTGCTACTATAAAAAAGACTTTGGGAACTGACGAAATTATGGGAAATAATGAAATTATGATACCTGATGAATTTTGTTATCCCAAGCCCATTGACGATGATGAACATGAACGGTTTGATATTAACCATATTCCATTTTTTTATATTAGCGATATCCATTTGACACATCGAGTTTGTAATAAATTTGAGGATAAGGCAACAAAAGAAGAAATACGTTCATATATAAAATTTTTGGCAAGAAGTATGGTTCGCTCCATTGGAACCAGACCATTTAATAGTTATTTGCTGATTGCAGGGGATACTTCATCTATTTTTGAGTTTACGGTTATCTTTTATAATGAGCTTATACAGTGGTGGAATCCAAATCAGATAGTGGTTGTGTCTGGTAATCACGAATTATGGGATCCTTATGTTGAGATGGAAGATAACGTAGAGATATATAGAAAATTTTTTGCGAAATTAGGTATAGTATTTTTGCAAAATGATTTAATGTGTGTAGAAGATAGAAAAAAATGTGAGATACTCAGTGAAGCAGAAATACTGAAAACGAGCAAAGAAGAGTTACGGAATAAGGTTCAATGTAGTTCGGTTATTATTTTAGGTGGAATAGGATTTAGCGGTTTAAATAAAAAATTTAATGCATCAAATATACGATATGGGAAAAGTTTTGATGAATTATCAAGAGAAGCAGCGTGGAAGAAAGATATACAAGAGGCAAATTGTTTTAACACTATATACACAAAAGTACTGGAATGTTTAGGGAAAAATAGAGTTATAGTCCTTACGCATGTCAAGAAAGGGGACTGGAATACAGAAATACACAATCCATATTGGATATATTTGAACGGACATAATCACCAAAACTTTTATGAAATAAGCGATAGGAGAACTATATATGCTGATAATCAAATTGGATATAGAGCAAAGAATATTGGATTAAAATATTTCTATTGTGATAATGATTATGACATATTTGCTTATTATCAAGATGGAGTACATGAAATAACAAAGGAGCAGTATATTGATTTTAACAGAGGAAAATTGGTTTCTATGTCATTTAAAAGGGAAGACGGAACAATTTATATGTTAAAAAGAGATAGTATGTATTTATTTTTAATATATTGCCAATATTCAAAACGTTCAAGAGGAAAATCTCTTTATCTTATGAACGGTGGCAAATTGGGAAGATTAAGACGAAATAGATTGGAAGATTTATCTTATTATTATGATAACCTTGAAAAATATGCGGAAAATGTAAATCAACTACTATATAGATATGTAGGAGGTCAACAGAAGCTTTCTGAATTTATTAAGCATCTTGGAGGTTCTGGAAAGATACATGGTTGCATTGTTGACGTGGAAAGACCAAACGAACTGGAAGGATTTTCTTATTGTCATTTATTTGTTAATCCGATAGATGGGAAAGTAACGCCATATTTTGCTTATGATGTAAAATCAAGAATTGTTTACAAAGATTTAAAAACCCTGTTGCAAGCGCATGATAGCTGCAAGTTAATGGCTAATAATTATTTGCGGATTGAAAAAGAAGCTGCAAATAATTTGCCGATTGTCCAATATTCGGGGCAGATGGAAGAATGGGAAAATGAAGATGCTATGTATGATGAGGGTAGTTATCTTTATAAGATTTCTCGAATTATAAAAAGTTTGCAATATTGCACAGAGAAAAATATTGTGCGTTTATGGAATGAAGAATTGCTGAATTATGATTTTGTAAATCGGATTAAACAATCGAATCAAATTGATGAAATTGTAGATGATAGATTAATGATTGATGAAAAGAGTGTTTAATGGTAATGTTACGATTTAGATGCTCTGGAAGCCTTATATTTCGAGAGATTCCAGACGCATAGGAGGAGACTAATGATTAAGAGAGGATTGAAAAACTGGAAGGATATTTCTGATTTGCAAGGAATGTTATTTTTTGTACAGCGGATGGATGAATTGCTTTTTCATTATTCAATGGATACATATAAAACACCAACGTTAAATATAAAATTATTATTACGTGAATATTTAGAAACTGTTGATAATATTAAAGAGGGGGTGCTAAAGGATAAAAATGAGCTTCCAATATTTGAAGAAATTGTGTGGTCCTTGAAGGGGGATATTGCAGCGCAAAAAATCATTGGTATTAGTATAACTAAAGAATTTCTAAAAAACCATGGTTCTTATGACGGCAATATGAAAAGGAAGGTCTGTCAACTATTTTTAGATAAATTATCTAATCGTAGATATTTGGAAGAAATTGAGATGGAGTTAAAAGATGCAGTTTTAGAGGATAGAAAAAAGGAAATTGAGTTATGCTCAAAATATTTAGTAAGAGAACTTACAGTTTTAGGATATAACTCAAGGTTTATTTTTTCATGTTTAAATAAAGTGTTTTTTTTAAAAAGTGTGAATGATGTAGCGAGTTTAGATACTTTTTTTAGTTGTTTTGATTCTGAAGTGAAAGGATATTCGGTGTATTTTACAGTTCATAAAGAGCTTGCGAAATTTAGTGGACTATTATCGGAAAAAATGCCTGAAAATTCTATTGTTATTTTGGACAATAATAAAATTCCGAAAGGTATTCAAAAGATTGAAGGATATAGTATTATTGAAATTAAAAATTTAAATGCATATGATGAATATTCAGCTTATGAAATGGGGAAAAGTATAATCGGATTATTAAATCATTTTTACTCGTTTTTTAGGTATGTTGAAAATGGTATTTATAAAAATGGATTTGTGAAAGTAGGAGAAAATAAGATTAAATATATTAAGGAACCTGTATCTGGTATAGAAAAATCAAAAAAAACCAAATCATTTGCGGTATCTTCTACTAGTGCTTTAAATCTATTTGACATGGCGACTACGAATTATGAAAATTTGTATAAACTATCTAGAATTATGGAGATACATAATATGGCATTAGGGATTCGAGCGCCATCTAATGCTTTGCTAAGTTTATGGTCCATTCTTGAACTATTGTTGGAAAAAGAAAAAAACGATAATGACCGTAGTAGGATTTTTAATATTATTGATTTGGTAATACCTTACTTAATAAACTCTTATATTGAAAAGATAGTAAAAAATTTACTATCAGATTTGCAACGATGGAGTAAAAGGAAAACAGATACTGTCTTATCAGGGATTACGGTAGGGGGAGATGAAATAGAGAAATTATTTGCATTTATTGCACTTGAGGTATATGATGATAAGAGAAAAGAATTGTACAAGGAATTAGAAGCGTTTCCATTATTGAGATTTAGGATTTTTACTTTAAATGAGCAATTTGGCACGAAGAAAAATCTCAACCGTATGTTAAATGAACATGAAAAAAAAGTAAGATGGCATTTGCAGCGAATTTATCGAGCAAGAAATTGTATAATTCATGATGGAGATGACATAATGAATATTGAGAATTTGGTTGAAAATCTTCTTTCCTATGTGGATATAATATGTGAGAGAATCATCCAAAAGATAGGCGGGAGTGGCTATAAATATACAGTGTCTGATGCAATTGTGGAAGAAAACTTACAGGCAAAAGATTATCAGATGATATCCGAAACGATAAGTGATATTGATGATAAAAATTTTACGATTTTTCTGTATCATAGCGCAGAAGGCATAGTTTTATAGGAGAATTTATGATATAGCGGCAACATAGTGGCAACAGAAAATCAGCAAGCCAGAATAAATGATGTAATTGAAATGAAAAATGGTGTGTATTTGCATAAAACCTAAACGAATATAGTTAACGATAACGAAGAACACGCCGAGTTTGAATAGTACGAAAGTACATTGGCTATTTTATATGGCAGGCAGTCTATATGATTGCCTGCTATGTACATTTTATTATAATATCCTTGCCATAAAATATGGTTTGTTATTAGGAAAGATAAAAAATTCTGCGGCATCGAGAGTTTTTTTAGGGAGAGAGAAGTGTTAAGAAAACAAAAGGGTAAAAAAATTTGTTTTATATTATTTATACTAATTTTAAGTTGCTTTCTACTTAATGAGTATTCCGGGCGGTTTTACACCCCAATTCCGGAGATTGGAAACCGGAGTTCCGATGTGAAGGAAACCGCACTTCCGTTTTAATGGGAACCTGTATTCCGGAATCATGGAAACCGTATCTTCTTTCCTTATAATGTATGTATGCGTCACTTGACGTAAATACATTTTAAGGAGGTCAGCTGTTATGACCAAATATCGTGAGATCATCAGGCTTGCCAGTCTGAATCTCAGTCAAACAAACATCGCACTTAGCTGTGGTGTATCCAAGAAAACGGTCAATAAGGTTTTAAAAGCTGCCAGAGAAAAAGGAATCTCATGGCCGCTTAACTCAAACCAGACCGATGCGACGATTGAGCAACTGCTGTTTCCGAAGAAGAGCAGTCCTGCGCCTCAGTCAAACAGGCGTATGCCGGATTATGCGCATATCCGTAAGGAGCTTCTCCGTAATGGAGTGAATAAGAAACTCCTCTGGACAGAATACCTCGAGGAATGCCGCCTTTCCGGAGACGAGCCCCTTATGTATTCACAGTTCTGCTATTACATTCAACAGGACGAGCTATAATGGTCTCATAAATTAAGACACTTTTTCGGACAATTTTTAATGAATCTGATATACTAAAATCAATACGAAAGA
>JACJJN010000048.1 GCA_016899975.1 Lacrimispora saccharolytica | reverse complement strand
CAAACGGATTCATAGTCATTGCGATTATATGTCGCCAAATGACTTTGAAAAACTATATGAGCAGACACAGACAAACGAACTGCTCTTAGTAAGTTAAGATGAGGATAAATTTCTCATTTTAACTTGCGCTAAATCTTGACATAGGACCATACTTTTTTTCAAACTCTTGCTGATGATGTAACCATTGCCGTCATCAAGCAAGCTGCACATAATCGGACCGGTACAGACCCCTTTATCAGCAATGAAGATAAACTTACGGTCAAAGCCCATCTTTGAAACCGTTTCCTCATAAGTTGGAACCGCTGTCTGATGGTCCAGGGTATTCCCTGGGAACATGTTGATCGCGACCGGGATCTCACAGCCGATTCCCACAGATTGCAGACACTCCTTGACAATCCGCTCATGTAAGGCAACCGACTTTTCTTCGTCATCACATATCGCAATCTTTACCACGGCTATTACCTCGGTTCTTTCGGCGGCGGTCGGCGGGCTTCACGGCATCTTTTGGTATCAGCCAGATTGTCGCCATTTTCACAGCGCCGGGAATACGATCCGCAGCGCAATAGTAGTTTACCCGTCGAGGGGTCACACCCCATTTTTCGCTTGCCTCTTTCAAAGTCATATAGTCCATATTCAGCCCTCCACATACAACATTATAGTTCTTTTGCTCGAACAAAGCAAGGCTGTAACTTCGTGCTGAGCATCACAGATTTAGATTTGCGGAGTGACTGGCAAGCGATGCTTGTGGCTATCCAGATAGCCTCACGCGCTTGTTGAGGGTATCCCCCAAGCCCCCTTGGAACACAGATTTTCAATCTGTGGCTGCGCGTTCTGGCGAACGCTTTTGACCGCGACCAGCTTACCGCTGGCCGTGGTCTTTTCCTTTCTGTTGCGGCTCGGTCTGCTCCATCGCCAGGACCCGATCCACATTGTTCTTGACCGTTAATAGTTCCCGCATGGCGGCGCGGGCCTGCCGGTACTCTCCGTAAGCCGTTTTCTTATCCGCCAGCAGCTGGGCATACTCGGTCTGAAGCTCCTTGATGGTGGGCAGCTTCTTCACATTCAGCTCGTTGAAGGCTTCCTTGGCGGCCTGGTGCAGCAAGATTTCTTCCTCATGCTCCTGCCGGAATTTCTTTGAATACCCGGCCTTGCGATAGGCCACATAGGTGTCGCGGGTCTTGGCATAGTTGACGATGTGGGTGCGCAGCACGGCAATCTCGGCCATGCGCTTCTCGGCGGCCTTGATTTGGTCGGACAGCTCGTGGTAATGGGCCGTTGTCTCTGCTGTTTTTGTTTCCAGATCGGCATAATCCAGCAGTCCGTGTTCGGATAGGCAGTTGAGGGTTTGGGCCATCTGTTTGAGGTTGAACACCTTGGCCCAGCGGGCATACCCGGCACCTTTCCCGGCCTGCAATTTCGCCTGGATGTCCACCAGCAGATTGACCCTGGGCGGGGCGGCCTGCGGGGCAGGTTGCTTGCGGGGCGTATGTTCTTTCTGGCCGGAGAGGACCGCCAGCAGATCGTCCAGCGTGTAACCGTCCCCCAGCCGGTCAAAGCGGACGTTGTTGCCCCAGCCCTCTGCGCTGATGGAGATGGTTTTGCCGCGCCGATGAACGGTGAAGCCGTCCTGTTCCAGCAGGCGCAGCAGCTCCTCCAGGCTGGCCGGTTTCTGCGCCAGCGCCCGGTCGATGGCCTGGCGCAGCTGCTCCTTATGGGAGGGCTTGGCCGCATCGCCCAGCCATTTGTTGTAGCTCTGGCCGCGCCGCTTGGGAGCCTCCACGATGGAATAGCCGTTCTCGATGCAGATGGTGTCGCTCAGGCGATGGACGGCGCGGGTGCTGCCCCAAAAGTTGCGGAACTTGCGGTCGCACTCCAGCGTGGTGGAGTTCCAGATAATATGGTTGTGGACGTGGGCCTTGTCAATGTGGGTGCAGACGATGAAAGCGTGCCTGCCCTTGGTGAAGCGCCGGGCCAGCTCCACGCCCAGTCGGTTGGCTTCCTCCGGCGTGATCTCGCCCGGCACAAAGGACTGCCGCAGGTGGTAGGCGATCACGTCGTCCGCACCGCGCACCCGGCCGGTGCGGGCGGCGTAGGTCTGCTTATCCAGCAGGAACTGCGCGTCGGCCACGCGGCTGTCGCACTGGTAGCTGGTGATGAGCCTACCGTGGTCGGTCTTGTCTGAATTTTTTACATAGTCGATAATGTCGCTGATCGCCTTGCCGACCGTGCGGCCCTTGCCGGCGTGCAGCGGTATAATGCGGGTGGTGGCCATGTGGGGTCCGCCTCCTTTCCAAAAAATAAGCGGCCTGCTTATCACAGACCGCATCGGTTTACTCTATATCAGTTTCCTCGTCCATATAAAAATCGAAATCTTCCTCAAAGCCATCTTCCAATTCATCCAGTTCTATCCTGGGCGGGAACCGCATTTCATACTGCTCCGTTGCCAAGGCCCGCACGGCATCCCGCTTGTCCTTCATCCGTTTCTTCAACCACGAAAGTTATTCTTTGGATAATCGCCAGGGAAGGTTGACAAGCCGGGTAAGCGCCATTTCTTCTGCCTGCTTTTCTGGCGGGAGAGCGGCGCAGGTTTTACAAATGTGCACGGCGTGTCCCTTGCCAGAAAACTTTTCGTTTGCCTTATACTCGCCACAGACCTTGCAGTAGTGTCCACGCTTTTTCATACCGTGCCCTCGCAACGAGCGAACAGCTGACGGACCGCAGCCATGACCGTATCCCAGCCAAGGTCGGACGCATAGGAGAACTTTTTCTGATAGGCCGCCCACAGGTCCTGCATGACCGGGCTGTTCTCCACTTCATCAAAGACTTCGGCGGCCTCGGCCAGATGGCGCTCGGTGCCGCGCTTGTGGGCTGTCGCCAGCAGCGCGTCATGGAGAACGTGCGGGTCCAGAGTGCTGCCATAGAGTTGTTGTAAAATGGCGATGTCGTAAAAATCTCTCATGCGGGTGTTGGTCGTGGTGCGGGTGATGATGGTTTCCAGCTTTTCAGCCAGCACGGTCTCCAGGTTATAGGCCCAAACATCAATGGAGCGGTCCTCCAGCATGAGCTTGAAGCTATACCGCACCTCTTTAGGGGTGATGGCGTCGCCGGTGGAAATGTCGATTTTCAGCGGGGTGCGCACCCCGTCAAAGAGCGTTGTCATCGTGACCCGGATACCGGGATATTCCGCTTCATCCATGATTTCCGAAATGCTTTTCACCTGGAAGGTAACGCCGTCATCAATGGGAACAGCGATAATCTCGGCCATCATGTTCTCCACATCCTCTATGCTGACGTTGGCTCCCTTGACCGTTGCGTCCAGGTCCATTGTGGAGCGGGCGTCCAGACCGACCATCGCGGCCACCAGCATCCCGCCCTTGAGGATAAATTTGTCCCGGTAGGAGGAGAGAGAAATGCGTTCCAGAAAACGCTCCATCATATAGTTGCGCATCAAAACCTGCGCATCCGCAGCACTTTTCTTTGACAGGTTACGGATCAAATCTTTCAGCTGTCTGGCTGTCTTTATCATAGCAGTACCTCCAAATACTGGCGTAAAATCTTCTCGACCCGGAACAGCCTGGCATAGCGCACCAGCGTCCGCAGGTCCTTGTCTTTCCGGCGAGCATACGCTTTCAAAGCGTCCTGAAATGTCTGCATCTCGATATGACTCCGGCTGCGCAGCACATCGCAGATCGTCCGCTCCATATCATAGACCGGCACATCGTGACCGAAGGGGGTCTGCGCGGTTGTCAGGCCGACCTCATGCAGCTCCGCCTTGATGGTAAAGACCTGAACGCCCTCATCCTTGAGCCGGGTGGGGTTGTACCCTGTCTTGACCGTGACAGAATAGGCCAGCGGCTCCCGGTCAGTCAGGTCGTGGAAAAACAGCGCCGTTTCATGGGAAAAAACTGCCTGCGGACAGCGAAGATGCAGCAGATACATGGCGTCCACCCAGGCATCTTTGGAAAGATAAATCCCATGCGCCGCCTGTTCCAGCCCACGAGACTGCACGAATTGATAAAAAACAGGTTTTGAGATCCCGGCCGCGAGGGCCTGCCCGGTGCGCAGCATCCCGTCCTGACGTTCCATCAGCTGGTCCAGCTGTTGAAATTGGCTCACGTTCTTCACCTTCCTTTCATGCTAATATTATACGCGAAATTAGCACGAAAGTAAAGTCAAAAAATTGCCGGGCAATCACTCCCGGCAATTCTTCGCTTCCTATTCAGCCGTACACCGCGTCCTGGATCGCATACCGCAGGTCCTGCACCTTACCCACCAGCCAGGCAGCGGCCATCGGCAGGCCCAGCGGGCTGACCAGGAAGGCAATCACCAGCAGGATCAGGCCGTTTTGCGGCGAGTAGGTCACAAGCACCGCGATCCCCAGCAGCGCCACCACTGCGGAGGCCAGGCCGAAGATAAAGCTGGACACATACAGCAGCCCGAAGCACAGCCAGGTGAACAGCATCAGCGCCAGCACCACCGGCGCGGCAAGGATTTTCATCCCCAATTTCAAAATAAACAGCACCGCTCTCATTTCAGCGCCTCCTTCCGCCAGTCCAGGTATGGCTGGCACAGTTCCTCTACGGCCTTTTCGTCCGCCTCTGTGACCTCCCGGCGTCCCCGCGTCCGGCAGAGAATGCCGTCCACGCAGTAGCGGGAATCCTTGTCCCAGGTCAATCGGACATAGCCGCGTTTACAAGGGAGAACTTCTTCCTCCGGGTCGCGCAGCAGGTACTCTTGAAAAATCTTTAAGACGTTTTCAAACGTCAACATCAGCCATCACCTCGTTTCTGACTCCATTATCAAGCACAACCCGCCAAAACGCAACGATACCGGCAAAGAAAAAAAGAGGGAGGCCCGGCGATGCAGCCTGCACGCACCGGACCTCCCTCACAGCCGGGGCGTATGCCCCTGTCACGTCAGCTTTGCCAGCTGGGTCAATACCTGATGCACCCCATCCCACAAAGCCTCTTGCCGCCGGGATATATCCTCCAGGTCAGCGTCGTAAATGCGCCCGGTTTCATTCACGCGGCGGGCCAGCTGGTTCAAGTTGTTGCTGGAATAGCGCATCAGAGAGACAAGCTCCTTCAGCTCCGGCAGTTCCAGGCGCACCACATAGCCGTCCAGGGCCATCTTGCGCAGGTAGGCTTCCCGGTTCTTTGTCCCCAGCTGGGCCATCTTCTGCTCAATCAGCGCCAGTTCCTCCGGCGAGACCCGGAAGTTCAGCTGCACCTCCCGTTTGCGCTTGGGGCCGCTCACCGCTCCGGCTCCTTTTTCTTATGGATGTGAGCTTTCTTTTCAGCGGGGCGCGGCTCCTGTTTCAGCTGGCGGCGGACCGAGCGGCGAGGCGGACGCAGCTCCTTGGAGCGGTCCTCACTGGCCAGGATGGTAACATAGGTGCCGGGCAGGTCCTTCATGCCGGTGATCGCCAGACTGCGGAACGGCAGCAGCGCCATCAGCTGGTCGTGGGCCTGGGTGCCTGCGCGGGCCAGAAAGTCCGGCGAAACGCGGGCCATGTAGTGGGTGCCGTGGGGGCTGTTGGGCGTATCCGGCGCACGAAGCTCCTGCAAGAGCCGGGCGGCCTCGGCGTGGATTTCCTCCGGCGTCAGCGGCTGGAGCCGCAGATAGTCCTGCCGCGCCTGGCTTAAGAACAAATCGACCAGGCCGGAGTGGCTGTCCACCACAAAGTCCAGGTTGCGTTCGCCGCCAAAGCCGTCCGGGTTGGGCGGGATGTCCACCGTCCTGGCCCACGTCTTGTTGGCCGGGCTGAAACGCTCATCCCACTCTTTCTGCTGCACGGTGTTTGCCAGCACATAGAGAGTGCGGGTGTAGCCGAACTGCTCGATCACCTGGGGTACCGCGTCCTTGTCCAGCCGGTTGTCCCGGTAATGTTCCGAAATGGACGCCTCGATGGCCTCCTTGCAGGCGATGTTGGCGCGGCGGGACGCCCGGTACAAATCCAGGTCGCCCTGTTCGCGGGCATAGGCGGCGTCGTGCCGGTAGAGCGGCAGTTCCCGCTGGGCGTCCAGCGCCGCCTCGGCCCGCTGTTCGATGCTGTCCCGCACCACATCCATGTAGGAAATTTCCCGGTCAGAAAACTCCTTGTAGACATCGGCCAGCGGGGACGGCGATGCCAGCAGCGCGGCGGCCCGGCTTTGGGGCAGGTCAAGCTCCTCCATCGCCATCAAAATGTCCTCCCGGACCGTGTACTCATAGGTATGCTTTAGAATTTCCTCCGGGGGCTGGCTTTTCAGCCAGTCCCGGAACTTGTCCTGTTCGGCGGCCATCTTTTCATAAAGGGCCGTGTTTTTATCGGTATTCATCTTATCGCACCTCCTGTTCGTGGTGTTTGGGTTTCTTTTCGGGATTGCGCGGCGGCACCGGGCGTTTCAGCCCTTCCAGCACCGAGGGGCGGCTGCTCTTGGCAAGCACCGCCTCCGGCGCAGGGCGGCCCCGGCCGTCCATATTCAGCAGTACGTCCAGTTCGGCCAGCCGGGCGGATTTATCCCGCAGCTCCTGTTCCTGGGGGAAGGGCTTGCCCACCTCCGCTTTGGCGGCGGCCTGCTGTTGGTAGAGATTGTCCAGCTGGTTCTTCACCGCCTCCAGCCGCTGGGGCATCTGGCTGAGCGCATTGTCGATACGGGTGAGATTTCCACGGGGGTCTGTGCCAAGCGTCGCCCGGTGGGTCATCTGGCCTTTCAGCAGGAGCATATACTCCTGCCGGAAAGCGTCAAACGACACCGACATGGTGAAGCCCCGGTAACTGCCCACCGGCACCGGGTCGGACCCTTTGACCTCCTTGCAGGCGTCCAGCAGCGCCGCACCGGCGTTCTCCTTGTCGGTAAGGGTGTCGCCACGGACTTCCATCCCGGCAAAGCCGTCCTCCGGGTGGGGATGGGCGGCCAAGGTCGCCATATCGGCTTCCAGTCCGGCGATAAACCCCTTGTTTTTCTCGATCTCCTCCGGGAAGGTTTTCAGTAGCTGGTCCTCCAGGCGGTACTGTTTGCTCTGGTGGTCGGCCTTCATCAGCTTTAACCGCGCCACGTCCACATCCAGGTCCATGCGCTCCTTGATGCGCGGGTCCCCGGCGCACAGTGCCTTGATCTCAGCAAAGGAAAGCGCCGTTTCATCCACATCGTCGCAGCTTCGCACCGGCGATTTGGAGGTCATGATCTGGCTGATGAATTTCTGTTTGTTTTCCACCGTCTGCCAGAGGTAGACGTCGAAAGTCCCCTCGGTGACATAGCGGTACACATGGACGGTCTCGTTCTGGTTGCCCTGGCGCTCGATGCGCCCCTTTCGCTGGGCCAAATCAGTCGGTCATTTTTTGCGGACAGTTCAATACATGCCTGTCTGTTTCGCTCCCTGCTCCTGCATTTCGTTTCCGTTCCTTGAACCTTTCTTATCCTTTTCCTGCACTCTGGGCAATACTTTGATATTGCAGAGCGGGGAACATATTCAATGCCGCACACCGTACAATTCTTAGGCTTTAACGCTGTCCACCGCTTTGTCGGTGTGATATGTAATTCACCGACAAAGCCGATGAATTTATAGTAAATCTTGATTTCTTGCCGCACCGTTCCGTCTATAAGTTTCTCACGTTCCGAAACAAGTATCTTGTCTATGAGTGCGTTTATGATGGTTGCGTCCAGTTCCTTAATGCCTTGATAGTTGGTCCTATGTCAAGATTTAGCGCAAGTTAAAATGAGAAATTTATCCTCATCTTAACTTACTAAGAGCTGTCCGTTTGTCTGTGTCTGCTCATATAGTTTTTCAAAGTCATTTGGCGACATATAATCGCAATGACTATGAATACGTTTG
>JACJJN010000047.1 GCA_016899975.1 Lacrimispora saccharolytica | reverse complement strand
CTCAGGCAGGCGGCTGATCAGTTCCGGTTCCTGAAAGAAGCGATCCTGCGGGGAGAGCCCTTTCAGCGAGGAATGAGGGCTTTGGTTATAGCTTCTGACATAGGTCAACAAGCTGCCTCTGAGCTCTTCGAGCGTGTGAAAATCCCTCATATCCAGGGATGCCATCCATTGATCTTTCAGGGTACGGAACCATCGCTCGATCTTGGCCTTCTGTGTGGGAGTATAAGGGCGGCAGTAGCTGATCACAGATCCGATCCGGGCAGCCAGCAGTTCCATCTGCCGGTTTTTGTAGGCCGGTCCGTTATCAAAGTTAAAAACCTTGGGCTTGCCGTACTTGGAGACGGCAGACTTCATGACGGACATAAGATTCACGAAAGTATCATGAAAGAAGACATCTGCCCCCAGGATAAACCGGCTGGCATCGTCGATCAGGGCAATCACATAAACGCGGCGCTTTCTGCCGTCCGGAGTCTTCATCCAGGGACCGGCACTGGAATCGCCGCACCATACTTCATTAATATGAGGCCTCTCGTAACGGCGCATATCCTGATTGTTCGTCAGACGCTGCTGGAGGACGAGCTGGTTGATGAAACGGCAGACCGTAGATTCTGAGAGCTGCCCGGAGCGGATGCTTCCGTTGTCCTGCAGCTGTTTATAGATCGCTGCGGCAGACATCCGGGGATAATGGCGTTTGAGATAGATGATCTGCTCCTTCAGATCTTCGTCGATCTTCCTGCTTACACCACAGTCAGACCGGCCGGTGGGAACCAAAGCATCAAAACCGGATTTCCGGTAGGCAAGATACCATTTTTCCAAAGTTCCCGGAGAATAGTGGCGAAGGGAACCGTCCGGCGCTTTGATCCCTTTTGCCGAAACGGTACGGAAATAAGCACTCAGGGATTCATAGTCTTCCTGGGTGCCTGCAATGAGCGGTGCAATCGCTGAATAACGCATCAGAGCGATTGCCTGTTTCTTTTCCTGTTCCATAGGTCAGGCCTCCTTGTTGTTTTTCTTTATTGTAAGAGACAACAAGAACCTTGTCTGGTAAGGTTATGTGGTATAGGAAAAAAGTCTGTTGGCCTGCCGGTGAATCTGCATGAACTGAGAAGAATAATCCGAAAAACAGGAACAGATCAGGGATTCCAATGGAAAGAGCCGGATCCTGAGGGAGCGGAGTTTTTCTCTCCAGCAGCGTCTGTAGTTTCGGAGGACTGACTTGGCGTTATTCTCATCAATGGATGGATTGGTCTCACAGACCGAGCTGATGCAGCGGCCTTCTTCGTAGTCGCTGCAGATCCTTTGTTGGTCGGAAAGAGGGATCTGAGAGTAAGGAACCATGGAAGCCAGGAGGATCGCATGGGTAGCCCCGCATTCTGAACACTTTACCCGGCAGATCCTGAGCCGGACAGGGCCTGAGGGAAGTTTTACAGTGCGCCGGTAGTAACCATGTAGCGAGAGGCAGGCAGCGTGGCCGCAGGAACAGGTCAGCTGATGGAATTGAAGGTTATAAATAACAGAATCATAAAAGGATTGAGAAATCTGATTGCAATCCCTGACAAAAATGGTTATCATAGTATTGTGAATGGACACAGGTAACACTGTGTGTGTGAGCAGTAGCAGGCCAGACTTTTCCAGGGTGCAGGCCTGCTATTTTAATGCAACGATCATTATGATAACACAAAAGGCATGGCATAAAGCAATCTGATGGAAAATCTATCAGAATAATTTATGTCATGCCGCTTTTAATTCCACTGAATATAACATGATCTGAATGTAGATAAAATGCGGGATAACAACATGAAGAACAATATCGAAAGCCTGAACGGATGGCTGTACCGCCGGATACGGATGTGTATCTGGAAACAGTGGAAACGGCCAAAGACCCGGAGGAGAAAGCTGATAGGCTTGGGCTTACCAGAGTGGGTAGCCTGCGAGGGAGCATACAGCAGGAAATCCTACTGGAGAATGTCTAACACAGGTGTGGTCAAAAGAGCATTAACAAAAGAAAGACTGATAAACTGGGGCTTCTATGATTTAGCCACAGCCTATCAGTCTCTGCACATCAACTATTGAAACCGCCGTGTACCGAACGGTACGCACGGTGGTGTGTGAGGACGGCGGCTAATCACCGCCTCCTACTCGATTAAGTTTTTCTTTGAGGATTACTGAAAGACGTCAAGTACTTCGCTGTTCTCTTTTACAAAAGCAATATATTGATCAAGTTCGGCATGGACGGTGATCCATTGTTTTCCTGTATAGGTTTTATGGTCAATCACGGATATCCAGCTGCCTTCCGGCAGATATACCTTACGTTCCACCTGTCCGCGTTCCATAATGGGGGCGAAGAGAATATCTTCACCGAACGTATACTGGTCCTCTAACGTATAGCATACTTCATCTTCATAAAAATCATAGAACATTGGACGCATAACAGGAGACCCTGTTTTGCTGGCGATATCCATATATTTCATAATGTAGGGACGCAGCTTCTCTCTGGTTTCAATCAGTTTTTTGATGATGGTATAATTTTCATCCCCAAAAGCCCAGATTTCGTTGGGGCCACCGCTTCGTTCGATAATACCTGGATTTGGCTCAGGCTGATCAGGTGTCCGGAGTCTGGAACCATGCAGTCTCATGATTGGTGAGAATAATCCGAATTGGAACCAGCGGACGATCAATTCCCGGAAATCATCGCTTAAAGTATCCCCGCTCAGAAATCCTCCAATATCGCTGTTCCACCATGGGATGCCGCACATGCCCATGGAAAGACCGCTGGTCACGCTTTGGCGCAAAGCATTCCAATCGGACACAATGTCACCGTTCCATACAGCCGCGCCGTATTTCTGGCTGCCGGGATATGCTGCCCGGGTCAAAGAAATGATTTCTGTTTCTCCGGCATCTTGTAAGCCCTCATAGAGCATTTTTACATAGTAATAGGGATATAAGAGCGCGGTCTGTGCGCCGTTTCCCTTGTAAAAATGCAAGTGGCCGAATTGCTGAGGGTGTACTTCCGGTTCCGCTTCGTCCAACCAGAAATTCTTAATGCCATGGGAATAGTAATTTTCTTTGATCTTACCCCATACAAAATCTCTGGTCTCCGGATTCATCGGATCGATAAAGGTCTGCTGTCCATAGAAAGAAAAAGTACCGTATTGTCCGTTTTCGGTGCGGACCAGCATATTTTTTTCGTTCATCACTTCATAATTTTCACTGCTTGGATTGATGGTCGGCCAAATAGACACAATCGGTTTAATATTCATTTCTTCCAGTTCTTTACACATAGCGGAAGGATCCGGCCAGTATTTTGGGTCAAATTTCCATTCGCCCTGTTCGGTCCAGTGGAAATAGTCAATGACGATGGCATCAATCGGAATCCCGCGCCGTTTATATTCTCTTGCTACAGAGAGTAATTCCTCCTGGCTTTCATAACGAAGTTTACACTGCCAGAAGCCGGCAGCCCATTCCGGAAACTGAGGCGCGTAACCGGTTAATTCGGCATAAGTTTTCATAATATCCGCCGGCTTGTCACCGACAAAGATTAAATAATCCGCCTGATAAGCGCTGTCGCTGCACCACATGGTGTGATTTCTTGTGGTTTCACATCGGCCAGGGGATGGGTTATTCCAAAAGAAGCCATAACCCAGCGAGGAATACAGGAATGGCAATGTGGATTTTGTATTATAATGTACCAGATTGCAGGTGCTTCCCTTTCTGTCAAAGGCATCTTCTGTTTCCTGTCCCAGTCCATAAAAATGTTCTCCGGGATTTGCTTCGAAAATCGCCTTGACCGTATAGTGGTTTCCTTCTGTATGGACATATTTGTTCACATAGTCGCCTTCATATTTGGTTTTTAAAATTAATTTGTCTTTTCGGTAAAAACAGATAATGCCGCCATACCATGGAAATCCCGCTTCGATCGTGGCTTTCACATCTCCATTGGTAATTGTGGCAAAATCTTCGTTTCCCTCTATGATACAGTTGTCTTCCGTCGCAGGCGGAAGTAAGGTCCAGTTTTCATCCGAGATACAGGCATTTCTGGTCGCTCTGGTTCGCAGACAGTTCCTGCCGTATGCTTCAATGACTACCAGTTCGTCTCTTCTCTGAAAGATCAATCGATTCTGTTCTAACACTATTTTTCCCATGCATACACCTCTCTTGAAATTCATCTTATTTGTAACAGCATTGGATTTCTGTTAATTTATTATAGCAATGATGACTTTTGATGGCTTGATTTTTCTTGATAAAAACTAACACAATCTTGATGTGTTAAAAAATTCGTGATATGGTTTTTGTAATATGAATTCCGGGGAGAAGATTTTATGAATTCTTATACCAATGACTCTTTTTATGAAAATATTTCACATCAGACAGACGCGGCTCCGTATTCGGTTCACTATACCGAGGCGGCCGTGGATCATGAACCGGTGTTATATCTCCATTGGCATCATGAAATGGAGTTTTTAGTGCTGGTACAGGGAGAAATCACCGTTCATATGGAAGATCGATCGTATGTCCTGCAGGCGGGAGATGGGATTTTTATTCCGCCTGGGCTGCTTCATTACGCCAATAGTCGGTCAGAAATCCCGCCGGCGTTTTATGCTTTTGTTTTATTGCCGATGTTCTTGTTCCCAGAGTCTGAAACGTACAGTTATAACACCTATGTACTGCCGGTGCTGCATAATAATCTGGCTTTCGCGACGGTTTTGACGGAGGGGATTGACTGGCAGAAAGAGATTCTTACATATTTAAACCAGATCATTCAAAACCAGGAGGCAGGAGAACTCTATATGAGGGGAACCTCTTTATTGATATGGGATAAGCTTTTTCATCACCACATATCCAAAATCGGAGGAAAGAAAGCATTTTATGTAAATGCCGATCAGTTATCGGATTCCCTTGTTTATATACACAAAAACTATCATCAGAATATCACTTTGGAAGAATTGGCAGAATACGCCCATTTGAGTGAAGGGCAGTTCTGTCGTTCCTTTAAGGAATTAACAGGAATGACACCGTTTCGTTATTTGATACGATATCGTATCCTGCAAAGCTGCAATCAATTGCTTTTGACAGACAAAAAAGTAACAGAAATCGCTCTTTCCTGTGGATTCAACAATATCAGTTACTACAACCGGGCATTTTTTAAGATCATGAGGATGACGCCCACAGAATATCGCAAAACGACAGAAAAAAATAGTACTTTCATCATTTAAGAACATTCAGCAACAAATGGGAGCAGGTTAGCAAGTGATAAGAAGAAAAAAAGAAGAAAAAAGTTACACTTTAGATAAAATCATGTGGGAGATGCTAAAAGACAAGGGGGAAATGCGTTTGGGATGAAAACAGGAAAAAACAAAAAGTGGATGTTGATCATTTTGCCAGCGGCGGTTGCGATGCTCTTTGGCGTATTTGCGGAACAGATGACGAAAGGAGAGTCTGAAACATCACAAAAAGAATCGGAGACGGTAGAAAGGGTGGAAATCATGCAGGAAGAATCAGAAACCAACACAGGAAAATATGCAGATACCAGTTCTTATGAGGAACTGGATGAACTTTATAAAGAATATTTTATGCTGGGAACCGGCTGTGAAGCCATTGACCATTGGAACAATCAGCTTGCAGAAATCGGTAATCCGGAGAAAGAAGCATTAATCAGCAGAATGTATAACAGTATTACGTTTGGCAATGAATTCAAACCGGCTTACAATTTTGATGCCTCATCGGAAACGTTGTTTACCGTTGATTTTGCGGCGGAGGAATTATTGGATTGGGCCAAAGAAAATGGAGTAAAAGTCCGTGGACATGTACTTGTGTGGCATGCACAGGTCAATCCATCTATTTTTGCAAAAGATTTTAAAGCATATTCTGGTGGAAACCTGACGGTTAGCGATACAGATGTTCTGGATGAAGATTGTCTGGTGAGCCGTGAAGTTTTGCTGGAAAGGTTAAAAACTTATATATATGGAGTATTGGAGTACACTTATCGGAATGGGTATGCTGATATTATTTATGCATGGGATGTGGTAAACGAAGCATGCGATGAGAGTCAGCCGGATGGTTTGCGCAATAGTTACTGGTATCAGATTATAGGGCCGGACTATCTGTATTACTGCTTTTTATACGCAAGAGAAGCAGAAGTTCTGTATTCCAATCAGTATGCTTCCCTTTATGGATTGAATCCGGAAACGGATGATCTGTCTTCTATTCAGCCAAAACTGTTTTATAACGACTATAATGAATGGGTGGTTTCCCGTAGCGATGCAATTGTACATTTTCTGACGGAAGAACCATGGAATGAAAATCATGAAAAAGTTACCAGTCCGGTGATTCACCCGGATGGAGATGGAACCATATATGGAGATGGTCTGATCGATGGAATTGGAATGCAGGGTCATCTGGATGACACGCAGAATATTGAACAGTATATGACTGCGCTGGAAAAGTATGATGCAGCTGTGGATGAAATACATATCACGGAGCTGGATGTCGGTTGTACAGGAAGTGACGCAAATGCAGAATTCTACCAGGCAAAGTTCTACTATGATTTTTTTGCAAGGTTGATAGAGGAAGTAAAAGGTGGGGTAAATCTTACATCCGTCACAATATGGGGATTGACCGATGACGCATCCTGGAGAACTGATGTAAATCCGTTGCTTTTCAATGGTGACTTGTCAAAGAAACCCGCTTTTGAAGCGATGGTTATGGCCGGAAAAGGTGAGGAGTTCTCATTGACAGCGGTTAAGCTCGCTGTTAACGCAAAAGATATGCATGTTTCTTTTGAACCCTATGTGGAGGACGGTAAAACGAAAACAGTAACGCCGCAGAGCGTAGGGGTTTACAGCCGTGGAACAGGACATCAGTCGGTCATTACAATGGTAAATACAGAAAATCATACAGAAGATGCCGTAATAGGATATGCTCTTAAAATAAGCAGAAGCGAACAGGATGCATCCATGAAGATGGATCTGTCTTCTTATATTGGCAGAACTGTGAAAATAACAGCATTTGTTAAAACACAGGATAAAAAGATCCGAATGGGATTAGATACAACGGTATCCGAACAGCTCATAGAAAAAAATGCTTCGGATGATTGGGTGGAAGTATCGGCAGAGTGCACGATTCCGGAGGATTTAAATTCAGCAAATCTTTATCTGGAAACGGACGGAAGCGCTGATTTTTATGTGGATGATATTGATATTTCTGTTGTTTCTCAGAATGCGGCAGGTGCTGAGAACAACGTATAACTGGTACGGGATTCCTATGAAAGAATTATGCAGTATATAGAGAGGAGATAACTATGAATAATACAGGAAATCAGGAAATAAATCCTATCACCCGTTTGGATTATCCGGATCCGGATGTCATCAGGGTCGATAATACTTACTATATGGTCAGCACAACGATGCACTTTATGCCTGGATGTGAAATTCTGCGGTCTTACGATTTGGTAAACTGGGAGCATGCATCCTATGTCTATGATGTATTGGATTCCACTCCGGGACAGAAAATAGAAGGGGAGGAAAATATATACGGACAGGGAATGTGGGCGGCTTCCCTGCGTTATCATAAAGGAATCTTTTATGTGTGTTTTGTGGCAAATGATACCGGGAAAACATACCTTTATTCAGCGCCTTCTATCGAAGGACCGTGGAAAAAGAGTTATATCAAGGGCTTTTATCATGACTGTTCCATTTTGTTTGATGATGATGACAGAGTCTACATAGCATCGGGAAACAAATACATTCGTCTGCAGGAATTGGATGCGGATTTGAACGGTCCGAAAGAAGGCGGTATCGACAGAATTGTTGTCAAGGACGAAGGACATCCCGGCCTTGGTTATGAAGGTACTCATTTTTATAAAATAAACGGTAAATACTATCTGTTCTTTATTCACTCTCTGAGAAAAGAGTGGAAACGGGTGGA
>JACJJN010000046.1 GCA_016899975.1 Lacrimispora saccharolytica | reverse complement strand
ACGGTTTTCCGGGTAGGTGAAAAATGGAATGCTGATAAGCTTGCAAAGGCGGTAGGGCTTGAAAATGTCCATTTTTTACATGAGGGTGAGCCAAGACCGAAGCTAAAGAAAGAAAAACATGCAAAAAAGCGCGGTCAGCTCAGACAGGGTTATTATATCAATCCAAGGGTATATGAAAGTTCTGTTGAACGGTGTAAGAGTGAAACCCATGAGGGAAACCGCTATCTGTCCATGTGTGCGCTGTCTGTCCTTGCGTGGAAGTGTAATATTCCGGAAGAAACCCTTGAAGCCGATTTGTTGAGCCTTATCCCGATTTATAACCGCAATGCGACCAAGCAGATTAAGAAAAAAGAGATTTATTCGGCTATGAAAATGTATAACCCAAAGGCAATGGAAACGCCGAAGGAACGTTCTGAGGATTGGCTAGGGTGGAATTTTAAAGTTACAAAGCGGAACGGCAGAAAGCAAAGAGACCATGTAAAGGTTATGAATACTATGAAAGCTCTCAAAAAGCAGTTAGGAGAAGAAGTGAAGGAGGGAAGACCGAAAGGAAGCGGAACTGCAGAGCAGACTGTCCGGGAGTGGCAAATGCTGCATCCAGAAGGAAGAAAAGTAGACTGTATTAGGGAAACAGGATTGAGTAAACCGACAGTTTATAAGTGGTGGAAGGAGTGGAATCATGGGAAAAACGGTGAAACATAATAACCTGCGGTCATTTAAGAAAGCGCAGGAAGGGGACTATAAAAAAATGTCCTTTGTATGTAGGGGATGCACAATGAGGGGACGGGAGCAGATTTGGCAAGGATTTATCAGCAGTATTGCAGGTAAGTGGGATCAGGAAAATGATAACTCATATATGACACTAGAAGAGGAGCCGGAAAACCGGTATGATCCGAATGCGATTATGGTTGTCTGCAGAGGGGAGTTTTTCGGGACAATGGGCTATGTAGGGAAAGAGTACACAAAAGCAGTGAAAGAAGTTTTGGATAGATGTGAATGTTATCGTTTGGATATGGAAGATGATCAGGAATGTGGAAACAGGGAAATAAATTTGGTTCTTATATGGAAATAAATTATCGAAATTAAAAATGATAAAACTGTTGATATACGGACGGGGATATGATACAATATTATCATAGTTAATTATGATAATATTGTGCGGAGGATGAAAGTATGGCGGTGGAGACATTACAGGAGAAAAATAAGCGGCTCACAAAGGAAGTCAAGGAGTTAAAGCAGTCTATCCAAGAATTAACAGAGATTATGATGAAAAAAGATAAGCTGATTGCGGATATGAGAGGGCAGGCAGAGGGGGATTTCCTGACGTCCCCAACATATCAGCAGATGTGCGCACAAATCAAACGTTTAGAAGCAGAATTGGCTCTTTCCAAGATGCGGGATGAGACATTGGAGAAGCGATGCCAGGAATTATCCGAACGTCTTTCCGGACAGGAAGTAAAGCAGCATATCCATAATGAGCGCGGCGCTGGACGGAAAAAGCTTCTGGATGAGGGAGAGATTGCGAAGTTTAGAAAAATGGTGCTGCAGGATCACGACCGTCAGCAGATCATGCAGGCAATGGGGATCAGCCAGGCAACCTATTACCGTTACAAAAGAAATATTTCTCAAAAATAATAATGATAAATGAGGAAATAAAATGAAGACAATCAAGCAGATCGCTGACGAGCTGGGGGTAAGTAAGACCGCTGTAAGGAAAAAAATCGAAAACTTAGGTTTGCAGTCAAGTTTGCGAAAAAACGGAAACCAGTTTGCGATTGATGAAATACAAGAAAAGCTGATAAAACAGGCATTTTCTGGCAATGAAACGGAAACTAAAAACGCAAACCAATCGCAAACCGAAAACCACGAAGTTTCCGATTTGGTTTCCGTTTTGCAGACAACAATCAGCGTGTTAAAAGCGGAACTGGAAGCAAAGGATAGACAGATTGAGAAGCTGCAGATGCTTCTTGACCAAGAACAGCAGTTGCACGCCTTAACGGCTCAACAAATAAAAGAACTTCCGGAACAGAAAGAGCCGGACATGACAGAAGAAAAGAAATGGTGGCAATTCTGGAAATGAGCAAAAATGGGCATACTTGAATTTGCCGAAAGCATATGCTATACTGCCAATAGGCAAAAATGACAGAAATGCTCATGGCGAGTAGATGAAAAACCCCGGAGGTGGCAACTCCGGGGCTTTCCTATGTGTACCGAGCACGGCACTAATCTTACACTTGCGCGGATCGGTTCAGCGTAGAGTGCTGGAAATAGGGAATACTTGAAAATGCCGGGAGCATATGCTATAATGCCGGTAGGCAAAAAAGATATGAGTGCTCATGTGGCACAGCGAAAAGCCCCGGAGGTTGCGACTCCGGGGCTTTTCTATTCCGTTCTGGGTGGGTGGCTTAATCCCAAGGTTGGCTACCAGCTATTCCTCTCCGTCCAACCATTTGCAGATGTAGTAGGCAACTACACTCGCCAAAACAGAGAGTAAAAAAGATATGAGTAATTCACTCATGTGGCTCACCCCCTTCCTCTACCTGTCTAGGGGTGGTAGCTTGGCTATTATATCATAATCATTTGAATTTTCAAACAACTGCTTTCGAATCGACTGGCTGCAGCTTGAAATAGTCAGATATTTTAAAATAAATTATCAAAAATTAATTTTTGATAAAATATACCCTTCCCGTTGTTTGCTATTTTACCCAGAACGGCAGCACTGTCAAGGGTGGCTTCGCCATCAGCAAAGCTGACTTGCCCTTGACAGTGCTGCCGTTCTGGGTTATGGTCGGACAAGGGAAAAGGCTATAATAATGGATTCTTTTTCTTGTAAATAACCTTTCCTGTGTTATCTGTTTCATGAGAGTAGCCAAGTGCGGATGAAAAAAAATACCCGCGTTTTTCCTGATCTTTCAAGAATGAGATCAGACGGGGAATAGCGTCTTCATCGAGCGGAAATCCAAGTACGGATTCAACGGCTCCCCCGATCAAAATCTTTCTATGAGTGTCTTTTTTTCTTTTCTCTGCAGATTGCTTTGCTTTCAGCGCTTTCTCCTGAGCTTTTAGCTGTGCCTGTTTTTTCTGTAATTCTGCTATTTTTTCTTCGATTGTCCGTTTCTGTGTCATGGAAAATCCTCCTTTCATCATCATTATATCATACTTGTTTGACAATGCCAAAATGGTCGTGATAGTATAACTTCATAGATTCTCTTGCAAAAGCAAGAGCGCACTTACACGCAACCTAAAGGTTGCATTACAGTGCGCTCTCCGAGGGGCAAGGGCGTTGCCGTTTGCAATCCCATTCAAGAAAGCGAGGTGAAATACATGGCAATTTACCATTGCTCTATATCCAACGTCAGCAGAGCCAAAGGCTCTTCTTCCTGTGCCACGCTTTCTTATATCTCCGCCGATAAAGTATACGAGGAGCGAACCGCTCAAACGTACTCTTACGGCAGAGTGGAACGAGTGCTTGAAGTCGGCACACTCATTCCGGAAAATGCGCCGGAAGAATACCGTAATCCTTCCGTCTTGTTCAACAGTATAGAGAACTACGAGAAGGCAGAAAACGCAAGGACAGCAAAGAAGATTGAAGTTGCCCTTCCAAGGGAAGTTGACCTTGCCGAACAGAAGCAAATAGTCGAGGACTATATCCGGGAGAATTTGACGAAAGAGAGGTACGCCTGTACTTACGCCATACACAACGACAAGAACAACAATAATCCGCACGCCCATATCCTTGTAGCCAACAGGCAGTTGAACAATAAGGGGGAGTGGAGCAGTAAGCGGAAGATGGAGTATGTCCTGGACGAGAACGGACAGAGAGTTCCACGCCTGGACGAGAACGGACAGCAAAAGACAGACAAGAACGGACGTAAGCAATGGAAGCGAGTGAACGTGGAGCAGAACCCACTGGACAAGAAGGAGTTCCTCCAGAAGCTCCGGGAAGGATGGGCGGTCGAGTGTAACAAATACTTAGATCCGGAACAGCAGATCGATTACCGGAGTTATGCCAGGCAGGGGATCGAACAGGAGCCAACGATCCATGAGGGATATGCAGCCAGAAAGAGGGAAAAGCAGGGGAAAGCAGCTGACCGGTGCCAGATAAACCGGGAGATCCGGAGCCGGAACGCACTGCTGCAGCAGCTGCAAGCGAAGATCAAGGAGATAGCTGCTGAACTGGCGGAGTTGATGAGGAAAGGAGAAGCATTCTATGAGCAACGGATCAAGCGGCTATTCATACACCGAACTGAAACAATTGGTGGAGTATATGGAGATGCTGGAGAAGGAAAACGAAAGGCTCAGAAAGGAGAACGAAGAGCTGAACGAAGAGAACGAGGATCTGAACAAGGAGAACGAGCAGCTGAACAGAGAAAATGGGATGCTGCAGAACGAAGTCCGGAAGTGGCGGGAGCAGTGGAAGATGAACCAAGGGTATCTTTAGGCTCAGAAAGCGCGAAAATGCCACTTAATGGCGATTTTGGTGATAAAGGCGTAGAATATGTCATTGAACAGCTAAAAGAGCAAATAGAGGCTTTACAGAAGCTTGAAGAGGGAATGCAGGATGATCTTCAGAAAGCAAGGAAATTTTTAAGCGAGCAACCGGAAGTGCAGCCAAAACATAAGACCCCAAAACGGAGAACCGGTCCGAAAATATAAAATATCAAAGATATATTTTTGATAATATTATTGAAAAACAATGGATAATAATTTATAATAATAATATATAGTTAATATCAAAAATAATTTATAATATCAGTGATTAAAAATATCAAAAAATAATATTTTGATAAAGGGGAGAAGCTTATGAAAGACGAATATTATCAGGAATTGAAACAAAGAATCCAGCAGCTGGAAGCGGAAAATGCAGCATTGAGAGCAGAAAACGTGAAGCTGCAATCGGAACTGCACAAGCCTTCCAAGGCTGGACGGAAAAGCTTTGACCAAAAAATGGCACAGCAATATGGTCGGTTCCGGGCGTTGATCAATACAGGAAAATCCCGGGAAGAGATTATGGCTGCGATGCAGATCAGCATAGCTACCTACTACCGATATCAAAAAATGTATCAGGAATTGGAAGGCGCGGAGCAGTCTATCACAGGTACTCAGACTATGGGACAGTTCCGGATCATGCAGTGGGTCCAGAAAAATTATGGGAACAGTGTGAAAGTGAAATTTTCTGGTCGTAATGCAGCAACCCTTTATGAAAAGCAGGGAGGTCAGCTGCAGGTGCAGTATGATCCGGAGAAAAAAGAAATTATTATAAAAAAAGTGAAAAGTTTTGAAATATATAAGTAAGATAAAAAAGTTTCTAAAAAGGGGCTATCGGGAAATAGATAGTCCAAAACAGGGGCAGGCGCAACTCGTATGAGTTACGCCTGCCCCTGAAATTTATCTCCTAAAAAGAGAGAAAGATGGCTAACGACAACCATCTTCCTCTCCGTTCCATGTTATAATGGAACTATGCTAAAACAAGATTATTATAACGACTTTTTTGATTTTGGGCAAAAAGCACGAATTCTCTGGGATTGCCTCTTCCTCTCATATCAAGGGCTAAAAATCGGTATTAACCGACATCCCCCTTTTAGAAACTTTGTATAAATATGTTTGATGGATAGGTATGTTTGTTAATGGTCATCCTTATCAAAATGATAATTTTTTGTGAAACCTCTGCTGTCATAAGATCCGCCGGTAAATCCAACACCTACGCTTCCGGAAATAGGATGACCAATCGAAGCTCCCATGCTAATACTTAAACCAACAGTTTGATGAGCGTATTCAAAAAATAGCTGCTCTTTGAGAATATCATGATAATAATAAGCTTTTCTCGGAACTAAATACACAGACATCGTACCTTGAGTTGGATCACCAGAAATTTCTTCTCTTTGAGCAATACTTAAATAGCAACCAACGCCGCCTTTTTGTGCGGTTGAATAATTTGAAATGGACTGAATAGGAACCCAAAGACCTTCTAACATATATCCGCTTTCAGCAAAAAAACCTTGCATTGACAGTAACTCGCCATTCCAATTGAGAGTCATAGCATCTGTTAATTGGAGGATTGGTGAAGATAACCATTTGAAAGATGCTTCTACTGCCACTCCAACGACTAAGTTACTATCAGTACATTCATCAAACGTTGTAACAGATAATTCAAGTTTTGAATCAGGAATACCACCATAAGGTTGTACCCCATCAGAAGAATTTGTATTAGGAATAGTCACAATTTCTGTTTGGGTTCCTCCGAACTTCATGTTTTTATCTTGGAAACGATAATATAATTCATGGAGCTTATGATCTGTAATACTATCCAAAAACTCTTGAGGTGTGCCAATATTTTTCATGTACTGAATCATGGTTTCTTTGGATACGTCGTCATTTCCATTAGTTTCGGCAAAAGCAGAAACTAATGGAAATGGAACCATCAGACTAAATGCCAGCAAAAAAGTAATAATTTTTTTGAATATCTTCATGTGATACTTTCCCTCCTTTACTTTGGGTTTATAGAGTTTATAGTTACATGGTTACTTTGGGTACAACATTTGAGATTTATTGAATAATACTGCTCATTAATAATTAGAGTAACTGGTATATTCTCAGGGAATGTGCTTTGATCTCCTTTATAAATGAATACCAGTTGGGTGATAATTGTTTTGGTAAAAACAGTGTTAGTGTTTGTCCAGGCAATTTTACCAAAATAGGCTGAGTCCGGACTTGTAGAAAACAAATTTGAGTAATCAATAGGGAGGTTATAAAATTGAGTTTTTGTAAACGAGTCTATGAAAAGCTCAGAACCAAAATAAACAGAATAATCATCTTGGGCAAAAGGAATCACATTTTTTGATATGATATTGAAAAAAATATAATAGTTTCCATCTTGAGGAGAAATTTCTCCGCTAACAGCAATATTTTCTGAAAGAAGAGTATATGTATTGTTATCAGTCAAATAAACTTCTATATTTGTAGAAACTCCGTATATAATAATAAAAAGCTCGAATATAAGAAAAACAAAAACAAATATAAAAAATAACTTTGTAATTTTTTTTTTCATCGCTTACATATTTATATTGTTATGGTTTAAAATGTTCAAAGAAATAGTAAAATATATTTATAAAAATGTCAATTCACAAAAGTAGACAAAAAAAACAGTAGAAAACATCAAAAAGATAGAAAATAAAAAAGATATAAAAATATATGTAACAAAATAACCTCTAAACCGTATTATTAAATGTGGGGTGTTGCTAATTTAGAATAAATTGACATACAAAAATATTTTTTTAAGCAATGGAAAAGAAAAATAGTTAAAGAGCCTGTTATAATTTAATGAAAAAAGGTAAAAAAACTTCATTGATAAGTTTAAGGTCAGAGAGGAGAAGAGGAGGGTGAAATATAAACATACAAAAAAGCAGTGCATTCAGAGGTGTTGACAGGGAGGTCAGCACCTGTTATTTTAGGGTAAAAGGTAAAAAAAACTCATTGACACATTACGCCGCTTTCTATAATATAGTGGCTTAATGGGGAGGGAAGTATGGCAAGGGATAAGCAGCTCAAAGATGAGCCTATCGAATATCAGAAGCAGCAATACGATGAAAAAAATATGGTTCTTGGACAGTTCGGAGAGCGGCTTTCTGCTGTTGATCTGTATGAGGATATTTTTGATGATCTGGAGATGGTTATGCCGATCGTGATTATTGATGAAGAAGAGCAAAAACATATAGTAAAAATGAGCATATATGAGGCGATCGAGCATGCAGAGGGCAGAAATGATGTGCTTATGGGGGGAACGACATATTTTAATAACTTCATCAGCAAAGCAACAGCCCAGAATATCCATGCTTTTATTATCGATATGGACAACGTCTATTCTGGTGTACTTCTTCGTTCTTTACAGCATGATTGGAAGCTGGAGACAGACGAAGAGATCCCTATGCCGACTTATATTGTGAATAGCGGGTTAGGGTTGCATCTTTATTTTGTTCTGGAGCATCCATTGCCATGTTATCGGTCACAGATCGCACAGATAGACCAACTTTATAGACGGCTTGCGGTCATGGAGACAACGAAAAGGGTTTATCTTCGTAAATCGGTCCAATGGTTTGGTCAGGATTTTCGCATGGCAGGCGGCAACGGTAAAAATGGATGGGAAAATACGGTTTTCCGGGTAGGTGAAAAATGGAATGCTGATAAGCTTGCAAAGGCGGTAGGGCTTGAAAATGTCCATTTTTT
>JACJJN010000045.1 GCA_016899975.1 Lacrimispora saccharolytica | reverse complement strand
CAAACGGATTCATAGTCATTGCGATTATATGTCGCCAAATGACTTTGAAAAACTATATGAGCAGACACAGACAAACGAACTGCTCTTAGTAAGTTAAGATGAGGATAAATTTCTCATTTTAACTTGCGCTAAATCTTGACATAGGACCAGAACAATAAACTTTTCAAAAAGGAGAGCAGGAACGGTAACCTCCGTCCCTGCTTCCTAAATCAATCTTTTACCCCTTGAGTTTTATTCAGAGACTTCGAAAAAACACAATACTCAATGGCATGAGTGGGGCAAATATTTTTGCATATTCCACATCGAATACACTCTAGACTGTTGGCATTCTTTACCGGATCGCACCCCATCTTACAGGCTTTTGCACAAGCACCACAGTTGACGCATTTTTCTGAATCCACGCGGTAGCGCAGAATGGAAACTGGGTTGAACAAGGAATAAATTGCGCCTAAAGGGCAGATGTACTTGCAAAATGGCCGGTAAATCAGTATGGACACCAAAATGGTTACGATTAAAATGACATTCTTCCAAGTATACAGCCATCCTACTGTGGCTCGCATTGCATCATTCAGCAGCACCAAGGGAATTCCGCCCTCCAAAGTTCCGACCGGACAAATCAGCTTGCAGAACCAAGGGTAACCCTGGCCAATCATATCAGTGATATACAGCGGAAGAAGAATAACGAACACCAAAAGAATCCCGTATTTCAGCCAGCGCAACTGACGGTCACCCTTAAATGTACGGATCTTCAACTTGGAAGGAAGTGGGATTTTGTTTAGCAGATCCTGGATCAAACCAAATGGACACAGCCACCCACATACGAAGCGGCCCATGAACGTACCAACCAGGATCATAAAACCGGCAACATAAAAGGCAAATTTATACTCGTAGCTTCCAATAGTAGCCTGCAAAGCACCAATAGGACAGGCTGCTACAGCGCCAGGACAAGAATAACAGTTCATGCCCGGTACACAGATATTCTTTATCTTTCCTTGATATATTTTTCCTCGGACAAAACCGATGAGATAACTATTGGTGATAACCGCCCATAAAACTTGAAAAATATGGCGGAATCGTTCTGATTTCTTTACTTGATTATCCAATTCCAATACACTCCAAACAAATATTGATAGCCTTGCTCATGACGACAGCATATTCTTCCCGCCAGATTCCAAGACCCAGAAATATAACGCCGATGACTAGCAACAATACTGTAATCCAGTTAGAATGAAAGATTTTTTTTTGCTTCATAGACTTACCTCCTTGATGTCACTCATTCCCTCAACGCTTTTGCAGGGTCTGTTCGCAGTAATTTTGCATTGGCTATGGCAGTAATAAACCATACCAGAAGGACAGTTCCGCAAATGCTCCCAGCAAACTGAAGCGGGGCAATATGAACTGGCAGAATCCCTGACAGGGCGGTGAAAAGGAGCGCAAACAATGTGGTTGTCAAGGCGGAAAGAGATGACAACAGCAGGCTTTCCCAAAGAAGCATCTTTTGGATCTGTCCACGATGATATCCGAGTGCCATCAGAAGTCCTATTTCACCAGAGCGCATACGAGCCAGCTTCATCAGTAGCATCCCACTGATGGTAAATGCAATCACAACAATGAAGGCTGATACAAGAATAAACATCGTTTGCAACTGCATAAAGGTCTCTTTCAAACTTTCCACCTGTTTTGCAGCTGTAATAGGGACGATTCCCTGCTCCGTAAGCTGAGCAACTACTTCCAGAACTTCGTCAAAGCCGTTGACCTGATAAGCCACCGATACAGGGGACTCATCCTCTTGCAAAGTGTCATAGAGCTCCTGTTCCGTTTTTGCATCCAGGTAGTAGTCATCAAAACTGCCACTGTAAATGCCGCTGATTTGCAGTTTCCTTGAAAAATTACCACAGGAGAAGACTATTTCTTTTCCGATCAGCGTACGGATATCCTGTGCAAACTGTTTGGCAAGGGATGGCGTGATAGCAATTTCCCCATCTCTGGGCATGACACCGATGTTCATGGACTCGTTGGAAATACTACCAAATTGTTTTGGCGGAACAGAAAGGCTGTGTCCTCCAAATTCTATTTTGCACTCTGGGACTGGATACTGTACATAGTACTGCTGGATATCCGGAGATCGTTCAAGCAGTGAAAGTACCTCTTCTACCGTGTCATTTTCCTTCAGTAAAATCTGTCCCCAGGAGAACGCGGTATTTTTTTGCTCAAAGTGATTGATTTTTTCTTCTATTATGTTTTGTGAAGAGAATGACATAAGTATCGCACATACTGCAATTGTTACTTCAAGAGCAATTCCAAAAAATCGTTTAAAATGCGTCTTGAAATTGTGCAATGCTCTCTTAGACATAGAAACGGGCACATCAGGAAGTTTATCCTTTTGCGTTAAAACTGTAACTGTCTGTTTCTTCGTCTCTTTCCATACTTTACATTTACCATCTTCTATGGTGACAACTTCATCTGCATAATCACAGATTTTACGGTCGTGAGTGATAATCAAGACCGGGCTTTGTTTTGCAATCTCCGAAAGAATTGCCATAATCTCATCCGCGGTTTTGCGATCAAGGGCTCCGGTCGGTTCGTCGGCCAGGATCACCTTGGGATTTCCAGCCAACGCCCGCGCAATAGCCACACGTTGCTTTTGCCCGCCGGAAAGGTTTTCTATTTTCTCGTTTGCCTTTTCTTCAATATTGAGACGACGCAACAGAGAGAGAGCCCATTCTCTATTTTTAGCGTTATCCTGACAGACCAGTTCAGCGGCTAACAGGATATTTTCTAGCACTGTATAGCCTGTGAGCAGATGGTATTCCTGAAACACAAAACCGATGGTATGCTTGCGGTACTCGCAAAGATCTTCATCCGACAGTTCCGAAAGTGCTTGCCCATCCACCAGAATCTTTCCGTTGTATTCTCGATCAAACCCCGCGAGAAGGTTAAGCAGCGTGCTTTTTCCCGATCCGGATGCACCTAACAGGCAGATAATGCCGTTCTCTCCAAATGTATAGGAAAATCCATCCAGCACGATTTGATCCCCATATTTTTTTGAAATATTGTTCAGTTCAATCATCCGCGTCCTCCTGTTTTCAAGGCAGTTAGAGGATTAACCAAGGTGGAAATAAGGCAAGTCTCTGCAAAGCAGAAGGCAGACACGCCAAAACTAAGCGCACATCCCAGCCAGAGAGGGACACTCAGCAATAGCGCCACAATCATGCTAAAAAGTCCGGTAAACAAGAACATTCCCGTGTATTCCACCAGCGTCAGCAAGACGATACCATTTTTTGTATAGCCACAGAGGCGATAGACAGCATACTCCTTCCTGCGCATAAAGCCGCAAATCAAGCATACGGAAAGCGCAGCCAATACGGAAAGTATGACAATCAAAACGGAAGAAAGGCCAGTCTGCACCAGAGCAGTTCCCTTTAGTCCCATAATGTCCCGAATCAACTCAGCCTGTCCCAGCGGCACAATGCCCTTTGCCATCAATTCATCGTAAAGTTCCAAAAAATGCTCGGGAGAATCTGCGCGGATAGTGAAACTAAAACTGGGATTTTCTTTCTCTGCCTGAGCATAAATATCTTTCATAATTGCCAATGACGGAAACAGGGAATCCTCGTGCTCGAACTGCTCAACTTTACCATCAAATTCAATGCCATAAGAGGTATCCGCTATACCAGAAACCTTAGCGTTAAAGGAAATAGGCATTGCCACCGGTTTACCACTGTCCCAGTTATATACCGACCCGACAAAGGAAAGCTCTTTTCCGAGAATCTCTTCATTCGTATAGCCCATTTTTTTCACTAAGATTTTAGGCAAAACAATTTCGTTTTTACTATTATCGGCGATGCGACCGGCAATGATCTGATTGAAGTTTGGGGACTGTCCGCTTTCTTCAATAATGAAGTCCTTGCCATCTACAGTAACAACCATATCTTCCATCGGTGCATCCATGATGATAGCCTCAATACGGCTATCATTTTGGTACTCCTCCAGCAGTCCGCTGATGTCTTGCTCTACGCCTTGTGGAACACCAGGATTTTCCTTGCCTACCTCGCCACCACTTGTAAACGAAGGAACAATCAGAAGATTTAGAACAGAGTTTCCCTGCTTTTCTAAAAGCTCCTGAAACGCTTCACTGCTACTTCCATTTAACATACCGCTGAAGTTCACAGCAAGACAGGAAGCAGCAATCGCCATTGCAAGGACGATAGAGAGAAGTTTTCCCATCTGGCGCTTGCCGGTCACTCCGGCCATCCGCAGAGCAGAGCGCATGGTCAGGCGGAGATTCTCCGTGGAGCGACTATGTACTTTCGTGGTGCCGTCACCTTTGTCCGATCTAATCAGTACGCCTTTATCTAACTCAAAAACGGAGCATTTACCTTGAATGAGAGAGATGTCGTGAGTCACAACGATGACCGTCCGCTCTTTGGCAATCGACGTCAGTAGTACCCCAATCTCATGGGCTGTTTTCGCATCCAATGCAGCAGTAGGTTCATCGGCAATCAGCACCTGAGGATCTTTCATCAGTTCTCTGGCAATGGCTACGCGCTGCTTCTGTCCGCCTGACAATGTGCGAACCTTCTGATCAGCCAGCTTTTCAATCCCCAACTTTTTTAAGATCATACTCAGACGTCTTTCGCTATCATTTCGACTCAGATAGGTCGGAACCAAAATGTTCTCCCGAACAGTTAGTTCGTCGATCAAGTGGAAACCCTGGGCAATAAAGCCAAGTTCCGTTGCATAGAACTGTGCGCGATCCTGATCAGAAAGTTCTTTAAGATTTCTGCCACAATAAAACGCTTCACCTTCATACTGTCTATCCATGGAAGAAAGAATGCGGAGCAATGTTGTTTTTCCGCTACCGGATGCGCCGATGATGTAGTTCATCCCCCCGGTAATGGAGAGTGACACATTTTTCAGAGCTACTTCTGCCCCGAATGTTTTGGTAATATTTTTTAATTCAAACATGGGTTATTCCTCATTCCCTTTCTGAGCAATCTTCTCAATTTCGTTTTTCATTGTGACACGCCAGTGATTCTTGGGCATTGCGCCAACATAAGGCTCACTGACCACATTTCCTTCGCTGTCTACAAAGAAACTTTCCGGAAATGCCTGAATGCCCTTCAAACGACCTTCCAGAAGGACGCTGTCTGGGATCAGGGTAGGATACTCTACTCCTGCGGTTTTAATGATCTCCTTTGCTTTTTTCAGGCTGTCCTCATTGATCTCATTGGTATTTCCAACATCCATACAAACACTGATAATGTTGAAGCGAACACCGTCATCCTGAAATTCCTTTCTCAGTTCATTCAAGATGGGCATTTCCTCAATGCAATAGCTGCAAGTGGTTGTCCAAAGATTAACCATGGTCAAATCGTAATCTGCAAAAATATCTTTGGAAACAGCATTTCCATCAAAATCCTGTGCGGAGAAATCGCCCAAAGAAACAGGCGTAGGCTCGTTCTGTTCTGATGTGGAGGACCCCTGCCGCGCCTCAGCGACGGTGGTTGAAGCCCCTCCGTTTGTGTCGGACTTTCCACAAGAAGCTAAGCTAAGTGCCATCACCAGCAGCAAAAATACTGAAATCATTTTTTTCATCTTAAATACAATCCTTTCTTTGTTATAGTGTAGTTGCATTACATAAGGAGTATAGCGCGGCTGATATAAAATCCATATAAAGAGGACGCCGGAAGAATTTCTTCCGGCGTCCTCTCTCATTAGATATTTCCTTCGTAGTGAATTCTGTCCTTTTCTTTATATATTACTATTAAATCCTACGATAAATATACTGCCTTGAGGCTGATTGTTTTTCACGTAAATGTATCCATTATGCTTTTCTATAATACTTTTTACTATGGCCAGCCCAAGGCCACTGCCACCCAGTTCTCGACTGCGAGACTTGTCTACACAGAAAAACGTGTCAAAAATATGAGACTTAGCCTCATCAGGAATACCGATACCGGTATCTGCAATAATTACCTGAGCATCTGTTATTTCGATGAAAATAGAGCCGCAATCTACATTGTAGCGGATTGCATTGGAGATCAGATTAAAAAACGCTCGCTGCAACAAACTGTCATCGCCTAACACTGTTCCTTGGCCAGAAATTGTTATTTCAATCTGTTTAGTAGCGGCATATTCCTCAAGTTCAAAAACCGTTTCTTCAAGCAAAGATCTCAACTCTACTGGTTCCTTTTTTCCTATCCCTTGTTCGTTGGTAAATGTGAGCAGATCTTTTACCAGATTGGAAAGACGCTCTGTGCTTTCTCCAATACTTTGTAGTAAATCTGTATATTCCTCAGGATTTCGATCTGGCTTCATTTGAAATACATCCAACTGGGTTTGAATCGCGGCGAGAGGGGTGCGTAATTCATGGGCCGCATTAGCAGAAAAATTCTTTTGTACCTGATAGGACAGATTGAGTTTCTCGGTCATATTTTGAAATGCCTGAGCCAACTTTGCAACTTCATCTTTTGTTTGTGGAATTGAGACACCCTCATCCAGATTGTGAATGTCAATATGTTGAACTCTCTCTGTAAGGTCTTCCAATGGCTTAAGTGTTCTGGAAGCAAACAGATAGGTTAAAGCTGAACCTATCGCAATAAGGCAGAACATGACCAACACGGTTGTTCCCCTAAATTGCCACAGAGCTTCCGTGACTGCAACAGAGGGCTCCGATGTTATTGCTGGCATATTTTCATCAACAGAAATCGCCGGCGTAGTAATGGTGGCCTGAACCAGTCCATTGGTCGAGTAAATAGTAGAGATTGCAAACGCCATACACATAACAGTTAAAATACATACTGAAATAGTAGTTAGTTTTAGCTTTAACGGGATACTTCTTTTCATACGCTTCCCCCCTCACGAATCACATACCCTTCGCCGATGATGTTACAGATAGGATCATATCCCAACTGTGCTTTTAACTTCCGACGCAGGGAGGACATATGGACTCGAACTGAATTAGAAAAGGTGTCTACATTACTGTCCCATACGTGTTCGATCAGTTCTTCTAACTTGATTACTCGTCCTTTATGCAGCAGCAGATACTCCAATAGGGCATTTTCTTTTGTGGTCAGAGAAACTGGTTGCCCCGCTGCGGTTACGATTCTGGATGCAGTGTCAAAAGAAAGGGCCCCACTGGACAAAACAGTGTTTTCGATCACTGTTTTCCTACGTAACAGTGAGCGTACACGAGCCTCTAACTCCGCAAAATGAAAAGGTTTAGTCAGGTAGTCGTTGGCTCCCAAATCCAGCCCTTTTACCTTGTCTTCAATCCCATCACGGGCAGACAGAATCAACACAGGTACATCCAAATTTTCCTTACGAAAATTTTCGAGCACAGAAAACCCGTCTAGCTTGGGTAAATTCAGGTCCAGAATGATGAGATCATATCTTTCATAAAAGGCCTTTTCATCTGCACTCTCTCCATCTCCCGCTACATCAATAGCATATCCTTTCAAACGTAGCCCTTCTGCAAGGGAATTACGCAGTTTTTCTTCATCTTCTACAATCAAAATTTTCATTGTTTCACCCCACTTCTACATAGAATATACACCATAAATTATAAAATTTGTATAAAGGCAGGAATCCTCCTTACTGATTGAACAATCTGAAATCTATCTTTCCATCAAGTTCCTACCTAGTTTATTCATGATAGCATAAATCTCACAGTAAGTACATTCTATGAATCTAAAACGGTGGATAGGATAGCTGAAAGAGCAAATACTTTAAATTGCCGAATTGGGAATATCTAATAATGCCCTAGAAATGTTTAACAATTCTATTTTATGGTTATTTTTCAAGTACGTTCACCATAAAAGTTTGGACAAAACACCCTTGATAAATTTCTTTCCAGCTATAAATTTTGAAATTCAAAAAGAGTGTCACATCCCAACATCTCCCATAATTTCACTTTAAATAAATTATGACGGTTATGTGTAATTCGTTGTTTTTAATGAAAACATAAATAACAACAACGCTATCATATATCCATATCTGATAATCAGAAATAAAATTGCCCACTGTACATGGGTTCCAAATCAAAATATAATCTCTCCTCAACTGTAGATCAACTTCGATTTAATCGATTTTCTCCTCTCAGTCGCGATAAAATTACTTTTTTTTATACACAAAGCAATTTCTAATACTCAATTTTTATAGAATTTTCCCAAATCCCAAAATTTTTTGGTTATCTATCGAGTAATTATGTTGCCATACTCCACGATCCGTGTTTCCACCAATATTCGTACCTGTATTTCCTTCTACTGTATAAATGATTCCACCTTCATATTTTTCCACGATTCCCACATGATCGGATATGCCATCTCCGTTCCAATCAAAAAATACCAAGGAACCTGCACTCGGAATGCCTCCTGTTTCCTGCCACTTTCCATGATTTTTAAACCAATCAATTCCATTTTCACACAAAGAAAACTTCGGCATTGCACCAAATTCTATCAACCCGGCTTGTTCCCCACACCAACTGACAAAGCAGGCACACCATTCCACATAAGAATCAAATCCATACCATCTCCAGTATTTTTCCCCATTACTACTCCCAACTTCCTGTTTTGCACTTGCACCGGAGCATGCTATAATGGACCTTGTCGAAGGTGAAGGAGAAATCTTGTGCTACTTTAACAGTCTTTCGTTCAAGATATTCA
>JACJJN010000044.1 GCA_016899975.1 Lacrimispora saccharolytica | reverse complement strand
GCATCCAATTTAAACTGTTTGTCATGTTGCTTTGCCATAATGAGATCCTCCTTCAGTACGATACTTCTATTGTATCATGTATTGTCTATTTGGAATTTTCTCATTTTGACTTGCACTATTTATATTCTAGCACCACATACGCCAGTTCGTAACATATGATCCCATCTTCATTTTCCAGCTTCTGCCGACACTTTCCCGGATAGCGAAGTCCCTCACCCTCAAATTTATTTTCCGTCGGCAACTGAATTTCAACTTCAGCATTCACAGAAGCACCATTCCATGCAGTAAAACGCATCACATTAACATCGGTACTGTACGCGGAAAGAGCCTCTCTTTTATAGGAACCAAAAGAATCCTCCCATTGTACCGTGACTTCCCCGTTCATCAAATCCAGCCATCGGAGATAATTCCTGATTTTTCCCTTGCTGCTCTGCTCAATCGCAAGCCTGAACGCCTGATGGGATCGCAGCATACTGACCGGTATAATGGCTCCTGTTTCCATTCGGTTCATGAACGGATCATATCCTGCCTCTGTCTGGGCCTGACTCACCAGCTTTACAGCTTTATCCGGTTCTCCGTTTCTCAAAAAGAAACGGATCTCTTTCATTATTTCCGCAAGCGCAGGAGGCTGAGGCGGATTTTTCCACATTGGTTCAAATAAAAGTTCCTGCTTAAAAGCAATGATTTCATGCTCCGGATTCCCCAGAAGATTCATTTTCTGTTTTCCATTTCCCGTAAAAAAAAACATCTCCCCAGTTTTCGGCTGGAGTTATACTGCATATATTTCTTCTTGGCAGAACTTTCTTTCTGTCTTCTCTGCTCATAGCCTGATACTTGAAATCATATTGTGAAATTTCAGTCATAAAAATGCTCCTTTTCCGATAGATATATGGCCTGAAAGTCATAGAGTTCCTGACTTTCAGGCCATGGTCAACCTTATCAGCTATTCATATATTCTTCATAAGCCTTCTGATACATGGATAAGTAATCTTCAACTCCCATACTTTCCAGCTTCTGCAGATACGTATCCCAGTCCTTCTCAATGTTCAGTTCTCCTGTAATAAACTGAACTGCGGCCTGATTTACATATCCTCCGATCGTAAGCGTGTACTGCGACAACTGCTGTGCATCTGCATCGGAAAACGCAACATTCGGAACGATATTCTCATCACTTGGAGAGTACTGCTCATATAATTCGGCTGCTTTCTGAAGGATATACTCTCCATCAAGTTCCGGGTCAGCAACTTTAAGTGTTCCCCTGAAATCTTTTGTGGAGCATCTGAACATAGCATCTGACACATAATTTTTATTGGCATATTCTTTTTCAAATCCATTGCCGATCCAGTCAAACTCATCTGCGTCAGCCATTCCAAGAGATTCATACTTTGGTGTTCCATCATCCAGCGCTGTACCTTCCTCTGTCCACTGCCAGCCGTATCCTTCCGGACCATAGGTCTGTACATTTGTCGCCTCTTCACTGGCCAGGAAATCAAACAGTGCCACTGCGATCTCCGGGTATTTACAGTTTGCAGATATACTTCCTATAGCTGATCCGAAATAACTTGTTACACCTTTGGCCGCCAGTCTCACGCCATCCGGACCTTCGACTGGAGCAAGTATCTCCCAATCCTGCCACTTTCCTTCCTGATGCGCCGCCAGTTTATCACCTTCAGCCATAATCGTACCGCCTGGGGCCAAACCGATCAACGGATCTCCGCCGGTCAATGCAGACTGGAACTGCTTGTCATCCTGTGTAAATGTCTGTGGATCCAGAAGTCCTTCCTGATACAGTTTGTTGATAAATTCCAGACCCTCTTTGTATTCGTCTTTCATCACAGAATACTCAATTTTTCCATCGTTTATCACAAGACCGGCTCCAATTGTCGGATTAGTATTGCTCAGCGGGTTATTGCACTGCAGGAACGAATTCAGCATCCAGACAGTAGGATCTGTTGACCATCCCCCCAGATAACCACTCATAGGTATTTCATCGTTCTTTCCATTTCCATTCGGATCCTGTGTCTTAATCTTTACCATGTAGTCGTACAGTTTCTCTATCGTTTCCGGCATTTTTCCGCCATTCAGCTGTTCTACCCACGGTTTGTAAATCCACATGCGATTCTGATACAGACAGTGGAAACATTCATTATCATCGCCATAGGTATAAATATTTCCGTCCGTCATCGTGATATCTTTCTCTCTTCCCGGACTTGCCTCATTCAGCGCATTCCAGTTCGGCGCATCCTTAAGATATTCGTTCAAAGGAAGCAGCAGACCCTGCTTTCCGTATCCAAGAACCTCGGATTTTGTCCAGTTTGTTGCCCAGAAGATATCCGGCATACTGTCCGGATCCGTCATAACAAGATTCAGTTTTGTCTTGGCGTCATCTCCATCCACATCATAGACAAAATTCAGATGAATATTCGTCTTTTCCTCAATCCAGTCGGTTACATAATTATCCTGGTATGTTCCTCCACCGGTAGTGGTTGCATACACGAATACATCCAATGTCAGTTTTTCCTTTAAAGGAAATTTAACATCACTGACAGATTCAAACTGGAATGCATCCTCTCCGGATGTACTTGTTCCCCCGTCGTCTGCCTTTTCACCACCTGTACCGCATCCTCCCAGCATGGAGAGCGCCATGGCAGCGGCAGCCGTCATCGCTACAGCTTTCTTTCCTGAACCTTTTCCTTTTCTCATATCTGAGACCTCCTTTACTTTACTCTATCTTCATCCGGTCCTGGCCGGAGAAAATATTTATCCTTTTACTGATCCGATCATGACACCTTTCACAAAATACTTCTGCACAAAAGGATAAATGATCATCAGCGGAAGACTGCTGATTACAATGGTTCCATATTTCAGCATCTCACTGAGATACTGATTTTTAGCCAGTTTTTCAGGATCAACGCTAGCCGTTGTAAAATCCACCTGCGACATCAGAAGAATTTTTCTCAATACCAACTGCAGCGGATATTTACTTTCTGAATTAATATAGATCATCGGATTGAAATAGGAATTCCAGAGTCCCACCGCAACCCAAAGACATAAAACGGCTACAATCGGCGCTGACAGCGGCAGCACAATCTTCCAGAAAAAGCGAAAATCTGTACATCCGTCTATTTCTGCAGCTTCCAGCATTTCCTTCGGAATCGACTGCTTAAAAAATGTTCTCGCTACAATCATGTTGTAAGCGCTGACAGCCGTCGGCAGAATCACCGCCCACATGGTATCGGTCAGGTTCAGATTTTTTACCAGAAGGTAGGTAGGAATCAATCCTCCGTTAAACATCATGGTGAATACAAAAAGGATTGTAAAAAATTTTTTTCCTCTGAAATCATCCCTTGACAACGGATAAGCCGCCAACAATGTCAATGCAATACTCAGAACAGTACCGCTGACTGTGTAGATAATAGAATTCATATATCCTGTCCAGATAGAATTGTATTCAAAAACTGTTTCATAGCTCTCCAATGTAGGTTCCACCGGAAGAAAACGCACCTTCGCACTCATCAAAGCATCCCCTGAGCTGAAGGAACAGCTGACAATATAAATAATCGGATACAACACAACTACCAGAAGCAACGTCAGCAGAACATAATTTATAAAATATACCGCTCTATCCTGTGTAATTCTTCTTGTCTTTTTCATCTCCCGCCTCCTCAGATAAATCCGTTTCCTGTCGCTTTGTCCGCGATTTTATTAGTGATAAGAATCAATACCAGTCCTACCAATGACTGAAACAGACCGATTGCTGTAGAATAAGAATAATCCGGAAATGTGGAAACGAGCGATACTTTATACGCATATGTCGGAATTACTTCCGACATCGTCAGGTTGTTCTGGTTCTGCATTGCCAGAATTTTTTCATAACCGATATTCAGAATATTTCCCATATTCAGAATCATCATGATAACTGCAGTCGGAAGAATTGCAGGAAGATCCACATAACGGATCCGCTGAAGGAGTGTTGCTCCGTCAATAATCGCTGCTTCATGCTGCTGCATATCAACTCCTGCGAGTGCTGCAATATAAATGATTGCTCCGAATCCAACCCCCTGCCAGACACCTGACCAGACATACAAGGACGGAAACAATCCGGAACTTCCGAGAATATTGATGCCGAACTGGTCGTAAAAAAACTTTCCTATAATACCTGTCCTGGTATCCATCATCAGATTGATGATCCCTACAAATACAATAGTGGAAATAAAATACGGACAATACGTGATCATCTGCACAGTTTTTTTAAAAATGGCATTCTTCGCATAATTCAGCGATAAAGCCAGAAGAATAGAGCATGGCATCATAACCAGCATAGAATACAGAGAAATCACCAAAGTATTCCTCAGCACTTCCACAAAATTGTAATTATTAAAGAAACGGATGAAATGATTCAATCCGAAATTGCTGGTCCATGGACTTCCGCCGATCCCCAGCGTTACCTGGTAATCCTTAAACGCGAGAAGGATTCCATACATAGGTCCATAGGCGAAAATCAGTAGAACAATAACCGGAGGCAGTATCATAAGATACAGCTGCCAATGTCCTTTCAGATACTTTGCCAGACTGCCTTTCTCATATTTTGGTTCCTTTTTCTTTTTCTTCTGTTTGTGATCGATCTTTTGAATCATCCGCTCACTTCCTTTCTGTTTTCTGTAACCATCATTGCACAGAAAAATGAAAAATAATATCTGCAATTCTTTTTTTTAATATTCCGTTTTTTTGTATTACTGCAACGCATTTTTGGGGGTTACATTTCTTTCTTTCCTTTGAATATTCAATTCTTTTTCCTGAATATTCAATGCTTTTTCCCAGTATTTATGCGGGTTCTCACCGGATCTCAAATTTGCCTTTTCCTGTCTGCAAGATTATAATAAAAACAAATAACACGAAAAAAACCGGCAGGTAACTGCCGGAATACACCCTGATCCGTTCCCTGCAAATCGGGAGAACCGATCATTCAATTCTGTTTCTGTCAGGAGGTAAGTTAATGTTTCCATGGAAAAGAGAAAAGAAATGTAAAAAATATATCCGGATTTTTTCCGGATCTCAGATCAGTTATGACGGACTCTTAGAAGTACTTCCTCTTTGTGAGTCCGTCATTATTCAGAAAAGTATTCAGTTTTTTGACGACCCCGAGCCCTGTTATATCCATCGAGACGCCGTCCGTATCCGCATGCTTGCAGAACTGGAACAAATCACAGGAACATCGTTTCCTTCATCTTCCAAATCACCTGCTCTGGAACTGCTCAGACAGTATACCGGGATTTCTTCACTTACCAAAGCGGAATGGTATGAAATGTGATCTGTTTTCATAAAAGCAGAAGCATCCCTGCAAAAATAAGAAAAAGGATTCCGTAAATCAGTTTTACCACAGGCATCCCCTTAAGAGTCAGCTTCGACGCACCTGCCATACTTCTTGCCCTCTGAATAATCAGTATAAGCAACAGCTGAGGAACACACAGTGCAGCCGTGTAAACCGCAAGATATAGATAATTGCGAATGCCACCTGCACTGTTTTCTTTTATCAGATAAAGAATTGATGCCAGATAAATCTGTCCGGTACAGAAGAATTCCCCTGCTGAAATTATCACGCCAAGTGCAAATACGGCCGGTATCAGGAATCGTTCCGGCACCTCTTTCAATCCTCCTATTTTGTGATGATTCCATTCTCTCAGCTTTCTTGGCAACTGTACCTTTATTCTGCCATATTCCCCTTTTCCCGCAAAGAAATAATCCCGGAAATTCAAAATGGACAGAACCAGAGCAAACACAACAAAAATCAAACGGATCCCTTTTCGGACTATTCCACCACCCTGTAAATCGACTGCTGAAAATAAGGAAAAAGCTCCTGCCCCCATCAGTACATATGCCATAAACTTTCCTGCAAGATATGTCATGGAGGCTTTTAGAAAACCTTTCTGTCTCATCATAAGAACTGACAGTACCATCAGAAGCATCGACGCTCCACAGGGATTCAGTCCATTCAGAAAACCGGTTGCCATAGCACCTGCCCACAGCATTCTGTCTGCTTTCTTTGGTATTTTTTCTTCTGACATCTCCAGAAAAAATTCTGCTCCTTTTCCTTCCTCCATATCAGAAAGACAGACTTCAAATTCCTGGCAGATCATTTTCTCTCCCGACAGATATCCATTCTCCCAGAACAAAATCGGAACTTTCTGCTCTTCAGACGGAATCTGAAAATACTCAAACAACCCATTCAAAAGCTCCAGATTTTCAGTTTCAAGAATGCTTCCACTGACCAGTTCAAATTCCCTACTTCCAGAGATATATCCGTCTGAACTATTTTTCAGATCACCAAAAAAATCTTCCACAGTCTGACAGCTATCGCAGGAAAATGTCGTAAAGAGCACAAAAACAGGGACGGTTTTTCCTGACTTTTTCACTTGATCCAGACCGTCTGCAATACTTTTTTCCTGCTTTTTCACCTCTTCTTTTTGTTTGCGACCCTCTTCTTCCGGCCAGTTCTGCTTTTCTCCACTGAAAACTGCCGCAATCTGTTCTGCAATCTCCTCATATGTTCCCGAAAACATTTCATCTTCCACAATAGCCACCGGAAGCACGGAAAGATCCATTTCTTCTTCAAGTTCTTCCATTCTTTTTTCCAGCTTCTTCATTCCTGAATTCTGAAAAACATTGTACACGCGTATGCTTACTTTGTTCTGTTGTTCTCCCAGACTTTGCAGTACCTGTGACTGAAACGTTTCTTCCTCCCGGCAGGACTCACAGGGACTGTAAAGGAACAATTCCACCTCCCGAACAGCCGCTGAGCCTTCTTCGTATTTTTCTGCAGCAGAATCCCTCTGTTCCTGTTTGTTTCCACAGGCTGTCAGAAAAAGCAACAGAACGCTCCACAAAAGGATTATCTTCCAACTTTTTTCAGTTTTTTGGACGATTCGAATCATCCCGCTGTTCGCCCCTTTCTTTTCGATATTGAGAAGCAGAAATGCCTGTCACCCTCCGAAACGCACGACAGAAAGAATTAGAAGAACAGTAACCAACACAAGAAGAAATGTCACTGACTGTCATATCTGTCATAACCAACAGTTCTTTTGCCTTTTCCATTCGTATTTTCTCAACATAAACAGAAAAATTGATTCCAAGAATCTGGCGAAACAGATTTGACAGATAGGTTTCGCTGATAGTAAACATGTCTGCAATTCCTGTCAGCGACAGACTGCTATCCCCATAATTGGCGTCAATATAAGCCGCCGCTGAAGCTACTATACTCTCCGCATCCGTACCTTCCTTACATTCACAGACCTCCTGACACAATTCCTGATAAAGATTCAGAATTCCGCCAAGCTGACGGATCAGATCCATTCCCCACAATTCTTCCAGTTTTCTGCAATATTTCCGGTAATCTTCTTCCTGCAGATTCATCTGTCTGACAATCCTGAAAAATCCCGTCTGCAGTTCTGAAAGAAGCATCTGCTGCTGACACACGGATGGATTTTCCTGAAACAGATACTTCCGAACCATAGTTTCCAACGCATCGTGCAGTCCTTTCGTATTTCCTGAAACCACATAATGGGCAAATCCGGCAAACACCTCTGTAGCCGGCCATGCAGTCTGAATTTCTTCATTTTTCTGATACCAGAGAATCTCTTGCTTCTGTTCACCCTGAAACAGAAATGCAGCGTTGCGATAAGACTCTGACAATTCTGTCAACGTTTCCACTGGGTTTCCGACACAGATTTCCAGATGACACGCTATATTTTCCGGAAGTCCGGCCCGTATATTTCCCACCATCTTTTGGGTAATCTCACGATAATTTTCCGATTCCGATATACTCATCATCATGACCGTCCGATCCTCTCCGCTGTTCATATGAAATCCCTCTTTGTATTGTTGCTCCAGGATTTTCATAAGCGCAAGATTACATGTATTCTGCAGACTGTTGTTCTCCGACTGCTCTTTTTCCATCGCCCCAAAACGGAAAATCACAATCCAATACTTCCTTTTTTCCAGTTCAATTCCAAGATATCTTGCTGTTCTTAAAATTTCTTCCTCCGTAATATAATCCCCAAAAATCAGCCGACCGAAAAACGCGTTACGAACGAGTGGTTTCTGGCTTTCCAAAACTTCTCCAAGTTCTGAACTGTTTCTGAGCAGAGACTGAAAGACACCGTTCAGTCCGTCTTCCGCCTGTTCTGCCTGCTCTTTTCCTTTCAGAATTCTGGACGTTTCCTTCAGAATACGATTAATAGGAACCGCACTTTTTCGTGACATATGGAAACACAATGCACCGCCCACCGCCACTGCCAGAAGGATCACTACTACAATCATCAGCATGCTTGAAACAGTTCTTCGGTTTAATACACTTTCCGGATACAGTCCACAGTAAATCAGACCATTATCCTCCGAAATTGTACGGATCATTCGATAATCTCCATATCCGGAAAGCCTGGTTTTCCAGTTTGAAGTCATCCCTGGCTGTACGGACCGTTCCATGGCAAGTGCTGCTGCAACACGCTCTGAAACTTCTATGCCTTCGGTATCCAAATACAAGAGTTCTCCTTTTCCATTCAGAACCATTCGAATCCCCCCCTCTGGCATAGCCGGCATAAGCGTATCCAGCGTTTCCGGTTCAAAATAAATTTTTATCTGACTTTTTCCCCTTCCACCCGTATTGAGCAAAGGCTGCGTATACGTCAGAAGTCTTATTTTCTTTTTTTCTCTGATATAATTGTATTCCTCCTCTCCTTCCAGACCAAATTTCACTTCACCATTCAGCATCTCTTCTTCCCATTTCTCATAGCTGCCACAGTCTGCCGGATGCATATATACCTGATAAAATTCCTCCCACGTGTAGACACTCTCACTGTTCATTACCAGCTGACTGTTTTCGAAAAAGATGAAATACTGAAACAAAGCCTGATTCGTTTGTCTGAGTTCTGGAAGCTGATCCCGTAACCGGATAATCTGATAACTGCCCGGATACTGAAACGGCTCAAAAAGATTCTTGAACTGATTAACCGAAGAATCTGTCGTGAGTGACTTTCCAAGTGCGACAATCTCATCCATCATAGTATCAACAAGATTTTCGGCATGTTTCATTTCTATCGTTTTTTCTCTGATATCATCCTTGCTGATTGTAGATACAATCTTCAGATAATAAGCACAGCAGATTGTAAGTGGTACCAGCATTACAGCAAAATAAGTAATTAAATAACTTCTCAAAATGTTTTTTCTTTCCGGCTTTCTCGTTCGTTTCATACCTCTTCCTCTATCCGGCAGATCTCCCTAACCCTCACCGGAAAACTCTTTCCCTTTCCTTTTGGGAGTTCTCTCTGAAAACACCCGTAACAGATCACAATTCCGACCTTTAATATATAAATTATATCAGCAAATTTCCCAAACAATCCATGCCGTTATCTGACATATTTCCTTTATATCTGTCGCTTTATCGACATTTTACAACTTCATATTTTGTACTATAAATGAGCAAATCCAAAATATTGCACAAAAGAAAGACACCCTCTGTAGAATGATGTATAATTGAAGTACCAACAAACAACATACTCACTCAAACAAGGGGGTGTCCGTTGCAAACAGTATACATCATTTGAAGTGGTAAACTAAAACTGGACACAGGGGTGCAAAAACTGGACACGATGATATAATCTATGTACAGAGAAATATCATCCATGAACAGGCAACAGCATCCCGTGGACAGGAGGTTTGTAAATGAAGTACACCAAGGAACAGC
>JACJJN010000043.1 GCA_016899975.1 Lacrimispora saccharolytica | reverse complement strand
GCATCCAGTTTAAACTGTTTGTCATGTTGCTTTGCCATAATGAGATCCTCCTTCCGTACGATACTTCTATTGTATCACGTATTGTCTATTTGGAATTTTCTCATTTTGACTTGCACTATTTATATTCTAGCACCAAGTACCTCCTTCCATGATTTTTGTAAGTATCTACGTTCTCTAATTGAGTAAATTATATCATATTCAAAAATTTTTTTTCAATTATTATTGTTTTACAAATATTTAGTCTGTATTTTGTTTATTATATAGATTTTTACTTTTTATTATTTTTCATGTAACATTTAGTCTCCTGAACCGTATTATATAGATTAATGTAGCATTTTTTGATAACTCCTTGCTCTCTCAAGCTTTTCTTTCTTCTGTTTCATTTCGTCTATCTGCTCACATTCAGAAATTTTTTTCAAATCTTCCATCCTCCATCCCTTCCGGTAAAGTTCTATCAAAAAATCAACTTGATCCAACTTGGAGCTCTTTCTTTTTACAAAATCGGTCATGAATTTTCTTCATTCCTTTTTCGTGTAGCAAACGGTCTTTTTACCGCTTTAAAAATTAGTGAACTGTACTTTTCGGGTTATGCCAGAAATCAAACATAATGCTTGCTAGACCTTAAAGCATAATTGTTTAAGTAATTCGGTCATAGTTGATTGGATGTTAGATTTCAAGCATTGTATCTGTCCCATATATTTTTTAGGTTAGAATTATAGTCAAGGATAGAAGCAACGTTCATTTATTACAATTTTAAGAATGAAAATGAAACAGGTAAAATGGAAATAAAACGGCGAAAATGGAAATGGACATACCGATTTAGAGGTGGTATGATAAAATCACCAGAAGTGGATAGGAAAACCTCTTGAAAATCACGGCTGGCGACAAATGAATAAAAGGGAAAAAACACCTTGTGTACTTCCAAAAGTGGTACATGGAGGTGTTTTTTTGTGCCCTTTTGAAAGGAGAAGATGCCTATGAGGGTCTGAACGAATGAAATGAAAAACCGTGTCAAAGTATGACACAGAAGTGAGGAGAAAAGAGTGAAAAGAAAAAAGAGAAGAGTCTGGAAAGCTGTGATATTGCTTGCAATTACTGCGGCTTTTTTCATTTTTATCCGAGATATGAAGCCTTATGTGGTTCTGTCTGGATCTATGGAGCCTGTAATCTCTGTCGGATCGGTTGTCATTATAGATCAATCCAAAACAGCTGTATCAGCGGGAGACATTACTGCTTTTTCACGAAATGGTCAGACAGTGACGCATCGGATTATCAAAGAAACAGAAGATGGATTTATCACAAAAGGGGATGCCAATCAAGAGAAAGATACAGGGGTAACGGCTCCAGAAAATATTATCGGAACGGTTGTTTTTTGCATTCCCTATCTTGGCTATGGGATTATGTGGCTCCAGGAATATCGGAACCTGGTGATCGGGGTGGCTGTACTTCTTCTCTTTCTGATCTTGCTTTTCTCAGGTATCCAGGAATCTGAAAAAAACACAGATCACAAACTGGAAAAGAAAGAAAATGAAAAAGGAGAAATTAAATTATGAAGAGAAAGAAAATCGCCGCATTTGTAGTTGCAGGAGCGTTATGTGCAGCATTGGCAGCTGGAAGTACCGTAGCATATCTTACCGACAAAGAGGATGTGACAAACCAGTTCACTGTCGGAAAGGTTGATATCGAAGGCGAAGAGCCGAACTATACTCCAGATCCGGACGGCAAGACCAATGATATCGTACCGACAGAGGAAATTGCAAAAGATCCGCAGATTGAAAATGTGGGAAAAAATGACGCGTATGTATACATGGATGTTTCGATTCCAATCGCGAAGGTTATCACGACGGATGCTGATGGAAACCGGCAGAATGGAGGTGTTGCAAAAGATACCGAGCTGTTCACGATGAACAATGTTTCAAAAAAGTGGACGTTGATGTATTCCAGACGTGTCGACAATAACATGGTGTATGTTTACAGCTACAATGAAATCCTTGCGCCAGGAAAAACGACAGATCCGCTTTTCACATCTGTTACGTTTGCAAACGTTGTTGAGGGTCAGATCGATGAAGAACAGTTTGATGTACCTGTAAACTTCTACGCAATCCAGGCATTAAATACTGGTGATGGCACAAGCGTTCCAGAACAGGCAGCAGATGCATGGCAGAAATACGTGAACCAGAACGAAGGTCAGGCTGGTGATGTAGTAGTACAGTCGGATGAAGGAACGACGGAGGAACCTGGAACGGCGGATGATGGAACCACAGAAGACCCATCAGCGGGAGATGAAACCGATGCGGAAGACCCGTCAACGGGAGATGAAACCGGCACAGAAAATACGGATGAACCAGCGGTAGATGAAGGCGGCGAAGACGAAGCTGGACTGGCATAACCAGCGGACCGGTGATGATCGGGTTCGGGATCATCCGAACCTAATAGAAAGGTAGAAGACAGCATGAGAAAAAAGAAAATCATGGCGGTGGCTGCAGGATTGCTCTGTGGTACGATCGCTGTAATCAGTGCTGTTTCCGGAACTGCATCTGCAACGGCGTATATGTCGGATTATGCAGATGTGAACAATCAATTTGTGATTGGAAATAATACAACAGGCGTTGATGAAGAGTTTCCGACTCCTACCCCTGTTCCGCCAGGAGAAAATGTAGTCAAAAAGGTAAAGGTCACAAATCAGGGGAATGTACCATGCTATATCAGGGTGGCATTATCTTATAGTGAGGATTTGATTGCCTTAGATGGTCTGGATACCGAGAACTGGGAAGTGGGAGAAGACGGATATTATTATTATAAACACGTTGTAGAAGTGGGAAGCAGCACGACGAATCTGTTTTCTGGCGTGATAGTCAAAGGTCAGACAGAAGCATCGGAAATTCGTATCAATGTATATGAAGAATCCGTACAGACGACAGATGGATCTGAGCCTTACAAGGACTATAAAGAAGCCTGGGCGCATTACGGAGGAGGTGAGCAGACTTGAAGAAAAAAAGGATGATTACCGCAGGTGTGCTCATGACTGCGTGTCTGGGAATCAGTGGAACATATGCGTATTATCAGGATTCTGTGTCGGTACAGAATCATATCAATACAGGTGACGTGAATATTGGAATTCAGGAATATCAGGAAATTGATGGAAAGGAAACCGAATATGATCTGGCAGAAAACAGGATTGTCCTTCCATCCGAAGTGGTATCCAAAATTCCGCGTATTACGAATTACGCAGAAACTTGTTATGTACGAGCAAAGGTAACGCATCATTCAAAACCCGTGTCAGAATCTGACACGGAGGAAGAAACAGAATATATCCTGTCGGATGAAAACATCAATGGGATATCCGGTCAGTGGATTCGGAAAGGGGAGTATTATTATTACACCGAACCACTCAAATATGGAGCGTCGGTTGATTTCTTTGAAGCTGTAACCATACCTGCGGAATGGACAGAGGCTTCCTCTGGAACTTCGTTAGGACTTACGGTAACAGCGGAAGCGATCCAGGCAGCAAATTTTACTCCCGATTTCCAGTCGGAGCAGCCCTGGGGCGATCAGGAAATTGAAATTTGTGTCCATGAAGAAGATAACAGTATTACAGAGGTAAATCAAGAATATCAGCAGATGACAGTAACCTATGAGGGCGCGGCACGAAACCTGATAGCAGTTCCGGAAGATTTCTTCCAGAATCTTGACAAAGCAATGCCAGGAGATACCGTACAGGATACTTTTTCGATTTCCAACACAACAGACACCGAAGCGGAATTTTTCTTCCAGACAGAAACTCCAGGAGGTTTAACAGAAGAGGAACTGGATCTTTTAAAGCAGTTCCAGCTTACGATTTCTCAAAATGGAACTCCTATTTATTCTGGGGATTTAGAGGCGGCTTCACTCAACAGCAGGATCAGTCTTGGAACTTATCAGCCGGGAGAAGAGGGAAGCATTCACTTCACTCTGACGCTTCCGGCAGAATTAAAAAATGCGTATGCGCAGAGAGAAACTTATATTAACTGGATTTTTTCAGTTGAAGGTGCAGAAGAAATTGTGGATACACCCGATGGTCCGGCAATCGATCAGATGGCTGCGCCAAAAACAGGACTGGCAAACCCATATGTGACCATCCCACTATTGCTTGCAGCGGCAGCCGGAATCAGTACCGTGCTGCTGAGCAGAAGGAAGGAGGGAAACTTGAATCATGAAATGGAAAAGTAGGATAGGATCCTTTCTGGCTGCATGTGTCCTGACAACCATTGCAGGTTTTGCTTCGGCAAAGCCTGCGGAGGCGGCAGCCGGATATGCGGATCTGTCAACGATGAGTAATGGTCATGAAGTTACGTCAGATTATGTGGTAGATGGTGACTATAAGTTTGTCCCAACGGTAACCAATCAGACAGAGATTGTCTTCAATGGGAATTGGGATAATACGTTCTGCAGAAATTCGGAGGCAGATGTAAATTATATCAGTAGATTTTATCCATATGCAGATACAAGCACCTGGGGAAATACCAGAAGTGCAATCCTGACCAACGACAAGAAAGGCAATTTATCGGTCGACTTGAAAAATGTCGGAGAATACAATGGTGAAACAATCAATCTGAGAGTCACCCTGACAGACTGGACAAATTTCACAAATTTACCAAGCAGTGACTATGCCAATGTATTTATTACAATGGGCGGTGATACCAGACTTCCACAGATCAATATTATCTGTGTGCAGAATATTTCCGTTAAATTTTCCTACTATAACAGCCAGGGGCAGCCTGTTTCTTTGAAAGGACATTATACGCTGAACGATCTGGATTTTAATCAAGGGTTCAAAATCTTAAGTTCAGGCGGTGATGTATACTACACCAAAGAGGCAGCAGGCAGAATGGGATATGATGCTACAACGCAAACCATCTGGGCGGATAGTTCTTCCACCGATCCCAATAATGAAGTTGGCTGGGTAACTTATACATTTGAAGGCTCGGAAACGCAGCTGCAGTTTTTTGTCGATGTTGTAAATCCAAAATCCAATGACTACCAATATCAAAAATGGGATGTGTCGAAATGGGCAGGACTGCCGAACGGTGTTGCTCTGAACTTGCATAGATACTATAAAGGGGCAAATAACACGAACGTGGACGAATCTACCTATACTGCATGGATTACCTCAGAGTTTGGTTATACATCCGAGGTGGTTGTAAAATTTTCCCAAAAAGCGAATGTCATTGTTAATAAAATTGATTCAGAAACAAGAGAAGCACTTGCGGGAGCTACATTCACATGTTACGAATGGACGGGAAGTAATTGGAAAGATTGCGGCAATTTAGCATGGGATTCAAACAGGAAATATTATATGAAAACCGGGCTTGAACGCAACAGTACAAACCAGGGAAGATTCAAAGTTGTTGAAACGAAAAATCCATCTGGTTATACCGGCTCCTGGGAGAAAGAGTTTACGATCACCGAAGAAGGAACGGTTACTTTAAAATTTGATGCTGCCAATACGCGAGAAAAAGGGAAAATCATCATCAAGAAAAACGATTCGGAAACCGGTGCAGCAATTACTGGTGCAACGTTCCAGGTGATTGCCAAGAACAATATCACGACCGCCGGTGGCACCGTGCTGGTGAAAGCGGGGACCGTGGTAGATACGGTAACGGTAAACAACGGAACAGCTACGACAAAAGCGCTGGAACTTGGAAACTATACCGTGAAAGAAACTGCAGCAGCGCCCGGTTATGTCCTTACAGGACAGAGCCAGGATGTTACGTTGAGTGACAGCCAAACCGAAATTACGGTCAATTATAAAAATACGCCAAATAAGCTGATGATTCAGAAGGTCAGCAAAAACGATGGTACGGTGCTGGAAGGCGTGGAGTTCAAAATCTGGCTCAAAACTGATTCGGAAGATACAGTGGATACTTACAAAACGGATAAAAATGGAAGAATTACTGTACAGAGGCTGGCACCGGGAACCTATTGTTACAAAGAAAGCAAAACGCTGGATGGATATATCCTTGACAGTACCGTGCGTGAGTTTACGGTAAGCAAGGATGGAAAGGTCAATGGACAGGCATCTGTAACACTATCTGTGGAAAATGACTATACGAAGCTTGACCTTGCAAAAGTAGACGCGTCTACGGGACAGCCGGTGGCCGGAGCAAAAATGGCGTTGTACAAAGGGGATGAAAAAATAGCATCTTGGACGTCTGGTAATTCTCCGCATCGGATCGAAAAACTCGCTCCAGGAGAGTACACGCTTGTAGAGGAAGCAGCGCCGAACGGATATCAGCTTGCGGAATCTATCACATTCACTTTTGAAAATAAAGCAGAAGTACAGAGTGTTACCATGAAAGACCTGAAATATACGGATCTGACGGTGGTGAAGAAGATCAAGACTGATGAGATCACCTGGGCACATGGAAATCCTACTTTTGTATTTACCGTAGAAGGAACGGATCTTTTTGGAGTGCAGCACAAATATCAGAAATTTGTTACCTTTACCGAAGACTATGTGGAGAAGAATACGGATGGTCAGGGATATGTGGAAGCATCCATTACTTTCAAAAATATACCGATGGGAAATGATTATTCGGTAACAGAATTACAGGTGCTGCGTTACGGGCTGGTTGCTGTTACGGGAACAGATAATGTAACCATCCAACAGCTGCAGGAACCGGAATATGGACTTACACCATCAGAAATTTTCAGCGTATCTGCGAACCTGGAAAAAAAGCCTACGGGAACCAGGGTGACGTTCGAAAATAAAAAATACCGTTGGGACGATTATTCACACAATAACATTGTAGAAAATGTGATTCCGATGGAAAAATAATCGTGTCATAGTTTGACACACAAAATCATCGTTGTCAGGCTTTTCCAGGGTGGAAGAGTCTGACAAAATCAAGGAGGTGAAAAATTTGAGAAAAGCCGGCCTCTGTCTGATAGCCGGAATGCTCTTGCTTGCTGGTTCTTTTTGGCTGCCGGACTTATGGCAGAATTATCTGATCCGTCAGGAACAGGTAGATTTCATCAGCGGGTACATAGAGGAACCTGAAGAGAATGATCCGGAGGAAAGCGTGTCAGAGTCTGACACGGAAGATCCGAAAGGGAATCGTCCGATGTATAGGAACATTGATTTTGCAGGACTACAGCAAATCAACCCGGAGATTGTTGGATGGATTTATGTGCCTGAGACACAGATTGACTATCCTATTTGTCTCGGCTCGGATAATGACTATTATCTTACCCATAGCTTCCGGCGTAGTCAAAATGCATTAGGGGCAATTTTTGCTCCGACGGAAACTTCAGACGACCTGGGAGATGCGCATATCATCCTATATGGGCATAACATGAGATCAGGAAAAATGTTCGGGGAGTTGTCAAATTATGAATCCTCTGAGTTTCGTGACCGTTATCCTTATGTCTATATCTATACGCCGGATCAATCTTATACATGTACCGTTTATGCAGCTTATCGGACAAGATATGACAGTGCGGTATATACGATTGGCTATGAGACGGGGACAGAAGTTTTCCGGGAATGGATCAATGATACGGTAGAGCATGCAGCTTATGACTGTGGGATCGCGCCGACCGGGCAGGAACAGATTTTTACTTTATCTACCTGCGTAGATTCCGGATCAGCGAAAGACCGATATGTCGTACAGTGTGTGGTAACAGACCATATTACTTTGGAAGGGATAGAGGAATGAAGAGCAGAATAGGAATGCTTGTTGCGGCATGTTTGTGTACCCTCTTCTCAGTGGGAGCATTTTGCGCTGGCAGAGATATGGCGATTCCATCAAAGACTGATATGACGAACCGTGTGCTGGTGACGGATACCGAAAAGCAGACAGAACTACCGTCAGAGCATGAAGAAGAGAAAAATACAGAGACGCAAGAACCAAACAGTTTGGAACGTCTGCCGGATCAAGGAGCGGAAACGACAGAGAAGCAGCGGACAGAAGAGACGGAAATTGCGTCAAAACCTGATACAGAACAACCAGATAAGATAAGTGTGCAGTCGGTGCAGACCGGCGATGATACACCTATCTTATTTTTTTGCCTTTTATTTGCCTGCAGCGCAGGAATTTTGATGATAAAGAGAGGGATTTTGAATGGAAGAAAAAAGAGGGATGGCACAGGAAACTCAGCCGGGAAATTATTCTTTTGATGCAGAACTGTTGGAAAAAATGAACCGTATCTATGAAGAGCGGGAACGTGAATATCAAAAATATAATGAACAGATTCAAAGCCGTGAAAAAGAACTGGAACGGATCGGCACAACACTGGCTGTACAGAAAGAAGAACAGGAAAAAAAGGAAGCGCATCTGCAGGAATTTGAGCAGAGCTTGAAAGCCATCCAGGAACGCTTGGAACAGAGAACCAGCCAGTTGAAACAGGAAGAAGAGGCCCTGGAACAGCTTACAGCGGAACAACGGGACCAGCTGGAAAAAGAGTATCAGAATTTGAAGCAGAGCAAAGCGAATGCGGAAATTAAGCAGCAAATCGAGATCAATGAACTGCGTAACCAGCGTCTCATTCTGGAACGAGAAAAAGGAGAAGTGCTGGCGATGAAGCAGAAGCTTTCGTTTGGCGTATCGGGAGAAGATGATACAAAAATCCAGCGGCTGGAAAGACAGCTGGCGGAAAGTGCCGCGCAGGTAGAACGGCTTCAGAAAATGATCGATCAAAACGAACAGGAACATTCCGGCAAGGAAAGCCGTAGCTCACAGGAAGAAGAGCAGATTGAAAACCTGCGCAGAGAAAAAGAGACACTGGAAGAGACGGTGGCACAGCTGCAGAAAGAAAAGGGAGAACAGCTCCGGAAAATTATCGATCTGAGTAATATCATAAAAAAGCAGAAGCCACTGGGCGCAGAACAGATGGAAGCCTATCTGAAGGAGCAAGAGGATTTTGACAATGTGTATATTCTCCATGCAGAAGATGGAGATATCGTTACTTCTATGCGGAACAGCATACATTTTCGATTTGCATTTAAAAGTCTTCCATTTTTTGACCTGTGTGTACAACGCGAAGAAAATCATAAGCTGAAAGAAAGCATCTATGCTTTGAATACCAAGAAACCCTATAAATTTTGCTACGATGAAGAACGTGGAGAAGCTGTTTTGACAGGATATTTTCTGCCGGATATCAGCAGCAGTGATCTGTTAAACCTGGCTTTGGAAGCTGCAAATTGCATCGCGGCAGAGTAGGAGGGAACTATGGAAGCGATATTACAGAATCCCTATTACCTGGTATCTGCTGTTATGGGAATTGCAGCGGTGGGCTTTATCGTCACAGCAATCGTACTTCTGCTGAAAGATCGGAAACACGGAAAAGAAATTTCCAAAAAGGAACATCGAAATGTAAGCAGAGAGCAGAAAGAAAAGAAACAGAAGATTTTCTTTTTGGGAAAGAAAAAAACAGTGACAGAGAAAAACCAGGAAGAAAAAAAGGAACAGCCAGAAGCTCCGGAGATTGTACAGGAAGAAATTCCCCATTCCTTTCTTGAATATCCAAGCGGAGCGGAGCATGTGTCACAATCTGACACGGACGCGTTTGTACAAACAATCATTCAAGTATATCAAAAAAGTTCCGGATTGAAAGAAATGCTGGATCTCTTATTACAGGATAACCAGGGAGCCTATGAGGAAAATGTCCATCGTGCGGCGGTATATTTGAATGAAAGCAGGTATAAGGATTTCGAAACAACACTGGACTATTTATTGGCTGGTATCGATGCCGGGAAGCTCAAAGGAGATCTGCTGCAGTGGGAAATTATGAAACACCGTAGGATCGGGATGCTGTGAGGTGAACGGATGAAGTATAGAAACCTTTGTACTTTTGACGGCTGGGTCACTCAGATATCAGCTGCGGATACATTTGAAGATAGAAGAAAGCAGATGGTAACGGTGTGCCGTTATCTTCTTGCGGTGCCGCGCCCGGATCAGGGATATGACTATATTCCGTGTATCGCGTTTGGAAATCGTGCATGGTATGCTGCCCGTAATCTGAGCGTTGGCACTTGTGTGACGGTGATCGGACATATCCATTCAGAATCCGTGGGAGAACATCATTTTTATGCAACATTAGCGGTGCAGTATCAGAGAATACAATACAAAAATGCCGGAAAAAGCAGGATGGAATTTCCGGCGGTCGGAAAGGAGAAAATCACATGAAACGATGGAGACAGAAAGTGAAATACATGACAGGCGCAGCTGCCGGGATGGCGGCAGTGTTTACGGGAAGTGTTCCAGTGGCGGCAGCAACACCTTCGATGTTGATTGGTGAGGTAAGTTTCGTCAATCTTGCGATACCGGTTGTGGCTATCATCGTATGTATGATTGCGTTTTTATATGGAAAATTTCACAAAAGAGATGACGATTAATGGAAGAAAGAGGAATGGAACATGAAGAAAAAACAGGAAGTTATGCAGAAAGCAAAGAGAAGAAAAAACAAAATTCAGATATCTGTTGCAGCTAGAAGAAGCTTTTGCTTTGCGATGTGTCTGTTAATGGTGTATGTCAATGTGTGTCCGGCATTTGCGACGGATGCGACAACGGCGATTACCGAGAAATTTGATGTTTTCTACCAGCTGGTATCCTCGGTCATCCAGGCGATCGGTGC
>JACJJN010000042.1 GCA_016899975.1 Lacrimispora saccharolytica | reverse complement strand
GCACCGATCGCCTGGATGACCGAGGATACCAGCTGGTAGAAAACATCAAATTTCTCGGTAATCGCCGTTGTCGCATCGGTCGCAAATGCCGGACACACATTGACGTACATCATTAACAGACACATCGCAAAACAAAAGCTTCTTCTGGCTGCAATGGATATCTGAATTTTATTTTTTCTTTTCTTTGCTTTTGGCATAACTTTCTGTTCTTTCTTCATGTTCCATTCCTCTTTCTTCCATTAATCGTCGTCTCTTTTGTGAAACTTCCCATATAAAAACGCAATGATACATACGATAATAGCCACAACCGGTATCGCAAGATTGACGAAGCTTACCTCACCAATCAGCATCGAAGGGGTTGCTGCCGCCACTGGAACACTTCCCGTAAATACTGCCGCCATCCCGGCAGTCGCACCTGTCATGTATTTCACTTTCTGTCTCCATCGTTTCATGTCATGTTCCCCTTTCCGATCGCCGGAAATTCCATCCTGCTTTTTCCGGCATTTTTGTATTGTATTCTCTGATACTGCACCGCTAATGTTGCATAAAAGTGATGTCCTCCCACGGGTTCTGAATGGATATGTCCGATCACCGTCACACAAGTACCAACGCTCAGATTACGGGCAGCGTACCATGCGCGACTCCCAAACGCGATGCACGGAATATAATCATATCCCTGGTCCGGGCGCGGCACCGCAAGCGTATAACGGCATACCGTTACCGTCTGCTTTCTTCTGTCTTCAAAGGTATCTGCAGCTGATATCTGAGTGACCCAGCCGTCAAACGTACAAAGGTTTCTATACTTCATCCGTCCTACCTCACAACATTCCGATCCTGCGGTGCTTCATAATTTCCCATTGAAGCAGATCTCCTTTGAGCTTCCCGGAATCGATGCCTGCCAATAAATAATCCAGCGTTGTCTCAAAATCTTTGTATCTGCTTCCATTGATATAAACCGCCGCCCGATGGACATTTTCCTCATAAGCTCCCTGGTTCTCCCGCAGTAAGACATCCAGCATTTCTTTCAATCCGGAACTTTTCTGATACACCTGGATGATCGTCTGCAGAAATGCATCCGTGTCAGATTGTGACACGCGCTCTGTTCCCCTTGGAGGATCCGTATAAGGATGGAGCCTTGTTTCCGGTACAACCTCCGGAGTTTCGAACGGTTCCTCTTTTTCTTCCTGTACCGTCTCTGGTTGTTTCTTTCTCCAAAAGAGACGCTTCGGTTCCTTTCCCTTCTGCCCTTTTCTTACCTTCCGTCCTCCCTCTTGGGAACTTTCTTTCCCATGCTTCCAATCTCTCAGCAAAAATACGATTGCGGCGACGATAAATCCTACCGCTGCAATTCCCATGACGGCAGATACCAGGTAATAAGGATTCTGTAAGATCGCTTCCATCCTTCCCTCCTACTCTGCAATACAATTTGCAGCTTCCAAAGCCAGGTGTAACAGATCACTGCTGCTGGTCTCCGGCAGAAAGTATCCTGTCAGAACCGCTTCCCCGCGCGCTTCGTCGTAACTGAACTTATACGGTTTTCTGGCATTCAAAGCATAGATACTTTCTTTTAACTTATGGTTTTCTTCCCGCTGGACACACAAATCAAAAAAGGGAAGCGGCTTGAACGCAAACCGGAAATGTATGCGGTTCCGCATAGAGGTAACGATATCTCCGTCTTCTGCATGGAGGATATACACGTTGTCAAAGTCCCCTTGCTCCTTCAGATAGGCTTCCATCTGTTCTGCACCCAGTGGCTCCTGTTTTTTTCTGGCATTGTTCAGGTCGATAATTTTCCGGAGCTGTTCTCCCTTTTCTTTCTGCAGCTGTGCCACCGTTTCTTCCAGTGCCTCTTTTTCCCTGCGCATGGTTTCCAGCTGTTCTTCCGCTTCCTGTGAGTTATGGCTTTCCTGCCCGGAACGTTCCTGTGCGTTTTGATCGATCATTCTCTGGAGCTGTTCTATCTGTGCGGCACTTTCCGCCAGCTGTCTTTCCAGCCGCTGGATTTTTGTATCCTCTTCTCCCGGTACGCCAAACGAAAGCTTCTGCTTCATCGCCAGCACCTCTCCTTTTTCCCGTTCCAGGACGATCCGCTGGTTACGCAGTTCATTGATCTCGATCTGCTGCTTGATTTCCGCATTCGCCTTGCTTTGCTTCAATTTCTGATACTCTTTTTCCAGCTGGTCCCGTTGTTCTGCGGTAAGCTGTTCCAGGGCCTCTTCTTCCTGTTTCAACTGGTCGGTCCTCTGTTCCAGGCGTTCCTGGATCACTTTCAGGCTCTGCTCAAATTCCTGCAGGTGCGCTTCCTTTTTTTCCTGTTCTTCTTTCTGTACCGCCAATGTTGTGCCGATCCGTTCCAATTCCTCTTCACGGCTGCGGATTTGGTCGTAGAATTTTTGATATTCACGCTCCCGTTCTTCATAGATTCTGTTCATCCGTTCCAAAAGGCCTGTATCAAAAGAATCACTTTCCTGCTGAATTTCCTGTTCCATCTCTCTTGTTTCTTCCATTCAAAATCCCTCTCTTTATCAAAATTCCTGCACTGCTGGCAAATAAAAGGCAAAAAAATAAGACAGGTGTATTGTCACCGGTCTGCACCGGCTGCACACTTCTCTTATCTGCTTGTCCTGTATTCGGTTTTGACGCAGTTTCTGCCGTTTCTGTCTGCTGCTTTTTTTCCGTTTCATCCTCGGACGTGGAATCCGTACGGTTTGGATCCTGCGTCTCTGTTTTCTTCTCTCCTGTTTGCCCTGACGGTGATTTTGTCTGTTTTTCTGCATCCATCGTCTGGTTTGTCCTGTCCGGCTTTGACGGAATTGCCCTGTCTCTGCCAGCGTAAAAAGCTCCCGCCGATAAGAGGATGCAGACACATGCGGCAGCAAGCATTCCTATTTTTCTCTTCATTCCTCTCCCTTCCCTGCAGCAATGTGGTCCGTCACCACACACTGGACAACCAAACGGTCTTTTGCCGATCCGGAATCTACGCAGGTAGACAGCGTAAAAATCTGTTCCTGCCCGGTCGGCGCGATCCCGCAATCATAAGCGGCATGCCCTACCGTATCATGGATCCATTCCCGGAAAACTTCTGTTCCCGTCTCATAGCCAATCGTATATACCGCGCTGTCATATCGTGTCCGATAAGCGGCATACACGGTACATGTGCAGGATTGCTCCGGAGTATAAATATAGACATACGGATAGCGGTCACGGAAACTCTGATCCGCATAATTGGATAGCTCGCCGAACATTTTTCCTGACCGCATGTTGTGTCCATATAAAATGGTATGCGCATCCGTCAGACTCTCGGAAGTTTCCGCCGGAACAAAAATCGCTCCCAATGCATTCCGGCTGCGCCGGAAACTATGGGTAAGATAATAATCATTGTCTGAGCCGCGACAGATAGGATAATCAATCTGTGTCCCAGGCACATAAATCCATCCAACGATCTCCGGATTGATCTGCTGCAGTCCCTCAAAGTCAAGGTTCCTGTACATCGGGGAATTCCCTTTGGGATCTTCCGTGTCAGATTCTGACACGCTTTCCTTTGGATCTTTCTCTTCCGGTTTTTGCAGGTAACCGCTGATAAGATCGACCTGTTCCTGGCGGATCAGATAATTCTGCCATACTTCCGGCAGCCAAAAAGACCCGACGATCAAAAGCATTCCAACAGCCAGACACATACCCGCCTTTTTCAATTTCCCACCTCCTGACCATACCGAAGACCGATGCCCCGGCACATATTTTTCTGTATCAGACTTTGACACCATAACAAAAAACCGCAGAAATCTTTTTGAAAGACTCCTACGGTTTTTCTTACTGCGGGGTATTTGACTCCTTTAACACATGTCCCGTGTCAAAGTCTGACACGGTTATTTTTCCATCGGGATCACGTTTTCTACGATGTTGTTGTGAGAATAATCATCCCAACGGTATTTTTTGTTTTCGAATGTCACGCTGGTTCCTGTAGGTTTTTTCTCCAGGTTTGCAGATACGTGAAAAATTTCAGAAGGTGAAAGCCCGTATTCCGGTTCCTGCAGCTGTTGGATGGTTACATTATCGGTTCCCGTAACGGCAACCAGCCCGTATCGCAGCACCTGCAATTCGGTTACCGCATAATCCTTTCCCATCGGTATGTTTTTGAAGGTAATCGATGCCTCCACATATCCCTGGCCGTCCGTATTCTTCTCTACATAGTCTTCCGTAAATGCAACAAACTTCTGATATTTATGATGGACGCCAAAAAGGTCGGTTCCCTCCACTGTGAAGATAAACGTAGGATTTCCATGTGCCCAGGTGATCTCATCGGTTTTGATCTTCTTCACCACCGTCAGGTCGGTATATCTCAGGTCTTTCATGGTAACACTCTGTACCTCTGCTTTCTGTTCAAAAGTAAAGGTGATCGATTCCGCAAGCTGGTATCCGTTCGGCGCTGCTTCTTCTACAAGCGTATATTCTCCCGGAGCAAGTTTTTCGATCCGGTGCGGAGAGTTGCCGGACGTCCATGATGCGATTTTTTCGTTCCCTTTGTACAATGCCATTTTCGCTCCGGCAACTGACTGTCCGGTGGATGCGTCTACCTTTGCAAGGTCCAGTTTCGTATAGTCATTTTCCACCGTCAGCGTTACGGATGCCTGTCCATTGACCTTTCCGTCTTTACTTACCACAAATTCACGCACGGTGCTGTCGAGAAGATATCCATCCAAAGTTTTGCTTTCTTTGTAACAATACGTCCCCGGTGCCAGCCGCTGTACGGTAATTCTTCCGTTTTGGTCTGTTTTGTAGGTATCCGCCGAATTTTCGGACTCGGTTTTTGCCCAGATTTTGAACTCCACGCCCGCCAGTACGGTGCCGTCGTTTTTGCTGACCTTCTGCAGCACCAGCTTATTCGGTGTATTTTTATAATCGACCGTCCGCTCGGTCTGGCTGTCGCTCAGCATAACCTCCTGGCTCTGCCCGGTAAGGACATATCCGGGCGCAGCTGCGGTTTCTTTCACGGTATAACTGCCGAGTTCCAGCGCTTTTGTCGTAGCGGTTCCGTTGTTTACCGTCACCGTATCAACCACGGTACCTGCTTTCACCAGCACTTTGCCACCGGCGGTCGTGATATTGTTCTTGGCAATCACCTGGAAGGTTGCCCCAGTAATCGCCGCCCCATTTTCCGCATCCGTTTTCCGGATGGTAATGGTACCTTTCTTTCTTGTATTGGTTGCATCATATTTCAAGGTAACCGTACCTTCCTCGGTAATCGTGAATTCTTTTTCCCAGCTGCCCGTATAACCGGATGGGTTCTTCGTTTCAACTACTTTGAACCTTCCCTGGTTTGTGCCGTTGCGTTCCAGCCCTGTTTTCCAATAATATTTATAAACATTTTGCCATTCCAGATTCCCAATATCTTTCCATCCGCTTCCAGTCCACTCGTAGCACGTAAACGTAGCTCCCGCCAGGACTTCTCCTGTTTCCGCATCTGCTTTTGTCACAATAACATTGGCTTTCGGACTAAACCGCATAACTGCTTCGGACGTATAGCCAAACTCCGAGGTGATCCATGCGGTATAGGTGGATTCATCCACGTTCGTATGATTCGCCCCCTTATAGTACCAGTGTAAATTTCCTTTTGCACTGTTAGGAAGATTTTCCCATTTAGATACGTCCCATTTTTGATACTGGTAGTCTTTGGACTTTGGATTTACAACATCGACAAAAAACTGTAGCTGCGTTTCCGAACCTTCAAAGGTATAGGTTACCCAGCCAACTTCATTATTGGGATCGGTGGAAGAACTATCCGCCCAGATGGTCTGCGTTGCAGCGTCGTATCCCATTCTGGCTGCTGCTTCCTTTGTATAGTACACATCACCGCCTGAACTTAAGATTTTAAAGCCTTGGTTATAGTCCAGGTCATTCAGCGTATAATGTCCTTTCAAAGAAACCGGCTGCCCCTGGTTATTATAATAGGAAAATTTTACGGAGATATTCTGTACACAGATGATATTGATCTGCGGAAGCCTGGTATCCCCGCCCATGGTGATAAATACATTGGCATAATCGCTGCTTGGCAAATTCGTAAAATTGGTCCAGTCTGTCAGGGTAACCTTCATATTGATGATTTCCCCATTGTATTCCCCGACATTTTTCAAGTCAACCGAGAGATTGCCTTTCTTGTCGTTGGTCAGGATCGCACTTCTTGTATTCCCCCAGCCCCTTGTATCCGCGTACGGATAGAACCTGCTGATATAATTTACATCTGCCTCCGAATTCCTGCAGAACGTATTATCCCAATTTCCATTGAACACAATCTCTGTCTGGTCGGTTACTGTTGGGACAAACTTATAGTCGCCATCCACCACATAATCCGATGTGACTTCGTGCCCATTTCCCATCGTTGACAGATCCGCGTATCCGGCTGCCGCCTCCGCAGGCTTTGCCGAAGCAAAGCCCGCGATGGTCAGGACACAGGCAGCCAGAAAGGATCCGATCCTATGGTTCCATTTCATGATTCAAGTTTCCCTCCTTCCTTCTGCTAAGCAGTATGGTACTGGTTCCAGCCACCACCGCCAATAACAGTGGGACAACCACATAGGGCTTTTCCAATCCTGTTTTTGGCGCTGCCATCTGGTCGATTGCCGGACCGTCTGGTGTATCCACAATTTCTTCTGCGCCTTCCACAGAAAAAATCCAGTTAATAAAAGTTTCTCTCTGCGCATACGCATTTTTCAATTCTGCCGGGAGAGATAATTGAAATACGAAGCTGCCCGTTTCTCCCGGCTGATAAGTTCCAAGGCTGATCCGGTCGTTAAGCGAAGCTGCTTCCAGGTCACCGGAATAGATTGGAGATCCATTTTGTGAAATCGTGAGTTGAAATTGCTTCAACAGATCCAGTTCTTCTTCGGTTAGCCCTCCCGGAGTTTCCGTCCGGAAGAAAAATTCCGCTTCCGTGTCTGTCGTATTGGAAATCGTAAAAGTATCCTGCAAGCGATCCCCCGGCATTGCTTTGTCCAGATTCCGGAAGAAATCTTCTGGAACTGCTACCAGGTTCCGTGCCGCCCCTTCATAGGTCACCGTCATCTGCTGGTACTCCCGGCTCACCTTGGTAATGCCGTTGTCCTCTTCATGGACGCAGATCTCAATTTCCTGGTCGCCCCAAGGCTGTTCTGATTGAAAATCCGGGGTAAAGTTTGCCGCCTGAATGGCTTCCGCTGTTACCGTAAGCCCCAGCGAAGTCCCGGAAGAAGCCTCCGTCCACTCCGCCGGTATGGTTACCGCTTCAAAAAAATCAACCGATGCTCCCTTTTCAAGCGGTTCTGTGTAATAATAATACTCCCCTTTCCGGATCCACTGACCGGAGATCCCATTGATGTTTTCATCTGACAGGATATATTCGGCTGTTTTCTCCGTGTCAGATTCTGACACGGGTTTTGAATGATGCGTTACCTTTGCCCGTATATAACAAGTTTCTGCGTAATTTGTAATACGCGGGATTTTGGATACCACCTCGGATGGAAGGACAATCCTGTTTGCTGCCAGATCATATTCCGTTTCCTTTCCATCGATTTCCTGATACTCCCGAATTCCAATATTCACGTCACCGGTACTGATATGGTTCTGTACCGAAACAGAATCCTGATAATACGCATACGTTCCACTGATTCCCAGGCACGCAGTCATGAGCACACCTGCGGCAATCATCCGTTTTTTCTTCAAGTCTGCCCACCTCCTCCATAATGCGCCCAGGCTTCTTTATAGTCCTTATAAGGCTTCGATCCATCGGTCGTCTGTACCGATTCTTCGTATACGTCAATCCTGATGTCCGACGCTTCCGCCTGCCCTTTGACTGTCACGCCGGAAAACAGGTTCATCGTGCTGCTTCCCACTTCTACAACATGTTTATAATAATAATACCCGTCTTCTCCCGTTTCCCAGTTCTCGGAATCCAAATTTTCTAACGCAATCAGATCCTCACTGTAAGACAACGCTACCCTGATATAGCATGGTACATTCCCCTGGTTCGTGACCTTTACCTTTTTTGCCACGTATTCTCCCGGAGGAACAGGAGTCGGCGTTGGGAATTCTTCTTCAACGGTTGTTGTATTATTTCCAATCACGAACTGGTTGTTCACATCCGCGTGGTCTGACATGTATGCCGTCGCAGACGCCGTCCCGGAAACAGCACTGATTACAGCGATCATGCCGCAGAGCAATCCCGCGGCAGCTGCCATGATTTTCTTTTTTCTCATGCTGTCTTCTACCTTTCTGTCGGATCCGGATCATCCGGATCCGATCCTCACCGATCCGCCGGTTATGCCAGTCCTGCCTCGTCTTCGATGCCTTCATCCACCTCTGGTTCAGCCTCATTTCCTGTATCGGTTTCCTCGCCTGCCGACGGGTCTTCTGTCGTTCCTTCCTCTGCAGGTCCAGCTTCCTCTGTCGTTCCTTCATCTGCTGGACCAGCTTCCTCTGTCATTCCTTCGTCCGACTGAACGACGATATCCCCTGCCTGTCCGTCGTTCTGGTTCACATATTTCTGCCATGCATCTGCTGCCTGTTCCGGAACGCTGGTGCCGTCGCCGGTATTCAATGCCTGAATCGCGTAGAAATTGACAGGTACATCAAACTGATCCTCGTCAATCTGTCCTTCCACCACATTCGCGAAAGTTACGGACGTGAACAGCGGATCGGTTGTTTTTCCCGGCGCAAGGATCTCATTATAGCTGTAAACATATACCATGTTATTGTCGACACGTCTGGAATACATCAGGGTCCATTTTTGGGAGACATTGTTCATCGTAAACAGTTCGGTATCTTTTGCAACGCCCCCATTCTGCCGGTTTCCATCGGCATCTGTCGTGATAACCTTCGCGATCGGAATCGAAACATCCATGTATACATACGCGTCATTTTTCCCTACGTTTTCAATCTGCGGATCTTTCGCGATTTCTTCTGTTGGCACGATATCATTGGTCTTGCCATCCGGATCCGGGGTATAGTTCGGCTCTTCTCCTTCAATGTCCACTTTTCCGACGGTAAACTGGTTGGTCAGATCCTCTTTGTCCGTAAGGTATGCTACGGTACTTCCAGCTGCCAATGCGGCACATAACGCTCCTGCAACTACGAATGCTGCGATTTTCTTTCTCTTCATAATTTTATTTCTCCTTTTTCATTTTCTTTCTTTTCCAGTTTGTAATCTTTGTTTTTTTCAGATTCCTGGACACCCGAGAAAAGCAAGATCAGAAAGAGAAGAAGTACAGCCACCCCGATCACCAGGTACCTGTATTCCTGCAGCCACATAATCCCGTAACCAAGATAGGGAATGCAAAACACAACCGTACCAATGATGTTTTCCGGGGCCGTTACCCCTGTATCTTCCTCCTGGTTGGCATCCCCTTTTGTGATAAATCCTCCTTCTGCCTCTTTGATGATGCGATGTGTCACTGTCTGGCCATTTTTCGAAAAAGCAGCAATGTCTCCCGCCGATACAGCCGTCCGGGATTGATCGGTAAGGACCACCGATCCGACCGGAATCACAGGCTCCATCGATCCAGACAAGACCACATAAGGCTTTATCTCCCGGGTTAAAATGAAAAAAGCCGCAGCGATCGCAAGCAACCCCACAGCTTTCCAGACTCTTCTCTTTTTTCTTTTCACTCTTTTCTCCTCACTTCTGTGTCATACTTTGACACGGTTTTCCATGCGGTTCGTTCAGACCCTCATACGCATCCTCTCCTTTCAAAAAGGGCAGAAAAAAACACCTTCATGTACCATATCCGGAACACAAGGTGTTTTCTCCCTTTGCTTCATTTTTCGCCAGAGATGAATTTCGAGGTGATTTCCTATCCACTTCTGGTGATTTTATCATACCACCCTTTTTTCGGTATGTCCATTTCCATTTTTGCCATTTTATTTCGATTATTTCCATTTTTGCCGTTTTATTTCCATTATTTTCATTTTCGCCGTTTTATTTCGATTATTTCCATTTTCGCCATTTTATTTCCATTATTTCCATTTTCGCCGTTTCATTTCGATTATTTTCATTTTCGACGCTTTATTTCCATTTTTTTATTATCCGCCGGTTTTGACAATTATTATGAAGTTTGCTATTATGTAAACAGATAAGAAGGATTAATTTTTTTACAGATATTGCAAAATACACTACGTAAAGAACATCACTTAGGATAATCTGTAAGAAATGAACGCTACGATCGGAGGATTCCATATTGAAATACAAAATCTTTAAAACCAAAGGGAAAATTGACCGGGATATCAGGAAACACGAATTGATCGGGATTGAATACGGCAAGGATATCTATTCCGCTACAGACGATATCATCCGCGCTGTAACGGACGATTTAAAGGAAACGGAAGAATATCAGCATGCAGACGTATCTGCCTATGCTCCAGAACCGGTAGAGGACTTTCGGCGCAGCCATCGCTATGATTACTATAGCCTTGGAATTGTTTCTCCGCCCCATGCTGCAAAAAACATTCTCATAGAGTACGGCATCATTGAAACAAATTGACCGGATGCCATTCTTGTTCGCTGCGAAGTAATGAAAATAAGTAGTAAACGATGCACTAAGAAAATACTTTAAGTATAAGGACAAGAAATAATAAAGTATGTAGCTTTTGCGAAAACTCTGCTCGTGTCACACTTTGACACGGGGGATTCTCTCTATCTTCGGAGAACATCTGATACTATGACAAGGAAATTACCAATGA
>JACJJN010000041.1 GCA_016899975.1 Lacrimispora saccharolytica | reverse complement strand
CAAACGTATTCATAGTCATTGCGATTATATGTCGCCAAATGACTTTGAAAAACTATATGAGCAGACACAGACAAACGGACAGCTCTTAGTAAGTTAAGATGAGGATAAATTTCTCATTTTAACTTGCGCTAAATCTTGACATAGGACCACCCAGTATCAGGAGACCCATTGCCCTGTTACCAAGGGTGACATCCTATTTTCATCTTAAAAGATAGATATGACAATGTCAATACAATAACATTATTACTATATCACTATAATATTTAAGACATTGTAATTTATAGACTTCTTGATTTGAATAAAATACTAAGTATAAAAATGATCTATTTCGATAAGCAATATCAACCAGAATGTCTAAAATCCCTCTATATTGACTTTACACGTATATTACTTCCATCTGTTTTTGCTTGCGTTTCGATAGACTCTACAAGCGTTGCAAGAATTTCCTCCGGTGCCTGATAGGCTGCTGTCTTACCTTCCCAGCTAAGTGAAACGGTCAATCCGTTGCTATTTTGAGCAGCCCCTGAAAAAATTCCGGTTATTGATTGAGTCGTACAGTGGATTGTCAAATTCCCGGATAAGAACTTGCAATTCTTAAAAGCTCCAGACATACTGGTACATGAGACAGGAACCTCGCCGTCAATTTGGGTAAGCGCTGTACAGCCAGAATATGTCGCCGTAAGGTTTTCCACTTTTGAGGGAATCGAAACCCGTGCGACATTCAAACAATTCTGATAGGCTCCTTCCAAATTTGTTACACTATCTGGTGTACTGGTATCCGACAACGCGGTACATCCATTATAACAATTTTTCATATTTGTCAACTGTACACAAGCAGATGCATCTGCTGCATGAATTAATGCAGTACAGTTTCTGTATGCTTCCTCCGCTGTTCTTAGATTTCCTGGCAGTTCACCTCCATTCCGGACAGCTGATCCGCTATAACACGCTGTAATATCTTCCAGATACACTGCTGTCGTCATATCCGGCACAGATTCCATGGATGTGCAGCCATAAAAGGTTCGCACCATACTTCGTACCGTATCAGGAATTGAACACAGCATGGCAACAAACTCTGAATTTCCTGAAAACCAATAGTCCATACTCTCTATTTCAGCCGCAGGATCAATCCATGAAAGATAAAGAACACCATCTTCTTTCCATGGCATCTCATTCTCTCTGTAGTTTTTTACTGTTCCGCTTCCGGCAATTTCCAGATCTCCATTTTCATACAAGATTGCCTGTACCGCCTCCGGATTTTTCCGTCCTATTTCGTACCTCTGCACTTCCTGACGTTCTATCAACGCCGTGGTCTTCGCTTGTACTTCTTCATCCTCTCTCAGGGTTACAGTAATCTCAAAGTCGTGTCCATGTTCCGGTATCTGTTCAGGCGTTACTACATACTGATCTGCTGCCAACTGCTGAACCACATGGTTTCCAGCCGCATCAAGTCCTTCCGCAGTTACCGTTATCTTTCCCATATTTTCACCGGCCGGATATGTATCATTTGCTGTGACTGAAATACGTGTTACTTTCTGCAGTTCCTCGCTTTTTTCTTTAAATTTCATCCACAAAACACTTCCAGCTGTAGCAAATAAAATAATTGCTATACAGACAATCACAATCCACTTCTTTTTACTTCCCTGTTTTTTTCTCATTTTCCTCTCCTTCTGGAAACATTCCTGTTACAGTTTCTGCAGGTCTCAGAACGCTTCCGTTTTCTTCGCGTCAGATAATTCTCCAGAAATTCCTTTCGTGTCTTTCTTGTTTGCGGAATTACGCAAAAAGGCTTGCTCTAATTTTTCGTAGTCATAATCCCGTTGATGAAAATTATTAAACGCATTTCTGTTCGTTGATGATATGTATCCATGCTCTTTGCGCTGCTTATTCACCTTGGAGGTCAGATCCGCCTGGTACAACGCAGTTAAAAGATAATTTCTCAGATTCCTGATTTCCGGACCATTCTGCATCCGGTTAAGGATATCCAGTACCTGTTCCCGGTTGATTCTTCGCAGTCTCTCTGCAATCTGCGAAGCAGATATCTGGGACTGCCCTATATACACATACGGTGTCCTGCCTTTTCCCCTTATGCCATATTCCCCCAGTAATTTTAGAATTTCATTCAGGAGCTCTGTATCATATCCAGCTGCAAGGAGTTCTGTATAACCAATTCGTTTTTTTATCTCTTCTTCCTCTTCTGCCAATATTGCTGAAGCCAATCTAGTATTATTTATTTTAGATGATGATGATATATTATATTTATTATATTTTGTTATAATAGTATTTTGTTGGTGGCGATTTTCCGTGGTTGGAAATTCCGATCCTGGTGCATCCACAGTCGGATTTACCGTGGTCGGAAAATCCGATCCTGGTGAATTTTCCTCCGCTTTTTTGTCCAGGGTTGGAAAATCCGATCCTGGTAAGCTGACTGAATTTTTCTTTGCCTTTTCATGATTATCTGCTATTTCCTTCTGTTCAGAAGCCTCCATTTTTGCAGATTCCGGGAGGGTTTTCTTTTGTTTTTCAGTCAAATATTCTTCTGGAATTTCTGTATCAGGTGTTTCAAGGATATAATACTCTGTTCGGACGATATGACCTCGCTGATCCCGTATCCTGCGTCGGACAATATATCCTTCTTTCTCCAATTCAAGAAATGCTGTCCGGACGCTTTCATATCCATCCTTGCATATCGCCGCAATACCACGAACACTAAAATTCCAGTCGTCCGGAAGACTAAGCAGCTTGCTCATTAGCCCCATAGCTTTCAAAGACAGATGTTCGTTTTGTAAGTGATGGTTACACATCACTGTATAGTTATTATTCTTTATGCGCCGAAATATTTCTGTCATAGCAATACCTTCATTTGTATTTACCAGTTAGGAATGAATTTTTATTTTTGCGGTCCCAAACCATGACAGTAACCCAAATCTCACCATTATCAATCAGTTCGGTCAGCCTTTTTACATCCTCCCATTCCCATTCCAGTGGATATACCCCGGAATATTCTACGCCACATGGGATATCAGAAAACCGGTACCATACGCGGTTAAGATCCCAGCAGCCATCCATGGAATCAACCCGCATATAATTCTCTTCTCCAAGATATTTTTCAAAAATGTCAACCGTTTCCTGAAATGCTGTATTTAACATCAATTCCTCTTCGTCATATGCAGCTTTGGATGTAGTAATAGAAAATATTGCGTTTGTAATTTCTTTTCGTTCTTTTCTTCCTTTAATGCATGCTTTGATTTCCTTCCAATCTCTCATTGTGTTACTTCCTTTCTTTTATAGAATTTTTGAAGATTATGGCAGCAAGTCTTTTCGGATCACCATAGCCATATAAGAGGTATTCCTCCATGATATCTCTAATATTTTTTGTCGGTCTATTATCGTATAAAATATCCTCCGAAGGCATATCGATTGATAAATATTGCTGTATAGCTGGCACTTCGCATGATTGGCTGTTCTGATTTTCTGACGTGTTTCAACTAACAGTTCCGCCAATTCATTTTCGTCCATTTCTTTCACCCCCATCCTCAAAAGAAACATATCTCTTGTTTTCCGGTGTGTCATTCTTCATACACTGCATTTATCTTCATCCTCATCTACTGGCTCATAATGGATGCAACTCCCCATATTTTCTTCTTCTACTACATGAACAACATAATCGTCAGGGTCAAATATTCTTGATATCGTAATTGCATCGAGAGTACATCCATAACATCTTTCGCCTGACTTAAACTTGTAATTGCGCATTGGTCTTTTTGATCTATGCTTACAATTCATCCTGCATATTACCTTTGCCATCATTCATCCTCCTACCATTTCCAGGAACACCTTCGCGCTGATTTCGCTCCGTGTTCCGTTTCCATTGTCCAGTGACATTGTCTCGCCCGCCACCTGCAGCTTCACTCTCCAGCAGCTGGTAATCACATGTCTTGAACATGCATTCTATTATTACAAAGAATTTTATTTTGATATTATGTTTATCTGCTTATCTTCTACATTTACTTCAACGTTTACATTGACATAATTAATAGAATTTAATGCATCTGTCTCCACTTTTTTGCCATCCATATACACTATGTAACCATCCTCTACATACTCAATTACTTCTGACCTAGTTTTTTTTGATGATACCTGCTGGTAATGATTGAAAGGAATGAAAAGCGCTTTTACTAATATAGCGATTCCCAAAAATATAGACGCAACACCCAACACACCATAAAATGGTTCTGTAAGTCTCTGAAATCCAAAACCTATCAAAACTACTGCCACCACCAATAACACAATAGGTAACACAATATATAATATAATCTCTTTCAAAATCATTTCTCCTTTCAACGAAAAGGTAATTCTTCATCAATACCGTCCGGAATATTCATAAATCCCTCTGAATCAACCTCTGTGTCAGTATTTGACACGGCAGGAATCTCATTGCTTCTACGACTTTCTGCAAATTCTTGTTCTTCTACGATAACATCGGTCGTATACACTTTTTGTCCTTCACGATTCGTATAACTCCCAGTTTGCAATCGACCGATAACAATGATACGAATCCCTTTGTAAAAATACTTTTCGGCAAATTCTGCTGCTTTTCCAAAGGCAATGCATCTCAGAAAATCTGCAGTTGCTTCTCCATCCCTTTTGTAGCGTCTATCAACAGCCAGTGTATAGGATGCTACTGCCGTAGCTTTTTCACCGGAAGAATATCGTACTTCCGGATCTCTGGTAAGCCTTCCCATTAAAAGAACTTTATTCATCTATTTCTACCTCCTTTACTTCTCTGCAGTTATTGTCTGATGTGTGGATCAGATATCATATAAGCTTTTTAATGTCCCTAAGATAATTTCACTCTGCTGATCGATACGAACATACTTTTCATCCATAACGTCTCCTTATTTTCTCCACTTCCGGCATTTCTCCGGAAGTGGAACATATTTAGGTTTTGATTAAGACGCAAACTGTCCTTTTGACATCTCTATCACCCCATATATCTTTTCGCAATTCAATCCTCGCCATTGCATTCGTCCGATTGAAGTTCGTTTAAAAGTTTTTCAGCCGCCTGGAGCATTAATTGATGCTTCCATAACTCTTGTGGCATATGACGGCTCCAATAATCCTCCATTGTCTGAATCGTTTCTTGGTTTTCATCAATAATTGCCCGTAAAATATCCACCTGTTCCGCTTTGGTGGGTTTTTGAATCAGTTTTTCTTCACAGGAATTTGTGTCTTCATTCTCTTTGTCCGTTACAGGATTGGCGTTTTTATCCTCTACTTCTGCTGATTTACTGGTAGCAAACGGACCAAACATATCCTCCAGATGTTTTACGAATTTGATGTATGACATGGATAATCTGTTTTTATCTAACTCAAAGGACACACCATTTGCATATCCCCTGAAACAGAAATCAAAATCGTCACTCCCACCACCGGAATATCCGTTCGGTGCCAGATATTTCTGTATTCTCTGCGCACGCTCTTTGTTTGTATCACAAGTATTACAGATTACTATGACTTCTTTCATCCTCTCCGGCGCCCATTTCACGTATCTGGCAATCACTTTTCTTGCTAATTCCTCTTCACTTTCTGAATTTTTGGTTTGATCTTTTTCTGAAGAATCGTCTTTACCATACGCAACCATGCTTTCTTCATAAGGTACATAGGTTTTCGTGTCAGAGTTTGACACCGGAGAATTCTTTTCCTTTTCATTCTCTGCATTTTCTATTGCCACTACATTCCACATAGACTGGATTGACGCTGCCAGATAGAACCACTTAAATTTTCCTATCAGATGTTTTGCATCATATAGTCGGATAAACTCATTCTGAAATTCAATATGTCCAGTCTCCATATCGTAGATCTGAAAATAGTAATCACTCTCTCCATATCTGTTTAGAATCTCAGATGGAGAAGTAGTTACATCCATAACTCGTTTTTCAAAATTTCCCAGTAACCAGCCCTTTTCTTTTTTGATAAACTGCTTTGCAAAAACATTCAAAACTTCCCGCTCTTCCTGCGTTGGTTTTCTGATATGATCCGGTTCCGCCGGGGCTGCACTCTGTGTCAGATTCTGACACGATTTTGCCTTTTTATATTCTGCAATCACAGTGACCGTAAGGTCTTCCGTTTTTAATAGTATTTTCTGATCTTCTTCATCAAGATGTGCAAGTTCATTTGCCACTGCTGTTTTGATATCCCCAGCGCGATAAGCTTCCATGCCTTCTGCGCATAGATGATTGTATATATAATAATAATTCTGCACAGAAGTCTCTCCGGTTTTCAGTTCTTTTGCAATGCGCCCTCTTAGTGCTCGTCCTTTCAATTCCTCACTGCCTGGAAGATGTGGAATAATTTCTGATAATCGCTGGACTTCCAGCATTTTTTCATATCCGGTTTTTTCACGGTAGCCATTTGTTGTGATTAAAAGGTATTCGGCTCTCCAATCATTCGCCTGTTCTACATGACATGGCACCATTGCGTATTGAGTAAGTTTTCTTTCTTCCACCAAACGTTTTACCGCTTCCAGCCGTCTATGTCCTGCCAGCAGTTCATACTGATCCGCATCCTGCTGGCGGACGACCAGTGGCTGCATAATGCCTCCGGCAAGTTCAATCGCATCTGCCTGTTCTTCGATATCTTCCTGCCGATAGAACTGCATTTTACTCGGTTTTATCTGCGAGTAATGAATCATGGTCACTTCGTAATTTCCTTTTTCTTTTGGCTGTTTGATAGAACCATTATTCTTTAAAATTGTACTAATATCCGCCATAGCTTATTTCTCCATTTGCAAAATGAGGTTGGTAAGTTCCTGATAGTCACGGGTTGCAGCGTCAAAACGTCTATGTTTTGACAGCGGCTTACGCGCTTCAATGGATGTATTCACTGATTCTCTGTACCGTACAATCTTTGATAACAAAGGATAATTATATTTTTCAATCATTCCGTTCAGCAACCGGTCCTGAGAAGCACGTCCTGCATATTTGCTGACGAAGATATGATAATTTAAATTGGGGTTGTATTGATCCTTGATCTGCTTTATATAATCATCCAATATAATCAATCCATTCCGTCCATATCCATCAAGTTCGAAAGGAATCAACAGTTCATCTGCCGCGATCATGGCCGCAATGGTATGTAGCTGCATAGAGGGATGACAGTCGAGAAAAACATAATCGTACTTCTGGCTGACCTGCTGTAATGCTTCTTTGAGACAATCAGCTTCTCCAACTGCTTCTTCCATCTTTGATGACCCTTTGATAATATCAAGGTGGGCATATTTAGTTCGGTAGATGCATCTGCCAATCTTAGCCCCTGCAAAAAGATCTGCAAGAGTATATGTATTATCATTCACGCGAGCAAACATATACGTTGCATTTGCCTGTGGATCGGCATCAATCACCAAAACCCGATATCCTTTTGCAGACACATTATAGGCAAGATTAACCGTAGTTGTTGTTTTCCCTACGCCACCTTTGTAGCTTCCAATAGCAAATACTTTCATAACATAATCTCCTATCACGTTTTCACCTTTCTTGCTTTTCTTCTTCAAACTTCTTGTGAACAAAATCTTGCATCAACTGATCCCACGTAATTCCTTTTTGCATTTTTTGCAGATGCAGAATTTCCGTATAACTTAAACTTGATCCATATGCTGCCCGCATCATCGTAAAAGCTCGTTCTCTTCGCCGCGATAATGTGCTGATACTAATATCAAGAGTTTCTGCAAGCTTTCCCCAAGCTACCTTTTCCTGATACAGCCTCCTCAATAATTCGTGGTATGTATATGGCAGTACCATATAACACAAATGCAATCGTCGTACATTATCAATCTTCTGTGCTAAATCTATGATTGTCTTTTTTAACTCTTCACAGTATTCCTGTTCCTGATGGTCCTTGTTTTTTAAAACATCCGATAAATCACTATTCGTTGTCCCACTATATCCAACGCTTCCGTATACGGCACTCCTGTACGCTGCATAACGATAGATGGATTGATTTAGGTTCAAATATTCCTCATTCATATTTCTGATTCTTAGTTCAAGTGTATCCATTATTTTCGGATACTGCTGAATTACATCGACAATTTCTTCCGTTGTAGGGATCATATGACCTCTCCTAACCTTTACTCCAAATACTTGACATTTTTTTTATTATTTGCTATGGTGTAAGAGATGAAGAGTTGGGGATAAGACTCAGACTCGGAGAATACCGTTCCGTTTTTGATGGTTGGTCGGTATTCTCTTTTTTTGCTTCCAGCTCTTTTCCCATCAATTTCACCCCCTGTTTCTCATGTACTGAGGCTATTCCTCCTCCAGATAAATACACAGTTCCGTTGGATACGTATGACCGCCAATAATATTAAAATGGTCAACCTGTTTGTTTTTGATTTCTCTAAAGAGTTCAGATTTTTCGATATATTCCTGACGCTCTTCTTCAAAATATTTCTTGCTGTATCCATGCTTCTGATAATCATACGGAAGTTGCTGAATTGTTACACATCCCTGTGCGGTTCCGTCCTGATGAAGTTTTAAAAAGTTTTTCAATGTCATAATTTCATACCTCTCTTTCTTCCTCCGAAGTTTTCTTATCTAATCCTGATGGATTACAATAATTTTTTCAGCTACAGGACATATTTTGGAAATTTCAACCGCCGAAAATGCTGGTACTGATTTCCGTGCATTCCGATCGGAAAGCTGTTTCCGATATTTGTCATAATCAATCAGAGCAAAAATATTAACTCTGAGATCACCGCTATCCAAAACAGCATATCTGCCATAGCGATCCGTCTCTTTTCTCACTCCATCGATCAGTCCACGCAAATGGCGCGGTGAGCATTCCATCATTTGCTGCAACTGCTTCACTGAAAGATAAAAACCTTTCGTATTCTGTGAAATAAGTAACTGTTCATCTATCTTCTTCATCTATTTCCCCTTTCCGAACGGTTATGTTGCAACCGGTTCTTTTTCTTTCTTCTCCCACTTACTTCTTTCCTCAGCTTTACCTGCAGCTTTTCCTTCGATATAAGCCGACATTACCATAATAGCCATTGACTTTTCTTCCAAGTTCTTAGTTTCCATGTATTCCTGAGCGATTTGCTCAATAATTTCTTTCTTTTCATTTCTTGTAGACATTCACTTCACCTCCTTTGTTCTTTGTAAGAACATTATAATTCTTTAAAAGAATATTGTCAATGCTTTTTTGTTCCTTGAAAGAACTTTTTATTGATTTTTATCTCTTACAGTGATATGATTTAAAAATAGAGGAGGTGGTTCATTGTGACACAAGGTGAACGAATCAGAGAAGTGAGAAAAACACTTGGTCTTACCCTTGAAAAGTTCGGTGAAAAAATAGGAATGAAAAAAAACTCTGTCAGTCAGTTAGAAAACGGAAAAAACTCTGTGACAGAACAAGTCATCAAATTAATTTGTCGTGAATATAATGTTGATCCCACCTGGCTGACTACTGGTGAGGGTGAAATGTTCGTTGAAAGCGACAATGAGTTTATGGCTCGAATTGACCGTATCATGGCTGGTGAAGATGAAGCTAGGAAAAATCTGTTTAAATTAATGCTGGAATTGGACGATGAAGACATCACTGCTCTTCACAATCTGATGAAAAAAGCAATCCATTTTTCAAAAGAACATTTTGACATTCCTAAAAAAAAAGACTCTTCAACTCCTGCTATCGCATTAAACGCTGCACATGATGAAGGAGCAACAACCGAGCAGAAAGAAGCAGCCGATGCTCTAATGATAGATGACAATGAATGGAACTAACGAGGTGATCGATTGACATACGAAGCTTTACTGGAATATGCAGACACTCAAAATTTGATTGTAAGAGAAAAATATATCCCTGGATACGCTGGACGGATTTACGATAATCGAATTGCTATACACAAAGATATTAAAACCCAATCAGAAAAAGCCTGTGTTTTGGCTGAAGAACTTGGACACTATCACACAAATTATGGGGATGTTTTAGATCAATCGGATATACGAAATCGTAAGCAAGAATATAAAGCGCGATTATGGGGATATAACATGCAAATTGGATTACTTGGTATCATTCAAGTATTCGAACATGGTTGTCATAACCTTAGCGAAGCAGCTGAATTTCTCAACGTACCTGAAAACTATTTTATCAGCGCCATTGAATGTTATAAACGCAAATACGGACTATATGTCAATGTAGATAATTACACTATTTTTTTTGATCCTGTACTTGCGGTGTATAAAGCACTTTAATTCTCACATAATTTTGAATTTCAGTTAAGAAGTTATATCAGGCAGATGACTTCGGTTGTCTGCCTTCATTCGATACAATAATATATTTACCCGGGCAGCCGAACAGGCGGCAGCTCTCTATCCGTTCCGAGTCTGATCGGAAGGAGGAGATGCTTATGAGTACATATGAAGAATTTATGATAATTCTGGCAACTGCCAGTCTAATCGTTGCGATTCTGAATCTGCACCATAAAAAATAGCCGTTCTGCTCCCTGAGAAAGATTAGAACGGCTATTTCGTGATAAGATTTCACCGGGACGGGTAGCGTGCACCTACCCTGTCGGCTGTCTTAGTAAGTATATTATAAATCAATATTTTTTATTTGTCAATTTGACAATAATGTACTTTATAAGCAGAAACCGCTCCGTGCGCCAACACAAATGCGGTTTCTGTCTGCCCTTTGATGGCATCAAAGAACACTTGACACTATCATGATACCATCATCTGGGGCAGCTACGCAATGGGAACTTACGTTCTCCAAATCGAAGCTTATGAAAGGATGATGATTTTATGTGGGTTGAAGAATTATCAAATGGAAAATTCCGATATGCGGAACGCTATTTAGATCCGCTTACCGGGAAGCAGAAGAAAGTTTCTGTGACATTAGACAAAAACACAAAACAGATGCACAAACTGGCTACCAGCATCTTAAACCAAAAAATTGCTGAAAAACATTTGCCAACAGAAAGAAAAATTACTTTAGCTGAAGTAATTGAACTGTACCGCGAAGAACAAGAAAAGACAGTAAAGGCGTCCACATGGAAAAGAAACTATTATACTTGTGAAACTATTAAGAAACTTCTTGGTCCTGATACTTTGCTGTCCAGCTTAACAGCAAATTATATTCGAACAAATTATTTGGCATCAGGCAAACCTCCTGGAACATTAAACGAGAGTTTGATTCGCCTAAAAGCCTTGTTACGTTGGGCGTATCGTAATGAATATCTTGGATCGACAGAATGCATTGATAGACTGGAACGCTTTAAGGATATTCCGCATGTTCAGAAAATTGAAGATAAATTCTTAGAGGCAAAAGAAGTTTTAATGTTGCTTGACTCAATGACTGTAAAACAATGGAAAGATTTGACAGCATTTCTTGTATTATCTGGTCTTCGTTTCGGTGAAGCTGCAGCATTACAGCGTTCTGATCTGGATATGGAAAAAAGAATTATCAAAGTCACGAAAACATTTGATAAAATAAATAATATCATTACATTACCAAAGACACGTACTTCTATCAGAAATGTGTATATGCAAGATGAGCTATTTACTCATTGTCAGTACCTTTTAAGCTCTTCTTACTTTTCATCGAATGTTGTTAAAATGAATCCGGGAAATTTGCTATTTATACCCCAGAAGAAAAAATGTATCGACATAGACGTATACGCAGCATACTTAAAGGATTGTTCCAGGCGTACATTAAATCGAGAAATAACGCCTCATGTTCTTCGGCATACCCATGCATCATTATTGCTTGAACAGGGAATGAATATTGATGCTATTTCTGATCGACTTGGACACACTAACAGCAAAGTAACACGAGAAATATACCTCCATGTAACCCAAAAACTACAAGAAAAACGAAATGCAGAAATAAAGAATATAAAAATTTTTGCCCCATAAGTGCCCCAAAACAAAACTGAAAAAGCCTCAGAACCCTTGTTTTTCCTGCATTTTCAAGAGGTTCTAAGACTTTATCCGATGCCGCAGGCCGGAATCGAACCGGCACGGGTATCGCTACCCACGGGATTTTAAGTCCCGGGCGTCTGCCTGTTCCGCCACTACGGCTTAATGGAACCTATAGGGCTCGAACCTATGACCCTCTGCTTGTAAGGCAGATGCTCTCCCAGCTGAGCTAAGATTCCATATTCAAATATTCTGTTTTCACAGAAACGACCCAGATCGGACTCGAACCGACGACCTTCGCCGTGACAGGGCGACGCTCTAACCAACTGAGCCACTGGGCCATAATAACTATATGAAGATGAATTTAACCAGTTTAAATGGACCTTCGGGGACTCGAACCCAGGACCGACCGGTTATGAGCCGGTTGCTCTAACCAACTGAGCTAAAGGTCCAAAGAGCCGATGATCGGACTCGAACCGATAACCTGCTGATTACAAATCAGCTGCTCTGCCAATTGAGCCACATCGGCACATCTCAAATGACTCCGACGGGAATCGAACCCGTGTTACCGCCGTGAAAGGGCGATGTCTTGACCGCTTGACCACGGAGCCTCATTTTTTAAGTAAAGGGCTATGCACCTTGCACAACCCTCTACTTCAACCTCCCCGAGTTGGGCTCGAACCAACAACCCTTCGGTTAACAGCCGAATGCTCTGCCATTGAGCTATCGAGGAATATTTCGCTTTTGAAAGTATTCCTGATATACCTTCAAAACCGCATACACATTTCGTACATCTGCTATCATACCACACTTTCTCTCGGAACACAAGACCTGGCAGTACTTTTTCTTCCTGCCTTCTTGGTCAAGCCCTCGACCGATTAGTAACAGTCAGCTCCACACATTGCTGTGCTTCCACCCCTGCCCTATCTACCT
>JACJJN010000040.1 GCA_016899975.1 Lacrimispora saccharolytica | reverse complement strand
CAAACGGATTCATAGTCATTGCGATTATATGTCGCCAAATGACTTTGAAAAACTATATGAGCAGACACAGACAAACGAACTGCTCTTAGTAAGTTAAGATGAGGATAAATTTCTCATTTTAACTTGCGCTAAATCTTGACATAGGACCACTGTACTCACCAAAACAGTAATAGTGGACAGACTTGGATACCCATCCATGACTGCCCACTATCTGAAAGTACGTGTAAACTATTGAACCGCGTAGTACCGAACGGTACGCTACGTGGTGTGGAAGGGGAGAGTCAGATCTCCCCTATCCGATCCAGCGACAAGAAAGGTTCCGTGTCTGACCGGGATTCTGGCGATCGTTTACCGGCGGGGAATGTCCTTTGGAACATTTCCGGTGATAGATTCTGATGAAGATACAGAAATAAAACGATTAACTGGAAAGATGCTCCATGTTCATAAGTTACAAAAGAAAGGAGTGTTTTTGTGCGTAAAATAGAAAATTATATGATGTGTTGCAGAATTAATTCCGGGATATTGACGGAAATAGAAAGAAAACGTATAATCCATTTATAAGTAAAACGTTAAACAAAGCGAGAGGAGGGAAACTGTGAATAACAATTTACAGGAGATGATACAACCGGTCTGGAAGGGAGAAAAACTGTATCGGGAGACCTTTGCAATGGTTTTGGAAGAGGGAATCTGCCGTGCACGTTTTCTGTTTCATCCGTCAAAGGTACTCAGGGTGGAAAGCTATGACGGGGCAAAAACGTATCTGGAAGGGAAAGATTATGTTGTGGAAGAGGATTATCTGATAAGAACAGCAGACAGTGAAATTCCCTTTGCCGACTGGAAGAAGTTTTATTTTGACACCAGAGAAGAGGCTGTCAGAGAAATGGAAGAACGAAAAGAACCGCTGGGTTTCGGACCGGTACAGACGGAGGAGGGCAGCTACGTAAGCCTTGCTGCCGTTGGGGCACCTTCTTATGTGACTGAATGTCAGGTGACGGTTACGTATCTGACAGAGGAACAGTGGACATATGAAATACCGGAAAGACAGCTGGAACAGCTCCCCGGACTGGAAGAAAGGTTCAGAAAAAAACTGCCTGTAAGGCTGGTGCTTTTTGGCGACAGCATTTCCTGCGGCTATGACTGCAGCGGGATGTATGGTCTGAATCCGGGGCAGCCGATCTGGCCGGAACTTGTAAAACAGGGAATAGAAATCGAATATGGTGTGCAGACAGAATTTTATAACACCTCGGTTTCCGGAATGGATACTGACTGGGCAGTGCAGAATGCGGAAGAAAGAGTGTGCCGGTATCATCCGGATCTGGTAATTCTGGGGTTTGGGATGAATGACAGATGCCGGGGGGCAGAATACCGTGAAAAGACAAGACAGCTGATAGAAATGGTGAGAACACAGAATTCAGAAACAGAAATTCTGCTGATGGCTACTTCACTGCCGAACCCGATACTGCACACGCCTCCTTTTTACTTCTGCGGATATCAGGAAGAGCAGGGGGAGGCTCTGAGAGAACTGTGCGGAAAAGGAATTGCGCTGGCAGATATTCAGACGGTGCAGAAGAATATCATGAAAAAGAAGCGATACATTGATCTGACCGGAAATCTTCTGAATCATCCCAATGACTATCTGTCAAGGATTCAGGCGCAGATTGTTCTGGAGACGATGAAAAAAAGTTGAGACAGGGGGGAAGTTTATGCGGTTGGAATATCAGAAGTACCGGATGGAGTTCAGGGACGGGGGGTTGGAAATCAGAAAGAACGGACAGGTGTTATACTGCAACTTGATGCCTTTGTTTGTCACAGTAAAAACCAATACAGCGATTAATGTGGATTACAGCGGTGCATATCATGCAGTTCGCAGAACAGAGGATAAGATTCTGGCAGAAGGAATACTGGAACTTCCGTCTGGGAGCAGTTTTCGGTTTGAAGATTTTTATGGGGTGGACAATTCAGGTTTCTGGATGAAACGGAAAGTACAGGTGCTGAAAAAGGGAAGTGACCTCGGATTTTCCACTCGGTTTTCTCTGAAACTTATGGAATCAGAGGATCCGGAACAGTATGACTGCTTTGCGCCGGGCGCATGGTACAGACAAAATCAGTTTGCACCGGAAGAGCTGATCGGGAAAGATCTGAGTCAGGAATATTTCTGGCAGCTGGAAACCAAATTTGCTCTTCCTGTTTTTGCGATGCAGAATCAGAAATCAGGGGAAACGATAGCCGTTGCCCGAAGACATGCGGATATTAAGATGCGGACTCTTGAAGTGGAACAGTCAGAAAATTACGTGGATGAAAATTTTACAATTGGTTCTATCGGAATGAGCAGGCCTTCGGAACAGACCCTGAATTATATGTATTATGGATTTGCGGTGCGAACGCCGAATGCAGTCTGTCCGAAAGGATTGTTTACCGACTATGTATATCCGGGAGCAGAAGGTCAGATACCAGGAACAAGTCATTATGCCGGTCTGGATTTTCAGAATCAGCCGATGGACTTTAAACGTATGAACCATCCCGTTCGTGAAGGGTTTGAACAGGCGTATTCTATCGTGATTACACCGGCTTGCAGAAAGAATTACGGTGAAATGATGAAATATATCTGGCGGCTTACGTGCGTGAGAATGTCAGATCAGCTGTTTTCTGTAGATAATGAAAAGCATTACCATAACTGTATGCAAATCTTCCTGAGGTATACCGGAAAATACGGAAAAGCCTATGGACTTCCTTTTGCATGCCAGCTTCCGAATATGGATATATCGTCAGTATCCTTTCAATTCGGTTTTGTTGGACAGCAGCCGGGAATCGGATATCTTCTGCTGCGTTACGGTAAAGAAGAACATTTGAGAGAGGCGGAAGAAAAGGGATTGGGAATACTGGAATTCTGGACGCACACAGAACAGACAGAATGTGGTCTTCCTGGAATGTGCTATAATCCGAATATCAATGGGTTTGAACCATATCCGTATTATCTGAGAATGATAGCCGACGGGATGGAAGCGATCGCTGACGCCTATGTATATATGAGAAATATCGGAGAAGAGAAACATGACTGGTTGAGTTTTTGCCGTCGTACGGCAGATTGGCTGGTTCGAGCACAAAATGAGGATGGAAGTTATTACAGAGCTTACTATGGGGATGGCTCTGTGAGGATGAAGTCCGGCTCCAATACACCGAGTGTGATAAGATTTCTGGTTCAGATGTATCTGATTACGGGAGAAGAAAAGTACCGCAGAGCGGCTGAAAAGGCAGGAGAGTGGTCGGCGCGGGAGCTGTGCCCGACGATGGAATATCGTGGAGGAACCTGTGACAATGCAGATGTACAGGACAAAGAGGCGGGAATTTACGCGTTATTTGGTTTTCTGGCGCTTTATGATCTGACGGGAAAGAAAAAATGGCTGGAAGCTGCACAGGAGGCTGCGGATTATACGGAAACCTGGACTTATATGTGGAAATTTCCGGTAGCCGTTCCGTGGAAAAAGCATCCGTTTGCCAGATATACGATCAGTGGACAGAGTATCATTACCATTGGAGGTGGTGCGGATGTATACATGGCTGCCTGTGCATATGTATATTATCGTCTGTATCTTTTGACTGACGATCCTCACTATCTGGAATTCTCCCGTTTTATTTACAGAAATACAAGACAGGCAAATGATATCGATGGAAGTTGTGGATACTGCATGCCGGGGCTTGGACATGAAAGCGGTGGTATTTATACACAGAAGATGAGAAGTCAGTACCATTGGTTGCCTTGGTGTACTTTTGTGGAGGCGGAGCCGTCCATGCGTTTTCACAGTACTTTTGGATATTACGAGATTGAAGAAATTGAAAAAATGCCGGAAGAGGAAAGAAAAAGGAAAAATCAGATCTATCGGTCTTTTCCGAAAGCAGACCTTATACAGCAGAGAGAAATATAGTACGGAAAATTTTATAATCACAGCAGAGAGCTGAGAAGGAGATCGAACATGGTAGAAGTAAAAGAGCAGAGCGCATATCTGATGGTGTACACAAGAAAAGTTCTTGCGGATTCCTATCCGGATGGACTGGCGCGGAGCGTCCATATGGCTGTCAGCCATGATGGGGTATGTTATACCGCACTGAATAAAAATTACGGAATACTGTTTGCGGAGGCGGAAATTCTGCCGGACAATACCCTGGCACCGAGAGGGGTAAAGGAACCATGGATGTTTGAGGCAGAAGAAGGATATGGAATTGCGGCAGTTAGGGTACAGGAAAACGGAACACAGGAATATGAGTCCGGAGCAGATGTTCTTTTCTGGTATACGGAAGACCTGATTTCCTTTGAACAGAAGGCGTGTGTCCATCTGGTTGCGGATACTCCGGTAGAAGTTGTTCAGTGTACCTGGAAGGAAGAGAAGAAAAGGTATGAACTGTTCTGGAAGGATCAAGAAGAAAAATGGTATCAGGCAGAAGTGGAAAATCTGTGGAAAAATCAGACGGTATGCGGAAAGCAATCTTTCTGCGAGAAAAAACCATTCCGGTGGTTTCAGAAACCGGAAGGAGCAGAAGCAGGCAACATACTGGAGATACGTTCTGATGTCTGTGCCAGGGCAGAATCGAGATGGAAACCGGTGGTTCACACGAAAACTCTGGTGCCGGATAAGGTAAAGGTGGGACATGTGGAGGACCTGAATTCGGTACAGGCACAGGCTGTGTATTCTGATGGTTCCGTATGTGCAAAAAAAATAAAATGGGATCTTCCGGATACAGAGAAGAGAGGATACGGGAACTGCGAAATAACAGGAACCGTGTATGAAGAGGGATACAAATTTCCTCTGGCCGTTGGCTATGGAGATCCTGTGCTCTTTTTCTGGGAAGGAAGCTGGTATTTTATTGCAACAAATGACAATGAAGATGATATAGCTCTGTATGCAAGAAAGGCGGACAGTGTGGCAGAGCTTTTTGCGGAGGAAACTCCTCAGACAATTATTCTGGATCTCGATGAGGAAAAGGATTTCATGCAGACATTCTGGGCGCCGGAATTTCATGTCATAGGGGGTGAACTTTACATTCTGTTTGCTGTGAGTGGAAAAGTATGGGGACCGCAATGTCATATGATGAAACTGAAAAAAGGAGGGGAAATCCTGAATCCGGAAGACTGGGAGGAACCGGTCAGAGTAAGGAAAAAAGACGGAAGTTTTCTTGGAGAAACGGGAATCACTCTGGATATGACGTATCTGAAAACCGCGAGGGCATCTTATATGGTATGGTCTTACAGAGAACATATCGGGACACCGAAGGACACAGGATCCATGCTTTATATTGCAGAAATTGATGAAAACAGACCATGGCAGCTGACAAGCGATCCTGTCCTGCTTTCCAGACCGCTGTATGGATGGGAGAATGTCAGCGGCACAATCAACAACGAAGGGCCTCACGGATTTGTGAAGGATCACAGGGTTTATCTCGGGTATTCCGGCGGATCCGCCAATTCGTATACGTATGCAGTGGGACTTCTGACGGCGGATGATGATGCGGATCTGCTCTGTGTGGAAAACTGGAAAAAATCAGAGACACCGGTTCTGTCGTTTTATTCTGTGGAAGGAGAGTACGGACCCGGACATCATTCGTTTTATACGGATGAACAGGGAGAACTGATGATTGCGTATCATGCAGAGGATGCGCTGGATCATGTGATACGCTGTGATGGGATACGAAGAGTGCACTTTGATATTGAGGGCAGACCGCGATTTGACATGAGCGTGTGTCAGAGTCTTGATCCGGAGCTGTGCAGGGTGAAAGTTCAGGTGGAATGGGGGGATTGATAAGAATACTGTTTGGAATACAGTAGGAATATGGAATGTGGTCGGAGACAATGGAGACAATGTATGATATAATTAAAAAAGGTGTATGCAGAAAATATGATATTTTCTTTCAGCACGATCAAAGAACAGGAGAAATAAAAATGGTTACGATTAAAGAGATAGCCAGAGAATGCAATGTTTCACCTACAACGGTTTCCAATATTTTGAACGGACGGCCGAATGTAGGGGAAGAGACGAAAAAAAGAGTTCTGGAAGTTGTCAGAAAGAGGGGATATCAGCCTAATTATATTGCCAGAGGTCTCCGGATACAGAAAACACGAATGATCGGAATTATTGTGGAAGATCTGGTACAGTTCAGTACGGCAGGTGTTGTGAACGGAATCATGGAACAATGTGAAAAGCTAGGGTATCGTACCATAGTCCAGAACCTGAGACTGTATTCCCGATGGAGTGATGCATGGTTTGATGATGAAAATGCATATTATTCAATTCTGAATCCGGCTCTTCAGGAAGTCCGGCAGATACAGGCGGATGGAGTGATTTATGTAGCAGGACATGAAAGGTATATCAGATGTTTTCCGGAAGATTTTTCGCTTCCCGCGGTGATGAGTTATGCTTATGAAAAATCAGGGACGATACCTTCAGTGGTATTAGATGATGAACGGGGAGGGTATGAAATTACACGGTATCTGATTTCCATGGGACATCAGAAAATAGGTGTGATTGCAGGAAAAGAAGATAATATACATACGCAGAAACGTCTGCTGGGATATCAGCGAGCATTGTATGAAGAAAAACTCTTTTTTAATCCTGATGTCGTATGCTATGGAAAATGGAAAAGGGAGTCCGGTTATCAGATGACGGGAAAACTTCTGGAAGCAGGGGTTTCTGCAATTTTCTGCATGGCAGATCAGATGGCTGGAGGAGTGTATGACTATCTGGAAGAGCATGGATTAAAGGCAGGAAAAGATCTGGCGGTTGTCGGGTTTGATAATCAGGATATGGCAGAGTACTTCAGTCCGCCGTTGACGACAATGAAATTGCCGCTCAGAGAGATAGGTAAGAAAGCGGCGGAGATTCTTCTGACGGAGCTGGAAGGGGAGACATGCAGGGAAACTCAGAAAGAAATTAAAATACCTTGCAGTTTGATTGTGCGGGATTCCGTAATAAAGCTGAAGTGTTGAGGTGGAGGAAACAGGGAAAGGGGCCGTGTAAAATAGATAGGTAACCATCTACGGAGCCTGAAGAGTCTGTTATCCATGGTAGAATAAGATATGACTAATAAATTAATATACCATAAAAATTATTTCTGATTTGGTGAAACTTATCAGTTGGTTTAACTATTAAATTCGAAAGGATTGGTTCGGATGATGATTCTGACTTATGAGTATTTCACGTTAATTTATCTAGAAAGATCGAAGCAGCATGCAGATCCGATAACAACTTTGTGTGGCTGATTGTAGGACAAAGAGCATGCAACCACAGTGCTATTGCGTGTTTTCGTATGGGGTTTTTGACAGACGCCAGAGAAAATACCTGAATAAACTGTATAGTAAGATACAAAATGGCCAGACAGAAAGTTATCGGTTTCCGGTAAAAAGTGTATAGAAAAAGTGAATTGTCAGGGGGCCTTAAAGTATGGCAAAAATCCGACGTTTGCGCTGAAACCAGAGCAAACGTCGGATTTTTTTACTATAATGAGTGGAAGTTCCGCTGAATCCATTATTTTAATAATTTTATGACGTACTTTTTTGTACATATTATAAAAAAAGAAGAATGAAAAATATTTAACGATAAATATTAAAAAATAAAAGTGAAAAAGAAAAAAGAGTACAAATGAACGAAAAATATAAACAAATAAAATGACAAAATATATATAATATATATAAAAATAAAAAGAATAGAAAAATTTTGTTGTAAATATAAACGATAAGTGATAGTATTATAACATAAATTATGTTTAACGATAAACTTAAAAAGGAGGAGAAAATGGGAAGAAAAGAAATATGTATCGGTATAGAATATCTGCCGCCTCCAGAATGATAGGAATTAGTGTCAGGATATGAAAGGAGGAGACAAATGAAATTATTACAGGATAGAAAAAAATGGCATTCTTTTAAGTTGTTTTTATGTGTTTTGCCGTTTGTTGCGCTGGTTTTGGTATTTTCTTATTATCCATTATATGGATGGATGTATGCTTTTTTTGATTACAAGCCTCCGAAGCCGCTTTCCATGGATGACTTTGTCGGACTGAAGTGGTTTAAATCGTTGGTAGAAAGCGATGTAAAAATCGACCAGCTACTTCAGGTACTGAAAAACACATTCGCCATGAGTGGAATTACGTTGGCTACTTCTTGGCTACCTATGATTTTTGCGGTATTTCTCAATGAGTTGCGGTGCGTGCCATTTCGAAAAGTTGTACAGACCGTTACGACCCTTCCGAATTTTATCAGCTGGGTACTTGTTTATTCCGTGGCTTTCTGCCTGTTCAACAGTACAGGAATGGCTAATACATTGTTGGAGAATCTGGGGATTATTAAAGAGCCGATTCTGTTTCTGCAATCTTCGGATCATGTCTGGCTGACCATGTGGCTGTGGCTGACCTGGAAGAATCTCGGATGGTCAGCAATTATGTATATTGCAGCGATTTCCGGTATTGATGATGAGATGTATCAGGCTGCGAAAGTAGACGGAGCTACAAGATTGCAGAGAATCTGGTATGTGACGATACCAAGTCTTCTCCCTACATTCTTCGTTCTGCTGATGCTGAATATCGCAAACTTCCTAAACAATGGAATGGAACAGTACTATGTGTTCCAGAATGCTTTTAACAAAGAATATATCCAGGTTCTGGATCTATATGTATATAATACAGCGATGGGAAGCGGAAGTTACTCCGTATCCGTAGCTATCAGTATGCTGAAGAGTGTTGTGAGTCTGGTGCTGCTGCTTGGCGCTACCGGAGCTTCCAAAAAGATCCGTGGAGAAAGTTTTCTGTAAGGAAGGAGAAGATGCAGGTGAGTGCGGGAAAGATGAAGAAAAGGAAAATACACGAAAGCGCAGGAGACAGAACGCTTGGAATTGTATGTTATATCGTGTTCGCAGTGTTTGCGCTGATCTGTGTATACCCGTTTTACTACATATTTATCAATACGATCAGTGCGAATGACCTGAGTGCACGGGGTGCAATTCTCTTTTGGCCAGAGGGCATTCATTTTAAAAATTATATTAGTGCGCTGCAGATTGATGGTTTGTTTCAGGCAGCGAAAATCTCATTGCTGAGAACAGTGATCGGAACGGCTGCAACAGTAGGCGCATCAGCGTATTTGGGTTTCATGTTTACCCAGAATAAGATGTGGCACAGAAAACTGTGGTATCGTCTGATAGTAGTTACCATGTATTTTAATGCGGGAATCATTCCCTGGTATCTGACGATGAGAAATCTCCATCTGACGAACAACTTTTGGGGTTACATTCTGCCGCTGATTGTATCACCGTTTTATATTATTCTGACCAAGACATTTGTGGAATCCGTACCACATGAAATCCAGGAGGCGGCGGAGATTGACGGAGCCGGGATTATGCAGATTTTTTTCCGGATTATGTTGCCTGTCATCAAACCGATTATGGCGACGATTGCGATCTTTTCGGCGGTAAATCAGTGGAATGCCTTTCAGGATACACTTCTTCTGGTAACAGATAATAAACTGTATACTTTGCAGTTTATCTTATATCAGTATCTGAATCAGGCAAGTTCGCTGTCGGCATTGGCAAACAGTAGTACCAGTGGCTCTGCAATGGCTGCAGCAGTAGCTACTACACAAACACCTACCAGTGTCCGTATGACTGTCACGATTATTGTTGTAATTCCGATTCTGGTGGTATATCCGATTTTTCAGAGATATTTTGTAAAAGGTATTATGATTGGAGCGGTAAAAGGCTAAAAGAAGGCAGGAGAGCATGAATTATCCGTGCTTTCTTTACCGGATAAAATTATTTTATTAAAGGAGGAACTTTTCATGAAAAGGAAACGCTTGGCAGCTATTCTGATTGCATCTTCTTTGGCGGCGACATCTCTTCTTGGAGGATGCGGATCTGACGGACAGAAGAATGAAGAAAGTCAGAGCACGAAGAGCGAATCAGGAGCAGAGGTAACAGAGGTATCTCATGACGAAGAAATGACTCTTGAGATCTACGATGTGGCAGCAAACTACCAGGGAGAACAGAGTGGATGGTTTGGAAAGATCCTGAAGGATAAGTTCAATCTGAAACTTAACATCATTGCCCCGCAGGTATCAGGAGACGGAGATTCTCTGTATCAGACACGGTCCGCTTCCGGAAATCTGGGAGATATCGTAATTCTGGATAACTCAGATATGCAGGATTGCATAGAGGCAGGATTGATTATGGATATCGGGGATATCATTGGAAACTATGAAAATCTGAGCAGATATCAGGAGCAGATTAATCTGTTTAATGGATACCTGCAGAATGTAGATGAGGGAAGTGTTTATGCGATTCCCTGTAATATGAACAGTAACGGACCAACTGCATTTACAGGTGAAAATGCCGGAAGTGCACCGAGAGTTCCGTGGGATTATTTCAAGGAAATCGGCTGTCCTGAGATGAAAACATCGGATGATCTTCTGAAAGCACTTGCGGATATACAGGCGGCTCACCCGACTAATAATGAAGGAGACGCTGCATATGCCATTTCCATGTGGAAAGACTGGGATGGAACCTCTATTGCCAATGCCAATGAGGTTGCAAAATGGTTTGGACAGGAAGTGAGAGATTCTATTCTGATTGGAGCAGACAATTCCATTACAGCTCTTACAGATAAGGAAGGTGCCTATTACAAGGCTCTGCAGTTCTTCTATAAGGCTAATCAGATGGGAATTGTGGATCCGGACTCCGCAACACAGGACTGGACATCTGCAAATGATAAGATGAAACAGAAACGGGTGTATCTGTTCTGGTACAACTGGCAGAATCCATTCTGGAATTCTATTGACAGAGGAAATGCAGGAGAAAACTTTATGTATACTCCGGTAGAGGAACTGGAAATTTACCAGCTTTCTGATTCTTATTATGGTGACGGACGTGTCTGGGGTGTAGGATCCGGTGTGGATGATGAGAAAAAAGCCAGAATTATGGAACTGCTGGATTGGCTTGCTTCTCCGGAAGGTCTGACTTATCTGCATGATGGACTGGAAGGGCTGATTTATACGGTTAATGAAGACGGCACTTATACACTGACGAAAGACGGAGAAGTACGTTTTTCAGCAGATATTCAGGTTCCGGAAGAACAAGGCGGAGGCCTCTGGGCAGATGGACAGTGTCAGATCAATCAGTGGATTGTCGGAAGTGCTGAAATCAGTCCGCTTACAAATGAATATTATGAATCTGGCCTTTGGGCCTCTACGCTGAAAGCGAATGAAACAACAACAGCAAAAGAATGGACAGAGAAGTACGGTGCGAAAAACGAAGTAGAATATATGAAAGCACAGGGACAGATTTCAATGGTTCCAAACAACAATGTTCCGTTGGGAAGCGATACGACAGATATTGCACTGATCAGAAGTCAGTGTGGAGATCTGGTAAGTGATACTTCATGGAAGATGGTATATGCTTCCGATGACGCACAGTTTGAACAGATGTGGGATGATATGACTGAACAGCTGGAAGGACTTGGATGGGATCAGCTGGTGGAATACGATACAGAGAAATATCAGCCTCTTCTGGATGCAAGAATCGAAACATTAAACAGCAGCCAGGAATCCTGAAAAAGTTGCCGCAGAATCAGAAAAGCTGTATTCTGCGGCGCTTTTTCGTTTCGGCAACGGTTCAGATGGGATTGATTATCAGAAAATCCATTAAAAAGGGAGACAGAAAGAATGGCTACTTTATTTATCGATGAAAAGAAAAAGAAAGGACGGATTGCGCCTGAAATTTACGGTCAGTTCAGTGAGCATCTGGGGAGAGGTATTTATCAGGGGATTTATGTTGGGGAAGATTCTGAGATTCCTAATGAAAACGGGATGAGAAAAGATGTAGTAAATGCATTACGTGAGTTGCGGGTTCCTGTTATCCGGTGGCCGGGGGGGATGTTTTGCAGACGAGTATCACTGGAAGGATGGGATTGGCCCCAAAAAAGATAGAAAGAAAATGGTGAATGCCAGTTGGGGACAGGTGACAGAGGACAATAGCTTTGGAACCCATGAATATTTTGAACTCTGTCGGCAGATTGGATGCAAGACATATGTGAACGGAAATGTGGGAAGCGGTTCAGTACGAGAAATGAGTGAATGGATAGAATATATGACCTTTTCCGGCAGTTCTCCAATGGCTGAGCTGAGAAAAAAAATGGGCAGGAAAAACCGTGGAAACTGGACTATTTTGGCGTTGGAAATGAAAACTGGGGATGCGGAGGAAATATGACGGCTGTCTATTATGCATGGCTGTATCGGAGATATCAGACATATGTGAGAACTTATGACAAGGAATATCCGATTTTCAAAATATGTGGCGGTGCAAATGCGGACGATTATTTATGGACGGATCAGGTATTGAGAGAATGCTTTGCACATCCCGCACCGCAGGAAGCTCATGGATTTATGGACGGTCTGTCTGTGCACTATTATGCAGGAGTAGAAAAGGGGAACAGGAAAGGGAGTGCTACAGAATTTAGTGCTCAACAGTGGTATGATACACTGGCAGCAATTTTCAGACTGAACACAGTAATTCAAAGACATTCGGAGATTATGGACCGCTACGATCCGGAAAAAAAAATCGGGATGATGGTAGATGAATGGGGATGCTGGCATGATGCGGAACCAGGAACACATCCAGGATTTCTGTATCAGCAGAATACAATGCGGGATGCGCTTGCGGCAGGTATTGCGCTGAACATCTTTAACAGGCACTGCGAAAGAGTCAGGATGGCTTGCATCGCCCAGATGGTCAATGTGTTGCAGGCGATGATTCTGACAGATGGTTCTCGCATGGCACTGACGCCGACTTATCATGTCTTTCACATGTATCGGGGACATCAGAGTGGAGAATTGCTTGAGAGCCGGATGGAAGGTTGCGGATACATAGGAACAGAGGAATTTCAGATTCCGGAACTTCAGGAATCGGTATCCGTCAATGCGAAAGGCATAGTTACAGTGACATTGAACCACATGGATCTTGAAGGAGAAAAAGAGATTGAAATAAAATTTAAGGAAAAACAACCAAAGAATGTACGGATGAGAGTACTTCATAGCAAAATGCAGGACTTTAACTCGTTTGATAATCCCGATCGGATTCGTCCACAGGAAAGTCGGAAATGGGAAATTGGAAAAGCGTGTGTAAAAATTCAGGTGCCTCCGCGAAGTGTGACTTTAATGACTATCTGATATAAATCCCCCAGCGGCGCTGGGGGACTAGGGCAAGCGGAAGCGTTGCCCAAAGCCCTAGAAGTAAAAAACCTCCCCGTGATATAATAGTAAAGGTTTCGCAGGCCATTACTACTATCGCAAGGAGGTATCCACAAGTGGATAATCAAAGTATACAACATACGCGTTGGAATTGCACGTACCATATTGTGTTTATCCCGAAATATCGTAGAAAAGTAATGTATGGAGAGGTCAAGAGGGATGTTGTAGAGGTTTTAAAAAAACTGTGCGAGATGAAACAAGTACAGATACTTGAGGGAAAGGTTTGTAAAGATCATGTACATATGTATGTAGCAATACCACCTAAGATGAGTGTATCAGATTTCATGTCGTACTTGAAAGGTAAAAGTGTGCTGATGTTGTTTGACAGACATCCAGAGTTTCGAGCAAAACGAGGAGATAAGCATTTCTGGGCAAGAGGATATTACGTTACAACAGTCGGCAATGTGAACGAGGAAACGATTCGGGAATATATTCGAAACCAGGAAGAAAATGATAAACTCGAAGGATAAGTGGCCTCCTGAAAGGAGGCAGCCAGCATGAATGGTATCTGTGAAACCCGCCCAAGGGGCGGAACCAGCATAACGCAGCGGAGCTGTAAAAATTAAACCCCCATTTGAAATGGGGGTTGATAACTTAGAGGTGGAATAAAATAAAGATATTTCTTTAGGGAAGGGACTGGATGTTGCACTAGTCAACAAAAACTGGACACAAATTTTAAATATTACCTCAGTATAAATCTGATTTCTGTACAATACGGTGCTTCATTTGCTACTTTCTTGTCTGGATGACTGGATTATTCAAGTGTTTCACGATTGTAAAGCCTGCTTGCGCAGCTTCGAGCTTGACAATCGTGAAACACCTGATATTCGAGCACCTGAACCAAACAAAGAAGAGACGTATGCCTCCAGGCATCAACTCACAACGCTTGCACCTGTGTTAAAATCTTTCGGAGCATAGGCCTCCTTATACTGCTGCGGCGTAAGGTACTTCAAGGAGTATGCAGGCCGTGCAGTATTAAAAAATGTAATATATGCTGCCACCTCTTGTTCAACGGGGCTTTCTCCTGTGACATGAAAATCCATAAAGATTTCTGACTTGATCCACCCATTGATGGATTCCATTGCCGCATTGTCCGTTGGGGTTCCAGCTCTTGACATTGATCGAGCGATGCTATACATCGGCAATAGTTCGTTGAATGCCTTAGATGCATAGACTGCTCCCTGATCGCTATGGAGTATCATCTCATACTGTGGATACTGTTTCTTCAAGCCA
>JACJJN010000003.1 GCA_016899975.1 Lacrimispora saccharolytica | reverse complement strand
ATCGCGTAAAATAAGGCTTTAAGCGACTTTTTACGTTCAAAACAGAACTTTAGTGTAACTCGCATGCAAAGTTAGCAATAAAGGTTTTGCAGTATATTATGGGACATGCACATATTGACGTGACAATGGACGTATATAATCATCTGGGCGACCGGTCAAGGATTGAAAAAGAGGTGTCCCGGCTGGATGATATGGCCATAAATTTCTGACACCAAAAATAAAAAATTGGTGTCAAATTGGTGTCAAAACCGGGAAAATGCAGAAAATTAGAAAAAATAAAGGCTGTGAACCCAGTAAAATCAAGGGTTCACAAAAAATTCACAAAATATTAGCACTCACCTCTTGACAGTGCTAATAATAAGTGTTATATTACATGTAGAACAAAGGAAGGGGATCAAAAGAGAGAGATCGATAGAGATTCCCGGAAAGGTTCCAAAAGAAGTTTTTAATTCAAGTGTATATAAATAGTCGAATGGAGGAATGACTTATGTTGATGCCTAGTATTTTTGGAGAAAATTTATTTGATGATTGGATGGACTTCCCATTTGAAAGAGAATTTTTTGGCAGACGTAATCCTCTGTATGGAAAGAACGCAAAGAACATTATGAAGACCGATGTGAAGGAAACCGACAGCACCTATGAGCTGGATGTGGATCTTCCGGGATTCAAGAAAGAGAATATCAGCGCTCAGCTGGAGGATGGTTATCTGACCATTACCGCAAACAAGGGCCTAGATAAGGACGAGAAAGATAAAGATGGCAAGTATATCCGTCAGGAAAGATACAGCGGCAGCTGCTCAAGAAGCTTTTATGTTGGCGAAGGTGTTACTCAGGATGAGATCCACGCAAAGTTTGAAGATGGTATCCTGAAGCTGTCGATTCCTAAGAAGGATGCGAAAGCTGTAGAGAAAAAGAATTATATTTCCATCGAAGGGTGATGGATAAGTGAAACCGGGGCCATGAAAACCATGACCCCGGAGATAAAGATCTTCTGAATGTGATGTTGAAAACAATCCTTGATGACGGTTACCCGCCGGAAGGGCCTTTTGTGCCGCTGACGGAGGATGTGGTTACACCAAAAGGCTGGACCTGCATTGACGGAACCGTATATATGGATCCCCAGGGGACGCCGTACTTGATCTTTTCCCATTCCTTTGAGGATGTGCCGGACGGAGACATGTGCATGATAGAGCTGTCCCGTGACCTGACCCGGGCTGTGGGCGACCCGGCCGTGCTGTTTTCTGCCAAGGATGCCCCATGGGCCAAGCCGGTGCCATTTGCCAAAGAGGAGTTTCATATGGACGGGGATGTATATTTCACCGATGGGCCTGCGGTTTACACAACCGGTGATCACCGTCTGATCGTTATATGGTCCAGCTGGGGAGATCACGGCTACAGTGTAGGTATGGCTGTTTCTGACAGCGAGGATATTAAAGGCCCCTGGCGCCATCTGGAAAAACCACTGTTTCCGGAAAATGGCGGCCACGGCATGATGTTTACGGATCTTCATGGAGAGGCACGGTATGTGCTCCATTATCCCAATGATTTTTACAAAGAACGTCCCCATTTTTACCGGTTAAAGGAAGCCGGGGACGGATTAGAGCTTGAATAATGAAATGACCTGCGGCGCTGTATTTCCTGAGATTTCGGGAAATGCAGCGCCGCATTTTTGGACCTTGCAGGCACATGTTTACAATTTTGCAATGGTACTGACAATGTGAGTGCCGGATATTTTTTCATAAAAAAGCCGTTTATGAAGGACGGCCATAATGGCGGCAAAAAATAAATAGAAAAAGTAAATGCCGGAAACCATAAGGCTGAGGAGGGCCAGCCCGGCGGCAGCTGCGGACCGTCTGTCAAGCCATGGGATAAGAATCCGGTAGAACAGCCATGGAATCACATACATGACCAGCAGAAAGCTTCCCACCCGCAGGGGATATTGATACCAGCGGGTACGGACATTTTTAAAGGATGCGATCCGGGTTTTGGTAATGAATTTTCCAAAAGTCCGGCCCTTAAATACCATAGGTACCAGGGAAAAATAAAGGAACAGGACCATTGCCCCAAAGTGAGGAATGTCCAGATGAAAAATCCTTAAAAATGTTGAGGCCAGGCCGCCTAAAAGGGCAACAACGATCAGGTCAAACATGGCGGAAATCAGGCGCCGGGTCAGGGAAACCTGCCGGCCCCGGTGGAAGCTGACTTTGTCGATTCGCTCCCGGGAGGGCAGTATTTTTAAAAATGGTGAAATGATAGCGTAGCCAAAAACACCCCCTAAAGTATTTGCCAGAAGATCGTCTACGTCAAAAAGCCGGTAGCTTCTTGGATAAATAAAGTAAAGTTCCGAAAGCTGGGTCAGCTCAAAAAACAGGGACAGGCAAAAAGACAGGATCAGTGTTTTAAGAAAACGGCATTTAAAGTAATACCTTAAGTAAATCCCAAAAGGCACGGTCATGATCACATTAAATAAAAACTGGAAAAATGCCGGGTTAAAGATCCCTGTATAGGTTCGGGGCTGGGACGGGACGATGTGGGCCCGTCTCAGAATATCTCCCACAAATTTAAAGGGAACCAGCTGCATCCGGGCTCCGGTCATGGCGGAAACTTCGGCGATGGAAGGCAGAGGCAGGATCACCAGAAAATAAATGCACATTAAATAAAGGATAAATGAATAAACGATAATAATGCGCAGACTTAAAACAGATCCGTATTTATGATAATTAAAAACCACATAAGGCAATGTAAATAAAAAGGCAACAATAGGAAAAAGTATAAAAGCCTGAAGGATGACTACCGGATAGTCGCCCATAAAAACCTTCCTTTCATTTGGGGCCGGTCTAAATAAAAAGACAGGGCCGGATTTCTGGTCATATCATGCCAGGGCTTGGACTCTGGCATCATCTAACCATTTTATCACAAATTATTCTCACCGTTCCTGAAAAAAAGCATAAAAATCTTAAGATAATTTAAACCTCTAAGATCATCGAAAGCTCTAAGGCGATTTAAAGGAACATCTGTCAGGACCGATGCCCTAAAGGGACGTCACAGGCTATGAACGGAAAAAATTTACCCGGACCGTTTTTCCTGGCGGAAGCGCAGGGGCGTTATCTGGTATTTTTGGCGGAAGGCCCGTATAAAGCCGGTGCTGCTGCCGTACCCGCAGGTCCGGGCGATTTCCTCAATGGTGGCGCTGGTATGGACCAGCAGTTCTGAGGCTCTGGCCATGCGGCAGTCTTTGATAAAAGCCCCGATAGTGGTGTGATAGCACAGATGAAAGCCGGTCTTTAGTTTTTGTTCATTGAGAAAGACTTTATGTCCCAGCTGGGCAATGGTCAGATTCGCTTCGGGGTTTTTCAGGATCATTTGGCGGACCTGCTCAATGGCCTGAAAGTCCTGCTGAGTAAAAGTAAGCTTCCTTTGGCCCACATAGATCACGGGACGGTTCCCTTCAGGAGAAAAATACCCTTTGGCGGCAGCCTGGGACAGGAAGCCAAGGCACTGGAGGATCATGCCTTCCAGGATTAACGGAGTCAGGTTTTTTAGCTCCTGAAAAGAGGAGAGCTGGGATAAAATGGCGGATACAGGGGATGGAAGCAGGTTTTGGGTAACATTGTCAGGGAGCTGTCCTAAAAGCTCTGTATGAGGCTCCAGGCTTTTCACGGCACTAATATAGTCAAAGGAGAGGGCGATCTCAATGCCTTTATAGTGAGCGCCGGACTGCCAGTATTGAACGCCTTTGATATTTTCTTCTTTAACGATAAAATTTACCGGTGAAGATGACCGGGTTTTAACCCCTTCCACATGAAAACGGGTCTTGCCTTCATAAAAGCTTCCAAAACGCAGGATCGGCCCGGCGTTGTGAAAGGACAGGTGAAATGTTTTAGGAATTTTATAATCGCCAATGGTAAGGACATAGGCATCCGGACGGTGATACACAAAGCAGCAGCCATTTTCCGGGTGGGCGCTGTTTTGCCACAGAGAGCCCGGTCCCAAAGGCGTTTCTGTGTAGTCCATCTGTTTAAAGATCATTTTCTGAAAGTTCATATGGGTCTTTAAGGACATTTTTAACCCTCCTTGCAGGATAGATAAACCAAAAAGGTTCATAATATAAATCAAAACGGTGCATTTTAGATTATATGTTGAATTTTATACAGGTCTATGATAACATACTTTCCGGTTAGTTAGCTATAACTAATTTATATAACGCCAGCAACAAAAGTATGGAGGATACTGTTCACACAGCAGCCAGACACTTGCTGTATGGCTGCGTAAGAACGTGATTCAGGTACGGAGTGAGTCCGTATCTTTATGCCCATAGACTGGGCAGATCATTGATATACAGGATTCCAGAAAGGAGCAATTTTATGAGCAATTTCAGAGTGATTTCTTTATTTTCCGCAGCAGTTATGGCAGCCGGACTTTTGGCCGGCTGTGGTTCAAATACGGGTTCAACCCAGGCGGGGAGCGGGGCAGAATCTCAGGTACAGACCGAAACCCAGGCTCAGGAAGCTTCCGGCAGCCAAAGTGAAACCCAGGCGGCCGGGGATGCTGAGGGCGGCATGCGCACCGTAGAAACAGATAAGGGAACTGTGGAGATCCCGGAAAATCCCCAGGTGATCTTTTCCGACTATTATCTGGGAGAATTTCTTGCCGTAGGGGTAAAGCCGGTGATCGCCTCCCCCTATTCCCTGTCTAATCCTTTTTTGGCGGATTATGTAGACGGGATTCAGGAAATGAACGTGGCCAGCGCAGAGACCTCTTTGGAAATGATCGTTGAGGCCCAGCCGGACCTTATTGTGACGATTACAGAGGCGGATTATGAAAAATACGCGGCCATAGCGCCCACAGTTTATATTGAGGACGGAAAGCGCACCGATGAGGAGCTGTTCCGCTATATTGCCGACCTGGTTGGGAAAAGCGATGAGGCGGAGGCCTATATTGCGGACTTTAATCAAAGGGTTATGGACACAAAAGATGAGATCCAGGAGATTGTCGGTGACCGGACTGTTTCTATTGTGGAGGTTTGGCCTCAGGAAATTTACGTTATGGGAAGCCATTTTGCCCGGGGCGGAAGTATTTTGTATGATATGTGGGAATTAAAGGCGCCGGAAGTGATCCAGGAGGAAATGGTGGATGGGGATACGACTTATGAAGTCGTTTCCCTGGAGGCGCTGCCGGATTACGCGGGAGATTTTATTTTGTATGGTGTTTTGGCGGATACGGACAGCGCTTTTGTGGAGGATTCTCAGCTGTGGAACAGTCTGGACGCGGTGAAGGAAGGCCGGGTACTTTCTTATGAGCAGGTGGCCTTTATGCACCGGGATCCCATTACCTTAAACGCTCAGCTGGATATTTTCCTGGAGTTTTTCAGAAGCTTTAAGGAGGAAGCATGAGTCGTTTCGCAAGAAAGAAGTTTCTTTTGTTCGTGCTGGCAGGAAGCGCTGGCGTCGTCGCGGCCGCAGTGCTTTCTGTACTCTATGGAAGCACAGATATTCCTGTGTCAAAGATCTGGCAGGCGCTGACCGCCCCGGATCTGACGGACCAGCAGCAGATCATTACTTATGAGCTGAGGATTCCAAGGACTTTAGGCTGTATGCTGGTAGGGGCGGCATTTGCTGTGGCCGGAGCCATTATGCAGGGCGTGACCCGGAATCCTCTGGCGGATTCCGGGCTTTTAGGGATTAATTCCGGGGCCACTTTTGCCCTGGCTTTATGTCTGGCTCTTCTTCCCGGGATCAATTTTTCCGGCACTGTGCTTTTATCTTTTTTGGGAGCTTTGGGGGCCATGGTCATTGTTTACGGGCTCATGAGCCTGAAGCGGCAAAAGCTGGACCCGGTGCGCCTTGTGCTGGCGGGAAGCGCTGTGAGCCTGTTTCTTTCATCTTTAAGCCAGGGGATTTCCATGTTTTATAATATCGGCTATGATCTGACCTTCTGGACCGCAGGCGGTGTATCGGGCATCAGAGGCGCCCAGCTGGTCTTTGCGGCTCCTGTGATCCTGGCAGGACTGGTATGCGCAGTTATTTTATCCAGAAGGATTTCTCTATTAAGCTTAGGGGATGAGGCGGCCCGGGGACTGGGCCTTAGAATTGAGCGGACCCGGTCGCTGTGTCTTGGCGTTGTCCTCCTTTTGGCAGGGGGCGCCGTAGCCCTTGCCGGTCCCATATCCTTTGTGGGCCTTTTAGTGCCCCATGTGGTCCGCTTTTTTGTTGGGGCAGACTACCGGTCCATTATTCCATGTTCTATGATCGCCGGAGCATTTTTTATGCTTATTGCGGATATAATATCCCGCACCATTAATGCTCCCGCGGAAACTCCTATTGGTCTTGTATTTGCTGTCGTTGGCGTCCCATTTTTTATATGGACGGCCCGGAGGGAGGAAAGAAATGTGGACTAAGCATTTAAAAAAGAAAGGCCGTCAGGCCACGGTGATTACTGTGCTTATCGTGCTGCTTTTTGTGGCTGTGTGGGCAGATATTAATGCCGGCTACCGGCAGATCACCCTGGCTCAGCTTTGGCAGATCCTAACCGGTCACGGGGAGGCAGGACTGACCTATACATTGATCCATCTGAGACTTCCCCGGGTGCTGACCAGTCTTTTGGTAGGCGTGGGCCTGGCCGTGTCCGGCTGTGTGATCCAGGGAGTGTCAAGAAATGATATGGCGGAGCCGGGAATCCTGGGAATTAATGCGGGAGCCGGGCTGTTTGTTGCCGGTTTTATCGTGTTTTTTTCAGGCAGCGGTCTGAGCGCTTCCCTGCTTTTGCCTTTTCTCGCTTTTGCCGGTTCTGTGTGTACGGCGCTGGTGGATTACCGCCTGGCCCTGACCCGGCAGGGGCTGTCACCGAGACGGCTGCTCCTTATTGGCGTGGCCATGTCTACAGCCATTTCCAGTGTGACCACCATGCTCATGCTGCGCATGTCTGACAGCGAGTATGCCTTTGTGCAAAACTGGCTGTCCGGAAGTATCTGGGGCGCTACATGGCCGAATGTGGTCATGCTTTTTACAGGACTGGTCCTTTTTACAGGGTTTGTATTTTATAAAAGCCGCACCTTAAATGTACTTACACTGGGGCATCAGACCGCCACAGGGCTTGGGGTGTCTGTTTCCCGTCAGACGGTGATCCTGCTGGGAGCGGCTATTGCCATGTCCAGTTTGTGCTGCGCTGTTGGCGGAGGCTTAAGTTTTGTAGGCCTTGTGTGCCCTCACCTGGCCCGGCGTCTTGTAGGGCCTAATTTTAAAATATTGATCGGGACCACAGTTCTGACCGGGGCGCTTTTAATGACGGTTTCTGATATTATTTCCCGGACGCTGCTGTCCCCAAATGAAATTTCGATTGGGATCGTGGCCGCGGTCATTGGCGCGCCATACTTTTTATACTTATTGATCCGGTTTTGAGAAAGGAGGAACCTATGGAAGCCATATTAAAAGGGGAAGGCATATCGGTAGGGTATCAGCAAAACACCATTATCCAAGAGATGGACGTGCAGATTCCTAAAGGTCAGATCACTTCCATTATCGGGCCTAACGGCTGCGGAAAATCCACGCTTTTAAAGGCTCTGTCCCGGATGATGCCTGTTAAAACCGGTCAGGTGATCCTGGACGGGCAGCAGATTGCCCAGCTGCCTACCATCCAGGTGGCTCAGAAAATGGCCATTCTCCCTCAAAGTCCCCAGGCTCCCGGCGGCCTGACGGTGGAGGAGCTTGTGGCTTACGGACGTTATCCCCACCAAAAGGGCTTCGGAAAGCTGAAATCTGAGGATCATAGGGCCATTCAGTGGGCCCTGGAAATGACCCATATGGAAGCGTTTGCCCAAAGAAATATTGACGCCCTTTCCGGCGGTCAGCGGCAAAGAGCCTGGATTGCCATGGCCCTGGCTCAGGATACGCCGCTGATCCTTCTGGATGAGCCCACCACATATCTGGACATGGCCCATCAGCTGGAGGTGCTGGAGCTGCTGAAAGATCTTAATGAAACCTCTCACAAGACCATTGCCCTTGTGATCCATGACCTGAATCTGGCGGCCCGTTTTTCCCACTGGATGATCGCCATGCGTGAGGGAAAAGTGCTGTACGAAGGCACAGCGGAAGCGGTGATGACCAGGGAAGTTCTGGCGGATGTGTTTTCTTTGGACGCTTATGTGGATAAAGATCCGTGGACCGGGCGCCCTATGTGTGTAACCTATAGGATCAAGCCGGTGTATTCAAAAAACTGAAGAAATCAGGATTTGGAGTGTCCCATGTTTGGGATGCTCCTTTTGTATTTCAGGACGTCTGATGTAGGCGGAGAATGGGCTTAAAATAATGACTGATTTTGAAAGAAAGTGACTGATTGTGAACTATATATCTGAACTTCCCCCAAAATTGACACTCAATAAATTGGCACTCATTGGGGAAGCTGAAAAAAGCCCGTAAAATCAAGGAAAATCCCATTTTTCACTTGTATTTTTTGGAAAAATATGGCATGATACAAGAGAAGCAATTAACCCTCAAACATTAAACGGATGGAGTGCCATATGTACCTGGACTGTACGATAAAGATACCTGATTCAAACGGGAAAATCACGAAGAAGACAATCAAGGGAACGACGTATATCTATTATGAATACGCGCGGATTTATCTGAAAGATAAGAAGTATAACACACCGAGACGGATATGTATCGGCAAGCAGATTCCGGGCCAGCCTGCCCTCATGTTGCCGAATGACAAGTTCTTAAAGATGTTTCCACAGGAAATCCTGCCGGAAGAGAAACAGGGATACCGAAGTGGCTGCCTTCGTATTGGGGCTTATATTGTGATTCGGAAGGTCATATCTGACTACAGATTGGATCTGATGCTTGCAAGAATCGTTGGAAAGGATGCGGGGCTGTTTCTGGATCTGGCTGCCTATACAATCATTACCGAAGGAAATGCCGCCCAGTATTATCCGGATTATGCTTTCAACCATCCATTGATGACAGAGGATATGCGTATATACAGTGATTCGAAAGTGTCCGATTTTCTTAGCCGGACTACGACAGACCAACGGATTCTGTTTTTGAATGAATGGAACGAGAAGAGAGATCATAGGGAAAGGATCTATATTTCTTACGATTCCACAAACAAAAACAGCCAGGCCGGCGACATCGATCTGGTAGAGTTTGGCCATCCAAAAGATGACCAGGGGAAAGAAATCTTTAATTATTCCATTGCCTATGACCGGAATAATAGAGAGCCTTTGTTCTACGAGTCTTATCCCGGAAGCATTGTAGACATATCCCAGCTTCAGTATACGCTTGGCAAAGCGAAGGGATATGGGTACAGACGGGTTGGGTTTATTCTGGACCGGGGATATTTTAGCAAGGAAAATATCCGGTTCATGGATGATAATGGATATGATTTCGTTATCATGGTCAGGGGGATGAAAAAACTGGTCAGCGAGATCGTGCTGGAGCGAAGAGGAAGTTTCGAGGATGATCGAAAAAACAGTATCCGCACCTACAAAGTCAGTGGTACAACTGTTCGGAGGAAACTATATGCAGATGATGAAAAAGAACGATATTTCCACATTTATTATAGTGACAGCAAAAGGCAGTCTGAGAGGGAAAGATTTGAAGATAAGATTGACCAGATGGGCAAAAAACTAAAAGACTGTATGGGGCTGCCAGTTCGTCCGAGAGGAGATTTTATAAAATATTTCGATCTGGTGTACTGGCATGAAGGCCTGGAAGATGAGAAGTTCATGTCCGGAATCGAAAAGACAGAAATCATCAACCGGGAGATACAGCTTTGTGGTTATTTTGTGATTGTGACTTCGGATAAGATGACAGCAGAGGAAGCGCTGACGTTGTATAAGAGCAGAGATGGATCGGAGAAACTCTTCCGGGGAGATAAATCGTATCTCGGAGCGCGGAGTGAACGGGTTTACTCTAATGAGTCAATGGATACAAAGATATTTATAGAGTTTGTAGCCAAGATTATCCGAAGTAAGATATATACCTGTCTGAAAGACGAAATGGACCGACAGGAACACAGGAGAAATTTCATGACAGTGCCTGCAGCCATAAAGGAACTGGAAAAGATAGAGATGCTAAAAGGTGCTGATAATGAATACCGTTTGGATTATGCAGTTACTGAAAGACAAAAAGAGATCCTGAAAGCTTTCGGCCTTACAGCATCTAATGTACAGAAACAGGCGGCTGCAATCAGTTCAGATCTGGCAAGGATTGAGGTTGAGGAGTTTGAAAAAGCAGCAAACGAACAAATGAAAACACTGTGATGTGGGAGGGCAGGAAGATGGCAAGACGGGTTGTGACATTAGAAGAAAAGATAGAGAAAGTTCAGATCAATGTGGCCGAAACAAAAGTGAAATACGACAAGGCAGTTGATGAATTGGAAAAGCTTCTGATGAAACGGAAAGAGCGGGATAACAAGCAGCTCCTGGAAGCATTCTCAGAAAGCGAGAAAACCCTTGCAGAAGTCATTGAATTCCTGCAAGGGAATAAGTCGTCAGAAGATTGAGCGTTACATAACAATTGGACAGGGGAAGAAAAAGCATGATGACACTAACGCAGTATAAAAAAGTAATTAAATCTTTAACCAGAGATGAATTAGAAGCGCATTTATTTGAAATATTCAAATCTTCTAAAGTTTTCAAGGATATCGAAAGCAGTTGTTGGAACGTAGCATCCAATGATGAATTGATGGCCAGTCTGCGGAAACGATTAGAAAAGGTTTTCTGGAAGGAACAGTTTTCTTTGAGTGAATGCAAAGGTGTGCTGAATGACTACCTAAGCAGAACCGTAGATGAAGGAACGAAGGCTCTGATGCATCTGGCTTTTGCTGCCGAAGCCGCAGAACTTAGTGCAGCATACGGTGACTATGGGGAAAAATTTTACAACAGCCTTGAATCCTCAGCTGAAAAATTTCTGAATTATGCAAAACTGCATCCGGATTTCTTCAGCCTCCACGAAACAGAATTCGAAAATCTCATATCTACTGCCGATCCTCTGGGGTATGGCGTATCAGATGATCTGGGATATATGATGGAAAACGTTCGCATAGAACTCGGGTATTATGATGATCCAGATGAGAACAAATGATGACTGCAATTAGCGTTGAGGGTTAAAAAACTCAGGAAGTTAAGGTTCCATGACAAAGCCGGTGACTGCGGCAGCGGTCATGATGCTGGTGGAGAGAGGCAGGATCGATCTTGCCCAGCCGGCGCCGATGTGCTGGGCGCTGTGGTGGAGGCGGTCACAGGCGTGACCTTCGGTGAGTTTCTCCGGGAAGAATTTTTTGGTCCGCTGGAGATGCCGGATACAGATTTCTATGTGCCGCAGGAGAAACAGGACCGCCTGATCGTTCCGTATATGTGGGATGCGGAGAAAAAGCTGATCCCTTACAAAGGGTGCAATCTGGCGATCATGAACGATATGGCGGTTCCCAATGCGTTTGAGTCCGGCGGCGCGGGACTTGCCTCAACCATTGACGATTACGCCCATTTTGCGGGGATGCTGATGGCGAAGGGCGTTTATAAAGGAAAACGGCTGATGGGAGAACGCACCGTAGAGTTTCTGACCACCGGGGCGCTGACGCCGGGCCAGCGCCGGGGAATGGATTCCTGGCTGGCGCTGGAGGGACATACCTATGGAAATCTTATGCGTGTGCTTACAGAGCCGGGCAGAGCCATGGCGATGGGAAGTCTTGGGGAATACGGCTGGGACGGCTGGGAAGGATGTTATTTCGCCAACTGTCCGAAGGAAGGGCTGACGATCCTGCAGATGCCCGCCGTACACGCATCCCACCTGCGCCCGGCGGCTTTCTGGCTTTTGGCGAGCTTTGATTTTGGTAAATGGTGGTGTGGATTTTTGATGTGTATTATTCTTATAACGAAATTTTTAATGTGTTTCAAGATGAGGAAAGCTGCCTGAATCGGGAAGACAGATACTCTGGCGTCCGGACTTGGGCAGCTTTTTTGTCTTAGATTTGTTTGATTTGCAGTTGTTTTCGATTATCTTATATCCGGACAGTTTTTCCGCTTTCTATTTTCAGGATCTTGTCGTCGGCGGTTACCCAGACGTCCAGTGCGGATGGATTGTACAGAAGTTTCTGGTCGCAGGATACTACGAGCTGGTCCAGGGCCTGCATGTACAGGTAGATTTCCATGTTGGAAGCGCGCCAGACGTCTTCGGCGGCTCCGAATTTCCGGCAGATTTGTTCCATCAGATCCCAGTTGTCGTTTCCGTCCAGTTCGTAACTGTGTCCCCAGAGATAAAACAGAGACAGATTATCGCTGTTCATGGACAGAAAACGGTCGATCAGTTCCGGGGTCTCTTTTTCCATATAGTGGCAGGTGGGGTGCCAGGTCAGATAGTCTTCCGGAAAGCCAAAGGAATGTGTGCTTTTTACGGTACGGGAATAGCAGATGCCAAGAGAATGCAGAATTTCCACCACTTCCGTGCTGTAAGTGCCGTAGGGATATGCCATTCCCCGCACCGGATATCCGGCGATTTCTTCCAGGTTCCGGCGGTCGCTGTAAACCTCGCTGATGATCCCTTCGCGGGAAAGTTTTACGAGATCCGGGTGGTGGGAAGTATGGACGGCAAGCTCAAAATCACGGTAATTTTCTTCCACTTCTTCTCTGGAAAGACGTGATACTTCAATGTTCTTATAATTCCAGGTGTGATCGCCCCCGAACATTCCGGAATTCAGATTAAATGTTGCCTTGATGCCATGGCTGCGGAACAGATCCATCAGCCGCAGATCCTGGCGGACCCCGTCATCAAAGCTGAACGTGACGGCTTTTCGAAGGCCGCCGGGAAAACAGTTTTTGCAGATCATGAAGATACCTCCTTGTATTCGTACAAATTGTGAAATATATGCTTTTGCAGTTTCTATTGTAGCAGATTATCCTGGATTTGTTGAAAAAATTAGGAAAAAAATAAGATTTTACCATCAGGAAATTTAATATTATCTGCTAAAATAGCGAATAGATTTTAAAAAGGGCGATTTCGCCAGGGAGGAAGAAGTATGGAATACGAATTAACAGTACAGGAGACTTCGCGGCAAAAAGAATTTTCATTCTATAATATCTTCTGGATTTTTGTCGCGGGCGGTGTGATTGGATGTATTTTGGAGACGATCTGGTGTTGTTTTGTGTTTGGGGAATACAGCAGCAGGAGCAGCAATCTGTTTTTTCCGATCAGTACCGTTTGGGGACTTGGGGCAGTGCTCTTTACTCTGCTTTTGAAGGAAAATATGGAAAGCAGTTCCGGACTGATTTTTCTGAAAGGTTACATAATGGGGGGAATGTTTGAATTCGCCTGCGGCTTTCTCTGTGAAAAGGTTCTGGATGTGACCTTCTGGGATTATTCGGCTCTGCCGTTTTCCCTGGGAAGATATGTGAATCTGGTATTCTGCTGCTTCTGGGGACTGGCGGCTCTCTGCTGGTGCAGGAAGATTTATCCGATGATCCGCAGGATCCTGATGGAAAAGACCAGAAAAAGCAGCCGGCTGCTGACCCAGGGGTTTGCGGTATTTATGCTGCTGACGACACTGATGTCCGGGGCTGCGCTTCTCAGGATGAGCGAACGCAGCCAGGATCTTCCGCCGCAGAACCGTTTTGAGCAGTATCTGGATCAGCATTATTCTGACGAGATCCTCCAGAAGTGTTTTCCGAAAATGAAACCGGCGGATCTTGTGGTCCCATCCGACCAGTATCTTGCGGACAGATAACAGAATGTGTTATATTTTTCTGCCCAGCATTTCCGGATTCGCTGCGAAAGAGAGTGCGGTTTCTTTTGTGATCTGTCCGGAGCGGAAGAGTTTTGCGAGGCAGGTATCCATCGCCATCAGGTTGTCGTTGTTGGCGGAGGAATAGAGGATTCCATCGATTTGCGGCACTTTTCCGTCGCGGATCATATTTCGGATCGCAGGATTTATCGTCATGATCTCAAAAGCCGGAACCAGTTTTCCGTCAACGGAAGGCACCAGCTGCTGGCAGATCACTGCCTGCAGTACCATGGAAAGCTGTACGGCGATCTGGCGCTGCTGGTTGGCAGGAAAGACATCGATGATCCGGTCGATGGTGTTTGCCGTGCCGATGGTGTGCAGGGTGGAAAATACAAGATGTCCCGTCTCGGCGGCGGTCATGGCTACCTGTATCGTCTCGAAATCACGCATTTCGCCCAGCAGGATGACATCCGGGCTCTGGCGCAGAGCCGCCCGCAGAGCCGCCACATAGCTTTCCGTATCGGTGTTGATCTCACGCTGGCTGACGATACTTTTGTCATGGCGGTGGAGATATTCCAGCGGATCCTCCAGAGTGATGATATGTTTCTCCTGGGTGTGATTGATATGATCGATGATACAGGAGAGGGTGGTGGATTTTCCGCTGCCTGCCGGGCCGGTGACCAGCACAAGCCCCTTGTTCAGCGCGGAAAGCTGAATGATATTGTCGGGAATTCCCATTTCTTTCGGGGAGGGCAGTGTAAATGTAATGATACGGATGACCGCGGCAAGAGAACCCCTCTGTTTATAGGCGCTGACACGGAAACGTGAGATGCCGGGCAGCGCAAAGGAAAAATCATCGTCTCCCGTCTGGTTCAGGGTGTCCATGTCCCGTTCTCCCGCAAGATGGTAAATGTCTTCAATCAATTGCCGGGTATCGTCCGGAAGAAGCCGTTCCGAATCGTCCTGCACGACCTGATCGTTCAGGCGGTAAGAAAGAGGACGGCCTGCGATGATAAAGAGATCGGAAGCTCCGAGAGCGGAAATTCTCTGAAGAAGTTCCGGTGTATTTGTGTTCATATCAATTACCTCCTGATCTATAGATAAAATCTGCGATTCTTCAGTCAAGATTCCTTGGAAGAAGTTCCATGGATTGGTCTCCCTGCCATTCTTTGGTGGAAATCTCTGCAAATTCTGAAATTGTATAAAGGGATGCGTCCTCCCCGTCCGGTTCATGGGTGGTCAGACGGACGGAAAGTTCGGAAGTCTCGTCGATGGGAATGATGAAGGCATACTCAGGTTCTGCCTGTTCCCAGGCGCCGTCTGCCCAGTATTCCTGAAGGGTGCGGTCGATGCCGGCGATTTCCTGATAAGCCTGATTGACCGCATGATAGTAGGCGTCGGTGCGTTCCTGTACCTGATCGTTGTATCGGGCGTTTCTGCTTGCCGTGAGCAGGGAGAGCGCCGCGAAAGTGACCATACAGAGGATCACGAAAACTGTCAGGATGGAAGTTGTTCCGATGTTGACCACCGGGTATTTTTTCTTGTTCATGAATCACGTTCTCCTTTCACGGATGGGTCAGCGTAACGCTTCAGCCGGCTGAACGGTTACAGGTCAGCCGCTTCGGGCGCGTGATACTGCACCTGCAGTTCATAGAGAACAGCATCTTTGCCAGGATCTTCCACAAGGATCTCCGCGGTGGAGAAGGAAGGCGCGTCCTCGTTGGCTGCTTCGTGGGAAACGGAGACAGTCATCTGCCATACCGCTTCCGGACCGGGTGCGCAGTTCTTCCAGTCTTTGTCGAAAAAGATCATACAGCTTTCGGAAGAGTTTTCGGAAAAGTCAGTACCGGAAGCATCAGAGCCGGCAGCATCAGAATCCGCGGTTACGGAAGAGGAAGCGGACATGGAGGCCGCTTCCGGAAATACCTCCGGGATCAGGCGCAGGGTGCCGTCTCCGGCATAAAAGGCGGAGGCTGCGCTTTCCGCCTGCAGAAGTGCCTGATTTTTTGCCGAACTCTCATCGCTGATCTGCTTCGCCCGGGCAAAGAGCTGGATACATACGGAGCTGGCGATCGCAAAGAAAAAGATGGAAATCATCAACTCGATCAGAAAGAGGCTGGAACGTCTCTGTGTACCTGTACCGGATTTCATGGCTCCACCTCACTTTCTGAAACGCCGGAGCTTTCACTGCCCGCGCTGCGGGAATCTGTTTCGGCGCTGTCAAACTCTGCATTTGTGCTGAAAGGATGCAGCAGCAGGGAGGACGTCATGCCGTCTTCCGTAGTGATCGAGACGCGGTAGAGGGCACCTGCCAGACGTTCGATCCCGAAATCCGAAAGGGTGAGCAGCGGCGTGCCGTAATCCGGGTCTGCCGGCGCATCGGATTTTGTGAACAGTTCACACAGAGAGCCGTTAGATTCATAAATATAGGTCGTGTAGGATTCACCATCGTAGTCCTGAGTCAGCATGAGAGCAGTGTTGTCCCCCACCGTTCCCACAGACAGCGCGCCATTGGAATCCGCCTGGCGGAGTTTCTCATTGACGTAAGAGAGGGAGGTGCGCAGGGTGTAGTCTTCCTGACTTTTCTCCGTGATATTCCGATAAGCTCCCGCGCCGACGGCGATGACCATCACCGAGGAGACAAGGAACACGCCGAACAGAGCGGCTGCAAACAGGAAGTCGATCACATGATGAAATCGTTGTGTTTTCATTCGGTCTGTCCCTCCCCTTTGCGGATCACGGTGATCTCCGGCATGATATTCCTGCCGGCCGGCTGGTAGTCCACAAAGAAGGAATCGTGGTCATACCGGATCCCGTAATTTTCTTCAAGATATTCCAGATTCTCCGGATAAAAGCCTTCCACTGCATAGCACTGGATCGTACTCTGGCGCAGCGCCTGGATCAGGTTCTGTTCCTGTTCTTCCAGGGAGCGGCCGGACAGACTCTGAACGGCGGTATACAGCAAAAACAGGATGCCGAAGAAGAGCAGAACAGAAATAACTCCGGAATACTGCCGGCGTGATTTCTCCATCTGAAATCGTTTCATAGAAATTTAACTCCTTTCCGGATGGCGGTCAGAATCCGCTCAAAATACCCATCAGCGGAAGCATCACCGACAGAAGGATCAACCCGGTCACTACCGAGAGGACTGCCACCAGTGTCGGTTCCAGAATCCCGATGGTGTGGCTGATCTTCTCGTCGATCTCTTCCTCGTAGCGGTCGGCGATCTTCTGCATTACTTCGTCAAGCGAACCTGTCTTATATCCAACCGTTACCATCCGTGCGTAGAAGCCGGAGAAAATTTCCGATTCCGCCAGGGCGGAGGAAAGATCTTCACCGGATTCTGTCAGGCTGCGGCACTTGTCCAGCTTTTCCTGAAATACCGGGTTTTCGCTTAAACTTCCTGCCATCGCAAGGCTTTCCTCGGTGGTCAGACCGCTGCGGAGGGTCAGAGCCATGCCTCCCGCAAAACGGCAGGCTGCAGTCTTGTCGCTGATTCCATGGGAAAGGCGGAGCTTTGACGCTGCTTTCAGAAACAGTTCCCGGCCCTTCGCTGTTCTGGAAAAGAACAGAAAAGCGGCGGCAAGGAGCAGAAACAGCACAACGAATACGACGGAATACCGGTTCATTGCCGTTCCGATGTCCATCAGGGCCTTGGAAATTCCGGTGACGCCGGTTCCGAACTGATGGAATACCTGATGGAAGACCGGGAGTACCCGGGTCAATAAAAGAAGAATGATAAACAGCATCATGACTACCATGATCATCGGATAAGTGACCGCATGGCGGATTGCGCTGGCAATATTGGCTTCCCGTTCGTAATATGCCGCCAGCGCATGCATGACCTCATCCAGACGGCCGGACTGTTCGCCCAGCCGTACCATGTTCAGAAGATAAGAAGGGAAAACACCGGAGCTTTTCAGCGCTTCGTAAAAATTTCCGGTTTTCATGAATTCGTCGTAAATGGATTCCAGGATCGCCGCTTCCTGGGGGGAGGCTGCGTCCTCTTTCATGATCGTAATCCCTTCGATGGCGGAAATGCCGGCGTGAAGGATCATTCCCATCTGGGAACAGAAGGAGGCGGCTTCCGCGTTGGAAAGCGTATTTTTCTGCACTTGTTTTGCCATTGGCGTGACTCCTTTCATAGGTTATCGGGAATATTTGACGGTGTAATTGGAACCGTCGCCGACATATTTTTTTACAGCCTTGGCGCTGTTGTTTGCCGCCAGAGTGGGATCCATCAAAGTCCAGGATTTTCCGTCAAATTCTATGACGTTGTCCACCCAGCCGATCTCATCGATCCAGGTACTGATCCAGGCGTGATAAGCCTCGCCGGAATAGCCGATTTCCAGTTTGGTGGGGATCCTCTGGCTGCGGAGCATCGCCGTCATGAGGGCGGCATAGTCGAAACAGATCCCTTTTTTTGTGTCCAGCGTACGGTCCACATCCGGAAGATAACCGGAGAGCTTTCCGGATTCTGCGTCTTTTGCCTTGTCCTCATCGTAGACAATGTTTTGGATCGTAAAATCATATACTTCCGTGATGACATCCAGGGCGCTGCCGGCGCCGTTAGCAAGCTCCCCGGCTTTTTTCACCGTTTTGCTGTCAGCGGTAAACCATGTGTACTGGTTCGGATAGAGAAATGGACGAAACTCATCGGTCAGTGTCACAGAAACTTCAGGTTCCTTGAACAGGGTAGAATAGGAAGTACCCTGGATGTTTTCGTAGACCTCGATCTGGTAAGTCCCGTCTCCCCCGGTCAGGGGAAGAAACGCCCAGTCGTCGGAAGCGGTCAGGTCGTAGGTGTATTTGGTGCTGTCCGGTGTGATGACAAAGATTTTAATTCTGGAAGCGGAACCGGAGTATCTGGCGCCCACATATCCTTCCGTTGTATTGGAGAGATCGATCTCGATCAGGTCATTGCCGATCACGGAGGTACCGGGGGCTTCCGGGTTCAGAACCTGAGGCGTATTGTCGCGGGTTCCGCCTGCTGATTCTGCCGTGGCGCTGCCGTCAACGGAGGCGCTTTCTGATGCGGATGTTTTCCGGCATCCGGGCAGACAGCACAGCATAAGAAAAACGCAGAAAACAGCAAGCATTGTTCTTGATTTCCGCATGACATACCTCCTACTTTCGTACTATAAAATGTTCATATTTTTTATTATAATCGACATCCTGAAAAAAGGCAAAAGAAATGAAAAATATTGTGTGTAAAAGCTTTGCCTGCCGCTATTGACGTTTCTGGCGTTTTGTGTTAGCATCAAAAAAGGTTTGAGAATCAAATAAAAGGAGGCCAATTATGGTAATCAGTCCAAGAATCAAAGGATTTATCTGCATTACTGCACATCCGGACGGATGCAGAGAGAATGTCAGAAGACAGATGGAGTATGTTGAAAAAAATGGAAGAACAGAGAACGGCCCGAAGAATGTCCTGATCATAGGGGCATCTACCGGATATGGTCTGGCATCAAGGATTGCGCTGGCATTCGGAAGCGGAGCCAATACCCTTGGCATTATGTTTGAAAAGAATGCGACGGCAACCAGAACGGCGACTCCAGGTTATTATAATACAGCAGCGTTTGAGGAGTTTGCAAAGGAGAAGGGGCTGTATGCCGAGACGATCAATGGGGATGCATTTTCGGTAGAATGTAAAGAGCAGACCATCCGGAAGATTCGCGAAGATCTGGGCAAGGTGGATATGGTCATCTACAGCCTTGCGGCGCCGCGCAGAACCACTCCGGACGGAACAACCTACACCTCTGTTCTGAAACCGGTGGGAGAACCGTTTACCAACCTTTCCTGGAACGCGAAAGACAACAGCCTTACCACTGTGACGCTGGAGCCGGCGAATGAGGAAGAGGTTGCAGCGACGGTAAAGGTTATGGGCGGCGAGGACTGGTCCGACTGGATCGACGCGCTGCACGATGCGGATGTTCTCAGTGAACATGCGGTGACCGTGGCATATTCCTACATAGGACCGGAACTGACCTACCCGATTTACAAAGAAGGCACGATCGGTATGGCGAAGAAGAATCTGAAAGAATGTTCCGACCGGATCAATGAAAAGTATCAGGATGCGGGTATCCGTTCTTACGTGTCCGTGAATAAGGCAGTAGTCACACAGGCAAGCGCCGCAATTCCGGTGGTTCCGCTGTACTTCATGATTCTTTATAAAGTCATGAAAGCGAAAAACCTGCATGAGGGCTGTATCGAGCAGATGGATCGTCTGTTCCGCCAGAAACTCACAGGCACACATGCAGAGCAGGATGCGGAAGGATTTATCCGTATGGATGACTGGGAGCTGCGTGAGGACGTGCAGGCGGAAGTTATGGAAGCCTGGAACAAAATCACAGAGACAGAGCTCTCAGAGATTGCCGATGTGGACGGATACTGGGAAGACTTTTACCACATGTTCGGTTTCAAATTCGACAACGTAGATTACGACAGAGACGTTCCTTTGGTATAAGGGAAGAACAAGGGGTCGTTGCAAAATAGATGAATCACATCATCTAGAGAGCAATGGCTCCCCTTTTTTATCCACAAATAGAAAGAGGGCATCGCTCCACCACCTAATTGGGTGATGGGCGACACCCTTGGCAGTTTTCATTTGCCAAACAAGTTTTTCCAGCAGTTCTATTTTACGACCGCGCTTTATGGCTCGTTTATAGTCTTTTTTGAACTGCGTGGTGGGTTTGACTGTGTACTTTGTTTTTCTCATTTCTTCAGATCTGCAAATAACTCGTCAAGGTCATTATAGCCCTTCACAGACGGATCTTTTGCAATCCTTTCCGCTTCCAGCATGGCAGCAATTGTTTCTTTGTTGGGCTGTTCCAGCTTGACTTCAAAGGGAATTCCGCCTTCCCGAAGCGACTGGCGCACAAAGATGTTGAATGCCGTGGATAAATTCATGCCGAGTTCCGCAAACAAGGCGTCGGCCTGTGCTTTCAAATCCGCGTCCATGCGGATACTGATATTTGTGGTGTTTCCAGCCATATCATCAACCCCTTTCTGCTGGTACTTTTAGTATATTCCATTTGCACGAAGAAAGCAATATTTTGCACGAAAAAATAACAATTCATGTGATTCCCGCAAACTGTGACGCACATCTCGCAGAAAGCAATTTTCAAACACGCTCTAAAAGGATGAAAGAAAAATTTTCTGAAAACAGTTGCCTTTTAGGGGCTGATTTGTTACTATATAAGTAACAGATTACCTGAAAAAAAAGACATTAGCCGCATGGCATATGCCTGCAGGTGATGAACCTGCTGGTATTTGTCGGCGGCTTTTTCATACGGTCCGCGCAGAAAATGCGCAGACCTGATTGAACTGTGACGGGGGAATGTAACCGTTCAGCCAGCTGAACGGTTACGGCATCCGCCCATGAAAAATCGCTGCGCGATGGGGCGGATGCCTGCAGGCGCTATGTTTTCATACGGTCCGCGCAGAAAATGCGCAGACCTGATTGAACTGTGACGGGGGAATGTCAGATGAATTTTAAAAAGATCGATAGAAATACGATCAAATGTTATGTTTCGAATGAGGAAATGGAAGCGTATGGAATTACCGTGGAAGAATTGATGACGGATAAGGGGAAGGCACGAAAGTTTATCAATTATCTTCTGGAGCAGGCGAGGGATGAGATCGGTCAGATTGAGATTAATTCGATGATGACGATCCAGATCCAGACGATTCGTGACAAAGGGCTGCTGCTGACGATCACCAGCAATTTCTGGTCAGAGCTTCCGCGTGAGCTGAAAGAATCTCTGATTGAAAGCATGGAGGAACATCTGCATCAGGTGGAATACGAGGAAGGCGGCAAGGAAGAGCAGGAGCAGATGTTTGAGAGAATTCTCGATCAGATGAAGAGCGCCGGTCCTGCCGCCGGAAAGAGCAGTGAGGAAGAAACTGAGAATCTGGACGGTGAACTGGAGAATGCGGACCGGGCGGTCTTTTTGTTTCAGACCCTGGATGATGTTCTGACACTCTGCAGATTTGCTCCGAAGGAAAAGCGGATCTGCAGCAGTCTGCTGAAGGATCAGGGGCAGTATTATCTGTGCCTTTGGGAGCCGGGTAAGGATCGCGAGGAATTTCACAGGTTCTGCACTATGGCAATGGAGTATGGAACCCTTTACTGTGCGGAGAAAAAAAGGATTCTGCTGCTGCAGAGGCGTGCGGAGTGCCTGATTGAAGAAAATGCGGTAGAAAAACTGCATGAGATTTCGGAAAATTGAAAGGAAGCCGGTGTATCAGTTTGATATGCCGGTCTTTTTCGTTGTATGGAATTTCGCGATCATGATTTCCTGATATTTCATATAGAAGATTCCTATTTTACTTCCAGCGAAATGGACCTTATAATGAATAACAGTTCAACTGGCGAGCTTCTGTTATAAATGGGGCAGAGAGGATGGAGGATTGAACCATGGAGAAAAAAAGTACCGTATGGAAAAAATTGTTTTTATCGACACTGAGTCTCAGCATGTTTACCTTTGGCGGAGGATATGTGATTATCTCGCTGATGAAGACGAAATTTGTGGATCAGCTGCATTGGATCAATGAGGACGAGATGCTGGACATGACGGCAATTGCCCAGTCATCACCGGGCGCCATTGCCGTCAATGGCGCAATCGTCGTAGGGTATAAGCTGGCGGGACTGCCGGGAGTTCTGATTTCGGTACTGGGGGCGATTCTTCCTCCGATGATGATTCTTTCCCTGATATCGCTGTGTTACGACGCGTTTATCTCCAATTCTGCAGTGGCGGCGATGCTGAAAGGGATGGAGTCCGGGATCGGCGCAGTCATTGCTTCTGTCGTCTGGGATATGGCTGCGGGAGTGGTGAAACAGAAGAGCTTTTTTTCCGGATTTATTATGATCGTGAGTTTTCTTGCCTGTATGGTGTGGAAGGTGAATGTCATCTGGATTATTCTGGCGGCTGCGGCGGCAGGAGTGATCCGGACGATGTGGTCTGAGAAAAGGGGGAGACAGAAATGATCTATCTGCAGTTATTTTTGAGTTTTCTTCAGATCGGAGCATTCAGTTTCGGCGGCGGGTATGCGGCGATGCCGCTGATCCAGGCGCAGATCGTTGATGGACATCAGTGGCTGAGTGCTTCTGAGTTTACTAATCTGATCACGATCTCACAGATGACGCCTGGTCCTATCGCGGTGAATGCGGCGACTTTCGTCGGAACACAGATCGCCGGACCGCTGGGAGCGGTCGTTGCTACGGTTGGATGTATTCTTCCTTCCTGTATCTTTGTCACAGGGCTTGCTTATCTTTATACGAGATACCGGAAACTGGACCTGCTTCAGGGAGCGCTGGGAGCGCTGCGTCCTGCCGTTGTGGCGCTCATTGCCCAGGCGGGAGTGGATATTCTGATTACAGCATTTTTTGAAAACGGCATGTTTGAACTGATTCCGGGAAATATTCAGGCGCGGGCAATTGTGTGGTTTGTCCTTGGATTCGTTCTGCTGCGGAAAACAAAGCTGGGTCCGGTGCCGGTCATGCTTCTGTGCGGCGTGCTGGAGACTGTGGCATCTGCTGTACTCGGGGAGATGTAGGCTGGCATTGCTATTTGAAAAAAACGTGCTATAATATGTTACAAACCGAAAAACGGAGGAGAGTATATGGCCAGCAAGAGACTGAAAAAGAAGAAACAGGCTGCCGCAGTTCTTCAGAAGCAGCAGCCGGTACAGGAAAAAGAACCGGTAACAAAGGAAATGGAACAGAACGCGCAGGAGACAGAGAACGGCGGTCAGAATATCTGCTTCCGGATGGATGTTGATTTGCAGCAGGAGGAGAAAGAAGAAATGAAAAACATGAATTTTTACGTTCAGTGGAATGGGAAAGAATTCTGCCAGGCGGATATTGTGGAGCAGATCAAAAAGCAGTGGGAAAGTATGGGACATACGCCGGAAAGTCTTGAAAAGCTGAATATTTATCTGAAGCCTGAAGAATCCAGAGCATATTTTGTGGCAAACGATTCGGTACAGGGCTGTGTGGAATTATAAGGATTGCAGACGCAACGGGGCGGCGCCATTCGCAAAAAAGCGGGTGGCGCTGTTCTGTGTCTGTACAGACGGAAACTGCCAAAGGAAGTTCCATAACAGTTCAGCTGGCTGAACTGTTACAAAATTTCAAAAGAAAGAGGAGTCGGCATGATCATCAGGGAAGCGGAAGAACGGGATGTTCCATATTTGATGGAAATATATAACTATGAGGTGAAAAATACAACGGCGACTTTCGACATGCAGCCGAAAACATTGGAGGACAGGATGGAATGGTTCCGGCAGCATAACGTGGGCAACCATCCGCTGTTTGTAGCGGAAGAGGACGGCAGGGCGGTAGGATATGCAAGTTTTTCCACTTACCGCAGACTGGAAGCGTATCACGAATCGGTGGAGCTCTCCGTTTATGTGGATCACAGATACCGTAAGAGAGGCATCGCCGGAAAGCTGCTGGAGCATATCCTTGAATGGGGAAGAAAAAGAGAGGACGTGCATATGGCTATTTCTGTGATTTCCGGGGAAAATGAAACCAGTGTACATCTTCATGAAAAGTTTGGTTTTGAGTATGCGGGAACGATCCGGGAAGCGGGCAGAAAGTTCGGAAGATACCTGGATATCGTAAACTATCAACTGATTTTTCATTGAAAAATCGTGCATTTTATACAAAGTAAGGCAGACAGGGAATTCCGGGGTTGAAATGTAGGACCGGGTTGTTTTAGAATGATTGTATACAAAAAACACGGTAAATGGAGGATGGATATGAAACTGAGAGCGCTTGCAAAGATTAATCTGGGTCTGGATGTTACGGGAAAACGGCCGGACGGCTACCATGAAGTGCGGATGATCATGCAGAACATCCAGATGTTTGATCAGCTGGAGATCGAGAGGTCGGAGCAGCCGGGAATCAGGATAGAGACGAACCTTTCTTTTTTACCGTGCAATGAAAATAATCTGGTCTACAAGGCGGCGGATCTGTTGATGAAGGAGTTTGACATCCGGGAAGGGCTGGATGTGAAGCTGTCCAAATTTATCCCGGTGGCGGCGGGAATGGCGGGGGGAAGCTCCGACGCGGCGGCCGTTATGGTGGGAGTGAACCGGATGTTCCAGCTGGGACTTTCTGTCGGGGAGCTGATGGAACGGGGGGTAAAGATCGGCGCGGATGTGCCTTACTGTATTATGAGAGGAACGGCGCTTGCGGAAGGGATCGGAGAAAAACTGACCAAGCTGCCGCCGATGCCGTTCTGTTACGTATTGATCGGCAAACCGGGAATCAATGTTTCCACAAAATTCGTTTACGGCAATCTGGATCTGAAAAAAATTGAATATCACCCGGACATCGACGGTATCCGGCAGGCGATTGAACAGAAAGATCTGAAGGGGATCGCCTCCCGTATGGGAAATGTCCTTGAGCTGGTGACCTGTCCGGCGTATCCAGTCATTGACGATATCAAAAATCTGATGATCCGGGAAGGCGCGCTCAACGCAATGATGAGCGGCAGCGGACCTACCGTGTTTGGACTTTTTGAGGACAAAGATACAGCGCAGAAAGCTTATGAGACGCTCAGGGACAGTGGCTTGACGAGACAGACATTTTTGACGACAGTTCCCGAAGGTGGTGGGAAACCGAAAAGATGAAAGAGAGGTAGAGCAGGATGAATATGGAAGATTATCAGTTTCTTCCTTTAAGGGACGTGGTATTTAATACTCTGCGCCAGGCGATTCTGCGCGGAGAACTGAAGCCTGGCGAGCGGCTGATGGAAATCCGTCTTGCAAACCAGCTGGGAGTGTCCAGAACACCGATCCGGGAGGCAATCCGTATGCTGGAGCTGGAGGGGCTTGTGATCATGATCCCGCGAAAAGGCGCGCAGGTAGCGCAGATCACGGAGAAAGATTTGAATGACGTTTTGGAAGTGCGTCTCGGACTGGAAGAACTGGCAACCCGGTTTGCATGTGAGCGGATCCGGTCGGAAGCCCTGGGTGATCTGTACCGGGCGTCCCGGAAGTTTGAGTCTCTTCTGGAGACGGATGATCTGCAGGCGTTGGCAAAGGCGGATGTGGAGTTTCATGATATTATTTATCAGGCTACGGACAATGCGCGGCTGGTGCAGCTTCTGAACAATCTGAGAGAGCAGATGTACCGTTACCGGATTGAATATCTCAAAGATGTGAAAGCACGCCGTTCTCTCGTGGAGGAGCACGACGCGCTGTGGGAGGCGTTGAAAGAACGTGATCTGGAGCGCGCGCAGATGATCATGAGGGAGCATATTGAACGGCAGCAGAAAAATATCATTCACAGTATTGTCCATGATTAGTATAGAAAATACGAAAGTTATGGGGATCGGGGGGACGAAAGCCGCCGGGGGCAGAAGGTATGCGTGGACGGCGGGCGGTTGAAAAGATGTGGAAAATCTAAGCGTTCCGAAGTACCTCCGGACGGGTACCGGAGCGATTCGTCAGGAATTGTTGATCAATTCCCGACTTAGCGCTCCTCAGGCTCAGTGCGGGAAGCACTTCGCCTGACCCGTCCTCCGGCACTTCGGAACGCTAAGATTTTCTTCACATCTTTTCAAATGCCCGCCGTCCACGCATACCTTCTGCCCCCGGCGGCTTTCTGGTTTTGAAATCCGGAAGGACATAAGCTGCAGCTTTTTCGTATTTTCTGTATGGTGGTTGGGTGTGGTTGAACATTCTTTGCAGGCATTTGATCCGGGAGTTTTTGTATGTCTGAAATAAAAGGTGGAATGGTTATAAACGACGAAATATAAAAAGAATAATTGTATAAGAACAGGGCATCCTATCAGGGAAAAAATTGTCCGGCAGTTTGTTGATGTGCAATGAAGCATACAGTAAAAAGCTGCGGACAGTTCCTGAAAGGATGTTTTTTATGAAAAAGACAGATAAAACGCAGGCTGCGGAGAAAACGGGGAAAGCTCAGAAGACTGGCGGGAATACGAAAAGCTGCGGAACGGTTGGAAAGATAAGTGTGTCTCTGGATGAAAATGAAGCATGGCTCAAAGAAAGATGTGCCAACTGTGCGGATATCATGATGCATAAGATGTACCTGGGGCGTGAGGCGGATGTGGCGGCGCTCCTTGTCTTTGGGGAAGTGACTGTCACCAATACGCTGCTGGAGGATTCCCTGATCGGAAAGATGATGAACGAGCTTCGGGAGGTGCCCTCCGGGGAGCTGGCGGGTGTTCTCGACAGCAACGCGCTTGGGGTGGCGGATACGATAGCATATGAGGACAGGGAGCTGGCGCTGGCGGCGCTGCTGGCGGGAAATGCGGTGCTGTTTCTGGACGGTTATCCGAAAGCCGTCAAGATTGCGTCCAAAGGCTATCCGGCGATGGTGGTTCAGAAGGCGGATACGGAAAAAGCGCTGCGTGGTTCGCGGGAAAGCTTTACGGAATCGGTAAAACTGAATGAGGCTCTGGTCCGCAAAAGGATCCGGAATACCGGTCTTAAAGTGGAGGAAATCACCCTTGGAAAGCGGTCGGCAACGGTGACGGCGCTGGTTTATATGGAAGATCTGATCTATCCGGAGATTCTGGAGAGGATCCGGCAGGAAATCGGACAGTGGGAGATCGACGGGGTCTTTGACACGGGAATGCTGGAACAGCTCTGCCAGAAGCACTGGCTGTCGCCGTTTCCTCAATTTGAAACGACGGAACGGCCCGACCGGGCGGCGATGGAGGTCTTGAACGGGAGGATTCTGTTTCTCTGCGACAATTCGCCCACAGCGCTTGTATTTCCCACTACATTCAATGATTTTATGCAGGTCAGCGAAGACCGTTATCACTGGTTCGGCATGGTGACGTTTCTGCGTGTCCTGAGATATCTTGCCATGGCGGCGGCTTTGATGATTTCCGGCTGTTATCTGGCGGTCACCTGTTTTCATACGCAGATTCTGCCGACGAACCTTTTGTTATCCTTTGCGGAAGCGCGCAAGGGTGTTCCCTTTCCTGGAATTATAGAAATTTTGCTGATGGAGATGGCGTTTGAGCTGATCCGTGAGGCGGGAGTCCGTATGCCTGGGCCGCTTGGGGGAACCATCGGCATTGTGGGAGGTCTGATCATCGGAGACGCGGCGGTATCGGCAAATCTGGTCAGTCCGATGACGGTGGTCGTGGTGGCGTTCAGCGCGCTCAGTTCCTTTGCAATCCCCAAGGAGGAATTTACCGTACCGTTCCGGTTGCTGAAATACGGATTTATTTTTCTGGGAGGTTTTTTCGGCATCTTCGGCATTGTGCTTGGTATTTATCTGCTTCTGGGCCATCTGGCGGGACTTACCAGCTTTGGAATTCCGTATCTGATGCCGTTTGTGGGAAAAGGCCTGGAGGATTACCGGGATCCAGGCGACGATCTGGTACGGCTGCCTTTCCATCTGCTGACCCTCCGCCCGGTTTTTGCCAGAAGACATCAGAGAGTGCGCATGCGCCGGAAAGGAGAGAAAGATGTTCGCGGACAATGATCGTATTTCTCAGCGGCAGCTTCTCCGGCAGATGATCCTGGCGCTTCTTGGCGCATGGCTTTTGTTTCTGGCGGGCGGGGTATGTCAGGCGGGACAGAATGGACTGGCGGGTATGGCCCTGGGATTTCTTCTGCTGGCAGGCTGGCTCCTTTTGCTGATCCGAAACGCCGGGGTTTATGAAAATATGGAGCATTATATCGGAAAAGCAGGGCGGCTCCTGGTGATTATCGTTTATCTTTCCTTCCTGGTTCTTACCGGCAGTTTTTTGCTGCGAAAGATCAGCAGCCTCTGTGGAGAATATCTGATCAGCGGGATATCGCCGGAATTCCTTGGGCTTCTGCTTTTGCTTGCCGCCGGGGCAGGAATCAGAAATGATATCCAGCAAAGAGCGCGGCTTGCCGAAATTTTCTATCCATTTGTGATGGCTGGGTTTGTTCTGATGCTGATCCTGGCGGCATTTCATATGAGAGCGGAGTCCTTTGCGGATGCGGCGGCGTTTTCTCTGACGGAAGTTGCCCGGGAAGGATGGAGAACTCTGGGAGCGGGGGCGGTTCTGGCGGTGCTTCCGTTTCTTCTTGGACAGGTGGAGCAGGAGAAAAGATTGAAAAAGCCGCTGCTGGAAGGGCTGGGAAAGGTGTGGCTTTTTCTTACGGCAGCGGCGGTGATCCTGATCGGAACCTTCGGGCTGGAGGGCGTCCGCCGGATGGAGGTGCCGGTGATACAGCTGATGGCGGGGACCAGGCTGCCGGGAAAATTTCTGGAACGGTTCGATATCGTATGGCTTGCGCTGCTGCTGTGCAGTATTTTGTTTGCTCTTGGGAGCCTTCTGTTTTATGGAATACATCTGACAGGAATGCGGGGAGACAAAGGACGGATCTTTCGGGCTGCGATGGGAGCTTTGATCTATGGAGGCAGTGTGCTGGGACAGGAGGGAAGCAGAATGGAACAGTGGTATCCTCTGATGGCGGAGCGGTTCTATCTTCCGTTTTTTCTGATCCTGACACTGGCTCTGCGGATATTTTCCCGAAGAACCGGAAAGAAACGGAGGTGAACGGATGAATGCAAAGAAATTGTATGTGTCTGCGCTTGAGGGAGTGGGAAGGTATGCGGCGGGGATGCTGGCGGCGGCAGGCTGTCTGTTCCTGCTTGCCGGCTGCGGAGGGGTCGGACCGGAGGAACGCGCTTATCCCCTGACAATTTTTATCGATGCGGTTCCGGAAGGATATCAGGTCATCTATGATATGGCGGATCTGTCGGAAATGACCGGACAGAATAAGCAGGGGGACGGCGGAGAGAATGGAGGAGATACGGGAACGGTCTACACGGCGGGAACTCTGGATGAAATTCTGAAAATTTATGATAAAAGCAGTCAGTATGAACTGGATACCGGACATGTGAAAGCAATTGTATTTGGCAGCGGCCTGCTGGAGCAGGAAGACAAGATGAAAGAAGTACTGCGCTGGCTGGAAGCGGATCGCGATCTGGGAAGGAATGCGCTGATCTTTCAGACAGAACAGCCGTCGGCAATTATGGAAAAGAGAGCGGAGCTCGGAGATTCCGTCGGAGTCTTTCTCACCGGAATGTATGAAAACCGGGAGGGCAGAGCACGGAAAGAGCTGACGCTGGACGATGTGTTTTACCGCTGGAACAATTACGGAGAACTGCCGGAAATCCCGCGGATCCTGCCGTCGGAAAAAGGGCTTATATTAGTATAAGCCGCGATAAATACCGTACTGTTTCGCTGGTCTGCTTTCCCGATTGCGCAGTTGTAAAAGCATCCTCACCGAAACAGTAAGGTATTTATTGTGTCTTATAGCAGAATAAAACTTCTGTTCCCTGGAAATACTTTTCTCAGAAGAAGAAAACAGACAGGCAGGCCGGATTGGCCGGGCCTGTTACATAACAGGGGGACAGGGCATGAAAAGAAGAAATCTGGCATGGATGGCGGGCGCGGCGGCAGGGACCGTCATGTTGATCTTTATGATCGGGCTTCACCGGGAGGAACAAAAGATCCAGCAGGAGATCGCGGCAAGTGTCGTCCGTTTTCATGTAAAAGCCAACAGTGATACAAGAAAGGATCAGGATAACAAACTGGCGGTGCGTGATGCTCTGCTGGAAAAAATGGAGGAATTGCTGGATGAAAATTCCGATTCGGACAAAGAAGAAACAGAAAAGATCCTGAGGAGACATCTTCCGGAGCTGGAAACATGCGCTGAAAAGGTTCTGCGGGAAAGAAACTGCAGTCAGTCTGTGGAGGTGAGCTTTGGGGAATCCTGGTTTCCACAGAAAACTTATGGGGAATACACCTTTCCGTCCGGCAACTATGAAGCGCTGAAGGTGACGATCGGAGAAGGAGACGGACATAACTGGTGGTGCATGCTGTATCCGTCCATGTGTTTTCCCGATGCGTTCCACGCAGTCCCGGATGAGGAGGGAGAGGAGACCCTGGAGAAGGTGCTGAGCGATGAGGCCTACGATTCGGTCCTCCGTCATGGAAAGCTGCGTTTTTCCTTTTTCCTTGCATTCTGAGGGCATTCAGGTTAAAATGTATAAAGTGTTGGGAAGGACGCTGCTGCTCCATATATGGCAGACGGTGTCCGGATTTCTGCACGGGAATGAAAAAACGCAGTCTGTTCCAAGGATTGGAGTATGGAGATAGAAAAAGGATGAGTATAGATAACAATGCGCCGATCGGTGTCTTTGATTCCGGCGTCGGGGGGCTTACGGTGGTCAGGGAGATCATGAGGAATCTTCCGGACGAGAGAATTGTATATTTCGGAGATACGGCCCGGGTGCCGTACGGCTCCAAGTCAGCGGACACGGTCATCCGTTATTCGAGGCAGATCGTCCGCTTTCTTCAGACCAGGAACGTCAAGGCGATCGTGATCGCATGCAATACGGCGAGCGCGCTTGCATTGGAGACGATAGAGAAAGAAATCGATCTTCCAATCCTGGGCGTCGTAAAGCCGGGAGCAGAGATGGCGCTGCAGACAACGAAAAACAAGAAGATCGGTGTCATCGCGACGGAAGGAACCATACACAGCGGTCTGTATCAGCGTCTGATCTCCCAGAAGGATCCGGAGGTCACGGTATATGGACAGCCGTGTCCGCTGTTTGTGCCGCTGGTGGAGGAAGGGTGGACGAAAGACCCGATCACTGAGGAAGTGGCAAGAAGGTATCTGAAAGATCTTCTGGGAAAAGATATTGATACATTGATCATGGGATGCACCCATTATCCGCTGCTGCGTTCCCTTCTCCGCCAGGTGGTTGGGGAAAAGGTAACGCTGGTCAATCCGGCCTATGAGACTTCGCAGGCGCTGAAACGGATGCTGGCGGAATTAAAACTGGAAAGAGATCCATCCGGTTCTCTGGAGGAAGGAAAATACTGCTTTTATGCCAGCGACGCGGTGGAGCGGCTCAATGAATTTGCCCGGAGAGTACTGCCCTATGAGATTGTGGGAACCCGTCAGATACAGATCGAGGAATATTAAAGCTGCGGGGAACGTTTGATGAACGTGGTGTGAAAGCATGAAATGATAAAGAGAGAAAGAATATGACGAAAGATGTATTGATCAGCATCCGTGGACTGCAGGTCCTGGTGGATGAAGAAGGAGTGCAGGAGCCGGTGGAGGTGCTGAACACCGGACAGTATTATTTTAAAAATAACCAGCATTACATACTTTACGACGAACCTGCGGAAGGTTTTGAGGAAACGACGCATAATATCCTGAAGTTCAATAAACAGAAACTGGAGGTCCGGAAGAGAGGCCTGCTGGAAGTACATATGATTTTCGAGGAAAATAAAAAGAACATTTCCATGTACCAGACGCCGTTTGGCGTTATGGATATGGGTATAGCAACCACAAGGATCGAACTGATGGAGGAACCGGAACGCATTTTTCTGGAAGTGGATTATGCGCTGGAGCTGAACGGAAGTTATGTGGGCGACTGCAACATCCAGTTGGAAGTGCGGGAGCGTACGAAAGAAAATCTTTCCCTGTAGGAAAAGCAGGAAAAACAGAAATCCTGTGGAAATGCTTTTCTTTGCCGGGAAAGTGTGCTAATATGTTTTTCAGCAACCGTTCCATTGTCTGAACGGTTACGTTTTTCAGAATGGAGGAAACACTATGAAGAAAAAAATAATGATGCTTGTACTGTGCCTCTCTGTCGGCGCGTTTGCTGTTGGATGCAGCAATAACGATACAGAAAGCAATTCCGGAAGCACTGCCAGCACAGCCGGTACATCCAGTGCGTCTTCAGAAGAAGAAATTCCCATCGTGGACGAGGATCTGCCGGTCAGTGAGTGTGTGACCCTCGGGGATTATAAAGGAATCACTCTGGACAAGGAGATCCAGCAGGTGACCGATGAGGATGTGGAAAATTCCATTTCCAGCAACCTGATGGCAACCGTGGACGATCCGGAAGCGACGGTTCAGGAAGGCGATACGGTTGATATTGCCTTTGTGGGAAAGGTCGACGGGGAAGAATTTGAAGGCGGAAGTTCTGACTCTTATAATTTGACTATCGGTTCCAATACGTTTATTGACGGATTTGAGGATGGGGTCATCGGCATGAAGCAGGATGAGACGAAAGATCTGAATCTTACCTTCCCGGAAGATTATACTGAGGAACTTGCCGGAAAAGACGTTGTATTTACGGTAACGGTCAATGCGATCAGCCGTCCTCAGGAACTGACAGAAGCCTGGGTGCAGGAAAATACGGATTACACGACGATCGATGAATACCGTCAGGCACAGAGAGAGCAGCTGGAGGCGTCCAATGAATTTTCTGCGGAGAATACCCTGGAATCTACAGCCCTTCAGGTGGTATTGAACAATGCCGAGATCAAACAGATCCCTCAGTCTTACATTACGCTGGGTGAGCAGATGCATGAGCAGATGTATACTTCCTATGCGTCTCTTTACGGAGTTACCCTGGATGAGTTTCTGGATCAGTATGTAGATAAGGATGCCTATGAGCAGGAGCAGGACGCTTATGCGAGACAGGTAGCGGAGCTTTCTCTGGTGATCAATGCGATTTCTGAAGAAGAAGGCTGGACCACAGACGATGAGGATTATATCAGCCGCTTCAATACCATGGTTCAGAATTCCGGTGTTACGGAAGAGGAATTTGTGGAGCAGAATGGAGAGGAATCCATCGAACTGAGTGTTAATCAGGACAGAGTCCTGGATCTGGTTCTGGAAAATGCTACTATTAATGAAGTGATGGTAGATGCGGAAGGCAATCCGGTATAAAAGAAAACGGAATCCTTTTATCTGGCAGAAGATAAAAAAGCAGGAAGTTGTCAAAAGTCAGTGTTTTATTAAGAAAACAGCTTTTGACATCTTTCTGCTTTTTTGTTATTCCATCTGTGTCCCAAGAAAAAGGGCGGCAACTTTTGCGAGCATTTTTTCTGCCTCTCCCATTTTGACCGTATCATTTTTTCCAAGAAGAATTACGGCGCCGAGCACATCTCCAGAACTGAGGATTGGAACCACGATCTCGTGGACGGACGGGCGGCTCTGATCCTGAAGAAGCGGGATACTGCTGCGGCTGTCTGGCGGTGCGTCGATGGACTGGCGGTTTGCCAGCAGATCTTCCAGTTCCGGGCTGATGGATTTTCCAAGATAGTTTTTCTGATCCGGACCGCTGGCGGCGACGATCTGTTCCTGATCCGAAACACAGACCAGATGACTGCAGACCGATGACAGCGCCTTTGCGTATTCAGCGGCATCTTCGGCCATTTCCTCTATCGGGGAATATTTTTTCAGAACGATATCGCCTTCCCGTCCGGTAAAGATTTCCATCGCCTGTCCTTCGCGGATGCGCATGGTCTTCCGGATTTCTTTCGGAATCACGACGCGGCCAAGGTCGTCGATCCTTCTCACGATTCCTGTTGCTTTCATATATTGTCTCCTTTTTCTGTCAGATAGTTGCAGCTCACTGTGGAGCAAAGGCTGTGCACAGCGGCGCCATCAAGTTCTTTTTTTAGATTTTCTGATATTATTATCACTCATTTTCCGGAAATTATGTGTTAATTTCCCATGATTTGAAATAAAATCCAAAAACAGAAGACGGTATATTTCAGCAGTAATAAGAGGATATATGTCTGTTCGGAAAAATGTGTTTGATTGATTTGAAAAAAGCGGGAGAAACGTTGATTATCTTTGATGAAATTCAGGAATGCCCGGAAGCATTGAATACTCTCAAATATTTCAAAGAAAATGCAAACGAATATCATGTAATCGCAGCGGGCAGCCTGTTAGGAACCCTTCTTGCACAGCCAAAGTCCTATCCCGTAGGTATGGTCAATTTGCTTGATATACATCCATTGAATTTTGAGGAGTTTCTTGATGCGGTGGAGCCGGCATTGTATGCTTATTATGACAATGTTCAGAAAAATCAGCAGATCGAAGAAATCTTTCACAATCGTCTGTTGGAGGCATATAATAACTGTCTGATTATCGGAGGCATGCCGAAGTGCGTTGCTTCATGGATAATCGTGAAGGAGGCAGGGCGCGTGACTTCGAAGAGGCAATCGAATGGCTTGTTTCTGCCGGTATGCTCAATCGTGTATATAATGTATCAAAGATGGAGCATCCTTTGTCCGCCTTCGACAGACTCGATCAATTTAAACTGTAAAGGTCCGCTGACAGAAAACTATGTGCTGCAGCAGCTGAAAGGTCAGTTTGAAGTTGAGCCAAGGTATTTTTCGGACAAAAACGGTGAAATTGATTTTGTCATTCAGTATGGTACAGAAATTATACCGGTCGAAACCAAGGGGGGAGAAGATAAGTCTGCGCCATCCTTTAAACGGTATATTGCAAAGAATCAACCGGAATATGCAATTCGCTTTTCAAAACGGGGTTATAGAAAAGATGGGGATTTTACAAACATTCCAGTATATCTTGCCTGCAAAACCAAAGAACTTTTATAATTTTCCCGACTCTCCGGAATCTTCCGGGGAGTCGGGGGTTTCTTATGAACTTGAAGAATCTTAAGAATCCGCAGAACCAGAAGCATCCTCGGAATCAGAAGCTTCCGCAGAACCGGAATCTGACGATTCAACAGAAACCGGTTCGGAATCAACAGACTCCGGTTCGCCGGAAAGGAGTCCGACGCTGGTAAGATAAGTCCGTGCGTCTATCCGTCCCTGACGGAAGTAATCGCTGCGGATCTGTACCCAGTAAGGATTCCGGGAGTCGATATTGAAAAAGAAATCGAAGCCCTGTTCTTTCAGGTACGTATATTTCTGATCGTCGCTGCTGTAATCTTTCCAGCTTGCGATATCGGTTCCCTGGGGATACAGAAGAAGATCGGTGCTGCCGACAACCGGTTCGGTTTTCTGTTTCCACTGGTCCATATCGGAGACAACCAGCGCATATTCGCTGGCGTAGCTGATGCCGGAATATCCCTGGGAAGCAATCTCCCATCCCTTTTCTTTCAGCACGTTCAGAACCGCCTGTGCCGATGCTGTCTCAGATGCAGTGTCAAAGGTTCCGTAATCGGCGTAGATGTTGCCCTCTTCCGCAGACTTTCCGAACAGTTCATCCGTGCGATATCCGAGGATGCCGCTTTGACCGGTCACGCCGATGATTCCTCTGGCTCCCTGCCAGGAGAAGTCGGGATGTTCTTCCAGAAATGCTTCCAGGCAGGAGATGACATCGTATGCCCCGGTGACGGTCGTCCCGTCTGGCTGATGGTATTCGGATACCAGATTTCCGGATTCGTCCACAAGCAGTTTGGATGCGTAGCCTCCGGCAGGAAGTGTCAGCGGGTAGCTGACGTCATTCTGGGACAGGACCAGGGGCTTCTTTCCTTCCGGAAGTTCCAGGTCCTTGGCGGCTATGGTCACACTGCCGTCTTTCTGTTCCGTTACATTTGCCAGATCACGGACGCTCACCAGGATATAATCATTGTCATACAAAAGCTGCAGGATCTCGTTAAATTCTTCCACGGTCATCCCATCGCTTCCGGCTGCTTCCGCGTTCACAACCAACGTGTCAAAGGACAGATGCGGTACTGTCAGGACATCCGCGGATGCCAGCGTCTGCTGTGGTTCTTCCGTTTTTGAATTTTCTCTTCCTGTGAGCTTTATGATCAGAATGACAGCTGCAAGGAGGATCAGAAGTGCGGCGCCTGCGATAATCCCCCGGATGATCATGACCTGGCGCTGGCGTTCCCGTCTTCTTTTGGCTCTCAGGTCATCCAGGGTTCTGCCATCTGAGGTCTTGTTTTCCCGGGTTATGTTTTTCTGTGTTCTTTTTCGTCTGTAGTTTTTGTTTTTTGTATCTTTCATTTTATTCCTTCTTATTTTGCTCCACGCCTCTGCCGGGCGTGTTTCCTTCTGTTACTATATTTTTACACACGTTATCCATTATAACACCTTTGCCGAGGTTTTTCAGCGTTTTTTCGATAAAAGAAAAATTAACATTTGCCATTTAAACGAAACAATGATAAAATGTCAGAAGTAATATGCAGAAAAAATACAGGAGGAGGTGCAGTTATGCCATTCTGGGCAGTGATGCTGATTATTGTGGTTGTCCTTGTCGGCGCTCTTGTCGCATTATATTTCTTTGGCAAGAAGGCTGAGAAAAAACAGGCCGAGCAGCAGGAACAGATGGAGGCGATCAAACAGACCGTATCCATGTTAATTATAGACAAGAAAAAAATGCGGCTGAAAGATTCCGGTCTTCCGCAGATGGTGATCGATCAGACACCAAAGCTGATGCGCCGGACCAAGATGCCGGTGGTGAAAGCAAAAGTTGGTCCACGTATTATGACTCTGATCTGTGACGCAGCGATCTTCGACCAGATTCCGGTCAAGAAAGAGGTTAAGGCAACCGTGAGCGGCATTTACATTACAGGTGTACGCGGAATCCGCGGATCGCTGGAGACACCGCAGAAAAAGAAAAAAGGTTTCTGGGGAAAAATGCTGGACAAAGCAAGAGGCAACGCATAAGAGAACAGAGAAGCAAAAAGAGTATAAAAAAGATCTGCCGTGCGAAAGTAGATTTCGTACGGCAGATCTTTTTTTGTCAGCGGCGTTTCTGCTTCCGCTTTTTTCGTATCGTATCTTTTTTTATCCGTATTTCGTCCGCCTCTGTGCTGCTGCTGACTTTGATGGTTTTGATCACATAAAATTTGCCCTCGTCTGTGTGTTTCATCCGTATCTTTCCTTTCAGATACCCATGATCCGGACACATGGCGATGCAGTAATAATTTTTGGAACCTGCGGAAAACCACCGGAGTTTTTTCCGGGCGCGCCGCCCGCAGAGACAGCAGTAGGTGGAGGTCACTTCCCGGTCCGCGATTGCCTCTTCCTTGGAATCAAATTCCCGGGAGATGAATTTGGAGTAACCGTTGTAGACCGCATGGATCTCTTCTTTTTTTGTCTTCGGATTCTGGTAAACATCGATGGAATCATAGGCGTGCCGGATCATCGGGTCGATCGTCTGGAAGACTCTGGCGGTGTATACGGCGTCGGACAATGCCTGGTGGAAGGCAAGCGAACGGTCAAAATGCAGGAAATCCGCAGCGTACTCAAGGGATTTTCGGCTTTTCATGGTTTCATACTGGATCGCAAACAGCTTCTGTACATCATAATAATGAAGCGGACCGCGGATCAGAGAGAGCATACCGTAATATTTCAGGTTCCGCTGCAGTTCCGTTAGATCGGCAGGTCCCCAGGTGCAGAACATCGCGTCGCCTCCGCAGAAGGAGAGAAATTCCCTTGCGGCATCAGGAAAAGGGATTCCGGATTTCAGTTTTTTCTCATCCATCTGCACGATTTCCCTGGTATGGGAATTGAGTGTCGGGTAGACAGCCGGCCGTATGATGCGGTGAAACCGGCCGGTTTCCTGAAGGCTGCCGTCCAGTTTTACTGCGCCGATTTCTATGATCTCAAAAGGGAGCGCGGGGTCCCCTGCTTCTTTTCCGTCGGGACACTGGTTCCATTCCAGGTCAAATACGATGTAATTCATAATGTCAGGTCCTTTGTTATCTTTTTCGTAACCGTTCAGACCGCTGAATGGTTACTTATCTTCTTCGCTTCTTCTTCTCTGCCTGCGGCGTCTGCGCTTTTTCCGTGCGGATTCCAGGTAAAGCTTAAATACAAACAATCCCACGGCAATGACAAATACAGCGGTCAGAGGAATCCATACAGGGAACATGTCCTGCACGGTATCTGCAGCGGAAGAACTGCTGCCTTTGGAACTTCCGTTTTCCTCATCCTGAACCTCAGTGGCTGTCGGAGAGGGTTCCGGAGTCGGTGTTTCAGTAACGGTCGGCTCCGCCACTGTGAGAAGAGCTGCCTCATCTGCCGGGAAAGTCTGGGAAAATCCGTAGTCGAACAGGCTTGCCGTGTCGGTGTATACCTGGCGGCCCTGGGTGCGCATGGTGACGCACAGCAGATTTTTTCCGTTGCGGGAAGCGATGGTTACAAGGGTATTCAGGGCTGTTTCCGTGTATCCGGTTTTGCCGCCCAGGCAGCCTTCGTAGTAATATTCTGTGTCAGGCTGCATCATTTTATGATGATTATAGAGATAACGGGTCTCAGTATACTGAGGTGTCGGCGGGATTTCATACTGCCGGGTACTGAATATCTGCCGGAACGTCTCGTTCTGATAGGCGGCGTTGGCGATGAGCGCCATATCATGGGCGGTGGTATAATGGGTTTCGTCGGGCAGGCCGTTCGGGTTGGAAAAATGGGTGTTGGTACAGCCCAGCTCGGCGGCTTTCTGGTTCATCTTCTCCACAAAGGCTTCGATGGAGCCGGAAATATGTTCCGCAACGCCGCAGCACACCTCATTGGCGGAGTTCAGCATCATCGCGTACCAGCACTGTTCCATGGTCAGGGTTTCATTGAGGCGGCAGCCGATATTGGAACTGTCCCACTCGATACTGTCCAGCGCGTGCTGGGAAAAGGTGACTGGCTCTTCCGGCGAAGAAGATTCGATGGCGACCAGGGTCGTCATGATCTTGGTGATGCTGGCGGGATAGAGCTGTTTGTCAATGTTTTTGGAATAAAGGATTTCCTGGGTGTCCAGATCCACAAGGATTCCGGATTCCGCGTAGATGGCGGGTCCCTGGGGCCAGTTCGCCAGAGTATCGGTCTGGATGGCCTCATAGTAGGCGGCAGGCGGCTCTGTCCCTTCTGTGGCGCAGACCGCGGCGGGAGAAACGGCTGTGACAAGACCGAAAGCCAGTACGGAGCACAGCAGCTGTTTCATACGTTTTTTGCGGAAAAATTCTGCTTTCATTTGTTTTTACATACCCCTCGTTCATTTGAATTGATATACGGTAATCATTATAAATTATTTTTGGCGATTCGGCAACTGTTGACGCTTGACAATCCGGCGTTTTGTTGCGTATAATGATAACAGTTCGTAACCGTTCAGCGGACTGAACAGTTACCGGATCATCAGATATAACCGAATAAGCATGAATCACAAAAAAACGATGACGAAGAGAGTATTCTGTCAGGGAAAGTTTCAGCGAGCCGGAGACGGTGGAAGTCCGGTACGAGTAACGGCAGGAGAAAATCACTTCCAAGTTGCAATTCTGAAGGTTCCGGCGGCGGGAGACCGCGGCGGAGCAGATAGGAAACGCCGCAGGTCCAGCGTTAACGGGACTGCATATGATGGTATGTAACGGGTGGTATGCGTGAGTATTGAGCTCTCGTCCTTTTACAGGATGGGGCTTTTTTTATTCCCGCGGGCAACGAGCCAAGCGGACATGCTTGCATGTCCATTTGGTGACTGCCGCGAGGGTCAAATACCCCGCAGCTTTGCTGCGCTGCAAGCTTGCTGCCCAGTAGCTTGCTGCGGGGTATTTGACTTCACAGGAAATTGCTTTCCTGTGAAATAAAAGACGAAAGGAAAATCATGAAGGAGGACGTTGTCATGTACAGAAAAGTTTCTGCTGATATGAACTTTGTCGAGCGTGAAAAGCAGACGGAGAAGTTCTGGGAGGAGCACGAGATCTTTGAAAAGAGTATGAAACAGCGGGAAGGAAATCCGTCTTATGTGTTTTATGACGGACCGCCGACCGCCAACGGCAAGCCGCATATCGGCCATGTGGAGACCCGCGTGATCAAGGATATGATCCCGCGCTACCGCACCATGAAAGGCTATATGGTTCCGCGTAAGGCGGGATGGGATACCCACGGGCTTCCGGTGGAGCTGGAGGTAGAGAAGAAGCTTGGCCTCGACGGCAAGGAGCAGATTGAAAAATACGGTGTCGAGCCGTTTATCGAGGAATGTAAGGAAAGTGTCTGGAAATATGAGGGGATGTGGGAAGATTTCTCCCATACCGTTGGTTTCTGGGCGGATATGAAAGATCCGTATGTCACTTACCACAATGACTTTATTGAATCCGAGTGGTGGGCGCTGAAGGAGATCTGGAAGAAGGGTCTGCTGTACAAGGGACACAAGATCGTTCCGTACTGCCCGCGCTGCGGTACGCCGCTGTCTTCCCATGAGGTGGCACAGGGCTACAAAGATGTAAAAGAGCGTTCTGCCGTTGTCCGCTTCCGGGTAAAAGACGAGGATGCCTATATCCTGGCATGGACCACGACACCGTGGACACTGCCGTCCAACGTGGCGCTGTGTGTGAATCCGCAGGAGACGTATGTGAAGGTAAAAGCCGCTGACGGTCATGTGTATTATATGGCGGAGGCGCTCCTGGATACGGTTCTCGGAAAGCTTGCAGGGGAAGGCGAGAAGGCGTATGAGGTTCTGGAGACATACAAAGGTACGGATCTGGAATACAAAGAGTATGAGCCGTTGTTTCCGTATGCCCAGGGCCGCCTGAACGGCAAGAAGGCATACTATGTGACCTGCGCGGATTACGTTACCCTGACCGACGGTACCGGTGTCGTTCATATTGCGCCTGCATTTGGTGAGGACGACTCCCAGGTGGGACGCCGTTACGATCTGCCGTTTGTACAGATGGTAAATGAAAAAGGTGAGATGACGGAGGACACTCCGTGGGCAGGCGAGTTCTGCAAGAAAGCGGACAAAGCGATCCTGATCGCTCTGGAAGAAGCCGGACTTCTGTTTGAGGCGCCGCTGTTTGAGCACAGCTATCCACACTGCTGGAGATGTGACACTCCGCTGATCTATTACGCGCGTGAGACCTGGTTCATCAAAATGACTGCGGTAAAAGAGAACCTGATCCGCAACAACAATACGGTCAACTGGATTCCGGAGAGCATCGGAAAAGGACGTTTCGGCGACTGGCTGGAGAACGTTCAGGACTGGGGACTTTCCAGAAACCGTTACTGGGGTACTCCGCTTCCGGTATGGCAGTGTGAGTGCGGCCATCAGGACTGCATCGGCAGCATCGAGGAACTGAAAGAAAAATCAGACAACTGTCCGGACGATATTGAACTGCACCGTCCGTATATTGATAAAGTAACGATCAAATGCCCGCACTGCGGCAAGGAAATGCACCGTGTGCCGGAAGTGATCGACTGCTGGTTCGACAGCGGTTCCATGCCGTTTGCGCAGCACCACTATCCGTTTGAAAACAAAGAACTGTTCGAGCAGCAGTTCCCGGCACAGTTCATCTCCGAGGCGGTGGATCAGACCCGCGGATGGTTCTACTCTCTGCTGGCAATCTCCACGCTGCTGTTTGACAAGGCGCCGTACGAGAACGTTCTTGTCCTCGGTCTGGTTCAGGACGAAAACGGACAGAAGATGAGCAAATCCAAAGGAAATGCCGTTAACCCGTTCGACGCGCTGCAGACCTACGGCGCAGACGCGATCCGCTGGTACTTCTATTCCAGCAGCGCACCGTGGCTGCCGTCCCGTTTCGCCGGAAAGACCGTGGTGGAAGGACAGAGAAAATTCATGGGTACGCTGTGGAATACCTATGCATTCTTCGTTCTGTATGCGAATATTGACCAGTTCGACGCGACAAAATATACACTGGACTACGACAAACTGTCCGTAATGGATAAATGGCTGCTTTCCAGACTGGAATCCACGATCCAGGCGGTGGACAGCAATCTGGAAAACTACCGGATCCCGGAGGCGGCAAAAGCGCTTCAGTCCTTTGTGGATGACATGAGCAACTGGTATGTGCGCCGCTCCCGTGAGCGATTCTGGGCAAAAGGAATGGAGCAGGATAAGATCAACGCTTACATGACCCTGTACACCGCACTGGTGGAGGTCAGCAAGGCTGCTGCCCCGATGATCCCGTTTATGACAGAAGACATCTATCAGAACCTGGTGAAGAGCATCGACGATTCCGCGCCGGAAAGCATTCACCTGTGCGACTATCCGGAAGTGAAGACCGAATGGATCGATCAGAAGCTGGAAGAGGATATGGCGGATCTGCTGGAGGTTGTCGTTATGGGACGTGCCTGCCGCAACACTGCAAACATCAAGAACCGTCAGCCGATCGGAAAGATGTTTGTAAAGAGCGAGTTTGTCCTGGATGAATTCTATAAAGAGATCATCGCGGATGAGCTGAATGTGAAAGAGGTAGCGTTCACCGACGATATCGCGGCGTTTATCTCTTATACCTTCAAGCCGCAGATGCGCACCGTAGGACCGAAATACGGAAAACTGCTCAACAAAATCAAGACCGTTCTGTCTGAACTGGACGGCAACAGCGCAATGCAGGAGCTGAAGTCCACAGGCGAACTAAAGCTTGACATTGACAGTCAGGAAATCGTATTATTAGAGGAGGATCTGTTGATCGATACCGCTCAGATGGAGGGCTATGTTTCCGAGTCTGACAATGCGATCACAGTGGTACTGGACACCAACCTGACGCCGGAACTGATTGAAGAAGGCTTTGTGCGTGAGCTGATCAGCAAGATTCAGACTATGCGTAAAGAAGCCGGCTTTGAGGTCATGGACCGGATCAGAATCGGTGTGAAGGATAATGAGCGTATTATTGAAATCTTCCGCCAGTACGGCGGGCAGATCCAGTCCGAAGTCCTCGCAGACGAGGTTTCGATCGGACAGACAGCAGGATATGAGAAGGAGTGGAACATCAACTCCGAGCATGTTGTCCTGTCTGTAGAGCGTTTAAGCTGAAATATTTTTAGACAAAACTGAAAAATGGAAGGACCGGCAAGGGACAAACAGGATGAAGGAGGCAGCATAACAGGCCGGAAAAGGAGGACACAGATGTTAGATACCCAGTTTAAAAAGGAAGCATTCAAGCAGAGTGTCGAGGAAAATGTTAAAAAGCTGTATCGCAAAACCATCGACAAGGCCAATGAGCAGGAAGTGTATCAGGCAGTCTGCTACGCAGTCAAAGACGTGATCATGGATAACTGGCTGAAAACACAGAATGCGATGGATGAAGAAGATCCAAAGATGGTTTATTACATGTCTATGGAGTTCCTGATGGGACGTGCGCTTGGAAATAACCTGATCAACCTCACCGCATACAACGAGGTGAAGGAAGCGCTGGACGAGATGGGATTTGATCTGAACGTTCTGGAAGATCAGGAGAGAGACCCGGCTCTTGGAAACGGAGGACTTGGACGACTGGCTGCATGTTTCCTGGACTCTCTGGCGACTCTCGGTTATCCGGCTTATGGCTGCGGAATCCGTTACCGTTACGGTATGTTCAAACAGGAGATCGACGATCAGGGATGTCAGATCGAAGTGCCGGACAACTGGCTGAAAGACGGATATCCTTTTGAACTGCGCCGTCCGGAATATGCAAAGGAAGTAAAATTCGGCGGACATGTACAGATGTACTATGACGAGGCTGCACAGCGCACCAACTTCCGTCAGGAGGGTGCGCAGACCGTCCGTGCGATCCCGTACGACCTGCCGATTGTAGGATATGACAACAATGTGGTAAATACCCTGATGATCTGGGATGCTCAGGCGATCGATGATTTTTCCCTGGATTCCTTCGATAAGGGCGATTACTACAAGGCGGTGGAGCAGGAAAATCTGGCACGTACCATTGTTGAGGTTCTTTATCCCAATGATAATCACTATGCAGGAAAAGAACTGCGTCTGAAACAGCAGTATTTCTTCATCTCCGCAAGTGTACAGCGTGCAGTGGCACGTTATAAGAGAAAACATGACGATGTGCGCAAACTGTATGAGAAGGTAACGTTTCAGCTGAACGATACCCATCCGACCGTAGCCGTTCCGGAGCTGATGCGTATCCTGATGGATGAGGAAGGCCTTGGATGGGATGAGGCATGGGATGTTACCACCAAAACCTGTGCATACACCAACCATACGATCATGTCCGAGGCGCTGGAAAAATGGCCGGTAGACCTGTTCTCCAGACTGCTTCCGCGTATTTATCAGATTGTGGAGGAGATCAATCGCCGCTTCCTGATCCAGGTGCGCGAGCAGTATCCGGGCAATGAAGAAAAAGTACGCCAGATGGCGATTATCTACGACGGACAGGTGCATATGGCACGTCTGGCGATCGTCGGCGGCTATTCTGTCAACGGTGTTGCACGTCTTCATACTCAGATCCTGGAGAGACGCGAGCTGAAAGACTTTTATGAGATGATGCCGCAGAAGTTCAACAACAAGACCAACGGTATCACCCAGAGACGTTTCCTTCTTCACGGAAACCCGCTGCTGGCAGACTGGGTAACCGAGCATGTGGGCAAAGGCTGGATCACCGACCTTCCGAAGATCGAACAGCTGGCTTCCTATGCCGATGACCGTCAGGCACAGCAGGAGTTCATGGAGATTAAATATAAGAACAAACTGCGTCTTGCAAAATATATCAAAGAACACAACGGAATCGATGTGGATCCGAATTCCATCTTCGATGTACAGGTAAAACGTCTGCATGAGTACAAGAGACAGTTTATGAACATCCTGCACATCATGTATCTGTACGAGAAGCTGCAGCAGAATCCGGATATGCCGTTCTATCCGAGAACATTCATCTTCGGAGCAAAGGCATCCGCAGGTTATGAGAGAGCAAAAGCGATCATCCATCTGATCAACTCCGTGGCGGATGTTGTGAACAATGATCCGGTGATCCGCGGAAAGATCAAGGTCGTATTTATTGAAGACTACTGCGTAAGCAACGCGGAGATGATCTTTGCGGCAGCGGATGTTTCCGAGCAGATCTCTACAGCCAGCAAAGAGGCTTCAGGAACCGGAAATATGAAGTTTATGCTCAACGGCGCGCTGACCCTGGGAACCATGGACGGTGCGAACGTGGAGATCGTAGAGGAAGTAGGAGAAGAAAATGCATTCATCTTCGGACTTTCTGCAGATGATGTCATCAACTATGAGAAAAACTGCAATTACGATCCGATGCGTTACTTCATCAACGATCCGGATATCCACAAAGTTATGATGGACCTGATCAGCGGAAAATTCTCCAAGGGAGACACCAATATGTTCCGTGACCTGTACGATTCCCTGCTGACCGCGAAAAATGCTCCGCGCCCGGATATGTACTTTATCCTGGCAGACTTCAAGGCATACGCAGCGGCTCAGGAGCGGGTCGAAGATAAATACCGCGATACCGAGAGCTGGGCGAGAAGCGCGATCCTGAATGTGGCACATTCCGGAAAATTCACTTCTGACCGTACGATCCAGCAGTATGTGGACGAAATCTGGCATCTTGACAGAATAACGGTGAAATAAGTTTTTATGAATGCGGACGAACCCGGCGCAGGGTCAGCAAAGCCCATGCGCGTCGGGTGGCTCCGGGACTGCCGCGCCTCAGGGCGGGCGGAAACAAGACGGACCGCGGACGTGCGTGTACAGCGGGCGGCTGCAAAAATATGGAAAATCTAAACGTTCAGGAGCCCCTGCGGACGGGCACCGGAGCGATTCGCCAGGAATTTTTTATAAATTCCCGGCTCAGCGCTCCTCAGGCTCAGTGCGAGAAGCACTTCGCCTGTCCCGTCCTACAGGGCTTCTGAACGTTAAGATTTTCTCATATTTTTGCAGATGCCCGCCATACACGCACGTCCGCGGTCCATCTTGTATCCGCCCGCCCTTGGGCGCGACAGTCCCGGAGCCGCCCGACATTGCAAGGGCTCTGCTGACCCTGCGCCGGGTTCTGGCTTTCGTCCGTTTCTTCCCGAAGAGCCTCCCACAAATTTTTTGACATTCCCAAGGGAGTGTGATACACTTAATTCTGTCTATAATGTTGATCAAACTGAAGCATATGAGGTGAAAACATTGGATAAAGCAGAATATCAAAGCAAGCTGGAGCAGCTGACCAGTCTTGCGAATAAAGAGGACTATAAGGGCGCCCTGGAGATTGTAGAATCTGTGGACTGGCGTCGTGTCAAAAGTATACGAACCCTGTCGATGGTGGCGGATGTTTATGAGGCCAACAAGATGTATCCGGAAGCGAATGATATTCTTCTGCTGGCATATGACCGTTCTTCTATCGGTAAGGGGATTTTGTACCGCCTGGTGGAAGTGTCTGTGAAGATGCAGGATTTTGAGAGTGCAGAGGAATATTATGAAGAGTTCGTCTCTGCGGCACCTCATGATACTTCCAGATATTTACTCCGTTATAAAATCCTGAGAGGACAGCAGGCACCGCTGGATGAGCAGATCGAGGTGCTGGAAGCATATAAGGAAGCAGAGTTTACAGAACGCTGGAATTATGAACTGGCGCTTTTGTACAGCAAAAACGGTCAGATCAGGCAGTGTGTTGATACCTGTGATGAACTGGAACTGTGGTTCAGCGAAGGTAAATATGTCACAAAAGCTCTGGAACTGAAGATGAAATATGAGCCTCTTACCCCGTCTCAGAAAAGCAAGTATGAGAATGGCGGAGCTGCGAGCAGTGAGAAAGAGGTGGGAAACCTCCTGAATCGTATGGATCAGGCAGGCGCGGCGATTACCCAGGATGCGGGAGCCCAGGAGATGGCTGCGGCCCGCGAAACTGAGGCGAGGAAAGAAGCGGAGCCGGCACCGTCTTATACAGCGCCGACATTTCTTGGAAATACGGTGGATCTGCACAACGAGCTGATCAAAAGCATCCGCAATGTATTTCCGGATGTAAAGAAGACCGCCCAGGCGGAACAGGAAGTATCCGAACCGGAAGAAAATCGTGAGGAAGATTACGATGTCAGAGAACTGGAACCGGAGAATATGGACGTGGAAGTTGCTCCCCAGCCGGATGCGGGCAAGACGATCCTGACAAGACCGGAAACGGTGAAGAAGGAAGCTCCGGAAGCAGAAGCGGTGAAGGAAGAAGAACCGGAAACAGCTGAGAAACCGGAGGAAACCAGTTCGGCAGATGATCTTGATCTGGACGCGCTGTTCCAGGAGACGGCAGCAAGCCTGTCGGATGAGATTGCACATGACAGTGTACTGGAAAAGGCACTGGAAGAGGAGCAGACGGAAGAGTCTTTGGCAGAAAAAACTGTGGAGGAATCACAGACAGCGGAGCCTGTGAAGAAGCCGGAAGAGCCGCTGGAAAAGCAGCCGGAGACGGTGGAGCAGGATGACGTTGCGGAGTCTGAGAAAGAAGAATCCCCGATCCGCCGTCTGGAAGATCTGGAAAAGACCATGGAGATTCCGGAACCTGTGATCGTACAGCCGGAAGATCTGGATATGGAGATTCCTCAGGAACCGTCACAGGAAGCAGTCAAGGATGCCACAAAGGTCATGACCGTGGAAAACACTGCAGACCGGACGATCGAAATGCCTTCGGACGTGAGAAAAGAAGAGACGGTTCCTATGTCCATCGAAGAGGTTCTGCGGGAGGAGACGCCGGAAGAGCGCAGGATGCGGATCCTGAATGATACACAGCCGGAGAAGCTGAATGATGAGCAGAAAGCGCTGTTTACATACTTTGCAAAGGTTCCGGGAATGGATCAGCAGATCCTCGACGCAATGCATGGAGTATACCATTACGCCGGTGACCGCACGTCCCGTCATGGAAACATCGCGATCATGGGCGGTTATGGAACAGGAAAGACCCGTCTGTCGGAAGGGCTTGTCCGTGCCATCTGCGTGGATCTGAAGATTCCTGCAACGAAGATGGCACGTCTGGATGCGGCGGAACTGAACCGGAAAGATCCGGCGCAGGTGGTTGCTAAGCTGGCTGGAGGGTTCCTTCTGATCGAAAGAGCAGGACTGATGTATCCGGAGACAATAGAAAAACTTTCCAAGGCGATGGATTTCCGGACAGACAGTCTGATACTGATCATCGAAGACGAGAAGACCAGTATGAGAGGAATGTTCCATAATTATCCGGAGTTTGCAAAGAAATTTGAGACTGTTATTTCCATTCCGGTGTTTACCAACGATGAGCTGGTAACATTCGCGAGAACCTATGCCCGCGAAAACGGATACAAGATGGATGAGATGGGTGTGCTTGCCCTGTATACACAGATCGGTGACAACCAGAAAGAGGGAGAGCCGATGACGATCACCAATGTAAAGGATATGGTGGATAAGGCAATTGCCCACGCGGAAAAAGGAACAAGAAAGCTGGGACGTAAAGTATCCCGTAAGCACAGAGATTCCGATGACCGTGTCATCCTCTACGAAAAGGATTTTGATTTTTGATTAGCAGAAAGAGAAGCTTATGGAAAAAATAAAACCCTGGCTTGGAGAGCCGAAAAATACGATAGCCGTACTGCAGAAGTACGGCTTTGTATTTCAAAAGAAATATGGACAGAATTTCCTGATCGATACCCATGTACTGGATAAGATCGTTGCGGCCGCGCAGATCGGCCCGGATGATTTTGTTGTGGAGATCGGTCCGGGGATCGGAACCCTGACCCAGTATCTTGCCTATGCGGCGAGGGAGGTCTGTGCGGTGGAGATCGACAAGAATCTGATCCCGATCCTGGCGGATACGCTGTCGGATTATGAAAATGTTACGGTGCTGAATGAAGATATTCTGAAGGTGGATCTGAACCGTCTGGCGGAGGAGAAAAACAATGGACGCCCGATCAAGGTCGTTGCGAATCTTCCGTACTATATTACAACACCGATCATCATGAGCCTGTTTGAAAACCATGTGCCGCTGGAATCTGTCACGGTTATGGTGCAGAAGGAAGTGGCCGACCGGATGCAGACAGGACCGGGAAGCAAAGATTACGGCGCGCTGTCTTTGGCGGTTCAGTATTATGCGGATCCATACATTGTGGCAAATGTGCCGCCGAACTGTTTTATGCCAAGGCCGAAAGTGGGAAGCGCTGTGATCCGTCTGACCAGGCACGCTTCGCTTCCGGTGGAAGTTGCCGATGAAAAGCTGATGTTCGCGCTGATCCGCGCGTCCTTTAATCAGCGGAGAAAGACCCTGGCGAATGGTTTGAAGAACAGCGGAACGCTGGATTTCACCAAGGAAGAGATCGAGCATGCGATCACTGCCTGCGGATTTCCGCTGACTGTTCGGGGCGAGACTCTGGAACTGGCAGATTTCGCCAGACTTTCCGATGTTTTGCAGAATCAGAAGAACGGATAAAAAACGGATATTCGACAGAACAATATATTTGTAAAAAACAAGAGAATACGAAAAAAGACAAACAAAAAAACCAGCAGCAACTCTGGTTTTTTTGTTTTTTATTATTTAAAGGAAGGAGAGCCGATTTTCATCGGCAATATGAAAAAGAAAATTGTTATAAAATAATGTTGGCTTGAATTATTTTATGGTTATAGTATAAGCAGAAAATGTGTTGAAAACGTGTTTGTAATGTAAAGAAATAATGAACAAACTTCAAAATAATTGTGAATGCAATAACAAGTCATTCAGCGGTGCAGAGCAACAGTTCAGCCTTGCTGAACCGTTACCTGCAAAATCCATTTAAAATCGCCTTCGGCGATGGGATTTTGCACTCCTGAATCACGTTCTTACGGTCTGCGCAGTATGTGCGCAGACCTGGGCTGAACTGTTACGGTGCAGATGCAGTTCCCGGATTCCGAGAAAGCGGGTGGTGCACATGCATACGCCTCCCAGCAGTACGGAGACATCCTGAAGCTGGGAAGGAACCACATGGAGATACCAGCGCAGGCGGTTCTGAACGGATGCGGTGATCTGATCCAGGAGTCCCGGAATATAATTTGTGAAGGAACTGTTAAGAACGATGATATCCGGGTTAAAGGTGTGCAGGATCGTATTCAGGCTGACCGCGGTGTAGTGGATAAAATCATGCAGGGCTTTCTGTGCTGAGGGGTCTTCCTGGCTGCAGGCCCAGAGAAATTCGTCAATGGTTGCCGAGGATTTGCCGTGACCGTTGGCGAATTCTTTCAGGACAGCCGATTCGGAGATGTATTGCTCCAGACATCCCTTGTTGCCGCAGGGGCAGGGACGTCCGTCAGGAAACAGGATGGTATGTCCGAATTCACCGGCGTATCCGTTCTGTCCTTTGTAAAGCTGTCCATTTACCAGGATGCCCATACCGACACCTTCGTGGATATTCAGAAAGATCATATTTCTGTAATTCTGACCAAAAGCGCTTTCTCCGATCACGGAAAGATTTGCTTCGTTTTCCACAATGACCGGAACATGAAATTCTTCCTCCAGCAGATTTCGGATGTTGGAATATTTCAGGTCGTAATAAGGCGTAAAGAGAACCGTATCGTCGCAGACAACGCCGTAAATACCAACACTGATGCCAAGAACTCCGTAAGGAGAATCCGGAAGAGCGCTGATCGTCTGATGAAGCAGAGCGATCAGATGTTCCATCAAAGGCTGATTCGTCTGGGAAGGATATTCATGAACTTCGCAGCTGCGCCCCAGGGGATCGCTGGTCATGATTGCCGTTCTTTTTACTCCAAAGTCTACGGAGACTACATAGCCGCAGCGATTGTGAAAGGTCAGAAGGATCGGTTTGCGTCCCATAGGCGCATCTCCGCTTCCCACCTCCAGCACAAGTTCCCGGTCGATCAGCTCCTGTACGATATTGGAGATCGTGGCTTTGGTCAGATGCAGCATTTTGGATAAATCCGCCCGGGAAATCGGGGCGTGATTGACGATCGCTTCCAGTACGAGAGAACGGTTCATGTCGCGAATGTATTCCTGATTGCCTGTTGGCATAATGTGGTCTCCTTTCCAAACACGCTCTGGTAATTGGTGTACCAGTGTTCAAGAAAATTCCTGCGGTTCAGAGTATATAGAAAGCTGAACGGCAGTCTTATGATTTATTCTATCATAATAAATCGGAGTTGAGAACCGGAAAATGCACAGTGTTTCATGGAGCTTTTGGCGGAACGGACGAAAGCCGCCAGTGGCAGGTGGCATGCGTGGACGGCGGGCGGCTGCAGCGATGTGGAAAATCTAACCGTTCCAAAGCCCCTGCGGACGGGCACCGGAGCGATTCGCCAGGAATTTTTTATAAATTCCCGGCTCAGCGCTCCTCAGGCTCAGTGCGTGTGGCACTTCGCCTGTCCCGTCCTCCGGGGCTTTGGAACGTTAAGATTTTCTCACATCGCTGCAGATGCCCGCCGTCCACGCATACCACCTGCCTCTGGCGGCTTTCTGGGTGTTGGCGCCGGGAGAGTGTAAGTGTTCTTTGGTCGTGGAATGATGATGTGGAATGATGGGGATTTTGTACTTTTGTCATAAATTTCAAGTGGTGTTCACAGATTGTTCATAAATATCTGGTAGATTATATTTAAAGTGTGTATGCAAATATTTTTTTGCACATACTTTTTTCGTAATTATAGAAAATCCACATAAAATATTTTTGAAAATTATTTCGATGCGTATTCGCGCGGAATGGTTTTTGGGCTACAGATGGAAAGCGGAAGCGCAGAGGGATGCCGTATGTTCTTTGCGGCTGTATGAAAAAAGTGTTGAAAAGCACTTGACAGAATGTCAGATTTCTATTATGATTTAAATATAGTAATCGTTACTATTATTAAATAGAAAAGGGGAACTGACCTATGTCGAATCTTAAATACAGCAGACAGCGGGAAGCCATCAAGAAACAGTTGATGCAGAGAAACGATCACCCAACTGCCGATATGGTCTATACAGACATACGGAAGGAATACCCGAACATCAGCCTGGGAACGGTTTATCGGAATCTGGCACTGCTTTCAGAACTGGGAGAGATCAAACGTCTTGTAACAGGAGATGGTCCGGACCGCTTCGATGCGGATACATCCCCGCACAATCATTTTATCTGCCGTAAATGCCATGCGGTTCTCGATATGGATATGGAAGATATCAGTGAGATCAAAGAACGTGCGGAGCAGAATTTCCACGGAGTGATTGAAAGCTATTCTGTGAATTTTTATGGGATCTGCGAACATTGTCATCAGACAAAACTATCATAAAACCTGAAAAGATACTTGACAAACCTGTGACTGTGTGATAACCTGTTACTGAAAACAGTAATAGTTACTAATTTTAATTAAATAATAAAAAGAAAAGGAGAGAATTGCAATGAAAAAATTTGTATGCAGCGTATGTGGATATGTTTATGAAGGAGAAGCAGCACCGGCAGAATGTCCGGTTTGCCATGCACCGGCAGCAAAATTTGTTGAGCAGAGCGGCGAGATGACCTGGGCAGCAGAGCATGTAGTAGGTGTTGCAGCAGACGTAGCTGAGGACATCAAAGCAGACCTGAGAGCAAACTTCGAAGGGGAGTGCTCCGAGGTTGGTATGTACCTGGCAATGTCCCGCGTAGCATTCCGCGAAGGCTATCCGGAAGTTGGTCTGTACTATGAGAAAGCAGCTTACGAAGAGGCAGAGCATGCAGCAAAATTTGCTGAACTGCTGGGCGAAGTTGTAACAGACAGCACAAAGAAGAATCTGGAAATGCGTGTAGAGGCTGAGAACGGCGCTACTGCTGGTAAAGTAGATCTGGCAAAACGTGCAAAAGAAGCAAATCTGGATGCAATCCATGATACCGTTCATGAGATGGCAAGAGATGAGGCTCGTCACGGAAAAGCATTCAAGGGCTTACTGGAGAGATATTTCGGCTAATCTGACAAGGTGTGACAGCGAAGAAATCGAAACCGTTGCAACAGTTCATCATCTGAATTGTTACAAATAGTTGCAGACAAACGAATATAGTTACAGATAAGAACATTGAAAACGGAATGGTTTACCAAAGAACGAAGCCATTCCGTTTTCGCAGATATAAAAATACAGAAAAAATGGGGGAAAGAAAAATGGCAAACAAATACGCAGGAACAAAGACAGAACAGAACCTTCTCGCAGCATTCGCAGGTGAGTCTGAGGCAAGAAACAAATATACTTATTATGCGTCACAGGCAAAGAAAGCCGGCTATGAGCAGCTGGCAGCATTGTATCTGGAGACTGCAGATCAGGAAAAAGAGCATGCAAAAATGTGGTTCAAGGAAATCCACGGCATCGGAAATGTGGAGGAAAACCTGGAAGACGCAGCAGCCGGTGAAAACTTCGAGTGGACTGATATGTATGCAAGAATGGCAAGAGAAGCAAGAGAAGAAGGCTTCCCGGAGCTGGCAAACAAATTTGAAGGCGTTGCCCGCGTGGAGGCAGCACATGAGAGACGTTACCGCAAGCTGCTGGAGTCCTATCGCGCAGACAAGACCTTCAAGGGCGATGCTCCTCTGGGATGGAAATGCCGCAACTGTGGTTTTGTTTATGAAGGAGAAGAAGCTCCGGAAGTATGCCCGGTTTGTGCACATCCGAGAGCATACTTTGAGAGAAAAGTGGAAAATTATTAAAAATATGAATCTATGGAAAGGCGGTTTTAGAGAATGCCATGGAAAGTTTCCGTGGGCGGATCAAAAACCGCCTTTTCGGCGATGGAGGGAAACAGAGCATGGAAAGACAGACGGGCTGTGTACATATTTACTGTGGAGACGGAAAAGGAAAGACTACCTGCGGTATGGGACTCTGTGTCAGAGCAGCCGGATATGGCTACCGGGTCCTGATCTATCAGTTTATGAAGGATAACAGCACCAGCGAACGAAAGGCCATGGAGAAGATTCCGGGAATCACATTTGTGCCGGGATTGAAGCAGGAAAAGTTCTCTTTTCAGATGACGGATCAGGAAAAGGAAGACAGAAAACATTTTTACGAAGAAAAATTCCGGGAAGTTGTGAAGAAAGCGCAGGAAGAAAATTATGACGTGCTGTTTCTTGACGAGATTATTTATACGATCCGGGCGGGGCTGTTTGATGAAGAGCTGCTGATCCGCTGGCTCAGGGAAAAGCCGGAACATCTGGAGGTGATCCTGACCGGTCAGGATCCGGGAGAAGAACTGACTGCGTGCGCGGATTATGTATCAGAGCTGAAAAAAATCCGGCATCCCTTTGACCGGGGCCTTGCGGCGAGGGATGGAATTGAAAAATAGCAACTGTTCTGCCAGAGTGTGTTTGAACGATTACGAAAAGTGAACAATACGTATAAAAGCGGGTACTCAGAAGTTTTGTTGGTTTCAAAACTTTTGAGCACCCGCTCAATGTTTCCGCAGATTTCAGACCTTTTGTCAAATGCTGCCCGGTGGATCAATAATAGTCCGGACCTCCGTTGGTGAAGCGGTTTTGCTGCTGATAATTATAGGCGTATGCCACTTTGTTCAGATTGTTGATCATAAAATACTGGGCGACAAAAATTCCAAGACCGCAGACCAGGGTGCCGAGGATCATCCAGAGGAGAATGCCGGTTCCGGTTTCATTGACCGGCACACCGTAGCGGTCATAAGCTCCGCGATAAATGCGGTTTGCCTGTTTGTAGTACCAGTAGAAACTATAGATTCCACAGGTGATGATGGAAAGAATCAGTACCAGGATATAGTTCGGGCTGTCCTCGCCGTCGCCATAAAATACCGTGTTGATATCCTCCACATACATATACCAGAAATAGATTCCATAAATCCCGCAGGTAATAAAATTCAGGATCAGAAAGGTAATAAAATTTCGATCATCTTTTACGTACATCTTAAAATCCCCCTTTTCAGGTATTTTATCATGACGCCGTTTGCCGGGTCAATACGGACGACAGAATCTTCATGAAAAATTCGGAAAATCCATACGAAAAAAAACATAATTATCACAACCGCCAGAAAAAACTTCTTCAACTTTCTGCGCCGGGGAGTCTTTTCACTTCCGAGAAAATAGTAGGGGATAAAGATCAGCAGCGGATAGATCATAGGATGATACCGGAAAGCGTCTGCGAAATCCAGGCGGAGCAAAGATATGAAAGCACGGCTCATCCCACAGCCGGGGCAGGAAATCCCTGTGAACCACCGGATCGGACAGCCAATGCCGGTGATGGTCATGAAAGCAATATAAAGCAGTACAGTCAGGGTAAAAATTCCAAGGTTTTTCAGTTTCATGGTATGTGCCTTCTTTCGGGTAATCTCATTTCATTATTTTATCATACACTGTCACGAAACACAAAAGGCTTTACAAAAACTTTGGGATGTGTTAGCATTATTTTATATTATGGTAAACACGAGGATGGAGAGAGTACATATCGTGGACGCTCTACAGAGAATTCCCGTAAGTTGTCTGAAAATCAGACGGCAGGCTGAGAGGGATGAGCAAAGCTTTATGGAACATGGCTCCTGAGAGGCGCACCGAACCGGAAACGGCAAGGCTGCGACAGGTTCCGCCTGTTACAGCGGAAGGGTATTTTGTACCCGCAGAGGTTTTCGCCGTGAGGCGGAGACGAAAAGAAGTGGTAACACGGGTGAGCGCCTGTCTTCTCATATGAGAAGGCAGCTTTTTTATTTCACAGGAAATTGCTTTCCTATGAAATAAAAACGTTCCGCGGGGATCGCACTGCGGCGGAGTGGAAGATGTCGCTTGTGCGACCCGACGCAGGCGGAGAATCCTGCAAAGCAGGATTCTTTCGTATTTATAGGAAAGGAAAAGAAAAACATGGAGAAAATCAGACCAAAATATTACATTACGACGGCGATTGCCTATACTTCCGGCAAGCCGCATATCGGAAATACTTATGAGGCAGTGCTGGCGGACAGTATCGCGCGTTTTAAACGTCAGCAGGGATACGATGTGTTCTTCCAGACAGGAACGGACGAGCATGGACAGAAGATTGAGCTGAAAGCTCAGGAAGCGGGAATTACTCCGAAGGAATTTGTGGACAACGTTTCCAGTGAGATTCGCCGGATCTGGGATCTGATGAATACTTCTTACGACAAATTTATCCGTACCACGGACGATTATCATGAGAAGCAGGTACAGAAGATCTTTAAAAAGCTGTACGATCAGGGAGATATTTACAAAGGATATTATGAGGGACTTTACTGTACTCCGTGTGAGTCCTTTTTCACAGAATCCCAGCTGGTGGACGGCAAATGTCCGGACTGCGGACGTCCGGTGACGCCGGCGAAGGAAGAGGCTTATTTCTTTAAAATGAGCAAATATGCCCAGCGACTGATTGACCATATCAATACACATCCGGAATTTATCCAGCCGGTTTCCAGGAAAAATGAGATGATGAATAACTTCCTGCTTCCGGGACTGCAGGATCTGTGCGTGTCCAGAACTTCCTTCAAATGGGGAATCCCGGTAAGCTTTGATCCAAAGCATGTGACGTATGTATGGCTGGATGCTCTGACCAACTACATTACCGGTATCGGCTATGACTGCGACGGAGAGAGCACAGAGCAGTTCCGGACCATGTGGCCGGCAGATCTGCATCTGATCGGAAAAGATATCATCCGTTTCCATACCATTTACTGGCCGATATTCCTGATGGCGCTGGATCTTCCTCTGCCGAAGCAGGTGTTTGGCCATCCGTGGCTGCTGCAGGGCGACGGCAAGATGAGTAAGTCCAAGGGAAATGTGATCTACGCGGACGATCTGGTGAGTCTGTTCGGCGTGGACGCGGTGCGCTATTTCGTGCTCCATGAGATGCCGTTTGAGAATGACGGCGTCATCACCTGGGAACTGATGGTGGAGCGTATGAATTCTGATCTGGCAAATACGCTGGGAAATCTTGTAAACCGTACCATTTCCATGAGCAATAAGTATTTTGACGGAGTTGTGACCAATACAGGCGTTGAGGAAGAGGTAGACGCGGATCTGAAGGCGGTTGTGACCGGAACGGTGGATAAAGTGGCTGCGAAGATGGAAGATCTGAGAGTTGCGGATGCGATCACGGAGATTTTCAATCTGTTTAAGCGCTGCAACAAATATATTGATGAGACGATGCCGTGGGCGCTGGCGAAGGACGAAGCGAAGAAAGATCGTCTGGCTACGGTTCTCTATAACCTGGTTGAGAGTATCTCCATCGGCGCATGCCTGCTGGAATCCTATATGCCGGAGACCACAGAGAAGATCCTGGCTCAGCTTCACGCGGAGAAGCGTTCCTATGAGGAGCTGGGAACCTTTGGCATGTATCCATCCGGAAACAAGGTAACAGAGAAACCGGAAATCCTGTTCCAGAGACTGGATGTGAAAGAAGTGATGGAAAAGGTAGAAGTGATCCAGGCGGAGCAGAAAGCCGCCGCTTCCAAAGAAGCGGGAGCGGATGAAAAAGCAGAGAATCAGGACAAAGAGGAGCAGGTAATCGACATCGAACCGAAGGAAGAGATCACCTTCGATGATTTCATGAAGATGCAGTTCCAGGTAGGTGAGATCATCGCCTGTGAGGAAGTGAAGAAATCCAAAAAGCTGCTCTGCTCTCAGGTAAAAATCGGAAGCCAGGTAAAACAGATCGTTTCCGGCATCAAGTCACAGTATACAGCGGAAGAGATGGTAGGAAAGAAGGTTATGGTTCTGGTGAACCTGAAGCCGGCGAAGCTGGCTGGCGTGCTGTCGGAGGGGATGCTGCTCTGTGCGGAAGATGCAGACGGAAATTTAAGTCTGATGACACCGGAGAAAGAAATGCCCGCAGGAGCGGAAATCTGCTGATAACGAAGAAGAATGAAATATAAGACCGGAGTGTCGTGTTTTCTCAGGAAAATGCGGTACTCCGGTTTTTATTCCCGCGGGCAACGAGCCAAGCGGACATGCTTGCATGTCCATTTGGTGACTGCCGCGAGGGTCAAATACCCCGCAGCTCTGCTGCGCTACAAGTTTGATGCCCCGTAGCTTGCTGCGGGGTTTTTGACTTTCTGTTCTATGAAAGGAAAGAGACCGGGCAGGGCTTTCTATTTGACGGGAAAAGAAGAGATATGCTTTGAAAAATTGTATACCCAGAGAATAAAAAAGAAAAAATTCTACGTTTTACACATAAAACAATAAAAATAATTGTAGAAATAGTAGAAATAAGAAATATTTACAATTTAACGCGGCAGTGCTATAATGAGAAATCATTTGGAAGAGGGGGAGATTTGTTATGATCACTTTTATTGTTGGACTTGTGATTCTGCTTGTCGGCGCGATGCTGTATGGAAGATTCTGTGAGCATGTATTCAAACCGGACGACAGAAAGACACCGGCTTATACGAAGCAGGACGGTGTGGATTATGTGCCGATGAGGGAATGGAAGAACAGTCTGATCAACCTGCTGAATATTGCCGGAACCGGACCGATCCTTGGACCGATCCAGGGAATTCTGTTTGGACCGATTGCCTTTATTACGATTCCAATCGGAAACATCATCGGCGGTGCCATGCATGACTATTTTTCCGGAATGATCTGCCTGCGTGACGGCGGAACACAGATGCCGGATATGATCCGCAGGTACAGCAACAAAGGCGTCTATACTTTTTACCAGATTTTCTGCAGCCTTCTGCTTCTCCTGGTAGGAGCGGTGTTTATCTATACACCGGGCGACATTGCGGCGACACAGGTGTTCGGCTTCGACGGCAAAGCGACTTCCGTTTCCACCTGGGTGATCTACGGTGTAATCTTTGTGTATTATCTGGTGGCTACGGTATTCCCAATCGATAAGATCATCGGTCGGATTTACCCTGTATTTGGAGCTATTCTGCTGTTTTCTGCAGTTGGCGTTTTTGTGGGACTGTTTGTCCATGGCTATCCGCTGATCGAATTGTGGGATAGTTGGAACGGCGCATTGGTTTCTTACGGTGATTATTTTGAAGCGAATCACTTTATCCCGGTATTCTTTATTACCGTAGCCTGCGGTATCCTTTCCGGATTCCATTCTACACAGACAGCGATCATCTCCAGAACGATGAAAAGTGAGCGCCAGGGACGTATGACGTTCTATAATATGATGGTTCTGGAAGGCTTTATCGCTATGGTATGGGCGGCAGGAGCTATGGGTGTTTACAATCTGGGCCTGCAGGCGGCGGATGCTTCTTTGGCGACAGCGACGATCGGTGTTGTATGTAAGAATATCCTTGGACCGGTCGGCGGTATCATTGCTCTGCTTGGCGTTATCGTGCTTCCGATCACATCCGGTGATACGGCGCTGCGTTCTCTGCGTCTTGCGGTTGCGGATGCTTTTCATATTGACCAGACTTCGACCAGAAAGAGACTGACGCTGGCTGGAGTGATCTTTGTTTTGGTTGCTGCGATTCTGATTTTTGCGAAGATGAATGCCAACGGATTCAATATCCTGTGGAGATATTTTGCATGGTCCAATCAGGCACTGTCTCTGTTCGCGTTCCTTGCCATCTCCGTCTGGATGTTTGAAAATGGAAGGGCGAAGTTTGTATGGATGCCGTTGATCCCGGGCGCATGGTATACGTTTATCACCGTTACCTATATTATGAATGCGAAGATCGGGTTCAACATCCCATGGGCAGGCGCTTATGTGATCGGTGTATGCGCAGCGGCAGCTTATACCGGTGTGATCATCTGGTATGGCAGAAAGCGTGCGGCGGCGAAGAAGGAAAGTCAGGCATATAAAGGAAAGAAGAAAAAATGATAGAAAAACTCAGCCGGAATGGCGGCGGGGCTCTGCGGATGACGCGGATGCCGGCAGCCATTCCGGCTGAGTTTTTTTGCTGCTGTTCAGACATGTTTCCCACAAACTGTGATGTACATCGCAGAAAGTAATTTTCAGACATGCTCCAGCAGTTCTTCGATCAGGTGGTGACATTCCTCACCGGTGTACAGGTATTTTTCCTCCAGGTTTTTGAGATAGTCGATGAACGAGGTAAGGAGACCAGGTTCTGTGAAGAGCAGATAGACGGTTTCCTTTTTTCGGTTTGTGAACATCATATATCCATTGGACGCGTTTGCCCACAGGTGGAAATTCTGAGGAAGGTTTTCCAGAGGACCGCGCAGAAGATGATACCGCTCAGGAAAAAAAGGGCTGAGCCGGTACAGCAGCAGCTTTCGGTCTTCCGGGGAAAATGGAACATAAAGATCCTCCGGTATTTCATAGCTTCTCCCTGTTTCCATAAAGCGGCGGAGCCCAGGAGTCGTGTGAAAGATATGGTAATTTTCGGTGAAAACACTGTCCTTCCGGCGCCTGAGAAAGTCGTTCAGCAAAGAGATCAGTTCGGCGCGTCCGGGGAGATCGGGACGAATGATCCGCTCTACCAGGTCAGGGGTCAGGAACGGGATAATGCAGGGCTCCGGCTGCAGAGAATAATACTCGTCATTTTCAGAGAAAAATTTCAGGATCATCTCGCAGGTGTCTTCGATCGAGTGGATCGGCGAGAAGAAAGGGGAGCATTTTTCACGGCAGGCGTCAAAGTGCTTCTGGAGCATCTGGACGATCTCCGGCTTTCCGTACAGGATCCCCGACTGGAAATCGGAAGTACAGGTGATCGCGCAGGAACTGGTCAGGATCAGGCAGGAAAGCCCGTTCAGGTTGGAAAAATGTGATTCCACTGCATCATAGTAATAGTATACGTTATAGTCCAGCGCGCGGACATACAGAGGAAGGATTTTCTGAAGATAGACCAGATTATGGTCTTGGACCGCGTTGTCTGATTGTGAGGAATTTCCAAGGCACAGGATGTGGTCAATGGGAAGCTGATGTTCATATTCCCCCAGTCTCATGAGAAGATGGAACAGATAATCGTAATCCGGCTGAAGCATCAGGCAGAGGCGGCCGTTTTCTTTCTGGATCTCGTCCATGATCACCTGACTGATGACATTGTTCAGCGCAGTCTGCGTCGGCAGCGCGCGGCAGTCCGGATAGCAGGCGTGGGAGGAAGAAACGGAAGGCGCATTGACCGTCTGTTTCACCCAAGTGCCGCCTGCGGTCTTAAATTTTCTGGAAAAGTCGGAAATATCAGGGAGGCTCAGAAGAAAATCTTCCACATTCCGACGGCTGTTCCATTCTTTCCATCCGATTTTTTCAATCTGCCATGCCGTCAGCAATTCTTCACTTTCCAATGGAGAAAGGCGCATGAAATCCGCCATGCGGTCTACAATTGCCTGCTCTCTGGGGTAATCTTTGCCGTTCAGATATTTGTACATGAGTGTGCGGTCAATACCGCAGTACTGCGTCATCGGATATACGGCGATATCTTTTTGATGAACAAGAGAATTGAGAAGCCTTGAAAAAGTACTCATGATTGTTTTTCTCCTTTCCCGACCAATTCCAGAATCAAAGCCTGCATTTGCTCGTAAGTGTACAGATGGTTTATATCAAGATGATTCAGATAGTCCAAAAACGCAGCAAGCAGACCGGGTTCCTCGAACAGGAGGTAGACCGTCTGATTCAGTCGGTTGGTGAACAGCAGATAGCCGCCGGAAGGTGAGACATACAGGTGAAAATTGTGCGGCAGATGCTGCAGCGGTCCGCGCAGAAGCTGATAATTTTTTTTCGGATTCTGCAGCAGACGTGAGATGAGAAGTGTTCTGTCCTCCGGGGAAAACGGAATACAGAGCCCTTCAGGGATTTCATAGATTTTTCCGGTTTCCAGAAAAGAACGGATCCCTTCCAGTGTGTGGTAAACATGAAAATTATCGGAAAGAACGGCTTTCTTTTGAAGAGACAGAAAATGATTCAGCATTGGAATCAGGGACTTGCGGTTCGGAAGATCGGCGCGCACATATTTTTCCACCAGATCCGGCGTGATAAAGGGGACAAGGCAGGGTTCCGGCTGGATGGCATAATTGATTTCTGTACTCTGACCCAAAGTCTGCAGCATATTCAGTTCCTCGGTAATGGAACTGACCGGATGAAACAGAAGAGAACATTTTTCTTTATATCCGCGGAATAATTCCCAGAGCAGCCGAACGGTTTCCGGCTGGGTATAAAAAATGCCTGTACGGTAATCGGAAGTGCAGGCAACGGCGGATTCACTGGTCAGGATCAGGCAGGATAGTCCGTTAAAGCTGGAGAAATGAGATCCCACATTGTCATAATAGTAGTAAATATCGTAATCAAGCGCACGGATATAGAGCGGCAGTACGTTTTGAATGTACAGGAGGTTCAGGGAATGGTAACTCTTGTCCAGCTGACTGGAATTGTTCAGACATAAAATCTGTTCAATGCTCAGTGTACATTCAGACTCGCCGAGACTTGTGAGAAAGTGAAACAGGTAGTCGTTATCCGGCTGGAGCAGGAGCGCCAGGCGCCCGTTTTCTTTTTCGGCTTCGCTCAGAATCATTTGGCTGACGGCATGATTGACCGCAATCTGTGAAGAGAGTGCCTGACAGTCAGACTGTGGATTGGAGCTGTCAGCCCCGACAGAGCCGGAAAAGGAGGATAAGATCAAAGGGTCTATTTTGGAAATATCAGGAAAATTCAGAATAAAATTTTCAGCATTTTTGCGGCTGTAATAATCTTCTTCTCCGATCAGTGCAATCTTCCATGCAGTCAGAAGCTCGTCGTGTTCCGATGGAGACAGACGCATGTAATCGGCAATCCGTTCTACCAGCTCCTGCTTGGGAGGGAGGCGTTTGCCGTTGATATATTTGTACATGGTGGAACGGTCCAGGCTGCAGTATTGGGTCAGGGGGTAGATCTGAATGTTTTTATCTTCTATAAAACTGGAGAGAAGCGTGGAAAAATTTGTCATATGGGGTCCTCCTGGTTTTTATTACTTAAAATTATATCAAACCACTGGCGCAGCGACCAGCCCCAGGTACATGTTTCCGTCACTTTTTTCAAAAAAAGTAGCAGTTTTTGAATATATCTATAAATGAACAAATCCAAAATATTGCACAAAAGAAAGACACCCTCTGTAGAATGATGTATAATTGAAGTACCAAAAAAACATACTCACTCAAACAAGGGGGGTGTCCGTTGTAAACAGTATACATCAGCGTTCCGGACAACCGATTTACTGTATTGTGGATGATACGATTGCTTCACATACCCGGCCTTCGTCACAGGCGGTTCATCCAATCGAAGCTGCGTATTTTCATCAAGCACATTTAAAAGGCGGTCAGGATTATGGGTATCAGGCTGTCTCCATTATGCTTTCCTGCAACGGGATTACCCTGAGTTATGTAGTCATCCTGTACAATAAATCAAGATCAAAGATCCAGATCGCACAGGAGATTGTGGAAGAACTTCCCGCTGTGCCGGTCATCTCCTATTTTCTTTGCCCGTCAGGGGATCCAAAGGTATTGGCTGATCATGCCGTTCGTCCACCCTGTACCGTCTCATGAAAAGAAGTACGTCCATTGAGGAAGCGTTGAAGTTTGTGGGATAAGCTTGTGCAAAATTTGATATTTGCTCATTTATAGCTGTAAAGAAAAATTTCAAGCCATTATGACAAATGAGCAGAACGCAAAATGATGTTTAAGGTCATGGAAGAATGCAGCAGAGAGTTAGAGCCTGGGTTCATTGATGGAGGCCGGCTCTTTGCTAGAGAGACACGTTTGGTGCATCAGATTGGAAATTGTGTGTATGAAGAAGATTATCATAAATAAGATTCGATGTAAAAAGTGCGCCACTGTGGGAATCGGGAAGATTGGGAAGAACTAAGCGAATATGATGACCAAGCATAAAATGTGAAAGAGAGGTATCTGCAGATGAATAACGTCCAGTTCTCAAATCCCCAAAACGGAAGGGTAGACCTGCATCTTCACACGAGAAACAGTGATGGCGATGACACACTTTCCGATGTAATCCGAATGGCGGCAGAAGAAGGACTGAAAGTGATCGCTGTCACAGATCATAATAAATTTTCCTTGGAGCAGTGCAGAAATGAGGGAGAATTGAATGTTATTCCGGGCTGTGAGTTTTCTACTGCATATTTGGCTCCGGCGAGGGAAGAGACAGTGGAAGTTCATGTGGTCGGCCTTTTTCCGGAAGGTGTAAACCCGGAAGATTTTAACGGTATTTTTCAGAATATCCAAAGCGGAAAGAAATCATATGTGGATGCGATTCTTCAGCAGTTGGAAAGCATTGGGCTGCATATCAGTCTTGCGGAAGTGGAAGCGGTCAGACGGCCAGGGCGGCATATGGGACGGCATGATATTGCCGAGGTTTTAATCCGCAGAGGATATGCGAAAGATATGGATGACGCATTCGATAGATATATCGGTGATTTCAGTCCTTATTATGTTCCGTCAACCAGATTTATCGGATACGCTTCTATGGAGCAAGTCGTTCAGCAGATTATAAATTCAGGAGGAATTCCTGTACTTGCACATCCCTGGGGGTATGGCATGGGAGAACAAGAGATCCGGCAACTGATTTCGGATTTTAAAAGTGTTTCTGGAGAGTTGGGCGGTCTTGAAGTTTATTATGAATTGTATTTGGATGACCCGGAAAAAATGAATTTTTTGAGGTGCATGGCTCTGGAATACGATCTGCTTCCATCTGCGGCATCGGATCGTCACAGAGCGCCACAGCCGTTTGCATCCACAAATGGGTTGGCAATGTATCAGAAAATGCTGGCAAAGCTGAATCAGTGTAAGAACGGATAATAGCATTTGGATAGCGAGGATAATACGGATGAGGAAGTATTGTTTCATTGGGGATACTGAGACTAATAAGTGTTACTGCAGCAAATGCGGCTGTATTGTCCTTCAGGATGATTACAATATGAAGAAACATGCGGACAGCTGTGACAGAGGAAGATATTCTTGCTGTACAAAAGGTTTTTCCCATCGTTCAGGCTATCTATCATCTGCAGATGTTGGTACATATCTATAAGACAAAGGGGCTGGCGTACCGGATTCCGCCCGGTCTGGATAAAGAATCCCTTGTATTTTCCATGCAGAACGCTCAGTTGCCCCGGGAGTTCAGTATCCGGACTCGTCTGGAAAATTACCAGATGGAGGCGGCGTTCAGAAGGGTTGTGTTGTCTATGAAATATTTGGAGCTGACTACGGAGGCTGAACCGGACAGGCAATATTTTGAACCGATGGTTGGAAATGATTAAAATACCAACAGCAAAGACGGAGACGCAAAACAGAGCGGTGGAGCGGAAACAAAAAGTCACAGGTATTTTCGCCTGTGACTTCCACCTTATTATTGTTAAATTTCCCCATCCGCAATTGACGCATCCCCCTGTCCCGTCGTATAATAATTATAATGCAGGTTTATTAATTTACAAGATACAGGAAAAGAACGCAATGATTTTTGAGACACACGCACATTACGATGATGAGGCATTTGACAGTGACAGAGAAGAACTTCTTTCTTCCATGCAGGAAAACGGGATCGGACATATCGTCAATGTTTCGGCGAGCCTGGATTCCCTTGACCGGACCAGGGAGCTGATGGAACAGTATCCCTTCGTTTACGGTGCAATGGGACTGCATCCGGACGAGGTAGGCGATATGAATGAAGCCGTCATGCAGAAACTGAGAGACTACTGCCGTTTGGAAAAAACAGTGGCGGTCGGTGAGATCGGTCTGGATTACTACTGGGAGAAAGAGAATCATGAGACTCAGCGGTACTGGTTTGAACGGCAGCTGGAACTTGCCAGGGAGGAGAAACTTCCTGTGATCATTCACAGCAGGGATGCGGCTGCAGATACGCTTCAGGTGATGAAGGCCTGCCGGGCCGATGAGATCGGCGGTGTGGTTCATTGCTTTTCTTATTCCAGAGAGATGGCAGGAGAATATCTGAAGATGGGGCTGTATCTGGGAATCGGCGGCGTACTTACGTTCAAGAATGCCCGAAAACTCCGGGAAGTGGTGGAATATGCGCCTCTGGACCAGCTGCTGCTGGAGACCGACAGTCCGTATCTGGCTCCGGTTCCTTACCGGGGAAAGAGAAATTCTTCCCTGTATATTCCGCTGATCGTACAGCAGATCGCGGAAATCAAACATCTGTCCTGTGAGGAAGTCATAGAACAGACGGAACAGAATGCAATGCAGTTATTTCTGACATAACCGTTCCGTTGGCTGAACGGTTGCTGTCTGACAAATCAGGAGATATGATTTTTTGGAGGAGAAAGAGAAATGATCAATTGGAAGAGACTTGGAGAAAAGCGCGCGAAGCTGGTTCGGTTCGCTTTTGTCAGTTCTCTGATCGCTATGCTGGGCAATCCAATGTCTGTATCCGCGGATCCATATACACAGCCGGAGGAGACGACAGCACAGCAGGAGGTACTGGCAGCTTCCGTTCCCGCCGCCCAGCCGGAAGTTTCCGCTGACGGACAGGCGGAAGAATCCGCTGCGGAGACGGCTCCGACGTCGGAAACAACTCCGGAAGCAGAGTCAACACCAGAAGCGGCGCCGACACCGGAAACAATGCCAGAGGCAACCCCGACGCCGGAAGCGACGCCAACGCCAGAGACAACCCCGACACCGGAAACGACGCCGACACCAGAAACAACCCCGACACCGGAGGCAACGCCGACGCCGGAAGCGACACCGACGCCAGAGGCAACCCCGACGCCGGAAGCAACGCCGACGCCAGAGGCAACGCCGACACCGGAAGCAACGCCAACACCGGAAGTGACGCCGACACCAGAGGCAACGCCAACGCCGGAAGCAACGCCGACACCAGAAGCGACGCCGACGCCGGAGGCAACGCCGACACCAGAGGCAACGCCAACGCCGGAAGCGACGCCGACGCCAGAGGCAACACCAACCCCGGAGGCAACGCCGGCACCAGAAGAAACGGTTCCACAGGAGCCTTCTGCCCCGGTGATAACGGTTACGCCGCCGAAAGTAAGTATCGAAAATACTCCGTGGTTATTCCATACGGTAGAGAAAGATTATGCGCTGGTACAGGTCAATACATATCTGAATGTCCGTGAAGGAAAGGGAACCTCCTACCGGATCGTGGGAACAATCCCGAAGAATGGTCTGTGTTATGTGATCGCGGACGCGGATTCTGACTGGGTATTTATTGAATCCGGTGATGTGCGCGGATTTGTCAGCAAACGTTATCTTCTGACCGGCGAGGCAGCGCATAACGCGGTGAAAACGGCAGGCGAGGACAGTTATGTATTGGGTGAAGTGAAAGTGGAGCCCTGGGACAATGAGGCTTACACGTATTCCTACGATACGGTGAAGACCGTGCTTTCCACAAGCGCATTCCGCAATTCTGTTCTGACTTACGCGCAGCAGTTTCTTGGAAATCCGTATGTATGGGGTGGAACGAGCCTGACCAATGGTGCGGACTGTTCCGGATTTGTACAGCAGATTTTTGCAAACTTCGGATATGAACTGCCGCGTACCTCCAGAGAGCAGGCGAACGCAGGAGAAAAGATTTCTCTGGAAGAGGCTCAGCCAGGCGACCTGGTATTCTATCAGAGAGACAATGGATATATCTATCACGTTATGATCTACATGGGAGACGGAAAGGTCATCCATGCCAGCAGTGAAAAAACGGGAATCATTATTTCCGATTACAACTACAGCCGTTCCACCGGATATGCGGTGAGAGTTATTGAGGAAGATCCAAGTGTCATTACGATCAATTCCGGAGAGAATTATGTGAAGCCCAACGGTCAGTATCTCGGCAAATTTAAACTGACTGCTTACTGCAACTGCCTGATCTGCTGCGGCAAATGGTCCGGCGGCCCGACCGCATCGGGAACCGAGCCCACGCAGGGACGTACCGTTGCGATTGCGGGAATTCCGTTCGGAACGAAACTGAACATCGGCGGTCAGGTCTTCACCGTAGAAGACAGAGGTACACCGTACGGCCATGTGGATGTCTATATGAACAGCCATGACGAGGCAAATGTATTCGGCGTACAGTACGCGGATGTGTTCCTTCAGGATTAAGTCAAAAACCCGCGGGAATAAAATCTTTTATAGCTGATATGAGACCCTCACATAGGACAAGGAAAGTTCTATGTGGGGGTTTTGTTTTTGGGAATGCATTCAGTACATCGAAAAATAAATAGCTAGCCATTTTTTTCGATGTACTGAATGTCACTGGGTTTCTTTGTGTAAATCGTATAAAAATACTAAGCTCGACACAAAATGTTTATTGACTTCTTCTATACCGATTGGTATAATATACAAAAAGAAAAGCTGAAGTTCACGAAGGATTTCTGACAGTGATATTTGAAGTTACAGTTCAGCCCAGGTCTGCGCATATGCTGCGCAGACCGTAAGAACGTGATTCAGGAGTGCAAAATCCTATCGCCGAAGGCGATTTTCAATGGATTTTGCATGTAACGGTTCAGCAGGGCTGAATTGTTACTGTTTGAATGACAGCAGAGCAGGAAATCTGAGCAGCAAGGAGATGGACAATGGATAACCGACAGGCAATACTGGACAGCGCTCTGACGTTGTTTTATGAAAAAGGATATGACGCGGTGGGCGTACAGCAGATCGTGGATGCAGCAGGGGTGACAAAGCCCACTCTGTATTATTATTTCGGAAGCAAGCAGGGTTTGCTGTCTTGTCTTCTGGAAGAGCAATTTTCAAGGCTGGAAACACAGATGGAAAAAGTGAAGGATGCGCCGGAAAAGATCCAGGATAAGCTGTATCATGCGGCGAGGATTTTTTTAAATGGAGCATCCGCAGAACCGGAGTTTTATCTGCTGATGCTCGCGCTGTTTTATTCCGGAAGAAAGAGCGAGGGGTTTCAGACGGTATATCCTCTGATTGAACGGTATTATCGGATCTTCGTGGAGATATTTGAGCATGCCAGCCAGGAACTTGGAAATATGCGCGGACGGCAGAGGCAGTTTGCAGTAGGATTTTCGGGTATGCTCAATCATTATCTGATGCTTGAGGCAAAAGATATGGATGATCTGTCCAATCTTACGATCACGGATCAGGAAGTATATGAGATCGTGCATCAGTTTATGTATGGAATTTATTCTTAACAGCAGGAGGTTTTAAACAAATGGCACCATGGTATGAGGCAGCGGAATTTTATCATATTTACCCAATCGGACTTTGCGGCGCGCCCGCACGAAATGAACAGGAGGAAGTGACCCATCGGTTTGATGTTCTGACCGAATGGCTGGAGCATGCGGCGGATCTGGGATTTACTGCGGTTTATATCGGACCGCTGTTCGAGTCCACCACCCATGGATACGATACCAGGGATTACCGGACAGTGGACCGGCGGCTTGGAGACAACGAAGATTTCAGGAAATTCGTTGCCCGTGCCCATGAACTGGGTGTAAAGGTCGTTGTGGACGGCGTGTTCAATCATACGGGAAGAGAGTTTTTTGCTTTCCGGGATATTCAGGAAAAGAGAGAAGGTTCCCGTTACTGCGGATGGTACAAGGGAATCTGGTTTGGAGGAAATACCTGTTACAATGACGGATTTTCCTACGAGGCATGGAGGAATTGTTTTGAACTGGTAAACCTGAATCTCCAGAATCAGGAAGTCCGGGATTATTTGCTGGATGTGATCGATTTCTGGATCGATGAATTTGATATTGACGGCATCCGCCTGGACTGCGCGGACTGTCTGGATTTCGGCTTCATGGAGCAGATGCGCGCCAGAACCGGAAGAAAAAAAGAAGACTTCTGGCTGATGGGCGAGGTGATCCATGGAGATTACAGCCGTTATATCCAGGATGGACAGAAGATGCTTCACAGTGTCACCAACTATGAACTGCACAAAGGTCTGTATTCGGGGCACAACGATCACAATTACTTTGAGATTGCCCACACGATCCGGAGGGAGTTTGATGAAAATGGCGGAATTTACCGTGGAATGAAGCTGTACAGCTTTGTGGACAATCATGATGTGGACAGGATTGCGTCGAAGCTTCAGGATCAGGCATGTCTGATCCCGGTGCATGCGCTTCTGTATTTCCTGCCGGGCATTCCTTCTGTGTACTACGGCTCCGAGTTTGGGATCAGCGGAAGGAAAGAGGGAGGAAATGATGCGCCTCTGCGTCCGGCGCTGTCCCTGAAGGAACTGGAAAAAGAGGCTCCCCATCCGGAACTGGCAGAGTGGATCCGGCAGATCTCAAAGATCCGTAAGAAACATCCGGCATGTACGGAAGGAAGATATCAGGAACTTCTTCTGACCAACCGCCAATATGCTTTCTGCCGGTACACGGATTCGGACTATCTGCTGGCTGCGGTGAACAATGATCCACAGGAGACGGAAGTGCAGATTCCGGTGGAGGGAGCATTTACTTATACGAATGTTTTGACGAAAGAAGAAGCGCCGGTGGAAAACGGCAGAGTGGCAGTAAAGCTTCCGGCATGCGGATGCGTGTTGCTGGAGCGTGTTTGAAAAATTATGGTAACCGTTCAGCCGACTGGACTGTTACGATTGATTCCCAGGGAATAAAGAAGGGATAAGGAGAGAGTATTATGGGAGAAACAAGAAAGAAAGCGTCAGAAAGAAAGTCTGTGAAGAAAAAAAACACCGGAAGCCCGGCAGCGGAAGAAAAGAAATTCCGTTTTTCTGATCTGGATCAGTATCTGTTCGGGCAGGCGACACATTATGAGATCTTCTGGAAGATGGGCGCGCATCCGGACCGGGTGGACGGAAAAGCGGGCACGTGGTTTACTGTTTGGGCGCCGCATGCCAGCGATGTTTCTGTGGTAGGAGATTTTAATAACTGGACGCCGGGTGTGCACCGAATGGAACGGACCGGTGAGGGGGGAGTTTACGAACTGTTTATTCCGGGCGTGACGGAAGGCGCGCTGTATAAATACTGCATCAAAACCCGGAGCGGAAGCCTGGTATACAAGGCGGATCCCTACGCCTTTGCATCTGAAAAACGTCCGGGAACCGCTTCCAGAGTCGCCCGGATCGATGGGTATAAATGGGGCGACGACAGCTGGATGGAGAAACGGAAAAGCTTTGATCCGAAGACTTCAGCGATGACAGTCTATGAGGTGCATCCGGGTTCCTGGATGAAGCATCCGTGGTCAGAGTCGAATCCGGAAGGTTTTTACAATTATGTTCAGTTTGCTCATGCGCTGACCGACTATGTCAAGGAGATGGGGTATACTCATGTAGAGCTGATGGGTATTGCGGAGCATCCTTTTGATGGTTCCTGGGGATATCAGGTAACGGGATATTATGCGCCAACTTCCCGCTATGGAACGCCGAAAGAATTCAAATATCTGGTGGACTATCTCCACAAACACAAGATCGGCGTCATCCTCGACTGGGTACCGGCACACTTCCCGAAAGATGCTCATGGACTGGCGGAATTCGACGGCGAGGCTCTGTACGAATATGCTGATCCGCGGCAGGGCGAGCATCCGGACTGGGGAACCAAGATCTTCAACTATGGAAAGAATGAAGTGAAGAATTTCATGCTTGCCAATGCCCTGTACTGGATTGAGGAATACCATGTGGATGGTCTTCGCGTGGATGCGGTGGCATCCATGCTGTATCTGGATTACGGAAAACAGGATGGCCAGTGGGTGCCGAACAAATACGGCGGAAATCAGAATCTGGAGGCGATTGAGTTCTTTAAACACCTGAACTCTCTGGTTCTTGGAAGAAACAAAGGCGCCGTGATGATCGCGGAGGAGTCTACTGCATGGCCGAAGGTGACCGGAAAAGTGGAGGAAGATGGACTTGGCTTCTCGCTGAAATGGAATATGGGATGGATGCATGATTTTCTGGATTACATGAAACTGGATCCGTACTTCAGAAAATACAACCATAACAAGATGACCTTCTCGATGACGTACGCCTTTGCAGAGAATTATATTCTGGTGCTTTCTCACGACGAAGTCGTACATCTGAAGTGTTCGATGATCAATAAGATGCCGGGATATCCGGAAGAGAAATTTCAGAACCTGAAGGCGGGATATGCCTTTATGTTCGGACATCCGGGCAAGAAATTGCTGTTTATGGGACAGGATTTCGGGCAGCTCCGGGAATGGAGTGAGGAAAGAGAACTGGACTGGTATCTGCTGGAGGAAGATAACCACCGGCATTTACAGGAATATGTAAAAGATCTGCTTCACATGTATACGAAATATCCGGCGCTGTATGCCAATGATAAAGGATATGAAGGATTCCAGTGGGTCAACGCGGATGACGGGGATCGAAGCATCTTCAGTTTTATCCGCTGGTCGCCGACCGGAAGGAATAATCTTCTGTTTGTCTGCAACTTTACTCCGGTGGCGCGTCCGGATTATATGTGCGGGGTGCCGAAGCTGAAACAGTACCGGCTGATTCTGGACAGCGATGATGAAAAATATGGCGGAGCCTCTGTGGACCGCCAGAAAGTTTACCGGAGCAAAAAAGGAGAATGTGACGGACAGCCGTATCGGCTTGCGTATGAACTGCCGGCATTCGGCGTAGCTGTATTTACATTTTAGGGACGAAATCCGCCGCAGGATCCGGTCTTCCAAATGCCCGCAGAACCCACCCCTCCCAGGCAGATCCTGACGCGGATTTCTGGGTTTGTCGGGCGGTAGGTGTAGCTGCGGTACTTTTTGGTACGGGCTGTTATGCTTTTTCTACAAGATTTGTACGCTGCCGAGGCCCATGAGAAGAACGATCAGATAGATCAGGATCAGGATCACTGGGTATACGGCGTAGAAGATGTATTTTTTCTGGATTCCGCGTTCACCGTTGTAGAATATCACAGGAATGATATCCAGAAAGCAGAGAAATCCGAGCATGACTGATGTGGTGGACATCAGAAAGCATGCCAGTGCCATTCCGAAGACCTGACGGTTTCTGAGGCTGTACAGGATGACAATGATCAGCGGACCGAAGATTCCGTAGTCCAGTCGGAGGAATACCGCCAGTATACAGGCGGCAGCCGCGATCAGTACTTTGGCTGTGGACTGTATCCACAAGGAAGACTGTGACAGGGAAGTTTCAGCTTTTTCCAGAAATATCAGTGTGCCAAGTCCCAGCAGCAGTGCAAAGACTGCGTTCTGCCGGCTGGGATTGAATACCGTGCCGCTATAGACCAGGTCAAAAGGAATTTCGGATACAACCGCCAGGATTCCCAGGCTGGCAGCGTATTTTTTCAGGCTGCTGGAGTGCATGAATCCTTCGACCAGAAGAAAGCAGAACAGTGGAAATGCCAGAGATCCGATCATCTGAAGAATAAAATCTGCAGTGAACAGAGTCCCGTTGACATCCATGAAAGCCTGGTAGGCTTCCTGATCGTTTCCGATATCGGCCATGCCGTTCCGCAGCAGCATCCTGTCACAGATTGCGGTTGCGGCGATGCCGATCACCATTGCGATGATGGCGATGATTTTGATCGTGCTTCCGGACAGTTTCTTTTTTGAGTCATCTTGCCGGGTTTTTGTGTAGTTCATAGTTTTGTTCCTCGCTGACAAATATTTTATAGAAAATTATAGGAAATCTGAACATAGGTGTCAATCTGTCTTTTTTCACGATTTCAGACGGGAATTTTCGTCTTTTGTTACAGTTCCTTCCTTCAAATGATCAGAATGGTGATCAGGTGAAGGAGGAGCAGATGCACCGGATAGAAGGCGTAAAATATATATTTCAGGGAAAGCCCCCGTTTTCCGTTGTATGCCCAGATCAGCGGAAGTCCCAGGAAGGAGAAAAACTGTGAGCTGGAAAGGAAGACCAGAGGAACGCAGCCTGCGCCGAAAGAAAGTTCCCGATGCGCCCGAAACAGATACATCAGGCTGATGCAGAGGATTCCATAGGCGTCATAATCCGTTTTCAGCCAGAGTGCCAGCAGGCATCCCACGGCGATCACGGCAAGTTTCAGAATCAGGGCGATGGTATTCTGCAGGTTTGGGAGCCGTTCTTCAATCTGACGGATTCCGTAAAGGGTCAGAATTCCGAGAAATAAAGTGAAGAATACATTTTGTGAGGAAAATTCCAGCAGACAGTTGTGCAGAGCCAGATCGAAACATGGTTCGGAAATCAGGGCGAAAATTCCCAGGTTCCGGATATATCGGCTCAGATGACGGGTATGGAGAAATCCTTCCACCAAAAGAAAGCAGAACAACGGAAACGCCAGGCGGCCCACCAGCCGCATGATATCATACAGTGAGACCAGCCAGGAATATTCGGACATAAAAGCCTGATAAGCTTCCAGGGTCATGGAGGTGGTGCCGCCCAGGTGCCGGATCATCTGCAGAACAAGAACAGCGCCGGTATGATCGATCAGCATGGAAATCAGCGCGATGATTTTCAGTGAGCTTCCGGATAGTCCGCTTTTTCGTAAATAATTCATAATTATACACATCCTTTTCTGTTCAGGATATCAAAAGATCCTGTCATAAAAATCATTATAATAATTCCCTGCCGGCAAGTCAATTTTTGTAACAGTTCAGCCTTGCTGAACTGTTGCCAATTTTTCACTGAAAAATCACTTTACAATAAAAAAATGGAATGTTACCATAGATTTATGAAAAAGAAAAGCTGCAGCCCGCCAATGGGAGCGCTGCGGAAAAAGCTGTTGTTCACGGGCATTTTTGCAGGAAACGGCAGCAGAAAATCAAGAAAAGAAGGGAGAGAAGTACATATGTTGAAAGTCCTGGGGGCACAGGTAAAAGAGTTCAAAAAAGCCTCCATCCTGACACCGATTTTCATGATCCTGGAAGTAATTATGGAGACGGTCATTCCGCTTTTGATGGCGTCCATTATCGATGACGGTGTTGAAGCGGGCAATATGCAGCATATTTATACAGTTGGCGCCTGGATGGTTGCGGCGGCAGCTGTTGGTCTGTTTGCAGGTATGATGGGAGGAAAATTCGGCGCAAGAGCGTCGACAGGATTTGCCAGAAATCTGAGAGAGGCGATGTTCGTCAATATTCAGAATTACTCCTTCTCTAATATTGATAAGTTCAGTACAGCCGGACTGGTAACCCGTCTGACGACAGATGTGACCAACCTGCAGAATGCTTATCAGATGCTCCTGCGTATGTGTATGAGAGCGCCGGCGAGCATGATCTGTGCGATGGTCATGGCGTTTGCGATCAATGCAAGGCTTGCCAGTATTTACCTGATCGCGGTTATTATCCTTGGAATCTGCCTGTTCCTGATCATGAACAACGCAACCAAGTATTTCCAGCAGGCATTTCCGAAGTACGATGAGCTGAACGCTTCCGTACAGGAAAACGTGTCTGCGATCCGCGTGGTAAAGGCTTATGTGCGGGAAGACTATGAGACAGATAAGTTCCATAAAGCGAGCCAGAATATTTACAAGATCTTCGTGAAAGCGGAGAAAAATCTCAGCTTCAACGCACCGCTGATGCAGTTTACTGTATACGGATGTATCCTGCTGATCAGCTGGCTGGGTGCGAAGATGATCGTCGGCACCTCCATGACCACGGGAGAGCTGATGAGCCTTCTTGCTTACTGTATGAATATCCTGATGAGTCTGATGATGCTGTCGATGGTATTTGTTATGGTTACCATGAGTATCGCCAGTGCAAGACGTGTGGCGGAAGTGCTCAATGAGAAGAGCGATCTTTCCAATCCGGAACATCCGGTGATGGAAGTTGCGGATGGAAGCATCGTTTTCGATCATGTGGATTTTGCTTATAAGAAAGACGGCAAAGAGCCGGTGCTCAAGGATATCAACCTGTCCATACGTTCCGGTGAGACGATCGGTATCATCGGAGGAACCGGTAGCGCCAAAACCAGTCTGGTCAACCTGATCAGCCGTCTTTATGATGTAACTGCCGGAAGTATCCAGGTAGGCGGAAAGGATGTCAGAAGCTACGATATGGAAGTGCTTCGTAATGAAGTGGCGGTCGTGCTGCAGAAGAATGTCCTGTTTTCCGGAAGTATCCTGGACAACCTCCGCTGGGGAGACAAAAACGCGACGGAGGAAGAGTGCCGCCGTGCCTGCCGTCTTGCCTGTGCGGATGAGTTTATTGAGAGAATGCCGGATGGCTACAATACTCATATTGAACAGGGCGGAAGCAATGTTTCCGGAGGTCAGAAGCAGAGGCTTTGTATCGCCCGGGCGCTTTTGAAGAAACCGAAAGTCCTGATCCTGGACGACAGCACAAGCGCCGTAGATACCGCTACCGACGCAAAGATCAGAAAAGCGTTCGCTGAGGAAATCCCGAATACAACGAAACTGATCATTGCGCAGCGTATCTCCAGTGTGGAGCATGCGGACCGCGTGATCGTTATGAATGAAGGACGTATTGATGCGTTTGACACGCCGGAGAACCTGTTGAAGAACAATGAGATTTACCGTGAGGTTTATGAATCTCAGACACAGGGCGGCGGAGATTTTGATGAGAAGGCAGGTGAAGAGTAATGCCGGGACCGAACAGAGTGCCTGCCGGAGTGAAATCCCAGGTGAAAAACCCGATGGCGATTTTTCGACGGCTCATGAGTTATGTGACAAAACGGTATCTGGTTCAGTGGATTATCGTTATTGTATTGATTTTTGCCAGCGTACTTGCCAATGTACAGGGAACCATGTTCATGCAGACGCTGATTGATGATTATATTACTCCGATGCTTGGACAGAGTGATCCTGATTTTGGTCCTCTGGCCATGGCAATCGCAAGAGTGGCTGGCTTCTACCTTCTTGGTGTGGCTGCGACCTTTACTTACAACAGAATTATGATCTATGTGACCCAGGGAACCATGCGGGCGTTCCGTGACGACATGTTTGAACATATGGAAAAACTGCCGATCCGCTATTTTGACAGCCATGCCCACGGCGATATCATGTCCATCTATACCAATGATATCGATACTCTCCGTCAGATGATCAGCCAGAGTATTCCGCAGATCGTCAACAGTCTGATCACCATTGTCAGTGTGTTCGTCAGTATGGTGATCCTCAGTGTTCCCCTGACGGTGCTTACACTGGTTATGGTCAGCCTGATGCTGTTCGCGACCAAATCCATCGCCGGACGAAGCGGAAAATACTTTATCGAGCAGCAGAAAAACCTTGGTACCGTCAACGGATTCATCGAGGAGATGATGGACGGACAGAAGGTGGTCAAGGTGTTCTGTCATGAGGAAGAGAACATCGAAAACTTCCGTAAACTGAACGACCGTCTGTTTGAAAGCGCGGACCGCGCGAATACCTTTGCCAATATTCTCGGACCGGTCAACGCGCAGATGGGAAATATCAGCTACGTGCTCTGTGCCATCGTCGGAGGCGTGCTGGCGCTGAGCGGTATTACAGGCCTTACGCTTGGAGGGTTGGCGAGCTTCCTGACCTTCAACAAGAGTTTCAACATGCCGATCAACCAGGTCAGCCAGCAGCTGAACGCCATCGTTATGGCGCTTGCGGGAGCGGAACGTGTCTTCCGTCTGCTGGATGAGGAGCCGGAGGAAGACAACGGCTATGTTACCCTGGTCAACGCGGCAGAAAAAGACGGAAAACTTGTGGAATCTGAGAAACGTACCGGTCGCTGGGCATGGAAACATACCCATCAGGCGGATGGTTCTGTGGATTACATCAATATGGAAGGCGAGGTTGTTTTTGAGAACGTCAACTTCGGTTACGATCCAAAGAAAATCGTGCTTCACGAAGTTTCTCTGTACGCGAAACCGGGTCAGAAGATCGCCTTTGTCGGTTCTACCGGAGCAGGAAAGACGACCATCACCAACCTGATCAACCGTTTCTATGATATTCAGGACGGAAAGATCCGTTACGACGGAATCAATATCGGAAAGATCTGCAAGGATGATCTGAGACATTCCCTTGGGATCGTTCTCCAGGATACCCACCTGTTTACCGGAACCGTGGCGGAAAATATCCGTTTCGGAAAACTGGATGCCACCGATGAAGAAGTGGTGGCAGCGGCAAAACTTGCCAATGCGGACGGATTTATCCGCAGACTGCCGGACGGCTACGACACCGTGCTTCACGGAGACGGCGCAAACCTGAGCCAGGGACAGCGTCAGCTGCTGGCGATCGCCCGTGCAGCCATCGCGGACCCGCCGGTACTGATCCTGGATGAGGCGACCAGTTCCATCGACACCAGAACCGAGCGGATCGTTCAGGACGGTATGGATAAACTGATGAGCGGAAGAACAAGCTTCGTCATCGCTCATCGTCTGTCCACCGTAAGAAACGCAGACTGTATCATGGTTCTGGAACAGGGTCGCATCATTGAACGAGGCACCCACGATCAGCTGATCGAGCAGAAAGGCCGATATTACCAGCTCTACACCGGCAATGCGATTGGGGAATGAGCGATAGTGGTGAAAGGCGGACGAAACCGGCTCCGTGCCGGGGACGTGCGTGAGCGGCGGGCGGCTGCATCTATGTGGAAAATCTAAGCGTTCCAAAGCCCCTGCGGACGGGCACCGGAGCGATTCGTCAGGAAAGCTTTATGCTTTCCCGACTCAGCGCTCCTCAGACTCCGGGCTTGAAGCCCTGCGTCTGTCCCGTCCTCCGGGGCTTTGGAGCGCTAAGATTTTCTCACATCGCTGCAGATGCCCGCCGCTCACGCACGTCCCCGGCGCGGAGCCGGTTTCTGGCTTTCACGGGATATCGAATGGGGAAGTTGTGTGGCGGCGGTATGTGCCTAGGTATATCGAATACGAAATAATGGATGGATTCATGCAGGCAAATGACGGGTTTTCAGATCTCGCTTGGTTCGTTTTTCAGATTCTCCCTTGCTTTTTTGTTATAGGGTTGCTATAATAAACAATATCCGGGGCGGAGGTCTTACCTTCGTCCCTTTTGGTGACACTGTAATTCGTGCATCGAAAAATAAATCGCCGGTTGGTTATTTGTTTTTCGATGTGCAGGAAAGCGGAACGCCTTCCACGGCGGGACGCTGTCGAGATTTTCATTGAAAGAAGAGGTTGAATGAAATGACAAGAATAGACATTATCTCCGGTTTTCTGGGAGCTGGAAAGACGACGCTGATCAAGCAGCTTCTGACTGACGCGCTGAAGGGTCAGCAGGTGGTTTTGATTGAGAATGAGTTTGGAGAGATCGGAATTGACGGTGGATTTCTGAAAGACGCGGGAATCGAGATCCGTGAGATGAATTCCGGTTGTATCTGTTGTTCTCTGGTGGGAGATTTCGGACAGGCGCTCAGCGAGGTAATTACAAAATATCATCCGGACCGTATTATCATTGAGCCGTCCGGAGTAGGCAAGCTGTCTGACGTCATCAAGGCGGTTACAGATGTGGAAAAAGAGGCGGGTGTTGCGCTGAACTCTGCGACGACGGTTGTTGATGTGATGAAGTGCAAGATGTATCTGAGAAATTTTGGAGAGTTCTTTGAGAATCAGGTAAAGAGTGCGGGAACGATTATTCTGAGCCGTACGGATACTGAGAAAGCGACACCGGAAAAGATCGAGGCTGCGGTGGAACTGCTCCGCGGACTGAATCCGGAAGCTACGATCATCACAACTCCGGTGGAACAGCTTGGAGGAAAGAAAGTCCTGGATACGATGGAAGGCGCGATCATCCGTCTGGACGAGGTAGAGGATGAGCATCACCATGAGCACCATCACCATGACGGTGAGTGCTGCCATGATCACGACCATGAGCATCATCATCACGACCATGACGGCGAGTGCTGCCATGATCACGATCATGAGCATCATCATCACGACCACGACGGCGAGTGCTGCCATGATCACGATCATGAGCATCATCATCATCATGACGGTGAGTGTGGCTGCGGCCATCACCACCATCATCATGCGGACGAGGTCTTCACAAGCTGGGGCAAGGAAACGGTGAAGAGCTTTGACCGTGAAGAGATGGAGAAAATCCTGAAAGAGCTTTCCGAGAACCAGGATTACGGTATCGTTCTGCGTGCGAAAGGTATGGTTTCCGGAAAAGACGGACACTGGATTTATTTTGATATGGTTCCGGAAGAATATGAGATCCGTGAGGGCGCTCCGGAGTATACCGGACGTATTTGCGTCATCGGTTCCAAACTGAATGAGGAGAAACTGGAAGAGCTGTTCGCTCTGTAAATCACAGGCAACCGTTCAGTTGACTGAACTGTTCACGCATAGCAGTAGTTCGACCAGTTGAACTGATATAAATCATAAACCCCGAAAGAAAGAGGAGAGAATCATGGGAGGAGACGAAATCGAGATTCCGATTTATCTGATCACCGGATTTCTGGAGAGCGGCAAGACGACCTTTATCAATTTTACCGTTGCCCAGGATTACTTTCAGATTGACGAGCCGACCCTTCTGATCACAACGGAAGAAGGAGAAGTGGAATACGACGAAAAGGAGCTGCTGAAGTACAATACGGTACTGGAAGTGGTGGAGAGCCAGGAGCAGTTTACGCCGGAGTATCTGAAAAAACTGAAACGCCGTTATAATCCGGAGCGTGTGATCCTGGAATATAATCCGCTGTGGAGCGTAAAGAAACTGGAAGAGATGGAAATGCCGAGAGGCTGGGGCATCGTGCAGGAGATCGTGACCGTAGACGCAAGCTGTTTCCAGATCTATATGCAGAACATGAAATCTATCTTCATGGAAATGTCCCTGCATGCGGATATGGTAATGTTCAACCGCTGCCGTCCGCAGGATCCTCTGGCGTCCTTCCGCCGGAGCATCAAGGTGGTGAATCCCGCCTGCGATGTCCTGTTTGAAGATGAAGAGGGCGAGATCAGCAATATCTTTGAGGATTCCATGCCTTACGATCTGGATGCGGACATCATTGACATCGAAGACGCGGATTACGGTATTTTCTATGTGGATATGGAAGACCATCCGGAGCGGTACCGTGGAAAAACGGTACGGTTTAAAGGAAGGGTTCTGAAGAGTGAGAATGCCAACGCAAAATTCTTTGTTCCGGGACGGATGGCGATGACCTGCTGTGCGGATGATACCACATTTATCGGATATATCTGCGAATTCCCCAAGGCGAAATCCCTGCTGATGGGACAGTGGGTGGAAGTGACCGCCGTTGTGGACTGGAAATATATGGAACAGTATGAGGGCGAAGGACCGGTGCTGATCGCCAAGGATATCAAATCCGTACAGCGTCCGGAGGTTGACCTTGTGTATTTCAACTAATCTTTGTTACCCCGCAGCCTGCTGCGGGGTATTTGTCTGCAAAAATCATATTTCAGGAGGCGATTATGTATATTATAGTAGGTTTAGGAAATCCCACAAGAAAATATGAGGGGACAAAGCACAATGTCGGTTTCGATACCATCGATTATCTTGTGGATGAATACGGTATTCCTTCGTCCGGGCTGGGTCATAAGGCGATGTACGGAAAGGGAATGATCGCGGGGCAGAAGGTCCTTCTGGCAAAGCCGATGACTTATATGAATCTGAGCGGCGAGTCTGTCCGGGAACTGGTGAATTATTATAAGATTGATCCGGAGGAAGAGCTGATCGTGGTTTATGACGATATCAGTCTTGCGCCGGGTCAGATCCGTATCCGCAAAAAGGGAAGTGCCGGAGGCCATAACGGAATCAAAAATATCATTGCGAATCTGGGTACGGACAAATTCCAGAGGATCAAGATCGGCGTTGGAGAAAAACCGAAGGAGTGGGATCTCGCTGACTATGTGCTCAGTCCGTTCTCCAGGGAGGAACGGGCAGCGGTAGATGAGGCAATCGGTCATGCGGCGAAAGCCCTGGAGCTGATGCTCAACGACGAGACAGACGCGGCGATGAACGAGTATAATCGGAAGGCAGCCCAGTAAACAGTTGTAAGTAACGGGAACAGGAAAGGTAAATGTGATGAAGGCGTTATTGGAACCATTGGAGCGGGTGGGCCGGTTTGATGAACTGTTGCGGCAGCTGAAAACCAACCAGGGGATCGTGGCGGTGACGGGTACTCTGGAATCCCAGAAAGCACATCTTGCGGCGGGGCTTTCGGAAGAAGTTCCGTTCCGCCTGCTGATCGCGGAAAATGAGCTGAAAGCCAAGGAATTATATGAGGATTTTCGGCTGTACGATCCGGAAGTTTTGTATTATCCGGCGAAAGATCTGATCTTCTATCAGGCGGATATCAGCGGAAACCTGCTGACCAGAGAACGGATCCGTGTCATCCAGGCGATTCTGGAACGGAAAAATCTGACGGTCGTCACCAGCACCGGCGGCTGTATGGACAAACTGATCCCGCTGGAACTTTTTTTGGAACACTGTATCCATCTGAAAAATGACAGTGAACTGGATCTGGAACAAATGAAAAAGGAACTGGTGCGCCTGGGCTATGAAAGAGAAGCGCAGGTGGAAAGCTGCGGCCAGTTTTCCATCCGCGGAGGTATTCTCGATATCTTTCCGCTGACGGAGGAGAATCCGTGGCGCATTGAACTGTGGGGGGATGAGATTGATTCCATCCGCAGTTTCGATGTGGAAAGCCAGCGTTCCATTGAAAATCTGGAAGAGATCACCATCTATCCTGCGACGGAAATGCTGCTGACAGAGAAGGCTCTGGAACGGGGAAAGAAGGCAATCGAAAAAGAGGCGAAACGCCAGAGCAAGTATTTCCGTGATCAGATGCTCACCGAGGAAGGCGCCCGGGTGACGCAGAATGCAAAGGAGATCTGTTCCATGCTGGACAGCGGGGTGGATTTCACGGGAGCGGAACAGTATCTCAGCTATTTTTATCCTGATACTGTGTCATTTCTCGACTATTTTCCTGAGGATACCCGTATTTTTCTGGACGAGCCGAACCGGATCCTGGAATGTGCGGATGCGCTCACGGCGGAATTTCGTGAGAGCATGAGCCATCGTCTTGAAAAAGGCTATCTTCTGCCGGGTCAGGCGGAACTGATGGACGAGGTGGGAACGCTGTGCGCCAGACTGAACCGGAGAAACTGCGTGGCGTTCTGCCTGTTGGATCTGCAGAGAAACCAGTGGAAGATCACTGGAGAGTATTCGGTCACGGTAAAATCCGTCAATCCGTACAACAATCAGTTCCCGGTGCTGGTCAAGGATCTGAAGTCCTGGAAACACGCCGGCTATCAGATGATCCTGGTATGTCCTTCACGCACAAGAGCGCAGCGTATGGCGGAGGATCTGAGGGAAGAGGAACTTCCGGCATTTTACAGCGAGGATCCGGAACGCGTGCTGAAGCCCGGGGAGATCATGCTGATCCATGGAAATGTCCGCCGTGGTTTCGAATATCCGATGCAGAAGTTTGTACTTATCACAGAGTCGGATATTTTCGAAAAAGAGCGGAGAAAAGCAAGGAAAAAATCTCAGTATACCGGTCAGAAGATCCAGAACTTTTCAGAACTGTCCATTGGAGATTATGTGGTTCACGAAAATCACGGACTTGGTATCTACAAAGGAATTGAAAAGATCGAAGTAGACCGGGTGATGAAGGATTATGTCAAAATTGAATATGCGGGCGGAAGCAGCCTGTACGTTCTGGCGACGCAGATGGACGCCCTTCAAAAATATGCGTCGGCGGATGCCGCCAAGCAGCCGAAGCTGAACCGCCTTGGCGGTCAGGAATGGAACAAGACCAAGACAAGGGTGCGCGGAGCGGTCAAAAATATCGCGAAGGATCTGGTGAAACTGTATGCGGCGCGTCAGGCGACAGAAGGTTATCAGTATGGACCGGATACGGTATGGCAGAGAGAATTTGAGGAAATGTTCCCCTTCGAGGAGACGGACGATCAGCTTGCCGCCATCGAAGCCACGAAAAAAGATATGGAGAGCCATAAGATCATGGACCGCCTGGTCTGCGGAGACGTAGGCTTTGGCAAGACGGAGGTGGCGATCCGGGCGGCGTTCAAGGCGGTGCAGGAAAACAAGCAGGTGGTTTATCTGGTGCCGACTACGATCCTGGCACAGCAGCATTACAACACATTCGTTGAACGGATGAAAGATTTTCCGGTGCGCGTGGATCTGATGTGCCGGTTCCGGACGGCGGCTCAGCAGAAAAAGACATTGACGGATCTGAAAAAGGGACTGGTGGATATCGTGATCGGAACCCACCGGGTACTGTCCAAGGATGTGGTCTTCAAGGATCTGGGCCTTCTGATCATCGACGAAGAGCAGCGATTCGGCGTGGCGCACAAGGAAAAGATCAAGCAGATGAAGGAAAACGTGGATGTCCTGACGCTGACGGCGACGCCAATCCCCCGTACCATGCACATGAGTCTGATCGGAATCCGGGATATGAGCGTTTTGGAAGAAGCGCCCAACGAGAGAATCCCGATCCAGACTTTTGTCTGTGAGTACAACGAAGAGATGGTGCGCGAGGCGATCAACCGGGAACTGGCACGGGGCGGACAGGTCTACTATGTCTACAACCGGGTGCAGACCATCGTGGAGATGACCAACATGATCGCAAAGCTGGTGCCGGACGCAAATGTGGCATTCGCTCATGGGCAGATGAAGGAGCGGGAGCTGGAAAAGATCATGTACGGATTTATCAACGGTGAGATTGACGTGCTGGTGTCCACAACCATCATTGAGACGGGACTGGATATTTCCAATGTCAATACCATGATCATTCACGACGCGGACCAGATGGGGCTTTCCCAGCTCTATCAGCTGCGCGGGCGTGTCGGCCGTTCCAATCGGACGTCCTATGCCTTCCTGATGTACCGCCGCAACAAAATGCTGAAGGAAGTTGCGGAAAAACGTCTGCATGCCATCCGGGAATTTACCGAGCTGGGCAGCGGATTTAAGATTGCCATGCGGGATCTGGAGATCCGCGGGGCAGGAAATCTGCTTGGAGCGGAGCAGTCCGGCCATATGGAATCGGTAGGATATGATCTGTACTGCAAGATGCTCAGCGAGGCGGTACAGGAGGCGAAAGGAATCGAAGTGGCGGAAGACTTTGAGACGACCATCGACATGAGCATTGACGCTTATCTTCCGGACAGCTACATCAGCAACGAGGCTCTGAAGCTGGATACCTACAAGAGGATTGCCGCCATCGAGAACAGCGCGGAATATGACGATATGCTGGAAGAACTTCTGGACCGATTCGGAGAACCGCCGAGAACCGTACAGAATCTGCTGGCAGTGGCGAATCTGAAGGCGCTTGCCCATAAGGCGTGGATCACGGAGATCAAGCAGATGCAGGAAACGGTGCGGATCACGATGCATGAGAGGGCAAAACTGGATGTGAACGGAATCCCGGGAGTGCTGGAACGTTTCCGGGAAGAGTTGAATTTCAAGATGGAAAAGCCCGCCTATTTCGTGTTCCGGCCAAGGAAACGGAATACAAAAGAAAAGATCAATTATTTCGAGCGGACGAAGGAAGTTGTGGAAGCGCTGTATGAACTGGTTCCGAAAGACGATGCGCAGGAGACGGAACGAAACAGTTCTGCTGGCTGAATTGCTGCGGATTGTTGTAATCGTTCCGCCAATGGAACGGTTACGAATTGCAGCGATTTCGCTGGTGGAATGTTTGCGGTAGAACAGTGGGCGAAAAAAACGGGTGGACAGAAATGGAAGAAAACAGAATCTATATCAGTGAAGAGAAAATAGAATATCGCATGCTTCCCATGAATGGAACAGACAGTCAGGGGAATGTCTATGAAGTGGATGTTCTCAGTCTGAGAAAGAATGGGAAGAGATTTCTGCCCGTGATGGGAGAATTTCATTTTTCCAGATATGAGCCGGAGGACTGGGAAGAAGAGCTGCTGAAAATAAAGGCAGGCGGCGTGACGATCGTGGCGACTTATGTGTTATGGATTCACCACGAAGAAGGGCAGGGCGAGTGGGATTTTTCCGGATGCAGGAATCTGAGAAAATTCCTCGAACTTTGCCGGAAGACCGGACTTCAGGTCTGGCTGCGCATCGGTCCCTGGGCGCACGGGGAATGCAGAAACGGAGGCTTTCCGGACTGGGTGGTCAATGATACCAGATGGAAGGTGAGGACCAATGATCCTGCATATCTGAAGCTGGTTGAGACTTTTTACCGAAGGATCGGAGAGCAGGCAAAGGGAATGATGTGCAGGGACGGAGGACCTGTCATCGGCATTCAGCTGGAAAACGAATATGGCCACTGCGGCGGCCCGTCGGACCGGGAAGAAGGCATGGCACATATGCGCATACTGAAGCGAATGGCATCGGAAGCCGCCCTGTCGGCGTAGAAGTTCCCCGGCGTCACAGCCGCCCGCTGCACCCACACATCCGCCGCGCCCGGTTTCGTCCCCATAATTTGAAGATTTTGTGAAAAAAGTTGCCCTCCCCGGCGAAAAAGGGTATAATTGATTCGAATGTCATGCAGGAACATGCAAAAAAATACCGATACAAAGCGGTACGGGAGGTAAAGAGATAAATATGAAAAGAACAAGTGCAAAGGTCATCTGCGGAGTGCTTACCGCTGCGATGGCTGCGACCGGACTCACCGCCTGCGGGGACAGCACCGTTGTGGACGGAACCCAGACAGCGCTGGTGATCAACGATGAAGAAATAAATCTTGGAAAGGCAAACTTCATGCTGCGCTATCAGCAGGCAACCATGGCAAGCTATTATGAGACCATGAGTTCCATGCTGGGCCAGGAGTATTCCCTGTCTTTCGACGCATTGTCGGATGAGAGCGATGAGGACAGCCCGACTGTGGGAGAAAATCTGAAAGAGGATGCCCTGACTTCCATCGAGCAGGCATTTCTGATGAGACAGCATGCGTCAGAATATGACGTGGCTCTGACGGACGAAGAAGTACAGGGAGCAAAAGATGCAGCGGCAGCTTTTGTGGAAGACAATGACGCGGAGACGTTGACCAAGCTGGGAGTGACCCAGGAGGATATTGAGGATGTAATGCAAGTGTATGCGATTCAGTCGAAAATGTATGACCCGATGATCGCGGATGTGGATACAGAGGTCAGTGACGAGGAAGCGCAGCAGTCCAGTATCAGTTATGTGCAGGTATCAACGGAAGGCACCCAGACCGATGAAAACGGTGAGACTGTGGAGTTGACGGACGAAGAGAAAGCAGAGAAAAAAGAAATCGCTCAGACCTTTCTGGATCGGCTGAATGCTTCTGAAGATCCGGCAACGGCAGATTTTTCCGATCTGCGGACAGAGATTAACGATGAGCTGAATGCTCAGAGAAGAGCCGAGGAAGCTGCTGCGGACACCGCAGAGGATGGAACCGATGCTGCAGAAGACAGCACCGATGATGCGGCGCAGTCTGACAGTGCGGCGGATACCGGTACTACGGAAGATGCATCATCCACCGAGGATACCACAGATACCGATGAAATATATCTGACTGCATCCGAAACTACCTTTGGCGCGGATGACGAGGATTTGGACGAAGCGTTGAAAGAAGCGGCTCAGACCCTCAGCGACGGTCAGGTTTATGCGGAAGTGATCGAAGGCGAAAACGCATATTATGTCGTGCGTATGAACAGTGTTCTGGATCGTGAAGCAACGGACAGCCAGAAAGAAACCATCGTGCAGGAGCGCCAGGCTGAAGCATACAGCAACCAGCTGGACACCTGGGTGGAAGAGAGCGATATTTCCGTGAAGAGAGCATGGAATAAATTGGAAGTCACAGATTATGATCTGTATACCATGACAGTGGATACTTCTGAAGAGAGCACAGATGGTACAACAGACAGCACATCTGATTCAGAAAGCAGTACAGAGGGAACAGACAGCACATCTGCAGAAAGCAGCGCAGAGGGAACAGACAGCACATCTGCAGAAAGCAGTGCAGAGAACACAGACAGTACAACGGAAAGCACCGCAGATACCGACAGCAGCTCGGAAAGTACAGCGGAATAACAAGCTCTGGGACAGGTGCAGGAAGATACCTGTCCGATTGCTAAACAGCATCCATGGAGGAGACTAAATGACAAAAGAAGAGTTTGCAAAGCTGGCCGGTGCAGGAGTGATCCTGCTGGACGGCGCAACTGGTTCCAATCTGACAAAGGCGGGAATGCCGAAAGGAATCAGTACCGAGATATGGACATTGGAACACGCGGACATTTTGATCGGACTGCAGAAAGCGTATCTTGCGGCAGGAAGCCAGATTATCTATGCTCCGACTTTTTCTGCAAACCGGATCAGCCTTTCCAATTTCGGATATCAGAACCGGGTGGAAGAACTGAACACACGCCTGGCAGCACTGTCAAAAGAGGCAGTGGGAAATGGAAACGGATGGATCGCGGGAGACATCACCACCACCGGAAAGATGATGGAACCCAAGGGAGAGCTCACTTATGAAGAGCTTTATGACGCTTATGCGGAACAGATCACAGCGCTGGCAAACGCAGGCGTGGATCTTCTGGTGGCGGAGACTATGATGTGTGTGGACGAAACCTGCGTGGTTCTGGACGCGGCGGCGGCTGTCTGCGACCTGCCGGTGATGTGCAGCCTGACGCTGGAAGCTGACGGTTCGGCACTGTTTGGCGGCAATGCGGTGGAAGCGGTGGAAACCCTCCAGGAGATGGGAGCGGCGGCGGTCGGACTTAACTGTTCCGTTGGTCCGGATCAGCTGGAAGCCGTGGTACGGAGTATGGCAAAGGTGGCGAGAGTGCCGGTCATCGCAAAGCCAAATGCAGGTCTTCCAGTCATCACTCCCACCGGTGAGGCATTCTACAGTATGAACGCGGAAGATTATGCGCGGCATATGAAAGTTCTCGTAGACGCGGGAGCCGGAGTGATCGGCGGATGCTGCGGCACGACGCCGGAGTATATCCGGCTGCTGGCGGAGATGCTGGGGCGTGCAGATTGCAGGAATGAATTTTCAAACACACTCTAGCACAAATAAAAGAAGTGAACGAAGACAGGGGACATGTGTGGGCGTCTGCCCATACATGTCCCCTGTTCGAGTTTTGATTACAGTCTTGCGTCAAACAGTCCGCAGAAGCTGTCGATCGGATCTACCGCCGTAAACGCTTCCGGTCCTGCCATCAGCTTGTCAACCAGAGCGTCAAAGGTGGAGGAATCCGCGTCATAGGTATTGATATAGGTGCGTGCCTGCGGGATATCCGCCAGCATCGTCGGCTGTCCGCATCCTACGACCACTACCGGAAGTTCAAAGACATACCACGGAATTTCTCCGCCGCCCTTGGACATACCGAAGCTCGGTCTTCCGCTGGAAACGTCACACAGAGTGATGACCATGTCCATATCTTTGACGAAATCAGCGATCGCGTTCTTTCCTGCAAAATAGAGATTGATATCCGGTTTCTCTCCGGCTTCTATTTTTTTCTTCATGGCATCGAGAGGACTTTCGTAGATAAATGCGTCAAATCCTTTCGCGCAGAGCTTTTCTTTCAGCAGTTCCGCCGGGTTCTTCTTGCCGCCCATGCCCATGGCCTTCATCAGGAAGGACATTCCGCTTTCCGCGCCTTTGACATGTACGATCATGATTCTCTTATAACGCTGCGGAGTGACAGGAAGCACATCCTGGTCTTTGTATTTTACCAGGGTGATACAGTCGTCGCTGATCGCTTTCTGCATTTCCTTATATTCTTCCTTGCCAAGCGTCTGTTCCACAGCTTCCGGCTGCGGTACCAGATCCTCTTTTTCCTTCTTGTTCAGGCCAAGATGAGCTTTCAGGCCGAGGATACGCGTCAGGGCTTCGGTCATACGCTCTTCGCTGATGGTTCCGTTTCTGTAAGCATTCAGCATGGTCTGATAATCTTCGTCCGGGTCGTTGAAGAACAGGAACATATCACATCCCGCATTGATGGTCAGAGGAAGCATTTCCGAACGTTTCATACGGTTGGTCATGCCGACCATATGGGAAGCGTCTGTGACAACCATTCCGTTGAAGCCCAGCTTCTCGCGGAGCAGGCCTTTCATGATTTCCGGACTCAGGGTTGCCGGCATCATATCGTCGTCTTTCAGATCCGGATTGATGGCTCTTGCGTATTCCGGCAGCATGATATGTCCTGCCATGATCGCGTCCAGGCCATTGTCGATCAGGGTCTTGTAAACCATTCCGTAAGTCTTGTCCCACTCTTCCACGGTGAAGTAGTTGACGTTGTTGGAAAGATGCGCGTCACGGAAATCCTGTCCGTTGCCCGGGAAATGTTTTGCGGCACATGCGAAGCCCGGGATCGTGTGGGCGCCTTTCAGATAAGCGGCGCTCATCTTGGCGACACGTTCCGGATCGTTTCCGAATGCACGGCTGATGATCTCTGTGTTTTCCCAGTTATAGGCGATATCGCAGACCGGTGCGAAAGCCATATTGCATCCGATGGAAGCGGCCTCTTCGTTGGACATTTTTCCGAGGGCAAAAGCATATTCTTCCTTGTCGGTCGCAGCGATCTTTACGCCGGAGCCGATGGTTGTTCCGTCCGCGCAGGCACCGTTTCCGCCGGACTCTGTGTTGCAGGAGATAAATACCGGGATCTTCGCGTATTTCTGGAGTTTACGGTTCTGTTCCTGGATCGCCTTGCCGGGAGCCGGATTGTAACGGCAGCCGCCCAGGTGATATTTCTCCATCAGTTCTTTCAGATATTCTTCATCATGAGAAGCAGTCAGCTGGAAAAAAAGCTGTCCGACTTTCTCTTCATCGCTCATTCCTGCGATTGTGTCTTCCACCCATTTGCAGTCCTCGTCGGACAGATAGTATGGGTTTGCTTTCAGATTTACCATATCTGGTCTCCTTTCCTGCGGAAATTTCCGCAACAGCACTTTCTTACTTTTAGTATAACAAAGTTCTCTCAGCGGCTGTTAGAATAATTTTGTCCAGTTGCGGCAAAATTTTATCACGAAAGAACAGATTCGCCGATTGCCCTGGCGATGGCTGTGATATCACTCTGTCCGGTAAATTCAAACACAACCTTTCCGACCCCGCTGAGATAAATTTCCAGTTCGCTGTCGAGATCCAGGACACCGGAAGTCTCGATGGAAAAGAGCTGGATCTTTGAGTAGGGCAGGGAAGTGAAATCTTTTTTCTTTCCGGTCACACCCTGTACGTTGACGGCGATCGCCCGCTTGTTAGTGAAGATTACGAAGTCGCGGATCGCCTGGTATTCCCCGAGAAATTCCTCACCGGAAACAAAAAGCGGTGCGATCAGTTTTTCGTTCTGAAACCGACCGGTATTTCTCAGTTTGAAAATGTCTCCGTTTTGAAAATCAATCATTTGGTTTTACCTCCGTATTTATTAAATTTGCAATGCAGATCTGCAGATCATTAAAAATTCCAACCGGAGCGGAATCTGTGAAAGAAAACTGATGGAAATCTTCTGAATCACCAAACAAATATGCCTGTACCGTTTCGCGCGAAGGATCTACGATCCAGTATTCCCGGACGCCTGCTGTGCGGTATTTAAACAGTTTTGTCAGATAATCCATACGCTGGCTGCCAGGGGAGACGATCTCAATGATCCAGTTCGGCGCGCCGCTGCACCCTTTTTCCGTGAGTTTGCCTGTATCGCAGATTACGCTGATATCCGGTTCCACATAGTTTTTTTCATCTGCATTCAGGAAAACGGCAAACGGTGCAGGATAGATTTCGCAGGAACCTTTTTTGGATTTTATGTGGTTTCCGATTACCTGTGTCAATTCGGACACAAGTTTCTGATGGATTCTGTTTGGCGGAGCCATCATATACATGGTTCCGTCAATCAATTCTGCTCTCTGGCCGTCGGGCAGAGAATAAATATCTTCTGTGGTATAGGACTGCTTATTCGGTGATGCCATAGAAACACCTTCTTTCCTGAGATAATTCCTGAGAGATGCTGTACGGGGAATCTTTTGATCAGCAGCAGCAGAAACAACATTGATGAACGGTTTACTGAAATCTTTTAATATAGTAATTATTGTATCTGAATTATGTGCGCGAAGCAACAGGAACTTGTCAGAAGCAAAAATGGCGACACACCGAAGTGCATCGCCATTTTTTAATGAGGGGGGAGATAGTGAGTGGTTAATCAACTATCTGTAATACAGTATAAGAAAAAAATGTGTTGAAAGTATGTCCATTTTCTAAAAGAATCAGAAATTCTATAAAATCAGAATTTATAAAATCTCCAAAATCTGTCGAAAGGTGCCATCACAGTTTTTTCCGGTAAAGGATCCGGATGGAATTCAATACACAGATCATTGCCACACCGGTGTCCGCGAATACTGCCATCCACATGTTGGCGAATCCGGCAAGGCCAAGGACCATGACCAGTGCCTTGATCACAAGAGCGAACACGACGTTCTGCCTTGCAATCCGGAGGGAGGTGTGGGCGATCTCCAGCGCTTTTGGAACCGCATCCAGCTGTGAGGTCATAAAGACCACATCCGCAGCCTCAATTGCCGCGTCCGCGCCGCTTCCCATCGCTGCGCCTACATCTGCGCCTGCCAGTACGGGAGCGTCATTGATGCCGTCTCCCACAAACATGACAGCGCCGTGTGCTGCGCGGATCTCTTTCAGGGTTTCCAGTTTGTCCTGAGGAAGCAGGCGGGCATGGACTTCGTCGATGCCGGTTGCTTTTGCCACAGCGTCCGCATTTTCCTGGGCATCGCCGGTCAGCATCGCGGTGACAATGTCTTTGGAACGGATTGCGGAGATTGCGTCTGCCGCTTCCGGCTTGATCGTATCCGCAATGACGAGATGACCGATGAATGTGCCGTTCAGCGCAGCAAAAACTTCTGTACCGTAGTTAAGGGCTGCTGCGTTCACCGGTACATGGAACTGATCCATCAGCTTCCGGTTTCCGCAGAGCACCTCGCCCTGGGGCAGGGCGGCACGGATCCCGTGGCCGGCGATTTCTTCCACCTCGGACGGTGTGTCCAGGGAAATCTGTTTGTCTCTTGCCGCCGCCAGAATGCTCTGGGCAATCGGATGTGTGGAATTCTGTTCACAGGATGCACAGAGAGCCAGCAGAGTGTCGGCATCCGTTCCGTTTGCGGGAACGGCTTCCTGCAGCTTGAAATTTCCCTGGGTGATCGTTCCGGTCTTATCCATGACAACGGCGCGGACATTTTTCATAGCTTCCAGGGAAATTCCGCCTTTGAAGAGAATGCCCCGTTTGCTTCCGGCGCCGATTCCGGAGAAGAACGCCAGCGGCACACTCAATACCAAGGCGCATGGGCAGCTGATGACCAGGAAGGTGATCGCGGTGTAGATCCAGTGATTCCAGTCGCCGGTCACCAGTGATGGTACGATCGCGGTCAGCACGGCGAGAAGAACAACGACCGGGGTATAAACCCTTGCGAAACGTGCGATAAAACGCTCAATCTGCGGCTTGCTTGCAGCGGCATTTTCCACAGAATCCAGGATCTTTGTCACCATGGATTCGTCCAGTGCTTTTTCAACTTTCATTTTCAACAGCCCGGAGGTGTTGATGCAGCCGGACACAACAGAATCCCCGGCTTTTACTGTGACAGGTACAGGTTCTCCGGTTACCGGTGACGTGTCGATGCGGCTTTCGCCTTCAACGACGGTTCCGTCAAGGGGAATACGGTCACCCGGACGGATCTGGAGGATATCTCCGATTTCGGCATCCTCCGCAGGGATCACATGCGTATGGCTGCCGTGTACTTTGGTCACGACTTCCGGGCGCATATCCACCGCATCCATGATCTGGGAACGGCTCCGTTCCACAGCGATTTCCTCAAACAGTTCGCCGACACGGTAGAACAGCATGACGCCGACCGCCTCTTTAAAGTCTCCGATACAGATTGCGGCGATGGTCGCAAGGCTCATCAGGAAGTTTTCATCGAAGACCTTTCCGCGGGTCAGATTCTTTCCTGCGGTAAGGATGATTCTTCCGCCGAGAAGCAGATAGCCAATCAACAGGATTACGTCTGCCGGGATCACAAGGGATACCGCGTTCAGGATGATACCGCTGATAAAAAGCGCTGCTCCGATCAGAATCTGTACCAGATCCTTTTTGTTTTCTGCGCTCAGGCGGGAAGCCTTTTCCCTGTGGTGATGCGCATGGCTGTGGTCATGACCACAGCCACAGGAGCTGTCATGATTTTCCTGCTCGTGGTCATGCTCATGACTGCAGCCGCAGGAACTTTCGTGGTGGTGTTCATGGGTATGCTCATGTTCATGTGATGCTTCCGCTGAATGAGCGGAAGTGGTTTTGTTTTTTCTGGAACGTGTTCTTGGGTAAATTTCTACGCCCGGTTCCACAGCAGAAGCTTCCGCCCGGATCTTATCCAGAAGATTATCCGGATCTTCCGCAGTGATGCGAAGCTGTTTTGTGGCAAAGGTGAGAACCGCTTCAGTGACTTCAGGCATTGCGTTCAGCCTGCGTTCCACAGCGGCTGCGCAGTTGGCGCAGTCCAGATTCTCGATGATATAGATCTTTTTTACCAGAGCACTGGAATCTTTTTTCTGACTCATAATCATCCTCCGATCTCTTTTCGTGTTGCTGGAAAAATGCAGCCGTTCTTACAGCAGGACGGGTATGGAATAATAATAATATATGAATAACTGTTCATATGTTCATAATATACCAGAAGACAAGATCCGTCAATAGTTTTTTAAAGAAATCCGGAAAGTTTCTATTGTTTATATTTTATACGAAAAAAAGCGCCGTACAGAAATGATCCATACGGCGTTGAAAGATTTGTAACAGTTCAGCCTTGCTGAACCGTTACATGCAAAATCCATTGAAAATCGCCTTCGGCGATGGGATTTTGCACTCCTGAATCACGTTCTTACGGTCTGCGCAGCATGTGCGCAGACCTGGGCTGAACTGTTACAAAGATTTTTCAATATTCTGCTGAGGGGGCAGTTGCCTGCTTCAGAGCCACTGTTTTCAGCAGATCCAGCAAATTGGTGGAAAAAATATTGACATCTGTCCGGTTCTGCGTCTGCTGACGCATGTGGACACTGCCGTCTTCGCGGAAACCTACGAGACAGGCATCGTCGGAGATGATCTCATCAATCTGATAGATGTCCTGGCGTAATTCCATATAAAGGATGGGATGTTTCTGTTCGCTCCGCACAGCCAGAACATGCTGATAGATTTCGTTTTGTGTCTGCAGGCTGCAGGAATCCCGGGCGTGCAGAAAAGCAAAACATGGACGCAAAGGTTCCTGCGCCGTAAGCCAGGATTCGGACAGGATCTTTTCCCGGTCTGTTTCGTCATAACTGTAATGTATCCCATACAGCAGGCGCTTTTCCCGCAGTCTTTGACAGGACTCCGGCGCTGCTTCATCGGCATAGATGACGGTCATGGCATTTCCGCATTTCTGCAGCTTTTCCAGATAGGCGTCAGAGAATGTACAGTTTTGCAGAAAAATCCCGAATGCGCAGTTTGGATAGTTTTCGATCAGCGGAAGACAGAGATCCGCGTTTTCGTCATGAAGAAAAAACAGATAGACGTAGATGCCTATTTTTCGTCCTTGTTCTATAATCCGGCAATAGCTGTCGGGATTGATCAAAAGACGTTCCCTGTCCAGAAGCAGAGAAAGGGACCAGGGAATGTTCAGGTTTTGCTCGGCTTCTATCTCACGGATTCTTTTTGCTCCGACAGTACAGCCGTTATAACCCAGATTCATTCCGAAAGTGACCATGTGTTTGCGGTCGACGTTGGCAATCTGGTCAGAGACAAGTTCATAATAAGCGCTTTCCGGATTTTTCAGCATTTCCTGAGCATCAGACAGAAATCGTTTCTGGAAGCGTCCTTTCGCGAAGTTCAGGCTGATGTCCACCAGATTTCTTGCCAGCCGCCGGGGAGAACTTCTGGAATCCTGCAGAATTTTGTCCAGCATACATTCTACTAATATTTTTGTGATATCTTTCCCCATTTTTTCCTCCATCTGACGCACCTGCCGCGTCATTAAGGTAGATTTGGGAGTTTACTTCCAAACTTTCCCTCATTTTATCATACCATATGGCCTGTCCGTCAGACATGGTCAGAAATATGATTTTGTAGATCTTTTTCGTCTTCTTCGAATGGAAACGGTGGTTGGAATGCGGAAAGAAAGGCGCACCGCATTTCTGCAATGCGCCTTTCTTTCATCATTTACTGACCTGGCTGCACGTTTATTTGTCTCTTTTGCCTTTGCCGCACTGTTCCCACAGGAAATCCGCCTGAGGTTTCCAGTTTTCCGCGTACGATTTGCAGCGGCCGCAGAGGGTATCTACACTTTCCGGAGCTTCGTAGTCGGTGGATTTGGCATCGGCTGCTTTTACCATGGCGCGGAGCTTTTCCGGATTCTCCAGCATCGGACATGGACGGAGCATGTTGTCGTTGAACGGCTGTCCGTCATGATAAGCCATGAAGATCGGGCTCTTCAGAGCTTCCAGCAGGGTACATTCGCGGATATTGGCGTTGGAGTAGTGGATGAATACACAAGGTTCCACATCACCTTTTGCATTAATATGAAGATATCTTCTTCCTCCGGCGATACATCCGCCGACATACTCTGCGTCGTTCTGGAAGTCCATGGAAAAGATCGGTTTGGTCTGACGGAACTCACGGATCCTCTTGTAAACTTCTGTACGCTGTTCCGGGTTTGGAAGAAGTTCCGGAACGGCTCCGTTTCCTACCGGCATATAATGGAAGAACCAGATGAACAGTGCGCCGGCGTCAATGATCATATCAAAGAAAGGTTCACTGCTGATATCCTGATAGTTCTGGCTTGTGTAGCAGGCGGAAATACCGAATGGGAGTTTATGCTCTTTCATCAGTTCCATTGCATGCATTACTTTTTCGTAATCGCCGCTGCCTCGTCTTCCGTCGTTGGCTTCCTCAAAACCTTCCAGGCTGATGGCAGGAACAAAATTCTTTACGCGGAGCATTTCGTGGCAGAAATCTTCGTCGATCAGTGTTCCGTTGGTGAAGCTTAAGAATTCACAGTCAGAATGTTTCTCGCACAGCGCGATGATATCTTTTTTGCGGACCATAGGTTCTCCGCCGGTAAAGATGTACATATAGGTACCGAGTTTTTTTCCCTGTGTGACAATGGAATCCAGCTCGTCGAACGTCAGGTTCAGGCGGTTGCCGTATTCAGCAGCCCAGCATCCGGTGCAGTGAAGGTTGCATGCGGAAGTAGGATCGAGAAGGATTGCCCACGGCACGTTGCAGCCTTCCTTTTCTTTGGTTTTCTCCTGTTTTGCACTTCCAGCCAGGCTGGCATTTACGATAAAATTATTAAAGAAAGTATTCCGGACGCCTTCATCCAGCTCCCACACTTTCATTATCAGCTGATACCAGTTGTTCTTTGCATCGATAGCGCCGCGGAATGCCTTGCGCTGTTCCTCATACCAGCCTTCCGGAGCCACTTTATCTACCAGGTCCATCAGCTTCGGAATATTGGTTTCAGGATCGTTTCCCAGATATTGCCATGCTTTTGAAAGAGATACCGACATTGCTGCGATTTTTGCTTTTTCTACAACATTACCCATATTAATTTTACTTCCTTTCTTTTTTCTGCAGTTTATCCAATGGATTTAACCCAATGATACTCACCGGACAGAGATTTTTCATCGGACAGATTTTGGCAGATGTCTCAAATTTCTACAGTTTCCGGTAAAGTGTTACTTTTTTGGACATAATTCCGGATCTGTCCAACTATTTCCAGATATTTCAGCCCGTTGGGATCCTTCCTGCAGACAGCGAAATGTTTGCCTGTTGAATTTTATCGGGGTAAAAGTTATAATAGAACGAGAACTTTCAGTACCGGGAGGAATCGTTGTGGCGGATTCAAATATTACAAAACGGGCACTGGCACAGGCGCTGAAAGAGCTGATGATGACGCAGCCTCTGGACAAGATCAGCGTCAGCAATATCTGTGAACAATGCGGGTTAAATCGAAAAAGTTTCTATTATCATTTCAGAGACAAATACGAATTGGTCAGCTGGATCTATTATACGGAATTTATGGAAACTGCACTGAAAAAACAATACAGAGATTCCTGGGAATTCATGGATGAGATCTGCAGTTATTTTTATGAAAACCGTATTTTTTACCGGAAATGTTTTCAGCAGGAGGGGCAGAATTCTTTTTCTGAATATTTTTTCTCGGTGGTGTTTTCCATCATGTGCGACCATCTGGAACCTTTTTTCCGGGAGGAGCCGTCCATTGAGCCCTACGCCGCTTTTTACGCAGATGCGTTTGTATGTGCGATCAAGAAATGGCTGGGACAGAAGGAATGTCTTCCGCCGCAGGAATTTTCCAGATTTCTTCGCACGGCAATTCTTGGTCTTTCGCGCAAAGCATATATGCTGTTTCCAGAGGAGAATTCACTGGAAACGGAATGAAAATCTGTTCGGTACCCTGAAGGATTTCAGGGGAGGGACAGATTTTTTTGCAGATTGAAACAGCCTGAAAATATCAGTGACAGTTTCGGTGGCTGAATGCTTGCTAATATCCTGCAAGAAGTATCCTTGTCAGAAGGATGCTTCTCCTGTATAATCAATCGGAGAAAAGGAAGAAAGAAAGGATAAAAAAATGGAAAAGGGAAGATTAAGAGCGCTTCTGCCTATCGGAGTATTCCTGGTGTCGTTTTTGGGCATGGGGATCATCAGCGGGGATTTCAATCATATGCCGACCGTTGTGGGATTTCTGCTTGCCCTGATGACGGCTTTTTTTCAGAACCGCTCTCTGAATTTTGATGAAAAGATAAAAGTGATCACCAAAGGCGTGGGGGATGAAAACATCATTACCATGTGCCTGATCTTTCTCGCGGCAGGAGGATTTTCCGGGGCTGTAAAGGCAGCGGGAGGTGCGGACAGCACCGTAAATTTCTGCCTCTCCATCCTGCCGTCTTCCGTCGCCGTTATGGGCCTGATGCTGATCGGATGCTTTATTTCCCTGTCTATGGGAACCAGCATGGGAACTATCGCCGCCCTGGCTCCGATCGCGGTGGGCATCAGTGAGAAAACAGGATTTCCCATGGCGCTGTGTATCGGAGCGGTGGTCAGCGGCGCTATGTTCGGCGACAATCTGTCGATGATTTCCGATACGACCATTGCGGCAGTCAAGACCCAGGGCTGTGAAATGAAGGACAAGTTTAAGGCAAATTTTCTGATTGTACTCCCTGCCGCAGTGGTTTCGCTGCTGGTATTTTTCCTGATCACCCGTCAGGCGGATTACACACTCGACGCGGAGCTGGAATACAATCTGCTGCAGATCGTCCCGTATCTGGTCGTTCTTGTGGGGGCCTTGATCGGATTCCATGTTTTCCTGGTACTGATCAGCGGAACGGTACTCTCTCTGATCGTGGGCGTGGCGACGGGAGCCATTGAACCACTGGGAATCTTTAGCGCAGTGGGAGAAGGCGTGACCGGAATGTACGATATTACGGTGATCTCTCTGCTGGTAGCCTGTGTGGTTGCTCTGATGAGGGAATACGGAGGAATTGCTTATATCCTGCAGTTTATCCGGAAACGGATCCGCGGCCAGAAGGGCGCGCAGCTTGGGATTGCTGTGCTGGCGCTGCTGGTGGATATGACTACGGCAAACAATACGGTGGCGATCGTGATCGCCGGTCCCATCGCAAAAGAAATCGGACATGAATATGGCATCGAGCCGAAACGTACCGCTTCCTTGCTGGATATCTTTGCGTCCGTGGGACAGGGACTTCTGCCTTACGGCGCACAGTTGCTGCTGGCAGCGGAGGCGACGAAGCTGGCGCCATTCGAGATTATGCCCTATCTGTTTTATCCGTGGATGATGGGCGTCTCCGCACTGTTTTTCATAGTCTTTGGAAAGAACAGAAAGAAGACGGCGTGACCGTTCGGACTTTTGCATGTAACGGTTCAGCAAAGATGAACTGTTACGTATGGCGGCCGGGACGCGGCAGGAAAACTTTACATGCGGCTTGCGCCGTAGTAAACTATATAGCATGGAACGTACATGAAAAAATCTAAGAGGAAACCGGAGGTGTCCTATGAATACAGTGAAATTATATGAGGCAGATGCATACCTCGGTGAATTTACAGCGACAGTAAAAAAATGTATCAGTGAGGCAGGAATCTACAAAGTAGAATTGGATCAGACAGCATTCTATCCGGAAGGCGGCGGCCAGCCGGCGGATCAGGGAACGCTGGGAGACGCCAGGGTTCTGGATGTGCAGGAAGTGGACGGAACGATCTGGCATACCGTTACCCAGCTGCTGGAGCCGGGAACGGAGGTTGTAGGAAAGCTTGATTTTGAGCGCCGTTTCTCCAACATGCAGAATCACAGCGGGGAGCACATCGTTTCCGGGATCATAGCCCGGGAATACGGATACCACAATGTGGGATTCCATATGGGAAGCGAAGCCGTTACTGTGGATTTTGACGGTGTGCTGACGAAAGAGCAGCTGTTTGAGATCGAGCAGCAGGCGAACGACGCAGTCCTTCGGAATGTTCCGATCACAGCTTCCCTGCCGGATCGGGAAGAACTGGCACAGATGGAGTACAGAAGCAAAAAGGAGATCGAAGGACAGGTGCGGCTGATTACCGTAGAGGGCTATGATTGTTGTGCATGCTGCGGAACCCATGTTTCCAGTACCGGCGAGATCCGGCTGATCAAACTTCTGGGCGTCCAGAATTATAAAGGCGGGGTGCGGATTTCCATGCTCTGCGGAGAGAAAGCCTTTCGGGATTATCTGATCAAGCACACGAATCTGGTCGGCATTGCACAGCTGCTCAGCGTAAAGCCGGAGGAAGCCGGGGATGCGGTGGTCCGCCTGAAAGAGAAAAATATTGAGCTGAAGAAAGAACTGAAGCAGCTGAAAAAACAGTTATACATCTTGGAGCAGGAAGGGAAGGCGCAGGATTCATGAGCAAGGGAAAAGAAATCAAGACCAATGCGATGAGGATTCTGGACCGGCAGAGGATTTCCTACCAGGTGCTCCAGTATGAGTGCAGCGAATTTATCGACGGAATGCACAGCGCGGAACTGACAGGAGCGCCGGTGGAACAGTCGTTCAAGACCCTGGTGGCGAAAGGAAAGAGCGGGCAGTATTATGTTTTCGTCCTGCCGATCGCGAAGGAAGTGGATCTGAAAAAGGCGGCACGGACCGTGGGAGAAAAGTCCGTGGAAATGATCCATGTAAAAGATATCACCGCGGTGACCGGTTATGTAAGGGGCGGCTGCAGCCCCATCGGCATGAAGAAACAGTTTCCGACGGTGGTGGAGCAGTCCGCCGGACAGTTCGACAGGATTTACGTCAGCGGCGGAAGGATCGGAACGACGCTGGTGCTGGCGCCGGAAGATCTGCTGAAAGTGAGCCGGGCAGAATACGGAGATTTTGCATTTGAAGAGTAAAAACGAAAAAAGACAGAAGTTGCGCTGACTGAACGGTTACAGAAAAAGAGTATCGGAAGAAAAGGAGAAAATGAACATGTTATTTTTGGAATATCCCCCATGCAGTACCTGCAAAAAGGCGAAGAAATGGCTGGATGACCATGGTGTGAGCTACGAAGCGCGCCATATCAAGGAGCAGAATCCTACAGCATCGGAGCTGAAGGAGTGGTATGAAAAGAGCGGGCTGGAACTGAAGAAATTCTTCAATACCAGCGGGATGAAATACAAGGAACTGGGACTGAAGGATAAGCTTCCCAACATGAGCGAGGAGGAAAAGCTGGAGCTTCTCGGCACAGACGGAATGCTGGTAAAGCGTCCGCTGGTGATCGGGGAAGACTTTGTTCTGGTCGGATTTAAGGAAAAAGAATGGGAAGAGCGGCTGGCACATTAAAAGGAGTGACAAATGGAAGGGTTTGAGTGGAAGATTGTTTCTTCTATGAAGAAAGTATTTCCGGTCAGAGAGCCGTCCGGGGAAGGGGTCAGAGAAAAACTGACCGCCCTGAGAGGAGAGACCGTGTCTTTTCAGATCGCATATCGGTGGAGTGGCAGCAGAAGAGAAAAAATGCATCCGGAATTGTGCGGAAAAGGAAAGGAAATGGCAAGGATCCGGAAGGTATGTCTGGTTCCCTGCGAATATCCGCTGCATCCGGAGTCGGATGAGGATTATCTGACCCGGGAGCCAGGACTGTATCCTGATCTGCTTCAGGAGATTTCCGGGGAAGGTGTGAATCTGATCCCGGGTCAGTGGAGGAGTCTCTGGGTGGATCTGGAAGCACAGGACAGCAGCGCGCCCGGGGTTTATCCCGTGTCTGTCCGTATGGTTCGGAACGGGGAATGCATGGGAACCGTGGACATGTCTTTTGAAATCCTCAATGCAGACCTTCCTCCGCTTCCGATTCCCCATACGGAGTGGTTCCATTCAGACTGTCTGGCGGAATATTATCAGGTGGAAGTATTCAGCGAAGAATACTGGCGGATCACCGAGAATTTTATCCGTGCAGCCGTCAAAAGAAAGTGCAACATGATCCTGACACCGGTGTTTACGCCGCCCCTGGATACGGCGGTCGGAGGTTACAGACTTCCGGTACAGCTGACAGATGTGGTGTTTGAGAATGGTCACTGGGTGTTTGGATTTGAAAAGCTGCGGCGGTGGGTGGAGATGTGCCGGAGGTGCGGCATCGTTTATTATGAGATTTCCCACCTGTTTACCCAGTGGGGCGCCAAATGCACGCCTCAGATCTTTGGGACAAAAGATGGACAGTATCAGAGGATCTTCGGCTGGGAGACGGATGCGGGCAGTCCGGAATACACAGAATTTCTGCACAGCTTTCTCTGCGCGCTGAAAAAAGAGCTGAAGCAGCTGGGCATACTGGAACATACTTTTTTCCATGTTTCCGATGAGCCGGGAGAAGCAGTGCTGGAAAGCTATCAAAAAGCGGTGGAACTGGTGGCGGAAGACCTTGGGGACTGCCAGGTCATTGACGCGCTGTCGGAATATGCGTTTTATGAAAAAGGGCTTGTACGTCAGCCGGTATGTTCCCTGGATCATATTCAGCCGTTTCTGGAAAAACGGCCGGAAAAGCTGTGGGGTTATTACTGTACCAGCCAGGCGGTGAACGTACCGAACCGGTTTATTGTCCAGCCGGGATATCGAACCAGGATTCTCGGAACCCTGCTGTACCGGTATCAGCTGGACGGTTTTCTCCACTGGGGGTATAATTTTTATCATTCACAGTTTTCTACCCGTTCTATTGATCCGTATCTCTGTACCGATGCCGACGGCGCGTTTCCGTCCGGCGATCCGTTTCTGGTCTATCCCGGCAGGGACGGAATTCCGGAGGAATCCCAGAGGATGATGCTGATGGACGAGGCGATGAGTGATCTTTGTGCGCTGAAACTTCTGGAACAGATGGCTGGAAAAGAGACGGCATATCGCTGCCTGGAGGTGCAGGAGGGAGAAGAACTGAATTTCGAAAAGTATCCAAGAAGGATTTCTTATCTGGCCGGGATGCGCGAAAAGGTCAATGATGAAATAAGAAAAAGAACGGAATAAGAGTAACAGATCAGCCTTTATATTCTAAACGGACGAAAAAAAAGCACATCAAAGTCAAAAATAAACCAGGGGCAGGTGGTATGCGTGGACGGAGGGCATCTGCAAAGTGTGAGAAACTCTTAACGTTTCGAAGTGCCGGAGGGCGGGACAGACGCAGGGTTACAAGCCCGGAGTCTGAGGAGCGCTGAGATGGGAATTGATCAACAATTCCTATCGAATCGCTCCGGTGCCCGCCCGGAGGTGCTTTGAAACGTTTAGAGTTTCCACGCTTTTGCAGCAGCCCGCCGTCCACGCATACTACCTGCCCCTGGTTTGTTTCGTCCGTTTTACCAGAGTTTCCGTCCGGCTTCTTCCGGAGCTGCAAACGGTCCGGGAAGTACCCGCAGTCCGCGGTGTCCGCCGAAATAATCTCTGTCAAAGACGATATCCGTTCCGTCCGGGTTTTCATACCGTTCTTCCGGCTCAAAGGCGCAGCCAAGGACATCGCTGTTCACCATACCGGTGGAGAAATCTCCCAGGAATTCGTACAGGTTGGTGGACAGGACCGGTCTGCCGTCCTGGCAGATCACGTCGACGGTTACTTCGTGTTCTGTATCCACCAGATGCTCCGTCTCCTTTTTGCAGGCTTTGGCGCCGTTGAAGTAAACATTGCCCTTTACCCAGACCGGAAGCGGGTGGGAATGTGCAGTGTCCAGTTTTACCATGTCCGGCGTATCGGTATCCATATCAAACATCTGGATCCATTCTTCATAGGTTGGATATTCATCCATGACATGTGTGCCTACTTCACGGTTTTCCTCATCTGTGCCCTCAGAGCTGTCGCGCAGGGTGGTAAACGGTTTGGAAGGCCATTTCTGTACGAAAATATTGTTGTAGAAACGGTCATCGCCGTGAAGGATCGTCATAAAGCCCATGACCTCTGTGCGGTGAGGAATATGATACGGTGTGTAACGCGGACCGGTGCCGCCTCCTACACAGGTCAGGGCTCCGCAGATCAGGTTATGTACCATTGCTACACCCTGGGTAGCCATACGAAGGGATGCGTCGGACAGCAGGATATTGTTGTCGATCAGTGTAGGACCATGGCCTACTTCCACGAAGATATCCTGGCTCATCATGCCGCCTTTCAGCGGTTTTGCGAATTCCGGGCGCTGATTGTCGTGGAACAGGTTCTGGGTGATGCGGGTTCCCTGTGCCTCCCAGTCGCACCAGATACCCATCGTACAGTGATGGATGTAATTGCGGCGGTAGATGACGTCGATCGCCGCGTGCATCTTGATGCCTGCGATTTCTGCGCCGCCCAGCTCCATCATATTGTTGATGTGATGGATATGGTTGTCCTCAATGATCGAGAAAACGCCGCCCATACGGCCGATGATTCCGCCCTGTTCACAGTGGTGGATGTTGCAGCGGCGGACGATATGGCTGCCGACTTTTTCCTTCAGCCATCCGTGATACTGCCCGCGGCATACCGCGTCGCGCTCCATCTGGGTAGGGCTCTTCACATGTTTATAAGTAAAGTAATGCTCGTTGTCCGGGTCCAGATATTTTCCGAGAGAGATACCGGCACACTTGCTGTTGCTGATCTCACAGTCTTCGATGATCCAGCCTTTGGACCAGTGAGGACCGATCATGCCGTCCTGATAAGCGGCAGGCGGCGCCCAGGTGGTTGCAGCTTTGCTGATGGAAAAGCCGCTGACTGTGATATATCCGACGCCTGTTTTGGAAGGCATGAAACATTCACGGCGGACGTTGATCTCCACGTTTTCCTCATTTGGGTTTTTGCCCTGGAAATTCGCGTAGATCACGGTCTCATTTCCGTCTTGTTCCGCGTACCATTTATAGACGGAAGCCTTCGGCTCCCAGGAGCATTCGTAGATTTCGCCTTTGATACATGCATCCACACTGTCTGCCTCATACATCATTTTATCGTTCAGATAAACCGCGCCGGTGTGTTTGCTGCGGCCCGCAAAATACCAGTCGCCGTAAACATAAGTGGTATATGGATTGTAATTGCCGAATACAGTGTTGTCGATCCGGCACACCCATACATTTCCCTGATACGGTTTCCAGTCTTTCACTTCTTCCGCTCCGGTGATCACAGCGCCCAGCGGCTCTGTGCTGCGGTAGGTGATCCGGGCGTCTTCCGTTCCGGCGTTCGCCGGGTCTACATACTCACGGTACACGCCGGGAGCCACCAGAACTTCGTCTCCCGGTTTTGCCGCCTGCGCTGCGTCATTGATGTGTCTGAAAGGCATTTCTTTTGTGCCGTTCCCGTCGCGGGCGGCTTTTGCATCAACATAGATGATCATATGCGTGTCCTCCTTGTGTCTGTTTCCGCATTTGTTGCGTAAGTTTTGAATTCATCGTACACTATTTTGAATATAACGTCAAGATGTGCGGAATTACTAAAAATTTTAGCGAAATATGTTGCGGTTTTCACAAAAAATGAGTAATAATTCCCTGCGATTTTTGAATGCTTTTTCGCACCGGAGGGGGAATACCGGCTGCCATACGCCTGTTTCTGTCATTGTTCCGGAAAAGGATCCGAGTTCTGACGATTGATACAGGAAAAAAGAAAACCAAAACTTTCGTAGGAAATTTGTTTACATTTTTTTGCAAAAAAGAGACAGGGACAATGAACACCCAAAACCTTTCACGCATACAAAGAAAAAATCCTATCAATTTTTTTCAGACCGTTTGTCAGCAATTCACAAATCAGAGAAAGTTGTCGGAAAATGCTGGACAAACAAAAAACCGGCGTATATAATGACGTCACAATCAATGAAACGGCAGGAGGTGATACAGATTGGACCTGCAGCAATGTCTCGTGTTGACGGCTGCATCGGGAGCGGTATTGATGGATTTAAAAACAGGAGAAATAGCAAATGGCTGGATCGTGATCCTGTGGCTTGCTGGCTTTCTGACCAACGGTATGGGTCATGGAATGAGGGGGATTTTATCATTTCTTATCGGGACGGTTCTTCCGATCCTGTTACTTTTCTGGTTATTTCATTTCCGAATGTTCGGAGCAGGTGATATCAAACTTTTTTCAGCGCTTGGAGGCTTTCTCGGCCCGGCGGCAATTCTGAAATGTATCTGTCTGTCATTGATCTTTGGCGCAATTCTATCTATCGGCATTTTCATTATCTGCGGAAACATTCGTCAGCGTCTTTTTAAACTCACCACTTATATCAAACACATATTTTTATTAAAAATACAGGGAAAAACTACAGTTCCGGTTCCTTATCGTGATGGGAAGTGGGGGATGGAGTGTATTCATTTTTCGGTACCCATTCTGCTTGCAGTTTTACTCTGGATAGGAGGCTTCTATTGATTCGTGCAAAGAAAAAGAACATATTTGCGGTTTGTGACACAGAAATTGAATACGCTTACAACTTCATGGAATATCTGATGCAGAAGAAGAATATTCCCTTTGAGATCCAGGCGTTCACAAGTCCGGAGGTTCTGATGGATTTCGCCAGGAACAATGAGATTGAAATTCTTCTGATTTCCGACAAGGCGATGAAAGAGGAGATCCGGAATCTGCCGGTCCGCCAGATCATCATCCTGTCGGAAGGAGTGCACAGCCCCGGACTGGACCAGTATCCAACGGTATATAAGTATCAGTCTTCCGATAAAGTGATCCGTGAGGTGATGGCATGTTATGGGGTGGAACATGAAGTATCGATGGCACAGAACGGTGTGATCAAAAAGGAAATGCGTGTGATCGGAATCTATTCACCGATCGGAAGGACGCAGAAGACTTCCTTCGCACTGGCGCTCGGACAGATTCTCGGGAGAGATCACGCAGCGCTGTATCTGAACCTGGAGAGTTATTCCGGTTTTGAACAGCTGATGGAAACACATTTCGAACAGGGACTCAGTGATGTCCTGTATTATGCCAGGCAGGAGAATACTGGCATTGTCTATAAAATCGCCGGTATGGTACAAACCATACAAAATCTTGACTTCCTGCCGCCGGCTCTTTTCCCAATGGATATTCAGACAACAAAATATGAGGAATGGATCTGGCTGTTCCGCCAGCTGGAGCAGAACAGCAATTATGAAGTTCTGATCCTGGATCTTGGCGACGGCGTCGCCGATCTGTATCAGATTCTGGACTACTGTACGGAAATTTATGTTCCGATCCGCCAGGATATTATTTCGGCGGCAAAACTGGAACAGTTTGAAAGTGCCCTTCAGATGTGGGATTCCGTCTCTGTGCTGGAAAAGATCAGGAAGATACGGATACCGTTCTATGCCGCCGGAAAAAGCGGAAAGGCATGGGCAGAGGAACTGGCATGGAGTGAACTGGGAGATTATGTCAGGAAACTGCTGCGCGGAGAGGACAGCGGATGAGGGAAGCCGAGCTGCTGAGGCCTCTGCTTCTGGAAGAAATTGACATTGCCAGCGAACCGGAGGATGAGAAGATCCTGGAACTGATCGACCGGCTGATCCTGGAGGAAGAGATTACCCGGAAGCTTCCGGTGAGCAGGAAGACAGAAGTGCGGCGGGAACTGTTTTATTCTGTGCGCAGGCTGGATGTTCTGCAGGAACTGCTGGATGATCCGGAAGTGACGGAGATTATGGTGAATGGATATGACTCGATCTTTGTGGAGAAGCAGGGAAAGATCTTTCCGTTCCGAAAGCAGTTCACTTCCCGGGAGAAACTGGAGGATATTATCCAGCAGATTGCGGGGCGCTGCAACCGGGTAGTCAATGAACAGAATCCCATCGTGGACGCGCGGCTGGAGAACGGCGACCGGGTCAATGTGGTGCTGTGTCCGATTGCCCTGAACGGACCGATCCTGACCATACGCCGCTTTCCGGAACATCCGATCACGATGGCGCAGATGGTCCGGCAGGACTGTATTTCAAAGGATGCGGCAGATTTTCTGAAAGATCTGGTGTGTGCCAGATATTCGATCCTGGTCGGCGGAGGAACTTCCACAGGCAAGACCACATTTCTGAATGCTCTGAGCGGCTTTATTCCGGCGGATGAGAGGATCATCACCATCGAGGACAATGCCGAACTGCAGATTCAGGGGATCCAGAATCTTGTACGGCTGGAGGCGAGAGGTATGCATCTGGAAGGACAGCAGGATATCACGATCCGTGAACTGATCCGGACTTCCCTCCGGATGCGGCCCTCCCGGATCATCATCGGGGAGGTAAGAGGCGCGGAAGCATGGGATTTTCTGCAGGCTTTAAACACCGGCCACAGCGGGTCGCTGGGTACCGCCCATGCCAACAGCAGCAGAGATATGCTTGGGCGGCTGGAATCCATGGCGCTGATGGGAATTGAGATTCCGCTGGAGGCGATCCGGCGGCAGATCGTTTCGGGTATTGAGATCCTGGTGCATCTGGAGCGGGATCCGGACGGCAGAAGGCATGTGGAGGAAATTGCGGAAGTTGACGGTATGGAGGAAGGAACGATCCGGCTCAACCCATTGTTTCAATGGGATCACAGGAAAGGACTGAGCGTATGCGGAGAATTAAAAAACAGAAAAAAACTGGAAAGGTTCCGGAGCTGAAAGTGGACTATAACAGCTATTGTCCGGGAAAGAAAGAGAAACTCCTGTGGACTCTGGAGAGTATGGGAATTATCGCAGGGATGGATTTCCTTTTTTATCGGTCGGCGGCGGCAGTGGTTCTCTGGCTCCCGTTTGTGCCTTTCTGGTTCCGGTGGAAAAAGAAGCAGGCGATGGAGAAGCGGAGAAAGGATCTGTACGAGCATTTCCGGGATCTGACAGCCGCCATGCAGTTTGCGGTGTGCGCAGGATATTCCCTGGAAAACGCAGTGAGGGAAGCCTATCAGGATCTGAGACAGTCCTACGGGGAAAAGGACATTCTGGTGCGGGAGCTGAAGTTTATGTGCAATCAGACGGCGCTGAGTATTCCGGTGGAACAGTTGTTTATGGATCTGGCAGGGCGCAGCGGAGTCGCGGATATCCGGATGTTTGCCAACGTGCTTGCGATTTCCAAGCGCACCGGCGGAAATATGGAAGCAGTGATGAAAAATACCTGGAGGATCATCAGCGGGAAGATCGATACGGAGCGGGAGATTGCCAGCAGCATTGCCGCCAGAAAGTATGAACAGACCATCATGAGCGTGATTCCGCTGGCGATCATCCTGTATATTCAGGTTTCCTTTCCGGAATTTATGGATGTGCTGTATGGAAATCTGTTCGGGGCGCTGGTCATGACAGTATGCCTGGGAATCTATCTTGCTGCCTGGGCGATCGGCCAGAGAATCATGAGAATTGAGGTATAAAAATGGCAGGAGTACATCTGATCATAGGGGCGGGGCTGCTTCTCTGGTATTTCTGGAGAAAGAAAAATAAAAAGCTGAACGTTCTGGAAAAACGTATCTTTTTATTTGCAGCAATTGGGAACATAGCAGGGCTGGCGCTGACTGCCGCCGCATACAGCAATGCAGGTCTTGGGACAGAGCCTGCAGTGGAGCGGGGCAGTTATGGGACGTCGGCCAGAGAGGAACAGCTGGAAGTATCGCAGGAAAATGGAGAGAATCAGAAGATTACGGTTCTGGTTCCCGCCAGACAGTATGAGGAAGAGGAGACGGAGGAATGGCTGGAGCATGCGGAGAAGGTATTGGATACAGTCATACTTGGTGAGAACACGTCGCTTCTCCATGTGGATCAGGATCTGAACCTGGTCACACAGATGCCGGACAGCCCGGTCGCTGTCTCCTGGGATACGGATGAGCCGTTGCTGGTGGGCTATGAGGGAAAATTATCAGACAGGATTCCGCAGGAAGGCGCGCAGGTGAGGCTGAAAGCGACGCTCAGCCTTCAGGAACAGACAAGGGAATGTGTCCGGGATGTTATGGTATATCCGAAGCAGGAGGCAGAGACGCTGGAGCAGCTGATCCAGGAAGCGGCACAGGCACAGAATACAGACGATTCGGAAGCCGTGTACTATCTGCCGCAGGAGATTGACGGACAGAAACTTACCTGGAGAAAGGTTCCGGACAGGACCGGAAATCTGATTGCCGTGTTTGGTCTTCTGACAGCCGTTTTATACGGAGGGGTTCAGCAGGAGAAGAGAGAAGAGTCCAGGCGGAGCAGAGAGGAAGAACTGCAGAGGGATTATCCGGAAATCGTCAGTGCGCTGGTACTGCTGCTGGGAGCAGGGCTGAACATGCGAAAGGCGGTGGAGCGGCTGGCGCTGGATTATCAGAACCGGCAAAGGAACGGTTCTGGGAAGCCAAGAGCCGCATATGAAGAGCTTCTGTATACCTGGCAGGAGATGGAGAGCGGTGTCTCGGAACTGAACGCCTACGAACATCTGGGAGCGCGATGTCAGGGAACCTCCTACCGGGCGTTGGCAACACTGCTGACACAGAATCTGAAAAAAGGCAGTAAAGGGCTGCTGGAATTACTGGAACAGGAATCTTCGGAGGCATTCGAGGAGCGCAGGCGCAGAGCAAGGGCAGAAGGGGAGAAAGCCGGAACCAGGCTTTTGCTTCCCATGATGATGATGCTTGGCATTGTGTTTCTCCTGATCCTGATCCCGGCATTTATGTCCTTTTATGCATAAAAAAGGCTTCCGTCCGCGGGATTCCGCAGGCAGCGGAAGGATGGAAAGGAGGTGAGATCATGTGGAGAATGCTGGAGTTCTGGCAGGAGGAAGACGCGGTCGGCGTCGTGGAAATCATACTGATCCTGGTCGTACTTATCGGTCTTGTTATTATTTTTAAGCAGCAGCTGGTAAGCCTCGTCAACGACATTCTGGATAAGATCACAAGTCAAAGCAATTCCATCTGACCCAAGAGACGGATTCCTCACAAAAAGAAAAGAAATTTCTGATAAAAAGCCAGTTTGCGGCAAAGAAAGTAAAATGTAAGAAAGGAGCTGTATACCATGAGAAAAAACGGCAGTATCACTGTCTATATGAGCCTTGTGTTCAGCGTCATCCTGACACTGATCGCCGGGAGCCTGCAGTCAGTCCGGATGGCATATGCACGTGTCCTGACGGCGAGTGCGGCGGAACAGGGGCTGTATTCCATATTTTCCCGTTTTGACCGTAAACTTCTGGAAGAATACGAATTGTTTTTTCTGGACGGCGGATGCGGAACGGGAGAGTGGCAGCCGGGAAACCTGTATCAGACGGCAGAGGATACCGCTTCCTGGATTCTGGGAGAAGGGAATCAGATATTGGATGGTTTTTCTTCCGGGCTGAAACTGGAAAATGGAAGTATCACGTCATACACCCTTGCAACGGATAACGACGGGGAAGCTTTTTTTCGCCAGGTATGTGAAGCGATGAGACAGAATCTGGGTACTTATGGTATACAGCAGCTTTCGGAAAAACTGAAAAACAGAGAGAATGCCTGGGATGCTCAGGAAGAACAGAACCGCATCGGAGATTCCGGGCAGACCGTGGAAGATTATGAACAGGCGGTCAAAGAGGCGGAAGAAGCACAGAGAGAACAGCAGGAAAGTGAAAAGGAAAGTGATGGTGAAGGTGAAGATGCAGGCGGAGGGGAAGAACAGGAAACCACGGAAAACCCGGAGGTTCCGCAGGGTTTTGTCAATCCCATTGAAGTCATCCGAAGGATCAAGGATATGGGGATTTTAAGTCTGGTACTTCCTTCCGGACAGTCTCTGCCCAATCAGGAAGCGGATCTTTCACAATTTGCCTCTCACAGAAGTCTTCAGGAAGGACTTCAGGTCATTCATATGGAAAGAGAAGTGGAATTTGTGGATAAGATGCTGCAAAATGAGTACCTGCTGTGGAAATTTCCCTGCTATACCGACCGGGAAGAGACAGGAGGGTTACAGTGTCAGGTGGAGTATGCAATCGCGGGAAAAGAAAGCGATATGGAAAATCTGAAAAGCGTTGCCGGACAGCTCCTGGCGGCGAGAGAGGCAGCAAACGCGGTGCATATTCTGGCAAGCGCGGAGAAACGCGCGCAGGTGAACGCGATGGCGCTGACCATTGCTTCTGCTCTGGCGCTTCCCGTTGCATCAGGAATCATATCTGCGGCTTTGATCGGCTGCTGGGCGTTTGCGGAAAGCATCCTGGATGTCCGGGAACTTCTGGATGGAGGGAAGGTTGCCCTGGTGAAAACGGACGGATCCTGGCAGCTGTCTCTTGAAAATCTTCCCAATCTGCTGGATGGGCTGGATTCTATGAGAAAAAGCAGCGAGCAGGGGCTTTCTTATGAAGAATACCTTCGGATCCTTCTGATCAAAGAGGATTCCGGTGGAATCAACAGCAGGACGATGGATCTGGTGGAACACAATATGCGCACCCGGCTGGGTGTTCCGGATTTTTGCATCGACCAGTGCATCTCATCGATGGGGCTGGAAATGAACCTGAGATACGGAACGGAAACATTAAGGATAGAACGCCAATATGCTTATGGAACGGAGGTGTAAAAGGGTGCCCTCTTATCGGAAAACAGAGAATAGACTTTATCATGCATTCAAACAATATCAAACCATAGCTCTTCTGAGACATAAATCCCAAAGAAATAAATCCCAAAGACATCAATCTCTGTCACAGCCATGTCAAGAATTTCTAAAACTGTCTTACGGTAAGAGGGTAACCTTTTGCATCTCACGGAAAGGAAGCCTGACGGTAGAGGCAGCGCTGGTTCTCCCTTTATTTTTCTTCGCGGTCTTAACTCTGCTGAACCTGATGGAAGTATGCAGGCTTCAGGGAATGGTCAATATGTCCCTGCAGGAAAGCGCGGAAACACTCGGTACCTATGGGTATGTGCTTCCGGGAGAAGAGGAAGGCGCAGAGATGGTGTTGGGAACGGGTGCCTGCATGATGTATGCGCAAAGCCAGATGCCTGAAGAAGTCAGAGAACATGGAAGTATCTCTCTCCTGAGAAGCAGATATGAGGATCATACAGTGAAACTTCAGGCGGATTATAAGATGAAAACAGGTTATCTGTTTTTCCGCCCGGAGGTGAAGGTAACCTGCCGGGCGAGTGTGCGGGCGTGGGAAGGAGATACGGATCAGGAGAGACAGGAGGGGAATTATGAGGAGATGGTTTTTGTCACGGAACATGGACAAGTTTATCATACCTCATCTGCCTGCCGTCATCTGAGTGTAAAAATCTCTGCCGGAAGCAAGGGAAAGATCAGCAGTATGAGAAATGAGAGCGGTGAACGGTATCATGCCTGTGAAAAATGTGTAGGCGGCGGAGCGGTGAACGATCTGCTGTATGTTACCTCCAGCGGCAACCGGTATCACAATTCATCGGAATGCAGCGGACTGAAACGGAGTATCCGGCTGGTCAAGCACTCGGAAGTTGCCGGATATCCGGTTTGCAGCACTTGTCAGTCTATGGAAAAGAAAGGAGTGGGAGAATGACAATTACGATAGGGTTAGGCGCAGCCCTTGGCATTCTTGGGATTCATTCGATCATGGATATTCGAAGAAAAGAGATCAATGTGATTCTGGCGGGTGCCTGTCTGGCAGCCGGTGTGGCGTGGCAGTTTTTTGGACAGAAAACAGAGACAGCGGAAATTTTGCTGTCATGCCTTCCCGGGAGTGTACTTCTCGGAACGGCATACCTTACGGAACAGAAGATCGGGTATGGGGACGGATGGGTTGTGATGGCGGCAGGGGTATGGACGGGAGTGTGGGATATCGTTCTGATCCTGACCGGAGGAATGCTGACATGTGCAGGGTGCAGCGCAGTCCTTCTGATCCTGAAAAAGGTTCGGAAAGGAGATTCGCTTCCGTTTATTCCGTTTCTTTTGCTGGGATGTATCGGGAGGATGATTGTTTGAGAAGAATCAAAGATAAAAACAGAGTCAAAGACGGAGTGATACGCCGGAATAAGAAACGATGGCAGGAGGCAGCGGCAAGTATCACCGTGGAGGCTTCTCTTGTAGTTCCGTTGGCATTGATCGTCATTTTTCTTCTGATCTCGCTGGATTTTTACGTTCACGATAAAGCTTACTATACACTCTGTGCCTTTGAAACGGTGATGACCGGGAACAGTTATGGCAGGATGGGTCAGGAAAGCGGTGAAAGATATGCAAAGGAAAAACTCAGCAGCCTTCTGAAGGCGCACCGAATGCCGACGGAAGTGCCGCAGGGACAGGTAAAGGTAACGGATGAACATACAGAAGCTGTGTTTGAGGGCAGCGTCTGTCAGTTATGGGGTCATGGAATCTGGAAGTATCACGTCAGTGCAGGAGCAAAAAATATAAGGCCGGAAGAGCGGATTCGAAGGATCCGTATGGTGGAGAATATCATATCCTGACATAAGAGCCGGATGCTCAAAGGCTCTTTCGCAGGGATAGGAAAGTGAGGGAACGATGCAGATAGATTATAAGAGGGATCTGAATCACAACTATATGATCATCAGAGAGGAAGGAGAGCCGGATGCGGCATCGTATCAGATCAGGATGCTTCAGACAAATTCCATTACAGGAATTCTGGAATGCCGTATTCATAAGATGGACAATCATACACTGTTTTATTATGACATTACTTCCAGACAGTCATTGAGTACAGTGTATGAACATCAGCAGGTAGGATGCAGTTTTCTGAAAATGCTGTTTCAGGAGATTGTCAAAGTGCTGGAAGAACTGGGAAGTTATCTTCTGGATCCGGAGGGACTCATCCTTACTCCGAATACTGTCTATCTGACAGCGGAACCATTGCAGTTCAGTTTTTGTTATCTGCCGGGTGAGAAACATTCCGTGAACAATCAGTTACGGGAACTGATGGAGTATCTGCTGCCCAAATTGAATCACCAGGAGCCGAAAACTGTAGTACTGGGATATGGTCTGTATAAGGCGGTGACAGATGAGGACTGTCCGCTGGATCAGATCAGAAGCGTGCTTCTGCGGGAACCGGAGGTTCCGGTACAGGAGGAGCCTTTCGCTCAGGAAAAACAGGAAGCGGAGGAACAGAAGGAAGATATGAGAAAGAAAGCAATGGAATCCTTTTTTACGGAAGAGGAGGAAGCAGAAAAGGAAAGCGGAATCTGGACGTTCGCAGTGATCCTTGGCGGAGTGGCTGTTTTGGGGCTGGTGCTGTATCTGATGTATTTTACCCAGGTGCCTGCATTTATGTATCTGATCCTGCTGGCTGCGGCGGGTGTTTCCATCCTTGTGATTTCCGCCTGGCTGAGAAAAAAGGACCGGGAAGATGCGGAGAAGGAGATGAAGCCGTTTCTGGAAGGGGAAAAAGAAATAGAGCCGTTTTTGAAAAAGAATCAGGGAGAATCGGAATCCCCGCTTTTTTCCCATCGGGTTTCTGTTGAAGAAGCACGCGAGGATAGAAAAGCGTCACAGGAAGCGGATGATATTTTTGAGAGATGTAAAGAAGAGGGAAATCATGGGAGCAGGGCAGAAGAATGCAGTTGTAGAAGAAAACCGACAGTTATTCAGGAAAAAAGAACCGTATTGGAATCGGAAAGAAAACCTGTTTCCGAGCAGAAACCAGAGAGCCTTTCAGAGAAGGAAAGGAAGTTGTTTTTTGACCAGCTATTGTATCAGAAAACAGAACCCCTTTATCGAAGACCCAGTGAAAACCGGTTTCGTCTGGTGCCGGTTTCTCACCCGAACCTTCCGGAAATTGTGATTTCCAAGGAGGAGACAACCATAGGAAAACTGCAGACGGCGGCGGATGTGGTGATCCCATTTCCGACCGTCAGCAGGCTTCATGCAAAACTTCACTGTGCTCAGGGCATCTGTCTTCTGACGGATCTGAATTCCTGCAATGGAACCTATGTCAATGAAATCCCATTGGAAGGAGACATTCCGAGAAAACTGGAAGATGGGGATGAGATCACCTTTGCGGATATTAAATATCAGTTTCTGGAAAGGTAGAGTTTCAGATCTCTGTTACATTGAGACAATAAGTGAAAAAAGGATAAACAGCCCGTAAAACCTTGCAATCAGAAAAACCATCTCCTATAATGGAAACCATCGAAAGAAACGGAATCTGGGAGAGAGGAATATGAACCAACAGGAGTATTATAATCCCAACGAGGATTTTATCGAACGGATGCTGAGAAATCCTAAAAACGTCTTGAACCTGATCATGATAGCCGTTAATATCCTGGTCTTTTTGCTGGTGACCCTCACAGGGGGAAGCAATGATATGGAAAACATGATCCGCTGGGGCGCTGCCTATACGCCATTGATCCAGGCTGGTGAAACCTATCGTCTGTTTACCAGTATGTTCCTGCATTTTGGCATCAGCCATCTGTTCAACAATATGCTTCTGCTTTTGTTTGTGGGAGATTACCTGGAAAAGACGGTGGGAAAACCAGTGTATCTTGCAGTATACATGCTTGGAGGACTGGCGGGCAATCTATGTTCCTATCGGTATGAAATCGCGCAAGGAAGAGCGGTCGTTTCTGCAGGAGCCTCAGGGGCAATCTTCGCGGTTCTTGGAGCAATCGTGGTTCTGCTGATCTTAAACAAGGGTCGTCTGGAGGATCTATCCCTGCGGCGGGTCTGTCTGATGGTTGTGCTGACTCTGCTGGTGGGATTTCAGTCGAGCAATGTAGATAATTATGCACATATCGGCGGATTTATCGGAGGCATGGCGGTTATGCTGATCCTGTCGCCGGTTTATCTGATGCAGAGGAAAAAGCAGAAGAAGAATTGGTGAGAAAACACATACAGCATGTTCAGAAAGGAACAGATAACGAATGTTTCTTTTTGAACATGCTGTTTTGCTTTCCGCTGAAAATGAGACGGAAAGTGTGTCTGTATGCTCCTTGATTAGCGCTGGAGCGTGTTTGATTTTTACGGATATGCAGATGTTATGCCACGGGAAGCATAACAGTAAAAGTCGTTCCTTCACCAGGAACAGACTGTGCGGAAATGGAACCGTGATGGGCAGTGACAATCTCCCGGCAGATTGCAAGACCAAGACCGGTTCCGTTCTTTTTGTGAGTCACAAAAAGGTCGAACAGAGTCGGCAGATATTCTTCCGGAATACCGCAGCCGGTGTCCTCCACTTTGATGGTGACAAAATCGCCGTCGCAGGACAGGCGGATATGGATCGTGCCGCCGTCGGACATAGACTCCGCCGCGTTGCGGATCAGGTTTGAGATCAGCTGCTGAAATTTTATCTTGTCGATGGGAATTCTCGGCACAGCCGTTTCTTTTGTGAGCTGAAGCTCGATCCCCTGGGATTCCAGCAGAGCAGCGGCAGATGCGGTAAGATCCTGAAGGAGAAGGTACGGGTTGGTATCTTCCGTATTGGCGGTATGGGAATGATTGTAGGTGGACAATTCATCCAACAGTCCCTTCAGAAAGTCCATATTTTCTTCAATTTTCAGAAAACAGTTATCATCTTTCAGTTCCGGATGATTGACAGCCAGAAGCTGCAGAAAGCTGTTGATCAGCGCGACAGGGTTTCGGATTTCGTGAGATACTTTTGAAAGCAGCAGATAATTTTCATTGTCCTCGTAAGATTGTGTTTGTCTGGGCATTGCAAAACCTTCCTTGAAAATATATTAAATGTACTGTTCTAAATCGTTTAAAGTGTAACACTTTTGAAAGAATATGGCAATGAAAAAGGTATTGCATATTTCATATAAATAAGACAAAATAGTGGAAAAGGCGATGGGCAATGCATTGTTCATTTGCCCGGATTGTGCTATAGTAACAGATAAGAGGCGTCCCGGAGCATGTTTGAAAAGTGCAGGAATGAATTTTCAGACACGCTCTATGCCGCCGGTATTGTGTCGGGGCAGCGAACGGCGTCATGATTGACAGGAGGGAAAGAAAATGGATTGTATTTTTTGTAAACTGGCAGGCGGAGAGATTCCAACCGCGACTTTGTATGAAGACGATGATTTTCGTGTCATCCTGGATCAGGGTCCTGCGACGAAAGGGCATGCATTGATCCTTCCAAAAAAACATTATGCAAATATCTATGAACTTCCGGAAGAAGTGGCAGCGCGTGCCATGGTGCTGGCAAAGAAAATGGCGGGAGTCATGACAGAAGCGCTGAAATGCGACGGATTCAACCTGGTTCAGAATAACGGTGAGGCGGCAGGCCAGACGGTCTTCCATTTTCATCTTCATCTGATTCCCCGCTATCAGAATGACAATGCGGGAATCACATGGAAACCGGGAACCCTTGAGGAGAGCGTTAAGGAAGAGATCCTTGCCGCAGTAAAAGAAAAAATGTGAAAAAAATTGCCGGATGGGGACAGTTGCTGAATCGCCTGTCCCCATCCGGTAAAGAATGGTGCTGTTCACCGCTGTGAACGGCAGTGAAAAATTTTATTTCTGGCATTCCTGGATCAATGAGATGATCTTTTCAATGGAATCGGTATGACCGCTCTGAGACATTGCGTCGATATAGGTCTGGCGGTTCTCATAGAGATGATGCACGGCATCCAGAAGTTTTTCCGGAGTCAGTTCCTCTTCTTCAAGAACCATGCTGTAGCCCTGTTTTTCAAAAGAGCGCGCATTTAAAATCTGGTCGCCGCGGCTGGCATTGGCAGAAAGCGGGATCAGAAGATTCGGTTTGGCGAGGGAACTGATCTCACAGATCGCATTGGCGCCGGCTCTTGAAATGATCACGTCGGCAAGGGCGAACAGATCCGGCAGTTCTTTTTTGATGTATTCAAACTGCACATAACCTTCCGTATTCTGAAGAGACGTATCCAGTTTATCTTTTCCGCAAAGATGAATCACCTGAAAATCTTTCAGAAGTTCCGGCAGAACCTGGCGTACCGCGTTGTTCACCGCCACAGAGCCGAGGCTTCCGCCGATCACGAGGATGACGGGTTTGTTTGCGGTAAAGTTGCAGAACTTCAGCGCCTGAAGTTTATTTCCGGAAAGGAGTTCCTGGCGGATCGGCGTACCGGTCAGGACGGCTTTGTTGGCGGGAAGACAGCTGACCGTTTCAGGAAAATTGCAGCAGATTTTGGAAGCTGCCGGGATACAGAGCTTATTGGCAAGGCCGGGCGTCATATCGGATTCGTGGATGATCGCCGGGATTTTTCTGCGCTTTGCGGCGATAACCACCGGAACAGTGACGAAACCGCCTTTGGAAAACACAATATCCGGCTTCAGCTGTTTCAGCAGCTTGCTCGCCTCCGTAAAGCCTTTGAGCACACGGAAAGGGTCTGAGAAGTTTTTCGGATCAAAATAACGGCGCAGTTTTCCGGATGAAATGCCGTAATAAGGAATATTCAAATCTTCGATTAATTTTTTTTCGATTCCGTCATAGGAGCCGATATAGGAAATCTGATATCCCAGCTCCTGGAGGCGCGGAATCAACGCAATATTTGGTGTAACATGGCCGGCAGTACCGCCGCCAGTGAGTACAATATGTTTCATGCAAATTCCTCCCTGTGGTTTGTCGTGCTTTTATTATCACCTGCTGTCATAAAAAAGTCAAGCCACCCATAAGCGGAACAGGAACAGTTAGTGACCGTTCAATGAGTGAATGGTCGCACAGTCAGAGGTGAGTTTTGGAATGAATGAGAAGGAAAACAAAAACGAACAGAATAATTCAGTAGTTGAAGCGATGCTCCGTGCCAGAGAAAAGGAAATGCAGCAGCCTCCGGCAGACGAAGAACTTCCCGGCCTTACCTCAGAGGAATATGATGATATGTATTTGAAAATTATTGGAAGGCTGAAGGCGGAAGGGTTGATGCAAGAGGAAGATGCGGCGGACAGCGAGATGGAAGAGGCAGAAACAGGGGAAGAAAAAGTTTCCAGGGTTGTGGCGTTTGAGGAAGTAGTTGAGAAGAAGACGGCTGAGACGACGGAGAAGGTTTCGGTAAAGGCAGAAGAAACAATGGATGAAAAGACACAAAAAGAGTCTGAAAAAATGATGGAAGATAATACGGTGGAAAAAGTTGTTGAGAAAAATACAATCAACCGCCGTCCGGCAAAAATTCGTTGGTTCCAGAAAAAAGCTACGAAAATCGCTTGCGTATGTCTGGTTGCTGCAGCAGCGATGTTCGGGCTGTCCATGACCAGTGAAGCCAACCGTTTGAGACTGCTTCAGACGGCGAATGAGGTGTTAGGGACTGGGGATTTATTGAATGCGGATAATGGAGAGGATAGGGCAATGTCTGCGGGGAGTGAAGATGAAGCGAGGCAGGAAATTATGGATACGTTAAATATAGAGGTGCCGGAATTCCTGTATCTGCCGGAAGGCATGGAGTATAAGTCGTGTGAAATAATTGAAGAGATAGGTTATGTTAAAATTCGATATTCATATCAAAAGGGGTTTCTTTATTTAGAAATGTCAAATAGTCTGTCGGATATGTCGCAGGGAAACATCAAAGAAAATCAGGAAAATGTGGATGGGGCGGAAGAAATCGAGACATTAAGCGGAAAGATGAAGTTTGTGATCAAGAATACGGAAGAAGGGAAAGAGCTGTATACGGCAAGCTGGGAGTACAAAAATATTTCCTATGTATTCGGCGGAGAGGTTTCCCGGGAGGAATTAGTGGAAATTTTAAAAAATATTTCATTTTCTATGTAACATTTTGCGTTCTCAACCGTATTACATTATGTAGTGTAAAAAATAGAAGGAAGGAGGGAATGTGAAAAAGTCATTTTGGAAATGGGGCTGTATGCTGGCGGTGTTTGCAGGGGTTCTTACTTTATCCCTGAACGGGAAGATCGTTTACGCGGAAGAGCCGCGGTATCTGGGGAGTGTTGTAGACGGATCGGTACTGACCGACGCGAATGAGGCGGAAGATTTTCAGCAGACCAGGCTGAGAAACAGTTATTTGTACAATGGATTTATCAAAATCACAAACAACGGAAACGGTGTCGTCGGTATCGGCGGCAGCACCAGCTGTTATGTGACCTGTGATGTGGTGAAGCTGAACCTGTATCTGGAGCGGTCAAAAGGAGATTCAAATTTCAGCAGTTATAAAAGTTTTACATATACAACATATAATGACAGCACACTTACCAGAGGTATGAACTATGCTGTAGAAAAAGGCTATTACTACCGTCTCCGCGGCTATCACTACGCGTCCAAAGACGGAAAAGCGGAAAATCTGATTTCCCGTACCAACGGCATCTACATCGGCTAACCATCACCCCATACCTATCGCCTATGATCCTTTCGGGTTCTCTCGATCATATCCGATACAAATGAAAAAAGTCAGAAAGAACCAAGCGATGAATCCTGCAAAACCAAACTCTTAACACTACATTGCAGCGAGAAATCCGATTCCAAACAATAAAATCAAAAAAATACAAAAGAAAGAACCAAAATGTATCCAAAACATGTGCAGGCTCTCAACCAGGGTTTTCATATCCAAACTCAATGATGAACGGAAACGCAGGAAAGAAAGTAGCCCCCAGATCATGAATTAGGATAAGTTGTTTTTTTGTAAAAGTCTCGGTAGGTCGAGTAACCGGGACAAAATTTGTCGGTGTCAGGAAAAGGTATCTCACAGAAGCAAAGGGCCGAAACTGTTTTTGTGCTGATATCACATAAAATGAAAAACATCCGGAGACCCCACGATGGATGCGATTCTGAACGCCATCCTGAAAACACAGCGAAGCTGTCATGCTATATCATTCCGGTCAGCATGACAGCTTCGTTTTGTATAAAAAAATACTCCATCTTACTATGTACGTGTTTTCTGATTCATGTTATATTTTTATATAAGAAAGAGAAATTTAGTTATACGGTGTTACTTAGTGAATGTATTTCATCCATCGAACAATGAAAGGATGTGTAGCTATGCCATTGCCGCGACAGAACAAAGAATATACTGTGGATGACATCTATGCCCTGCCTGCCGGGCAGCGGGCGGAACTGATTGACGGACAGATGTATAGGATGGCGCCGCCGGGCAGGAAACATCAGCGGATCGTGCTGGAGCTTTCCACCATCATCAACAACTATATGAAAAGAAAAGGCGGCGCCTGCGAGGTGGATATCGCGCCGTTTGCGGTTTTCCTGAATGCAGATGACAAAAACTATGTGGAGCCGGATATCAGTGTGATATGTGACAGAGACAAACTTACAGACAAAGGCTGTACAGGTGCGCCGGACTGGATCATAGAGATTGTATCTCCCGGAAGCAGACGGATGGACTACTATACCAAACTGTTCAAGTACCGAACCGCCGGTGTCCGCGAATATTGGATTGTTGATCCGGAGAAAAACCGGATCCTTGTTTACAACTTCGAGTCTGAGGATACAGGAGATTATACGTTCTCGGAAACTGTGAAGGCAGGAATTTATCATGATCTGGAAATTGATTTCCGTTCCATCGAACTTTAAATGAAAAAGTGTTGTTCTGTAACCGTTCCGCTGTCGGAGCGGTTACGTTGCTTTTTACACCTTTCTCTTTATAAAAACTTCACAATAAATTATCAGAAAACAAATCAAAAATCTATACATTTCCTAAATTCTCGTATATAATTATAATAGATGACAAAAAAGCAGCATTACAGGTGATTGTTCAGCTAGCTGAACTGTTAGCATTACAGGTGATTGTTCCGTTGACTGAACGGTTACGCGTTATATCAGATTCAGACCAAAGGGGGCTTGAAGCATGCGTATCACATTTTTGGGGGCAACACATGAGGTAACCGGCAGCTGCTATTACATCGAGGCAGCCGGGAAAAAGTTTCTGGTAGACTGCGGAATGGAACAGGGACCGAATCTGTATCAAAACAGTCCGCTGCCAGTCCCGCCGTCCCAGCTGGATTTCGTATTGATCACACATGCACACATTGACCATTCCGGAAATCTTCCTATGATATATGCACACGGTTTCCGGGGAGATGTATACATGACCGACGCGACCGTGGATCTGTGCAACATCATGCTCCGCGACAGCGCGCACATCCAGATGTCCGAGGCAGAGTGGAAGAACCGCAGAAACCGCCGTGCGGGCAAGGAGGAATACGTTCCGCCCTATACGATGGAAGACGCCTTGGGCGTGATCCAACGTCTGGTAGGATTTCCGTACGATAAGAGAGTGGAACTTGCCGACGGCATCAAGGTGCGGTTTGTAGACGCGGGACATCTGCTGGGTTCCGCCAGCATCGAGCTTTGGCTCACAGAAGACGGAATAACGAAAAAACTGGTCTTCTCAGGAGATATCGGAAACGACAATCAGCCGCTGATCAACAATCCTCATTATATTAATGAAGCGGATTATGTGATCATGGAATCCACCTACGGGGATCGCAGCCACGGCGAACGTCCGGATTATGTGGCGGAGCTGGCGCGGATCATCCAGGAGACCTTTGATAAGGGAGGCAACGTCGTCATTCCGTCCTTCGCCGTGGGCAGGACGCAGGAGATGCTGTACTTCATCCGGGAGATCAAGGAGCGCAGGCTGGTGCAGGGATACGGAAATTTCCCTGTCTATGTGGATAGTCCGCTTGCCGTGGAAGCGACGAACATCTTCAAGGAACATGAAGCGGAATGCTACGACTCGGCGGCTGCCGAACTGCTGGCGCAGGGAATCAACCCGATCCAGTTTCCGGGTCTGAAGCTTTCCATTACCTCGGATGAATCCAAGGCGATCAATCTTCACGAGGAACCGAAGGTTATCATCTCTGCCAGCGGCATGTGCGATGCCGGACGTATCAAGCATCATCTGAAACATAACCTGTGGAGAAAAGAGTGTACGATTCTGTTCGTAGGATATCAGGCGGCGGGAACTCTGGGACGCCATCTTCTTTCGGGAGCAGAGGACGCGAAGATTCTCGGTGAGGATGTTCATGTCAATGCAAAGATCTGCCAGCTTCCGGGTGTCAGCGGCCATGCGGACAACGAAGGGCTGATGCGCTGGGCAGGAAACTTTAAGGTAAGGCCGGAGCAGGTGTTTGTCACTCACGGTGAAGATAAGGTTACGGAACTTTTTGCCGCGCGGCTGAGAAATGAACTGGGTTACCCGGCGGACGCGCCGTTTTCCGGTACCGTCTATGACCTGGCTCATGGAGTTTATCTTGAACGTACCAGAGGAATTCCGTATGAGAAGAAGGTTACTTCCACTTCCATCCGCGGAACCGGAAATCCTGTCTTTGACCGTCTGCTTGCGGCAGGTCAGAGGCTGCTGGCTGTGATCCAGAGAAATAAAGGCGGAGCCAATAAGGACCTGTCCAAGTTTGCGGACCAGATCAACAGTCTTTGTGATAAATGGGACAGATAGGCAGAAAACGAAATAGAAAAAAGCAGGATAAATTGCAAGATAGATAACAAAATAAATAGCAAGGGAAAGAATGAAAAAGAACGCTGCCATTTTCAAAAACAATCGTCTCCTTCGATTTCAAAAAGGGGAAAAGGTACTTGAAAATAACAGCGTTCTTTTTGAGGATGGCGGAAGGGAACGTATCCTCCCGGCTTTACTGTTTTGCAGCCTCCAGTGCTCTTGCCAGCTGATCCGGACATGAAGTTCCGCGTCCGTTGCAGTCTGTGCCTTTCAGACGTTTGATCACTTCGTCTGCATCCATGCCTTCCACCAGAGAAGCGATGCCCTTGGTGTTGCCGTTGCATCCGCCGACAAACTGTACGTTGTGCAGCTTATTGTCTTCGGTGATCTCGAATAAGATTTTGCGGGAACAGGTACCTTTTGTTGTGTATTCCATGTTTGGTTGCCTCCTTTGCGTACTTCATTTAACATTTTTCTCCGGTATTATAACACGGAAAAGAAAAATATACCATAATTTCAAGAGATATGTTAAGATTATCCTGTGAAAAAGCGGTGATAACTGTTCCGCCGGCTGAAGGACTGCATGTTTTGCCTGCGGCTTTTGACCGCAGCGTTCAGAAACCGCGGGAACCGCAGCAGAGAAAGGAAGAAAAAGACATGAACAGAATAGGAATTATCGGGGCAATGGAGATTGAGGTTGCCAGATTAAAGGAAATGATGACAGACGTTACCGTGACAAAAAAAGCATCCATGGAATTCAACCAGGGACTGCTCAATGGAAAACCGGTGGTCGTGGTACAGTGCGGCATCGGCAAGGTGAATGCGGGAATCTGCACGCAGATCCTGGTGGACGATTTTCAGGTGGATGCGGTGATCAACACCGGTGTTGCCGGTTCCCTGAGAAATGAGATCAACATCGGGGATATCGTGGTTTCCACAGACGCCGTTCACCATGATATGGATGTCCGTGCGCTGGGTTACAAGAAGGGACAGATCCCGCAGATCGACGTATTCGCGTTCCCTGCGGATGAGACGATGCAGAAAGTCGCGGCGGAGGCATGCCGGGAGGTCAATCCGGAGATCCAGGTATTTTCCGGACGTGTGCTCAGCGGGGATCAGTTTATCTCCGATCATGGCGTAAAGAGCGTGCTTGTGGACGAGCTGGACGGCTTCTGCACGGAGATGGAAGGGGCGGCTATCGCCCAGGCGGCTTATCTGAACCACATCCCCTATGTGATCCTGCGGGCGATCTCCGACAAGGCGGACGACAGCGCGACGATGGATTATCCGGAATTTGAGAGAAAAGCGGCGCAGCATTGTGTCAATCTGACACAGGAAATGGTGAAACGTCTGTAAAACCGCCGGTTTGCAGAAAGAACGGGTTCTTTTTCAGAGAATTTGACGAACGATTTTTATTTTCAAATCCATATTTGCGGGCTTATAATGTTCCCATGCCGGGCCGGGCAAAAAATAAAAAATAGGGGGCAAAAAAATGCTGCAGACATGCATGAATCAGAATCTGTTCTTGTACGCAATGATAGCAGCAGGCATCGCAGGAGTATGGTGTCTGTTCTGGAGCAACCATTTTTACAGCAAGGCGATCAAAGACCTGAAACGGCTGGACAAGCCCAAACTGAAATGGACCAGCCAGCTTTTGCGGACGGTCAGGGAACGGAAGGAGCCGATTGCCAATATGGGCGCGTTCCTGCGCAGCCAGATGGCGGGAGGACGGAGCGCCGGCATCGGGGTGCAGGCCCTGAAAGCGGGGAGTCAGAATGCGGCGGCGGTCACTTTTGCGATCCTGGCATTCAGTATTCTTGTGATGTATCTCTATGAGTATGAGACGTATCTCTGGGTTCAGTATGCAGTGGCAGGAGGCGTGATCATCTGCGGGCTTCTGCTTTTACGGATAAATTTTGATTTCTCCGGGAAAGAGGAAATCCTGCTGGACGGATGGACCGATTACCTGGAAAATCAGATGCAGCTCGGTGTACAGCCTGCTGAGGTACCTGCAGCGGCTGAGGAGAACAGGAAAAAGAAAACGGCGGCTCAGCGAAGGGAGGCTGTCCGGGAGATGAAAGAGGAAGAGCAGATCAGCCAGGTGCGGGAGGGTATCCGCCAGACCGCCGCGGCTGACAGCCGTTTCTCCGGGATGCTCACGCCGGAGGAAGAGAAGCTGATGCGGGAGATCATCCGGGAGTATATGAAATAAAAGATCCGAAATCTTTCAGAATTTTGGAATTCGAAATTTTATGGTTCTGAGACTTGATAAAAAAGAGTGAATTTGCTACACTTATTCATATAGATTTGTCATTGTTCACAGCTGTTCCGTTCCTCTGAAGAAGACGGAACAGTTAAAATAAAATCATGCAAAGGAGTAAAGTGTTATGGGAGCAAAAGTAACATTTGATTATTCAAAAGCGGCAGAATTTATCCGTGAAAATGAAATGGCGTCTTTCGAGCAGATCGCCAATTCCGCAAAAGAAGTCCTGGTATCCAGAAGCGGACAGGGCAACGATTTCCTCGGATGGATCGATCTGCCGGTGGATTATGATAAAGAGGAGTTTGCGCGCATCAAGGAAGCGGCAAAACAGATCCAGAGCGATTCTGAAGTCCTGCTGGTGATCGGTATCGGCGGTTCTTATCTGGGCGCGCGCGCGGCGATCGAATTTCTCCGTCATGGCTTCTACAATAACATTACAAAGGAGCAGAGAAAGACTCCGGAAATTTATTTCGTTGGAAACAGCATTTCCAGCAGCTATATCCAGGGGCTGATCGATGTGATCGGCGACCGTGATTTCTCCATCAACATGATCTCCAAATCCGGAACCACCACAGAGCCGGCAATCGCGTTCCGTGTATTCAAAGAGATCCTGGAGAAGAAATATGGCAAGGAAGGCGCGGCGAAACGTATCTATGCTACTACAGACAAGGCAAAGGGAGCCCTGAAGCATGTAGCGGATGAAGAGGGATACGCAACGTTCGTGGTACCGGATGATGTGGGAGGACGTTTCTCCGTTCTGACAGCGGTAGGCCTTCTTCCGATCGCGGTATCCGGCGCAGACATCGACCAGCTGATGGCAGGCGCAGCTTCCGGAAGAGAGCTTGCTCTGAATACTCCGTTTGCAGAAAATGATGCGATGAAATATGCGGCAGTCCGCAATATCCTGCACCGCAAGGGTAAAGCGGTGGAAATCCTGTGCAACTATGAGCCGAGCCTCCACTATGTATCCGAGTGGTGGAAACAGCTGTTCGGCGAAAGCGAAGGCAAAGACCAGAAAGGAATCTTCCCGGCTTCCGTAGACCTGACCACAGATCTTCATTCCATGGGACAGTTTATTCAGGATGGTTCCAGAATTATGTTTGAAACCGTTATGAATGTGGAGAAATCCCGTGTGGAATTGACCATCGGCGAGGAGCCGGTAGATCTGGACGGGCTGAACTATCTGGCAGGAAAGACCATTGATTTCGTAAATAAGAGCGCAATGAACGGAACTATTCTGGCGCATACCGATGGAAATGTGCCGAACCTGATGGTAAATATTCCGGAGCAGAATGAGTTCTATCTTGGACAATTGTTCTACTTCTTCGAGTTTGCGTGCGGAGTCAGCGGTTATGTATCCGGCGTCAATCCGTTCAACCAGCCGGGCGTTGAGAGTTATAAGAAGAATATGTTCGCTCTGCTTGGAAAACCAGGCTATGAGGAAGAGCGCGAAAAATTGATGAAGAGACTGTAATTCCGATACACGAAAAGAGACATCCTCGGAAACAGGCATGTGCATAGAAGGCAGGGGAAGCAGATGAAAAGGCGGAAGACCCCGATATGGGAACGATGGAACGCAGTCTCCTGCCTGGAGAGCACATGGACACATAGAATTGAATAAAATATGAAAGAACAGCTTGGAATTTTTTCTGGGCTGTTTTTTCTATATTTGCCGAAGACAATTTTCAAATACGCTCTAGAAGTTTTTTGGGACAGATGGTAAAATGACAGAGAAAAGACAGAAAAAAACATGGGAGGCAAAAACGATGATTTTTTTTGAGAAACAGGGGGATGCCCTGTTGTTTCGCCAGAATGGCGAGACGGTAAAGGTAGAACCGTGGATGGGAGACAGCCTGAGAGTCCGCGCGGGACTGCTCAGCGATCTGGAGCAGGGCAGCGTTGCCCTCCTTCCGAAGGAGGAGACTCCGGTCAAAATCGAAATCGAAGAGAGGAAGGCGGTGATCACCAACGGAAAAATCACCGCGGTCATGGAGGTACAGCCCTGGGGGAATGCGCTGCAGATGACGTTCCGCAACCAGAAGGGGGAAGTGCTCCTGAAGGAAATTTCCAATGGCGGCGCGCTGTCTCTGAGAGCGAGGCATTACAAGACACTTCCGGGAGGAAACTTCCACCTGAAAGCGAGCTTTGTCTCAGATCCGGAGGAGAAGATTTACGGCATGGGACAGTATCAGCAGGAGCGGATGAACCTGAAAGGCTGCAACCTGGAACTGGCACACAGAAATTCCCAGGCGAGTATCCCGTTCTATGTGTCCAGCCTCGGTTATGGATTCCTGTGGCACAATGCGGCGATCGGAGAGGTGCATTTCGGGACCAATACCACGGAGTGGGTGGCAGAAAGCACAAAACAGCTGGACTACTGGATCACAGCCGGGGACAATCCACAGGAGATTGAGGAAAAATACACGCTGGCGACAGGAAGAGTCCCGATGATGCCGGAGTACGGACTTGGCTTCTGGCAGTGCAAACTGCGCTATTACAATCAGGAGCAGGTTCTGGACATTGCCCGGGAGTACAAGAAGAGAAACATCCCGCTGGATGTGTTGGTCATCGACTATTATCACTGGCCGCGCTGCGGTGACTACCGCTTTGACGAAGAATACTTCCCGGATCCGGAGGCAATGGTAAAGGAACTGAAGGAAATGGGAATTGAGACGATGGTTTCCATCTGGCCGCAGATCGACTGGCGGAGCGAAAACTATGAGGAGATGAAGCAGCAGGGGCTTCTGGTCAAGGCAAACTCCGGTGTGGACGTGCAGATGGTTTTCCACGGAAACAACGTTTTTCTGGACGCGACCAATCCGCGCACCAGAAAGTATGTGTGGGAAAAGATCAAAAAGAATTACGCAGACATGGGGATCAAAACTTTCTGGCTGGATGAGGCGGAACCGGAATTTACCACCTATGACTTTGAGAGTTACCGGTATTTCGCAGGCCCTGTGGCAGAGGTTGGGAATATTTATCCGAGAGAGTATGCCCGTATGTTCTACGAAGGACAGAAGGAAAACGGACAGGAGGATATCGTAAATCTTGCCCGCTGCGCATGGGTCGGAAGCCAGAGATACGGAGCGCTGGTATGGTCCGGAGATATCTTCTCCAGCTGGGAGGATTTCCGTAAGCAGATCTGCGCGGGTCTTCATATGGGACTCAGCGGTATTCCGTGGTGGACGACGGATATCGGAGGATTCCATGCGGGAAACATCTATGACGAGGGATTCCGTGAGCTTCTGGTTCGCTGGTTCCAGTTTGGAGCATTCTGCCCGGTGATGAGGCTGCATGGAAGCCGCGACCCACACAGTCCGATCATCAACAAGGCAGGGGAAGAGCGTGAGTGGACAGGCGCAGACAACGAAGTATGGAGTTTCGGTGAGGACAATTATCCTATTTTGGTAAAATATATTCAGCTGCGCGAGTCCATGAGGAATTATACCCGTGAGGCAATGCGCGAGGCACATGAGAAAGGGCATCCGGTCATGCGGACGCTGTTTTATGAATTCCCAGAGGATAAAAACTGCTGGGATATCACGGATGAGTATCTGTTCGGTTCCGATATCCTTGTGGCTCCGGTTGTTCAGCCGGGTGCGAAATCACGGACCGTTTATTTGCCGGCGGGGGCGTCCTGGACCGACATGAGTGACGGAAAGGTATATGCCGGCGGATGTGCCTATGAGATCGACGCGCCGATAGAAAAGATCCCCGTATTCCTGCGGGATGGAAAGCAGAGTGAGCTGATCGGAAAGATCTGATGAGACAGTCTTAGGGCAATCAAAATTGGAACATCAAAATCAGAGTAATCAAAAAGAGGGTATTCCAGACCAGAAATCAGGTTTGGAATATCCTCTTTTTCTTAATCTTCTTCGATCACCTGAATCTCAAGAAAATCAAAGTCAATTTCTTCGATCCAGTTGTCCTGGCGGAATCTCGTTTTGCTGTGGCGCTTGAAATCTGTGATATTCGAATCCAGCCAGATCGGAACGGCAAGGTTCCACGCGTCGCAGATACTGTTCAGCCCGCGGAAGATTTTGTGCGTCCGGGTTTCCTTGGTATCGTCGCAGATCACAAGATCCTTTGCCGTATAATTGCCGTCATAGACCAGCCGGCCCCAAAGTCGAAACATATCCCCAATCCTTTCCGAAAACGCCGTGTTCCGGCGCCTGTTTTCTGATACTATAACATGATGGCAGAAGTGTGTCAATCGGATGGCGCAGCGTTCAGATGGTATCAGATGGCACAGCAATCGGATGACACAACGTTCAGCTGGATGAAGCGCTGCTGCAGTTCTTTCAGGTCTGGGCGTTTACGGATTTCTGCGTCAAGTGTACGGTGAATTGTTTTTCCTTCGGAAGTTGTGTATAATATTGCGTAATTGGGGGCAGCGGCTCTGCCCGGCAGGACAAAAGAGAAACGCCCGCCTGGCTCCCGTTGAAAAATTAAAAGATTATTAAGAGTTTTCGCAAGATGAAATAAAAATTTCACTGCTAAGATATCACCATAGAACATCTGATATCTCATGGCAGAAACGAAAAAAATTCAGAGAGGTGAAGAAAATTATGTACAACATACTGGTTTGTGACGACGACAAGGAAATTGTGGACGCGATTGAGATCTATCTGACCCAGGAAGGCTATCATATCCTGAAAGCTTATGACGGGATGCAGGCAGTTCAGATGCTCGAGAGGGAGGAAGTTCATCTCCTGATCATTGACGTCATGATGCCGAAACTGGACGGTATCCGCGCGACGCTGAAGATCAGGGAGACCAGCAGCATCCCGATTATTATCCTGTCCGCGAAATCAGAGGATGTGGATAAGATTCTGGGGCTGAACATCGGTGCTGATGACTATGTGACCAAACCGTTTAACCCGCTGGAACTGGTTGCCCGCGTGAAATCCCAGTTAAGACGGTATACCAAGCTGGGAACCATGCAGGAGCAGGAAAACGCGAATGTTTTTCAGGTCGGAGGACTTGTGGTGAACGATGATCTGAAAGAGGTTACGGTAGAAGGAGAGCCTGTAAAACTGACCCCCATCGAGTACAACATTCTTCTTCTTCTGGTCAGAAATCCGGGAAAGGTGTTTTCCATCGAGCAGATCTACGAGAGCATCTGGAACGAGGAGGCCATCGGCGCGGATAACACGGTGGCGGTACATATCCGTCATATCCGTGAAAAAATCGAGATTAACCCAAAGGACCCCCATTATCTGAAAGTGGTATGGGGAATCGGTTACAAGATTGAGAAACTTTAAAAAGGAGAACGGAAAAACAGATGGAAGAAAAGAAGAGAGCTTTTTACAGTGTACCTGCAAAGACAGTGGTTTTGTGCCTGTGTGCGCTGGGCATCTTTCTCGCCGGGTTCTGCGGAATCCTTCTGCTGGATCTTGCCTCCAGGGGCGTTCCCATCGGCAGGGCAAAGACTCCTTATGAGAGTACGGAGTCCTGCGGAGTGCTCATGACCGGGCAGCTGGAAGAGATACAGGACTTTTACGAAGGACTGCATAAACTGCATATCAGCGATGCGCCGGCGTCCGAGACGACCGTGGATATCACGGAATTTGGGGAGGGTGTCCTTGGAGAGGCGGGAGAAAATACTTCCTATACGCTGGAACAGCTGGACCAGATGACCGACGGAATTCTTTCGATGTTTAACGATTACATGATGTATTCTGCGCAGGAATATGCGACCAATGATGCGGGAGTCGAGGTTTATGAAGATACCTATGATGAGAATGGGGAATACGTCGATGTCTATCAGAAAGCAAGAGAAGATCAGAAAACGTATCTGAATGCAGATTATAATATAATCGTAGATCCGGATGGAAATGAAATCGACTGCAACGGTTCACATTTTACACCGTCTCAGCAGACGATCAGTTCTCTGGAGGCGCAGGAATGTGATTATAAAGATTATTCTTCACAGTTTCTGTATCTTTATGAGCTGGGCGGCGATTATGAAACGGAACTTCCACAGTCGGGTGTGAGTCTCAGGGATTACGCGGCGAAGAACCGCCAGGTATCTCTGTATGATCTGTACCAGGCACTCTACAATACCGTGCGTACACTGCAGAATTACAGGAACGCGGACGGTGATATGAGAGAGGAGAGCAACGTTCAGTACTGTATTGAACTGGAAGATGGAACCGTTTATACCAACGTGGACAGCTGGAGCGGGGGATACGACACGGCGGTTTCAGCGATGAGCGCTTCGGAGGAACACACGGACGGACAGCTGGTAGGTGTGGCGTATTCGCGGGAACTTGGGCGTGCGGAGTTTAAAAAGAAATCACCCTCTTCGGATATGATGCAGGTGCTCACTTCCTGGATCTCGGCGAACAATCTGGTTACGGAAGGGGAGAAGGCAGTCGTTGTGCTGAATACTTCCTGGCCTGTGGAGGATGAGTTTTCACAGGCAGCCAGTGTATTTTCTGTATGGGGCAGCTGGACCCCGCTTCTGGCGGGACTTACGGCAGCAGGGATCGTGCTTGGGCTGGTCGGCCTGGTACTCGTCACTCTGCAGGCAGGGCGGAACTGCTATAACAGGGAAATCCGGCTGTATTCCTTTGATGGTATCCCTACGGAAGTATATCTGATCCTGATCTTTCTGACGGGCGCTTTGATCATCTGCCTTCCGGTTCTGGTGATCGGTGTGAGCTTTGACCAGTATCCGACTGTCTATACCGGAAATTCCCAGTCGTATTTCAGGGATATGCAGGCGTACCGTTCTCTTTTTGCGGGTCTCTCACTCAGTGGAGGGATAATGCTTATGATGCCGATTTACAGCAGTCTGATACGAAGGATTAAGGGAAAAAATCTCTGGAGCAGATCCTTGGTCCGGAGTATTTTTCAAATGTGCCGTGAAGTCTACGATGCGAGAAAGATGACGCAGAAGATCTTGATGGTATTTGCGATTTTTGCGCTTCTGCAGATTATTTTTATCGGCGCTTTTGGCGGATTTGGTATTTTTCTGGCGGTTCTGCTGGACATTATCGCTGCACTCTATCTGGTGCGCGAAGCGGCGGGACGTCAGACCATCCAGCAGGGACTGCGCAGGATCGGAAGCGGAGATCTGGAGTATAAGATTGATCTGACGACACTGCGCGGCGATAACCTGGAAATGGCGGAGACAGTCAACAGTGTGGGAAAAGGCCTGCAGGCGGCGATTCAGGAACAGATGAAGAGCGAACGTCTGAAAGCCGACCTGATCACCAATGTGTCTCACGATATCAAAACGCCGTTGACGTCGATCATCAATTATGTGGATCTCCTGAAACGGGAGGGGATCCAGGACCCGAAGATCAAAGGATACATTGATATCCTGGATGCAAAATCCCAGAGGTTGAAACAGCTGACAGAGGATCTGGTGGAAGCGTCCAAGATCAGTTCCGGAAATATCAAGCTGGAATTTATGAACCTGAACCTGAACGAACTGATCCAGCAGGTCAACGGAGAGTTTGACGAACGGTTTAAAGAAAGAAATCTGTCGCTGATCTGTGTGCTCGGAAACGAGCCGTTGGTGATCCGTGCGGACAGCCGCCGGATCTGGCGTGTGCTGGAGAATCTTTACGTCAACGTTGTAAAATACGCGATGCCAGGCACGCGGGTCTACGTTGATGCGGTGAAACGGAACGACAAGGTCGTCTTTTCCATCAAAAATATCTCAGAAAATCCGCTGAACATCGATGCGGATGAACTGACGGAACGCTTTATCCGCGGCGATGTGAGCCGAAGCACGGAGGGAAGCGGACTGGGACTTTCCATTGCGAAAAACCTGACGAACCTGCAGCATGGAACTTTCCGGATCTATCTGGACGGTGATCTGTTTAAGGTAACGATCACCTTTGATGAAGTGAAAGAACAGAAGAAGCAGCCGAAGGAGCCGGCGCCGGAACCATCCGGACAGTCGGAGGAAGATTTCTGGGAAAAGCTGCAGAAAGAGCGGAAATCCCAGTGACAGCAGCAGAAAGCCTCCGTTGGAAAATCTAGTTTGTTTAATTTGAAGAAGATATTCTGAAAAGCAATTACGGAAAGATATAAAAAAGAACCCCTGATTTGTGATTAAATCATATGTCAAAAATGAAAAAATCAAAAATCAGGGGTTCTTATTTTTTGGTGAATCCTATTCAGCAGTTACAAAACGGCTGTTTCTCCGGCCATTTTTATACGGTCGTTTCATCTGTTTCGGAAGCGCCGCTGTCAGAAACGGAACCATCGGAATCAGAAGTTTCTTCTGAAGCAGTTCCGGAATTTTGCAGAAAATCCGTGCTGGCACGATCCATTGCCTCGATGACCCGGCTGGATTCTTCCAGGTCTGAGAGTTCTTCTTCCTCTTCTTCCGCCGGCATGTAGTACGGAAAGATCTTATTTACAAAGAACCAGGAATTGGCAAGCGCTACAACAGAGGTTCCAAGGAAGATCATAAAGAAGGTCACCAAGGAAGAGATGGACGTCGGAGCAAAGATAAACAGGATCAGCGGCAGAAGGTTAATGAACAGCATAACGATGGTCCAAGGCAGATGACGGATCGCCATCAGAAGAGAATTCTTGATCGTCTGTCGGACGGTGTTGTCAAATCGGGACAAAACCGGGAAGACGTAGGTCAGAACCATGCCCCAGATAAACAGAAAGACAAAGAATACATACTTCAGATAAGACGCTGCACCGGTCATATAGTTTGTCAGGACGACATCGAAAACCAGGAAAATGCCGAGGAAAAGGAAAATCAGCCAGATACCGGCTGCCTGTTTAAAATTCTGTTTCCAGGATTTCCAGTAGCTCTTCCAGATATAGGACTCTTCGTTTTTCACCATTTTCAGTGTTACATAATACAGAGCGGTATAATTGACGCCGATGGTAAAAATCGGGATAGACGTAAAGATAAATACCAGATTCAAAACCATAAGATCGAAGACCTTGCTCATAAACTGCGAAAACTTACTGTCAGGATTGAAAATACCCATTGCTGTTATTCCTCTTTTCTACTAATATATTGAGTAGTATAGCGAATTTTCGGTAAAAATGCAATGAAGAGAATCTAAAGTTTGAGATTCGTCAATGTGACTACGAAAAGAAAATATCTTTGTTTATTCTGCTGTTGATGGTGGGCGCTGGTAGAGGGTATAAGCATTATTGACAAGGGCATTCCGGAAAATTTGTGGAATAATGGTATGGTGCAAATTGGTCTGTTTAGGTATACTTAGTTCAGAAACAAAAAAGCGTCATTCGGCGCTTCGGGGTTAAAGACAGGATAAGAATTCTAGGAGGATATGAAAAATGGCAAGTTTATCTTTACAGCACATTACCAAGAGATATCCAAATGGTTTTGAAGCCGTTAAGGACTTCAACCTGGAGATCGCAGACAAAGAGTTTATCATCTTTGTAGGACCTTCCGGATGTGGAAAATCCACCACACTGCGTATGATCGCAGGTCTGGAAGAAATTTCCGACGGAACACTGAAAATTGATGATAAAGTTATGAACGATGTAGAGCCGAAGGATCGTGATATCGCGATGGTATTCCAGAACTACGCTCTGTATCCTCATATGACAGTATATGATAACATGGCTTTCGGTCTGAAACTGAGAAAAACTCCAAAGGATCAGATCGATAAGATGGTAAAAGAAGCAGCTAAGATCCTGGATCTGGAGAAACTGCTTGACCGTAAACCGAAGGCTCTGTCCGGTGGTCAGAGACAGCGTGTTGCTATGGGACGTGCGATCGTGCGTGATCCGAAAGTATTCCTGATGGACGAGCCGCTGTCCAACCTGGATGCAAAACTTCGTGTACAGATGCGTACTGAGATCTCCAAACTGCATGAGAGACTGGGCGCTACGATCATCTACGTAACACATGACCAGACAGAGGCTATGACACTGGGTACCAGAATCGTAGTTATGAAAGACGGTGTTGTTCAGCAGGTAGATACACCTCAGAACCTGTACAATGCACCGGGCAACCTGTTCGTAGCTGGATTCATCGGATCTCCGCAGATGAACTTCCTGGATGCAAAAGTAAGCGTAAACGGAAACGACGCTACCTTAACGGTTGGAAAATACAGCATGAAACTGCCGGCATCCAAAGCAAAAGCTGTAATCGACGGCGGATATGACGGAAAGACTGTAGTTATGGGTATCCGTCCTGAAAACGTACATGATTCTCAGATGTTCATCGAGACATCCAAAGAGAGTGTTATCGAGTGCCAGATCAACGTATACGAGCTGTTAGGTGCAGAGGTTTATCTGTACTTTGACTGCGAGGGATTCCCGATGACGGCCCGCGTAGATCCGCGTACAACTGCAAGAAGCGGTGATACCGTTAAGTTTGCACTGGATATGGAAAAAGTTCATCTGTTCGACAAAGAGACAGAACTTACCATTACCAACTAATCAGATATCTTTTTGGAATTCATTCCATAGGGAGGACCGCCTGCGGGCGGTCTTCTTTTTTTCACAGAAAATCATTGCCAATCCACTGAAAATACGATATGATTGAATATATATGTCAAAAGATTCCAACTATGCCAGACGTTGTGAAAATGCCTTTGGATATACGGAATCGAAGAGAAAGGAAGTGGCGGTTTTGGTTTCAAGTCAGGTTTTACAGAAGACTCTGGACGAACTCAGAAATATTACAAGAATTGATTTATGTGTGACAAATACGGATGGCGCTCTGCTCGTTACCACGTTTCCGGAAACAGCGATCGATGCAGACAGCATCCGTTCTTTTGTAGATTCTGCAGCGGACAGCCAGGTGATTCAGGATAATCATTTCTTTAAAGTATACGATAATCAGAATGTGGAATATGTCCTGCTGGCAAGGGGCAGCAGCGATGATGCTTATATGATCGGAAAGGTAGCGGTTTGCCAGATTCAGAATCTGATCATCGCCTACAAAGAACGTCTGGATAAGAACAATTTTATCCAGAACCTTCTGCTGGACAATCTGCTGATGGTGGACGTTTATAATCGTGCAAAGAAACTGCGCATCGATACGGATGTCCGTCGTGTTGTTTATATGGTGGAGACGAAAATGGAGAAGGACGCCAATGCGATGGAGACGGTCAAGAGTCTGTTCGTATCCCGTCCGAGAGATTTTATCACCGCCGTGGAAGAAAAGAGTATTATCATCGTAAAAGAGCTGAAGGAAGAGGACGGCTTTGAGGAGATGGACCAGATTGCCAAAATGCTGGTGGATATGCTGAATGCTGAGGCGATGTCCCAGGTTCGCGTTTCCTACGGCAATCCGGTCAATGAGATCAAGAACGTATCCCGTTCTTATAAGGAAGCGAAGATGGCTCTGGAAGTAGGAAAGATTTTCTATGCGGAGAAGAACGTGATTCCGTATAACAATCTCGGAATCGGACGTTTGATCTATCAGCTGCCGATCCCGCTTTGCGAGATGTTTATGAAAGAAGTGTTCGGCGAGCATTTGCCGGATACCTTCGATGAGGAGACTCTGACAACGATCAATAAGTTCTTTGAGAACAACCTGAATGTGTCTGAGACTTCCCGTCAGCTGTACGTACACAGAAACACGCTGGTTTACCGTCTTGAAAAGCTGGAAAAGAGTACGGGCCTGGATATCCGCAGGTTTGATGATGCTCTGACCTTCAAGATCGCGATGATGGTAGTCAGCTACATGAACTATATGAACAATAACGAGAATGCTTAATGGGTCAAGCAGTCGTTGAGGGAAGAGAGGAGAGAACCAATGATTGAATTACTGAAAACAGGAGCATATCTGGTAAACGGTACACAGGTAATTCCGGATACAGAAGATGGAAGAGCAGAACTGAAAGCCGTTACAGGCGCTGTTCAGGATCCGAAAGAAGCGGCAAAGGAAACCATCGCCTACGGAATCCTGAAGGAACACAATACCTCCGGAAATATGGAAAATCTGGAGATCCGCTTTGACAAGCTGACCTCTCATGATATCACATTTGTTGGTATTATCCAGACTGCGAGAGCGTCAGGGCTTGAGAAATTCCCGATGCCGTACGTTCTGACCAACTGCCACAATTCTCTTTGCGCGGTTGGCGGTACGATCAATGAAGATGACCATATGTTTGGATTGACCTGCGCGAAAAAATACGGTGGAGTGTATGTACCGCCACATCAGGCAGTCATCCATCAGTATGCCCGTGAGATGCTGGCAGGCGGAGGAAAGATGATCCTCGGCTCCGATTCCCATACCCGCTACGGAGCGCTGGGAACCATGGCGGTCGGCGAGGGCGGACCGGAGCTGGTAAAACAGCTTCTGAACAAAACGTATGATATTGCGATGCCGGGAGTGATCGGTATTTACATGACCGGAGCGCCGCAGCCGGGTGTCGGTCCGCAGGATATCGCTCTGGCAATTATCGGTGCAGTCTTTGCCAATGGCTATGTGAAAAACAAAGTTATGGAATTCGTGGGACCGGGCGTTGCGTCTCTGAGCGCAGACTATCGGATCGGCGTGGATGTTATGACCACGGAGACCACCTGTCTGTCATCCATCTGGAGAACCGACGATGAGATCCGCAATTTCTACGAGATTCACGGAAGAAGCGGCGATTATAAAGAGCTGAATCCTGGAAATGTCGCTTATTACGATGGCATGGTGATGGTAGAGCTGGATAAGATCAAACCGATGATCGCGATGCCGTTCCACCCGAGCAATGTTTACACCATCGACGAATTGAATGAAAATCTTATGGACATTCTGAACGATGTGGAAGAAAAAGCAAAAGTCAGCCTGGACGGAAAGGTTCCGTTCACACTGAAAAATAAAGTACACAACGGCAGACTGCTGGTGGATCAGGGTATCATTGCCGGATGTGCGGGCGGCGGATTTGAAAATATCTGTGACGCAGCGGACATCCTGCGCGGACACAGTATCGGATATGACGCATTTACTCTGAGTGTATATCCGGCCAGCACACCGATTTACATGGAACTGGCGAGAAACGGAAGACTGGCAGATCTGATGGAGACAGGAGCCGTGGTCAAGACTGCGTTTTGTGGACCGTGCTTCGGCGCAGGAGACACTCCGGCGAACAATGCGTTCTCCATCCGTCATTCCACCAGAAACTTCCCGAACCGTGAAGGTTCCAAGATCCAGAATGGTCAGATTTCTTCCGTAGCGCTGATGGATGCCCGTTCCATCGCGGCGACAGCAGCGAATAAGGGATATCTGACTTCCGCGACGGAGTTTACCGGAACGTATACGAAACCGACCTATCATTTCGATAAGACCATTTATGAGAACCGTGTGTTTGACAGCAAGGGCGTTGCGGATCCATCCGTTGAGATTCAGTTCGGCCCGAACATCAAAGACTGGCCGTCCATGCCGGCGCTGACAGAGCATCTCGTTCTGAAGGTAGTTTCTGAGATCCATGATCCGGTTACCACGACGGATGAGCTGATTCCATCGGGAGAGACTTCCTCCTTCCGTTCCAATCCGCTGGGGCTGGCAGAATTTGCCCTTTCCAGAAAGGATCCGGCGTATGTTGGACGTGCAAAGGAAGTCCAGAAAGCACAGAAAGCCATAGAGGCAGGTGAGTGTCCGGAGAAAGCGCTTCCGGAGCTTGCTCCCGTGATCGAGACGATCCGCGCGAATTACCCGGCGCTGGACAAAAATTTCGGTGTCGGTTCTACAATCTTTGCGGTGAAACCAGGCGATGGTTCTGCCCGTGAGCAGGCTGCTTCCTGTCAGAAGGTACTGGGCGGATGGGCAAATATTGCCAATGAGTACGCAACGAAACGGTATCGTTCCAACCTGATCAACTGGGGAATGCTCCCATTCCTGATCCCGGAAGGCGAGCTGCCGTTCAAAAACGGAGATTACCTGTTTGTACCGGAGATCAGAAAAGCAGTTGAGGAGAAAGCAGAGAGCATTCAGGCGTATGTAGTTGCAGGAAAAGAACTGAAACCGTTTGAACTGAAGCTTGGCGCGCTGACGGATGATGAGAGGGAGATTATCCTGAAAGGCTGCCTGATTAATTACTACCGCGGATAATGGCAAAAAGAAAAAAGACAAAGGGGCATACATCACCATTTGGGACGTATGCCCCTTTTTGATAGAAAGAATCGTCTGCGTATTTTTGGATTCGTACACAGGCAAAGTTACTCTGTATTCTGATCACCATTTGATTTACAATCGATGTCACAGCCGTAATTATCTGAAAATAAATAAAAATAAAAAACAATTATACAACTAAAATATTCAGAAGATTTAGAAATTAAAAAATAATAAAAATATAGAAAAAATGTGTTGACAAATAAGAGGCTGTCTGTTATTATAAAATCACAAACAAACAAGAGATAAAAACAAAGAAAAACCTGTAAAAACTCTTTCTGAAAGGTAAATAAATCACTTGAATTTTTCAGAGAATCAGGTATCCGGGTTAATGGTGTAAGTTCTCACGGAACAACGATCAGAAAAAGAAAGGGAAAATAAAATACCGACGCACCATTTTCAGGGAATGAGACGAGAAATCATCCTTAGAAGAATGGGAAAAGAAAGAGAAGATTCTTTATCATAAAGAATCGGAGACAGGAAATACGGACAAGGAGGTAAGGTCCAATGGGAAATGAAGCATCTGCCAATCAATATGAGAGTGGTATTGCATAGCAGTTCCCCGCAAGAAATACCTTTTATCAGGATTGTAAAGAAATGAAAAGTCATAAATGAATGATTCAGAAGGGAGAAAGGCATCTGATCAATTATCGGGAGATAATCGAAGATGAGGAATAACCGGAAGAAAAGTTCCAGAAAAATATGACAAAGAAAAAAGGATAGAAGGTTATTACGATAGCTGGCACTCATATTGAACAGATACCACAAATAATATCAGGATTCTGGAGATTATGTAAAGAAATAATCGAAAGAAAAATAACTTATTTATATCAGTTGGAAATTTCTAAAGAGAAGTATAAAGGTAAATGGTTCAAGAAAGAAACCAGGAATGGAAGAAATCTGAGAATCAGTAAACCGGAATCAATGCTTTGATGACAGAGAAATGAAAAGGATGTATAAATAAAATATTTTGAATCTATACAAAATGTGAAAGTTATATGATGAAACCGATATTATAAAGAAAAAAGATTCGTAGAAATTTCTAAGTGAGAGAGGAACCGGAATGGAGAATCTTACGAGGCTGGGAATAAAAAATAAAATAAAAAAGCGGAAGGCGCTTTTTCATAGAATCGATGTCAACCGATAGAAACCAAGAAAGTTGAGAAGAAAAAATTGAATAAAGAAGAGAATTAGAACGACCGTTGTATCAGATGAAGATGTTGGTATGACGGTCGTTCCTTTTTGTCTGTTCGGAAGAGGAAAAATATGATATACTGCTGAAAGTATGTTTGGAATAGAATGGAGACAGAATACAGGAGGTTGTTGTGAAAAGGGGATTTTCAAAGGAAGATATCCTGATGGAGGATGAAGAGATTCTAGTTGTTCATAAGCATGCCGGGACAGCGGTGCAGAGCGCCAGGTTTGGGCAGATGGATCTGGAACATGAACTTTTGAATTATCTGGCGGCCAGTCAGGGTCAGAGGGGAAGGCAGATGCCGTATCTGGCGGTGATCCATCGGCTGGATCAGCCGGTAGAAGGAATTCTGGTGTTTGGAAAAAAGCCGCAGGCTGCCAGAAAACTAAATGAAGCCATGCAGAAAGACCGGATGGAAAAAATTTATCTGGCAGTGACGGATGGGAAGCCAGAACGTATGGAAGGAAAACTGGTGGATTATCTGAAAAAAGACGGAAAGACAAACCGTTCAGAAGTGGTGAGTAAAGATACGCCGGGAGCGAAGAGAGCGGAGCTGTCTTTTCGGGTGCTGGAAACTTCCCAAGGTCCGGAAGGGACACGTTCTCTGGTTCAGATCCGGCTGAAAACGGGACGGCATCATCAGATCCGGGTGCAAATGGCGCATGCAGGGATGCCTTTGTGCGGAGACAGCAAGTATCATCCTGCGGCAGGGAGCGAAAGAGGAGACGATGGGTTGGCTTTGTGTGCCTGCAGCCTCTCCTTTGCACACCCGAGGAATGGAAAACAGCTTCAGTTTCAGGTCACGCCTGAGGGAAGAGCTTTTTCAGGATTTTCCTGCGGACGTGAAAAGTAAAGCTCAAAAGTAAGAAAAAAATCATAAATTTTTCACAGAAATCCTAACAAAGGGGTATAGACTAATTCTTCTGTTTGTGTATAATAAAAGGGATGTAACATTTTTGTAAAAAATGGGTAGAAACAAAGAAAAGGTGGAAGGGATGAAACGTAAGATAGCAGGAATTTTACTGGCAGGTCTTTTGGCTTTTTCTGGTACCGGATGTGCACAGAACGGGGAAGCAGCAGAGAATTCATCATCCGTTTCAAACAGCCAAAGCGTCAGTGAAAGTACATCAAACAGTCAGAGTGTCAGTGAAAGTATATCGAATAGTCAAAGCGTTGAGAGTACGTCAGGTGTATCGGGAGAGAGCGCCACAACACCAACGCCGACGGCGACCGAGACGAAGGAACGGATTCAGGTCAGCATTCCACAGAAAGAAGGAATGCAGGCTGACTATACTTCTGTAGAAGGAATCCAGCTTGCGCCGGGCAGTTATCTGGCCGTGGTCGCGAAAGATATGGATACCGATTATTGGAAAGCGGTGAAAGTGGGGGCTCAGCAGGCAATCGATGAGCTGAATGCCGCATTGAATTATACCGGTGAGGATAAGATCACCATGACATTTGAAGGAACTGCGGATTCTTCCGATGCGGAAGAGCAGAGTAATACCATTGATCTGGTAATTTCGGAAAATCCGGGAGCCTTGTGTCTGGGAATCATTGATATGCAGACCTGTAAGACACAGCTGGAGATGGCAGCGGAGAATGGAATTCCGGTGATTATTGTGGATTCCGGCGTGGACAGTGATCTGATCAATTCGTTTTGCGGAATCGACAACCGCGCCGCCGGAGCGGAAGCGGCAAGAAAGCTTTGTGAAGCGATCGGTGACGCAGGGGAAATCGCCATTGTGGCGCATGAAAGTACGACGCAGACCAGCATCGAACGCGTGGAAGGATTTTCTGAAGAAATCGCTCAGAATCATCCGAATGTGACAATCGTTCAGACGGGATACAGTGACGGGGAGCAGGAAATTTCAGCGATGGTTGAAGGAATGATGCAGCAGTATCCGCAGTTAAAAGGCGTTTTCTGTACCAATCAGCAGGTTTCCAATGAGACGCTGGCAGTTCTGGAAACAAAGGAAACTGCGATCAAGATGGTAGGATTTGATTACAGTGAAGAACAGGCAGAGGCGATTGCCAGTGGACTGCAGTATGGAACGGTCAGTCAGAATCCTTACAGTCTCGGCTACGCAATGATCGTGGCTGCAGCGAGAGCAGCGGCGGGAATGACGAACGATGCTTTTGTCGATGCAGGATATCAGTGGATGGATCAGACCAATATCTCATCGGAGGAGCTGGCAATCTACAGATATTAGTACTGCCGTGAGTCTGCAGTCAGCTGCAGGGTTATGCATAACAGATATTTATAATAGTAAATACATAACAGGAAAACAGAAAGTTCTGAATATCCCGGATATGGGGTGTGAAATCAGAACAGTGAAAAAAGGCACAAAAAGGCTGAAGCAAAATGCCAAACTTCATTTTGCTTCAGCCTTTTTTTGTGTCTTTTGCTATTTATCAAAAGTCGTCGGTGTGTTCCTGGGAATCGCGATAGATTTCCTGTACTTCTGCGGAAATCTGCTGGCGGATCTCGGACAGATCAGGTTCTGCGGAAACAGAACGGGGATCCGGAATCGGGCGGGTATCGCCGGCAGCAGGAGAAGTAGTCTCTGCAGGTCCTGGAACCGGAGTCTGCTCCGGTCTGGGTGATCTGCGCGCCGGACGTTCCAGGAGTTCTTCGTCATCCTCTTCCTCGGCGTCATCCGGTTCTTCCGGGACAAAACGGAAATCGTACATGGTATTCTGAGATACCTTTGTGCGCCGGCTGGAAGAACCGCCCCTGGAGGAACTGTGACTGGAAGAACTGCGGGAAGCTTTTTTCTTTTTCCGCTTTCCGGAAGTGCGGGAAGCGGTGCTTCGGGAAGGCCTTCTGGATCTGCGGTGCTGTTTTCGGCTCCGGCGGTAGTTTTCCTCTTCTTCATCCTCTTCCTCATAGCCGCGGTCTTTCCAGGGTTTGAACTGGAAGATCATACCAAGGGCGGCGAGGACCAGTACGATGATCCACATGACAAGATCGTATTCTGTCTGCTGGAGATCATAAGCGAGGGTGACTGCCGTGAGCGCTCCGCATACGCTGGTGATCAATGTCACCGTGATCCGTTCAAAGGGAACGCCGATCAGTGCGACCACGAACGCGATCGCGCCGAGAAACAGCAGCATGATCAGATCCTGTGGATTCAGCAGTTTGAAAAGCGAAAAGCCCAGAAATCCGATGATCAGGAAAAAGGTTCCGATCCGATAGAGCAGCAGCGCCAGCAGTCCGAAAATAAAACCAAGCCCCAGCGTCACGCCAAGAGTCATGTTCCGGCTCTGCTCGGTATAGGAAGCCAGAAGCATTCCGCCGGAAGCGCCGATGGCAAAGCCCAGCAGGACACTCCAGACTTTTCGGAGTGCATATCCGAAGAAACAGTTCAGCAGGGCAAAGATGGCGGCTGCGATGATAAGAAAGGTTCCGTATTTTGCCAGAAGGTTTTTCAGGGTATCGAATCTATCCAGAAGGGCATACAAGGTATCAATAGAAATGTTTTGCATAGGGATATCATCCTTCCTTTTTCTAAAAATCCATGTAAAGTACAGGTAGATTTTAGTACGGGACGTGCAATTTTGCAAGTACGTTCACGTTTTTTTAAGATTTTATTTTTGCTTTATGGGTCGTTAAGAATCGTTTTTTGTCACAGATTTGGATGAATAGTTACGGTTTCGGAGTTTTACTGGAGCATGTGTGAAAATTGCTTTCTGCAAGATGCGCGTCACAGTTTGCGTGAAAGGGGCATATGGTATAGGAAAGACGAAAGGGGAGCAGTCTATGTTTAATGAGAAGCCGATGCCATTTTATATGTCCGGTTCCATGTCTCTTGAAAAAGAGAGAGATGAGGCGATGGAGCGGGAGTGGAGAATCCTGAAATCCTGGTATTCCGGGGAAATCCTGCAGGTGCAGGAAGCGGTGGAACGGGCCTGCGATGAGCTGGATTATGAGGGGAGCTGGCTTTATGACGAGTATCCGGACCGCGGAAGAATGGAAGAGATGCAGGAGAAAATACAGAGGGAGCTGGAACGGGACGGGGAAGCCGCCGTGGAAGCGGAAGAGAGGAGAAGAAGGAGGCGGGGAGACAATCTGCTGAAAGTCCTCCTTTCCAATGAAATTTTCCGCAGACGGTGCAGAAACAGGAACTGCCGCCGGCATTTCTGGTAAATGACTGTGCCGGAAGCGCCGGATTGCGGGAAATTATGCTTTACGCAATAGATTTTTAATAATTTTGTGGTTGAGGTTTTTTGCCAAAACTATTACAATAACAATGTAATTGAAAATATTATGTAAATTTTCGCTGTGCTTCGCGGATGATGGAACCGTTCCGTTGTCGGAAAGGCTGTCGTGAAGTGCTTTGTAACTGTTCAGATGGGTGAACGGTTACTGTATTTTCGTGCAGAAAAATGATTTGACTTGGTTTGGGGCGGAAATTGCATTTTTATACAGTCTGCTTTTCATGAAAAGGCAGAGGATGAAATAGAAACAGAATGAACAGATAAAAAAGAATGGACCTGGTACATCGAATCTCGGTGTTCGGTGTACCAGTGGATCGGAGTGGTCTGAGGGTTGACGGAAGGAAGGTTTAGACGCATTCCGGGGGAAATATGGAGAGTATAAATGGATTTAAATACATTATTAGAGCGGGAAGTGGGACTTTCCCTGCACCGGATTTTGATCAGTGGAAAGAAATCGCAGGAAGGACCGTCAAAAATCAGGATCCGCCCGGTGCAGTTGAAAGGGGAATTGTATTTTCAGTGCCAAGAGACGAGAGGCACGAAGGAGTTTCATAAGAATCTGAAGAAAGAAGAACTGATCGTACAGATCATGGGTTGGATGGCACAGGATTTCAAGCAGCTTCAGCTGGAATCCGCCAACGGCATGGGAACGGTTCTTGTGAGCAAGAAGGGTAAAGTGACCGTGAAATGGAAAGCATGCATGAATGGTACAGGGCAGACGCTGGAAGCGCTGTCCCATAACCGGAAAAAGAAGTATATCCTGGAAGAGGGAAAGCCGGTGGCGTTCCTGTGCGATCTGGGCGTTATGACACAGGAAGGCAGGATCGTGCATGCAAAATATGATAAATTCCGGCAGATCAACCGGTTCCTTGAGTTTATTGAGGATATTCTGCCGAAGCTGCCAAAGGACAGGGAGATTACGATCCTGGATTTCGGATGCGGGAAATCCTATCTGACCTTTGCGATGTATTATTATTTTCGTGAGCTGAAGAGTCTGGATGTGCGGATTATCGGTCTGGATCTGAAAGAGGACGTGATCGAAACATGCAACGGACTGGCGGTTCGTTATGGGTTTGAAAAGCTGAAGTTTTATCAGGGAGATATTGCGTCGTTCACCGGGGAATCGAAGGTGGACATGGTTGTGACGCTTCATGCCTGCGATACGGCTACCGATTTTGCCCTGGCAAAGGCAGTGGCCTGGGGTGCGGAAGTAATCCTTTCGGTACCGTGCTGCCAGCATGAACTGAACCGGCAGATCCAGTGTAAGGAGCTGGAGCCGGTGCTCAAGTATGGGATTTTGAAGGAACGTATGGCGGCGCTTGTGACAGATGGACTGCGTGCAGAGCTTCTGGAGCATGCGGGATATGAGACGCAGATCCTGGAATTTATCGATATGGAGCATACGCCGAAGAATCTGCTGATCCGGGCGGTGAAAAAGCGTGAGGCGGGCAAAGATCTGCCGGACGAGCTGAAGAAATGTATGGAATTTCTGCATGTACAGCCGACGCTGGCATCCCTTCTTACAGATAAGGAGGGGGACGGATGCTGAAAAAGATTCTGACCAGGGTAATTGTACTCCTGCTGGTGTTCGCAGCGGGAGTCGTGGTGTTTTCGCATATTCGCAACCAGGAAGACACGGTGGAAGCGGTTGAGATGGAGGCGGCGGTCCTGCCGGTGCTTTATATGCAGGAGGGGGACATTCTGATCAATCCGATGTTTGGAAATAAAGCGCAGATGGACGGCACCACGGTGAGGGATCACCTGACGCTGCTGCCTACGGACAGAAATCTGAAAGTGGCGGTGGACACCAAGGGGCAGGAGATCAGCAGTGTGATTTACACTGTGAAAAACACAGACGGCACGGAAATTGTGGAAAATTCCGCGATCAGAAATTTTTCTGAGGATAATGGTTATCAGAGAGCGGATGTCCATCTGGATACGCCGATTCTGCTGAATCAGGAATATATTCTGGAGTTTCAGATCGAATTGGAGAGCGGAGAGTCCGCGTATTATTATACCCGTCTGGTGCAGCGCTCCGGTGTGACCATGACCGATTATCTGGAGTTTGCAAATATGTTTTATCAGACTTGTCTGGACAAGAGCGCGGCGGAGAGTCTGAGCGACTACATGGAATCCAACAGCTCCAACGCCAATGACTCTTTCCAGAATGTGGACATTCATTCCAGCGTGGATCAGATCAGCTGGGGCAATCTGGCGCCGCAGCTGGTGAAGACGGGAGTGCCAAGGGTCAATGAGATCAATGAGACAACGGCAAGTATTTCCGTGGATTATATGATCAGTTCCACAGACGACGACGGAAATGTGGAATATTACACGGTAACGGACTTCTATCGGATGAGAAGAGCTTCCGACCGTGTGGCGCTGCTGGATTTTGAGCGGAGCGCGACACAGGTTTTTGATGCGGATCTTCCGGTTCTGACCAGCAAGGGGATCAATCTCGGTGTGGTGCCGCAGGACACGCAGTATGTGGCAAGCACCGCGGGAGATATCGTCGCCTTTGTGGTGAATGGTGATCTGTGGTCCTACAATCGCAGCGCCAACAAATGTACCAGAGTGTTCAGTTTCCGGGAGGACGGAGAATCCGGACTGGATGAACGGTATCAAAATGATGCCCATGATATCCGGATTGTTCGTGTATCTGAGTCAGGGGATCTTACCTTTGTGGTTTATGGATATATGAACCGTGGAAAACATGAGGGAGAAACAGGTGTGGCGGTGTATAACTTCCACGCGGAGCGCCAGGTGGCACAGGAAGAACTGTTTATCCCGTCGACGGTTTCTTATCAGGTTCTGCGCCAGAATCTGGATGTCCTGTCTTATGTAAGCACCGATGACAAGATGTACCTGTATCTGAACGGCGCGCTGTACCAGATGGAACTCAGCGACGGAAGCTGCCAGGTGATCCAGGACGGAATCGCGAAGGACTGTTTCGTGGTTTCTCAAAGTCAGGCGAACGTAGCGTGGATGACCGCGGAAAGCGCCAATCAGGCTTCTGAGATTATGGTGATGAGTCTGGAAACGCAGGAAACCATGCAGCTGACGGCGTCGGAAGGCCAGAAGATCAAAGCCCTTGGATTTATCAACGATGATTTCGTCTACGGAATCGCCAATGATGCAGATATTGTCACAGATGTGTCCGGAAACCAGACCTTTGCGATGAATACCATCCGGATCCAGGGAATGGACGGAACGGTCAAAAAAGAGTACCACCAGGACGGCGTGTATGTGACAGGAATCGCGGTTTCCAATGGCCTGTTGGAGATGGATCGGGTGGTCCGCCAGGGTGACGGCTATGTGGAGACCTCGCAGGATCATATCATGAACGGAGAGCAGCAGGCAGAGACGGTCGTGACCAGTCGCATGGCGACCATCGGCGAGCGCAGGGAGCAGCAGATGGTGCTGGAGTTCCCGGAGGAAGGAAAGACGACGAATCTGCTGAAGGTGGAAACGAGATATTATCAGAAAGATTCCACGGCTTCGCTGACAATCAATTATGAGCAGGGAGATGATCCCGCATACTTTGTCTATGCAAAGGGAGAACTGCAGAGCATCCTGAGCAGTCCGGCACAGGCAATCCAGGCGGCGGACAGCCAGGTGGGCGTGGTTCTGAATCAGGATCAGGCTTATGTATGGGAGCGTGGAAACCGTCCCACATCGGCACAGATCGACCCGGCATCCCTTCCGGAGGCGTTCCGCAACGCTTCGCTGGATGAGGCGGCGCTGCAGGCATCGCTCGGTGAAGGAGAAACCTTGATGAACCTGACCGGATGCAGTCTGGACAGTGTCCTGTATCTGGTGGCACAGGGACATCCGGTGGTTGCGCGTCTCAACGCGGACGGCAAGCAGAATGTGGTGATCGTGGGATATGACCAGTTCAGCAATACGCTGCTCTATGATCCGGCGACGCAGCAGACGACGCCGATGGGGCAGCAGGACAGCACCAATGCGTTTGCTGCCCAGGGAAATATCTTTATGAGTTATATGTAATAACGATAATTCTGAATCTATATGATACAACAACAGAACCCGCTCCGGGTGCGACGGAGCGGGTTCTGTTGTTTTTGAAACTTATAGATTCAGGATCCGGCTGCTCAGCTCTTCCAGCCGCTGAGCACGGCTGCCCAGAATGCGGACGGCCAGATCTCCTTTGGATAGTATGGTAGCTGCGCCTTCTGCGTCTTCCTGCTCTTCCAGGAAGGCTCTGATCTGGCGGAGTGTCTGAACGGGATCTTCCGGCCGGGTCAGGAAGAGACTTGCCAGATGGGTGCGGGATTCGTACATGCCCATTCCTCCCATATCGAACAAAGCCGGATCGTACCGGGTGTTGTCCCGGTAGATTATCGTGCCCTGACGGTAAATTTCCGTCAGACTGTGGTAGAAACGGTAGGCGAAGTATTCCTGGCGGGCGCTGCGGCCGCAGGAAAAAATTTCGCACATGCAGAACCGGGAGGTTTCGTCATCCAGGTCGATTCTCATCCGGTTTTCGAAGGCGGAGCCGGCGAAAGGAATTGTCGGCTGCGGATGAAAACAGAAGGATGCGTGGGAGGCTACATGGACGTGCACCTGCCTTTGGGCATGTCCTTCTTTCATCTGGTGGATTTTTTCGTAGGACTGGGAGATAAACTCCACAGAGGCGCCTTCCCGGATATTCAGGTCAAATTCCTGACGGTCGCCGTCCATAATTCCTGCGGACGCTGAGAGCAGCATGACCTGGATACTGCCGTCCGTTTTCCGGAACGGGTGCATGATTTTGTAGGGGGCAGTAAAGCGGACATCCTGCAGAATCGTCCTGTCTTCGCTGACCGCTGCGGTCAGGGAGAGACGGGAGACTTTTCCGAAGGAGTTGCCGCCGGTGTCCTGTACCAGTACAGAAGTTTTTTCCATAGATTTACATTCCTTCCAGGAGTACGTTCTTTTTCAGCCATTGGATCACATCGTCCACATGCTCTCCACTGCGGATGTTGGTGAAGAGAAAAGGCCTGCCCTGGCGCATTTTTTCTGAGTCACGTTCCATGACCTCCAGACTTGCACCCACATAGGGAGCCAGGTCGATTTTATTGATCACAAGAAGATCGGAGCGGGTGATTCCGGGGCCGCCTTTCCGGGGAATTTTATCGCCCTCGGACACATCGATGACGAAGATGGTTGCATCCACCAGCTCCGGGGAGAAGGTGGCGGAAAGATTGTCGCCGCCGCTCTCGATAAACAGAAGTTCAATGTCGGGAAAGCGCTCCAGCATTTCATCCACGGCCTCCAGATTCATGGACGCGTCCTCGCGGATTGCCGTGTGGGGGCATCCGCCGGTCTCGACACCGATGATCCGTTCGATGGAAAGGACACTGTTTTTGGCGAGAAATTCCGCGTCTTCTTTCGTGTAGATGTCGTTGGTGATGACTCCGATACTGTAATCCTTTGCCATGCGCCGGGTCAGTGCTTCGATCAGTGCGGTTTTTCCGGAGCCGACAGGTCCGGCAACGCCGATTTTTACATATGACATAAAAGAATTCCTCCTGATTCATTTTTTATCTTGTTTTTTGTAATGCTTCAGACAGACTGTATTTTTATTGTATCTTTAAGACATATAAAGTCTGGAATAGAGGGTTTCGTGTTCCATGCTGCGCAGATCGAAGGCGGGAGTAGATGCGCAGAGCATTTCCGCGCCGATCTGTTCCACAAGCTGAATCATGTTTTCCATCAGCGGTTCCAGGGAAAACAGAATTTTTTGTCCGTCCGACTGGCTCAAAGGGATTGTTTTCACGCAGTTGGTGACCATCGCGGAGGTCTGGGCATAGAGAAAGGCGGACAGAACCTCCGTCCGATCCATCCCCATGCAGGCGCACAGAACACCGTAAGCACAGGGATGGCAGGTGGTTTTTCCGCGGCGTACCTGCAGGTAGCGGGAGAAAAAACCAGATGGGGGAGTGATCTGCATATGGAGCAGAGTCTTGATAAAACGGCTCCCCAGCTTTCTGGAAGCCTCCCGAAGTTCCGAGGGGATTCTTGAAGCCTCCATCTGATCCTCCAACTCGTCGATGGCGGTCTCGTCCTCCTGCAGAGCGGCGTCGTAGGCGAGGCGAACGGCGAGAAAATCCGTGTAAAGAAAATTATAGAGCAGACGTTTTCGGATGTACTCGGCGGCAAGTTCCGAGTTGTGTACGATTCCTTTCTGGATATAGGTTTCCAGACCATAGGAATGGGAGTAGCCGCCGATGGGAAACAGAGAGTCATTGATCTGCAGCAGTAAAAAATGATTCTTCAGATCTTTCATTTTCATATTTTTCCCTTCCGTAGAATGTTCAGTGATGGTGACCATGGCCACCGGAGCTGATCCGCTTCTCAAAATCAGGTGTCAGGACAGCTTTCTGTGGGCTGACTCCGTGAATGTGGCTGAGCATATGCAGCATTGGCTCGTTGTAGGGCGTGAGAAAGGTCAGGTCGTTCTCTCCTGCGAATAGCGGAGCGTGACGGTTTCCGATTTCGTAGCAGGCCTTCGCGATCTGATTCCGGTGATCGGGAGCGATCGTGAGACGGATCATTTCGCAGGGCGGCGTGTGAACAGCGATGATCAGCTGGTCGTCCGCGTAGAGAACATCGCCCTCGGTCAGTCCGTGTGTAAGCACTGAGTCGTCCATACGAATGCCGATGTCGCGTCCCTGCGCGGTGATTTTCCGGTGGATTTTTTTGAAAGCGTCGTCCCAGTCGATATCTACGTAGTCTACCGTTTTCCCGTTGACATTGAAAGTGCTCAGCTTTCCAAGAACTTTTTCACATACCATTTTCTGAAGTCTCCTTTTCGGTTTTCTGTATTTTGGCTGATTACCACAGGCCAATCAGCATCAGTACGCCGGGAATCCATGCGGTGACGACGCCTTCAAAGACCTGAAGCACGGGAACAAATTTCCCCAGTTTTTTGTGACAGATATCTTCCACAAAGGAGGTTCCCCAGAGAATTGCCCACAGATACCAGATGACTGCCCAGCGCCAGTCGGCGGTAATTCCAAGGGCAGTGCTTCCGGTGATGCCCTCGATGGTTCCGAAGATCACAGCGTTGACTGCCACGAAGGTGGAGAACCAGGCAAAAGGGATGGGGTCCAGCTTCTGAAGTTTGACGAAGGCCACGAACAGATAAGTGAACCCGAAAAGCAGGCCGGTTCCCGCGGCGTAATAGTTTCCAAGCACAAGATTGACTGCATTGATAAAGATGGACAGGCCGCCGGTGAGAATGTTCATGACGGCAGCGGATTTTCCGTCCACCTGATAAAAGGTACACATACCGTTGTTGATCAGGACAATTCCTACAAACAATAAGCAGACACCTAACATGTTGTTTCCTCCTTCTTAGAACAGGCTGTAAAGCTGAGTCAATGGAAGCTTTTTCGCCGGAGAGGAAGTGATGGCTTTTCCGTCCACACGTACCTCGTAGGTTTCCGGATTTACGGTGATTTCCGGCGTCTTGTCGTTGAACTTCATGTCTTTTTTGGTCACGGTACGGCAGCCGGATACCGGAACGACGGTTTTTTCCAGGCCGTATGCTTCTGCGACATTGGCTTCCATTGCGGCTTTGGAGACGAAGGTCAGGCACGCAGTATGTTTGGCTTTTCCGTGTGCCGCAAACATTGGACGGTAGATGACCGGTTCACAGGTTGGGATGGAAGCATTGGCATCACCCATTTTTGACGCGACGATCATTCCGCCTTTGATGACCATATCAGGTTTGATGCCGAAGAATGCCGGATTCCAAAGAACAAGATCCGCATACTTGCCTTCTTCCACGGATCCTACATAGGAAGCAACGCCGTGGGTCAGCGCCGGGTTGATGGTATATTTGGAAATGTAGCGTTTTACACGGAAGTTATCGTTGCCGTGTCCTTCGTCTTCCGGGAGAGCGCCGCGCTCATCTTTCATCTTGCTGGCTGTCTGCCAGGTGCGGGTGATGACCTCGCCGACACGGCCCATTGCCTGAGAGTCGGAGCTCATCATGCTGAATACGCCCATATCGTGGAGAACGTCTTCAGCTGCAATGGTCTCCGGGCGGATTCTGGAATCCGCGAAGGCAACGTCCTCGGGAATACGTTTGTCCAGATGATGGCATACCATCAGCATATCCAGATGCTCATCGATGGTGTTGACGGTGAAAGGCATTGTCGGATTTGTGGAAGACGGGAGAACGTTGGGGAACGCGGCTGCCCGGATGATGTCAGGAGCGTGTCCGCCGCCGGCGCCCTCTGTGTGGTAGGTATGGATCGTGCGGCCGGCAATGGCGTCCAGTGTGTCCTCTACGCATCCGCCTTCGTTCAGGGTATCTGTATGGATTGCCACCTGTACGTCATAGTCGTCGGCTACATTCAGACAGTGGTCGATGACTGCAGGGGTGCTGCCCCAGTCCTCGTGGATTTTCAGCCCCATGGCACCGGCTTTTACCTGTTCAATCAGGGCTTTTTCGTCGGAGCAGTTGCCTTTTCCGAGAAATCCCAGGTTTATCGGGTATTCTTCGGCGGCTTTCAGCATCATTTTCATGTTCCAGGGACCGGGAGTACAGGTGGTGGCATTGGTGCCGTCGGCCGGACCGGTTCCTCCGCCGATCATTGTAGTGATACCGCTGTACAGTGCGGTTTCAACCTGCTGCGGGGCAATAAAGTGAATATGTGTATCCAGGCCGCCGGCGGTGACGATCAGTCCTTCCGCGGCAAGCGCTTCGGTGGAAGCCCCCACAGTCATGCCCGGGGTTACGCCGTCCATGACGGAGGGATTTCCGGCTTTTCCGATGCCGGCGATTTTTCCGTCCTTGATGCCGATATCTGCTTTATAGATTCCGGTATAGTCGACGATCAGGGCGTTGGTGATGACAAGATCCAGATCCCCGTCGGCGCTGCAGGTTTTTACTGACTGCCCCATGCCGTCGCGCAGGGTTTTCCCTCCGCCAAACTTGCTCTCATCGCCGTAGGTGGTACAGTCTTTTTCTACTTCAATGATCAGGCTGGTATCGGCGAGGCGTACTTTGTCGCCGGTGGTTGGTCCGTACATCATTGCATAGTTTTCTCCGGATATTTTCGTACTCATAGATTGCGTTCCTTCCTTTCTCAGTCCATAAAGCCTTTTTGTTTCGCGTGTTCGATCGCGGCGGGAAGCGTCCGGTCGCTGACCTTTGCACAGGTCAGGTCATTGAAGCCGAAGACCCTGCCGGTACCTCCGATGGCGGTCAGCTGCACCTCCTTTTCCTCGCCGGGCTCAAAACGGACAGAGGTTCCGGACGGAATGTCCAGATGAAATCCGTATGCTTTTTCGCGGTCAAAGGACAGACAGCGGTTTACTTCAAAAAAATGATAATGGGAGCCGACCTGTACCGGACGGTCTCCGGTATTTGCAACCATCAGTGTGACGCAGGGTTTTCCCTCGTTCAGTGTGATCTCCCTGTCCATTGGGATGATTTCTCCTATTTTCATGCTGCTACCTCCTACTGAATCGGGTTATGTACGGTGACAAGTTTTGTTCCATCCGGGAAAGTTGCCTCAACCTGGACTTCGGATACCATATCTGCGACGCCTTCCATGACATCGTCTTTTGTCAGCATTTGTGTACCCAGCTGCATCAGCTCAGTAACCTCATGACCGTCCCGGGCAAGCTCCAGAAGTTCTGAGCTGATGTAGGCTACGGCTTCCGGATAATTCAGCTTTAACCCTCTGCCGCGGCGCTCTTTCGCGAGCAGGCCGGCAAAATGGAGCATGAGTTTTTCCTGTTCCTTTGGTGATAAACGCATGTTGCAAACCTCCTTTGATCCTTGAGATGTGGCGGTGTTCCGCGTATTTTGAAATAAAAAAACAGGCAAAGATGTCGTTCTGACATCTTTGCCTGTTTCATGCTAATTACCTTATCACAGGAATTTTTATTTGTCAACAGGAAAAGTATTTTACTTTTTTTGCTGAAGTTTCGGACAAACAAAAAAATTACAGTTCACAGTTATTTACTGTTCTCGGGAACGGGATGACGTCACGGATATTGCCCATACCGGTCAGATACATGACGCAGCGCTCAAAGCCCAGACCGAAGCCGGCATGGCGTGTGGAACCGTATTTTCTCAGATCCAGATAGAAGTCGTAGTCTTCTTCGTTGAGTCCCAGCTCTTTCATTCTCTGAACCAGTTTGTCGTAATCGTCCTCACGCTGGCTGCCGCCGATGATCTCGCCGATGCCCGGAACCAGACAGTCCATAGCGGCAACAGTTTTGTTGTCGTCATTCATCTTCATATAGAAGGCTTTGATTTCCTTCGGATAGTCGGTTACGAATACCGGACGTTTGAAGATCTGTTCGGTCAGGTAACGCTCGTGCTCGGTCTGCAGGTCGCAGCCCCAGGATACCTTGTATTCGAATTTGTCGTTGTTCTTTTCCAGAAGTTCAATGGCCTCTGTATAAGTTACATGTGCGAAATCGGAATTTGCCACATGGTTCAGGCGTTCCAGCAGTCCCTTGTCCACGAAGGAGTTGAAGAAATTCATTTCTTCCGGAGCGTGCTCCAGAACGTAATTGATCACGTATTTCAGCATCGCCTCGGCAAGATCCATATCGTCCTGCAGGTCTGCGAAAGCCATCTCCGGCTCGATCATCCAGAATTCAGCCGCATGGCGGGTGGTGTTGGAGTTTTCCGCGCGGAAGGTCGGACCAAAGGTGTAAATGTTGCGGAATGCCTGGGCGAAGGTTTCGCCGTTGAGCTGGCCGCTGACGGTCAGGCTTGTTTTTTTGTTGAAGAAATCCTGTGTGAAATCCACGGAACCATCCTGGTTTTTCGGAACATTCTCAAGATCCAGAGTGGTTACCTGGAACATTTCGCCGGCGCCTTCGCAGTCACTTCCGGTGATCAGAGGAGTATTGACATATACGAATCCTCTCTCCTGGAAAAATTGATGAATCGCATAAGCGCACAGGGAACGTACACGGAATACCGCCTGGAAGGTATTGGTGCGCGGACGCAGATGAGAGATTGTGCGCAGGAATTCCATGGAGTGGCGTTTTTTCTGCAGTGGGTAATCCGGAGCGGAAGCGCCTTCCAGGGTGACTTCCTCTGCCTGGATCTCAAACGGCTGCTTTGCGTTCGGTGTCGCTACCAGCGTACCTTTGACAACGATGGCGGCGCCTACGTTCAGCTTGGAGACTTCGTCAAAGTTTGCCATTTTATCATGGTATACGATCTGAAGCGTTTCAAAGTAACTTCCGTCGTGGAGGACGATAAAACCAAAGGTTTTTGAATCACGCACGCTGCGCACCCATCCGCCGACGGTCACTTCCTTGTCCAGGAAGGCTTCACGGTTTTTGTAAATTTCTCTTACGGTCGTAAGTTTCATAATGATTTTCTCCGTTCCATATGAATTTTCGTAGTGAGATTCATGTGTGGGTGCCTTCCGGCTTCCGGATGTTCGGACACTTGAATCATGGTAACTATTGTACCACCAATCAGGGGGTTCGAAAAGCCCCTAATTAAAAATATAAGTTAATCGTTCGGTCGGCGGAATGATTGCTTGGCACATATAAAATGTACTGTGGGGACTGGATAAATCTTCCGCTTTATCGTATACTGAGAGTTATATCTGATGTTTTCTAAAAACATGAAAAACAGAATTGTAGACGGTCAGGCTGTTTTATACAGACTGGAAGAATGTATGAATATTTTTACGAAAGAGGGGTAGCAGATGCAGCGGCTGGATGCGATTGATGAAACTTCTTATCTGTCGGTTCCCAATGCTCCGGTTTATCGGAAGATCATGCGGTGTTTTTATCGGGAATATGAAAAAATGCACTTTCAGCTTTACCGGGAGGATCTTTATGAACTGCTGAAGAACGAGGAAGAATTTACGGATTATACGATACAGCAGCTGGACTTGGACCTTGCGGCGCTGGTGAAATGGAAAAATCTTACACCCATCCAGGATCCTGGACGTGTGTATACGATTGCCGACTATAAAAACAAGCAGTATCGATATACCATGTCGGAATATGCGGTGGAGATCGAGCGTCTGACAGTTCGTCTGGAAAATATTTTTCTGGAATCAGGAAGTCTTTCCACCAATTTTTTTGTGCGTCTGGAAAAAAGTCTTGAGGATGTGGAACGAATGGAACACGCCGGGCTGAAGGAAGTGAACGAATGGTGGAATTTGCTTCAGGAAGATTTCAAACGGCCGAACCAGAATTATCAGGATTATCTGAGGGATTTTTATTCCGGTAAGGCAGACCGGCTGATGAAGTCGGTGGAGTTTGTTCTTCATAAGGACAAATTTATCCGTTATCTGAACGAGTTTGTCCAGGAGCTGCAGCATCACTCCAGAAGGATCGAGCAGCTGTTGAGAAGATCGAGGGAACAGATGGGAGCAGTTGTGCTGGAACGGGTGGTACAGAGTGAACTCGATATTCCGCATGCGGTTCTGGAGTTCCGGAGCAATGCGGAGCCGACAATCCGGGAAAATGTGACTGGGAAATGGAACTCTCTGCTTCGCTGGTTCCTGGATTCGGAGCAGCAGGAATGTGAAGCAAAAAGAGTGCTTTGCATTACCAATGAGGTCATCCGGAACATTATTCAAAATGCGGCTTTGATTGTCCAGATGCAGAACTGGGGAATTAGCCGGAAAGAGGATTACCGGAAATTTCTGGATCTGTTTTTGGAGTGTGAGAATCTGGAGGAAGCACACCGGCTCTCTGCCCATGTATTTGGAATTCAGCAGGTACGGCACTTCAGGACGAACGCGCCCCGGGAATCGGATGCGATCAATGAAAGTGTATACAGGGAAGAGCCGGTAGAATATTTGCTGAAACCTCACACCAGAAGTTACAGAGGGAAAAAGGATCGGACGGGGTTTGCGGATCGAACCATGGAAAAGATGATACAGAGAGAGCAGTATTTGAGGCTTGCTTCGCAGCAGAAGGAGATTGTGCTGAGATATATCAAAGACAGGAAAATTGTTTTTTCAGAGATCACAGATATTGTCACAGAAAGTACGAGAAATATTTTTCTGCAGTGGATTGCTCAGGCGCATATGAATTCCGAGCAGAAAGGAAGAACCGAGTATGGACAGGAGTACCGGTTGATCCGCGGGGAAGGGAGCTGTGTGCTTCGCTGTGAGGACGGAAACTTGACGATGCCTGCTTATATTATGGAGTTTGATAACGGGTATGGATGAAATAAGAACACTTTTGGAAGAATTCTGGGTCAGCAGGGATGGTGACCGTGAAAAGTATTACAGAGTAAAAAGAGAGGTTCCGAAGTTTCAGAAATTTGTACGTGAACAGCTGGGCTGGAAACTGATTCACACGGAAAATCTGATCAAGCTGGAAAAGATACCTGCCCATGCGGAGAGTTTTATGGGGATACAGGAATTTACGGAAATTCAGGATTACGGCATCCTGTGCGCCGTCCTGATGTTTCTGGAAGACAGGGAAGAGCAGGAGAGATTTCTTCTTTCCGAACTGATTGATTATGTGGAGACTGCACTGAAAGGATCGCTGCAGATTGACTGGACGTCCTTTACCCAGAGAAAATCGCTGGTACGTGTACTACAGTATCTGGAAAAACTGCAGATTCTCCGGGTGCATGAGGGAAACAGCGAGGCGTTTGGTCAGGAAACCGGACGAGAGGTTCTCTATGAAAATACAGGATACTCCCGCTATTTTGCGGTCAGCTTCGGCAGGGATATCTCAGGATTTGAATCCTGGAAGGATTTTGAAAAAGTAGAATTTGAGGAGATTTCTGAAGACCGGGGAACCAGGAGGATCAACCGGGTATATCGGCAGCTTGCCGCATGTCCGGCTCTTTACTGGGAGAATTCTGACGATCCGGACGCGTATTACCTGAAAAACCAGCGTCAGTGGATCGGGAAGTACCTCGGCGAATATCTGGGCGGAAGACTGGATATTCACAGGAATTCGGCGTTCTGGATGCTCGAGGACAGTGAAGTGTTTGGAGCGGTGCACCCAAGAGAAGCGATGCTGCCGGAGGCGGTGCTGCTAATCTGTGCGCGGCTGCAGGAGATGGTGCGGAAAGGGAAATTGGAGCAGGACGAGGACGGATGTCTGCGGATGCCGCGGGAAACGTTCGTCCGCCTGGTTCTGGAACTCAGGGAGGAATGGAAAAGCGCGTGGAGCAAGGAATACCGGGAGATGGATGAGAAAAAACTGCAGGAACGGATCCTGCAATATATGAAAGACTGGATGTTGCTGAGGGAAGAGGGGGATCAGGCGGTTTTGCTGCCGGGAGCCGGAAAGTTGAAAGGGTATTATCCAAAAGATTATACGGGAGGAGAGAAACAATGAACAGCCGATGGAAGATGAACCGTATTGGTTTTGTAAATTTCTGGCTTTACGATGAGGAGGATTTCTGGTTTGAGAATGGAAGACTGCTGCTTCGCGGTCAGAACGGCTCCGGTAAGTCGATTACGACGCAGAGTTTTATTCCTTTTATCCTGGATGGGGATCGGACGCCGAGCCGCCTGGATCCTTTTGGTTCCAGCGACCGGAGAATGGAGTATTATTTTCTCGGGGAAGAGGGAAAAGACGAGTCCACCGGCTATCTGTTTCTTGAATTTAAGAAAGAAGGTGAGGAATCTTACAGAACCATTGGAATCGGTCAGAGAGCCAAGAGGGGCAGACCGATGGAGTTCTGGGGATTTCTGATCCTGGATGGCAGGAGGATCGGATATGACCTGTGGCTGTATCGGGAAGCGGGAAATGTGAAGATCCCATATGATAAGAGAGATATGCGGCAGATACTTGGCGAGGGAAACCTGATTACCGATACTCCAGGGGAATATAAGAAACTGGTAAACCAGCATGTGTTCGGCTTTCGCAAGCTGGAACAGTATGAGCAGTTTATCCGTCTTCTGGTTAAGGTGCGCGCACCGAAACTTTCCAAAGAATTCCGACCGTCCAAGGTTTATGAGATTCTGAACGACTCTCTGCAGACGCTTACCGATGAAGATCTGCGTGTTATGGTCGATGCGATGGAAAAAATGGATGAGATCCAGGAAAGCCTGGAGACGCTGGAGAGGGCGTTTGAGGATGTGAAGATCATTCGGACAGAATATACCAGGTATAATCAGTATATGTTGGCAAAAAAGGCGCAGGCTTACCTTGAAAGACGGCATGAGGTAACTGAGGCAAGGACGCAAATGGAGCTGCTGACCGCCAGAAAGCAGGAACTTGGCACAGCGATCCGGGACAATCAGCAGAAACTCTCCGACTATGCAGGCAGGGAAAAGATGCTGCTAGCCGAACGGGAAGGGCTTCTGGACACGGACATGGAAGATGTGGATCGCAGACTGTCAGAAACACGCCGGAAATTTCAGGAACTCCAGGCGCGGGAGAAGGAATGGCAGCAGAGAGCGGACGATGCCAACGGGCAAATTTTTCTTCATGAGCAGAAGCTCAGGAATCTCAGAGAAGAGCAGGCTTTACACAGGGACAGTCTGGAGGAACAGAAGCGGGAACTGGAAGGACAGCAGGAAATTCTGCTATGGGAGGAACACGGAAATGCGGTTCGTCTGCTGAATCAGGAACAGACGGCAGAGACCGCCCGAATCGTCGGACAGCTGGCGGAGTACGCAAAACAGCTGGCGGAATGCAGGAAGGTAATTCGCCTTTATGAGGAGGCTATGAAACTGTATGATGATGCTGCCAGCCGTCTGGAGGAACTTCTTCGGCAAAAGACAGAGTTGGAAACGCTTCAGGAGGAGATGCGGGAATGGGCGGAGGACTGCCGGGACGACTGGGTGGATACTATTTACCAGCTGGAAAAGACGGCGGTTTCCTGGCATCCAGACCAGTCGGTACTCACAGAAGCGAAAGAAAAAGTGCGGAAGTATCAGTCTCTCTCGGATGCCGGAGAGATTCAGGAAATTCTTCGCCGTGATTACGAACGCCAGAGACAGGATATGCTGGACCGCAGAAGGGAAACGCAGTATCAGTATGAGGAAGAGACAAAAGAACTGCGGCAGCTGGAGGCGGAGCTTCAGGAAGTAAAACAGCGGGAAGAACTGGAACCGGAGCGGGACGATCAGACGGAACGTTCCAGAGAGGCGCTGAGGGCAGCCGGAATCCAGACGGTTCCCTTCTATAAGGCGGTAGAATTTTCACCTCAGCTGGAGGAAAGTGAATGTGCAAGACTGGAGGCGCAGCTTCAGCGCATGGGACTTCTCGACGCGCTGGTGGCGGCGCGGGAGGATCTTCCGAGGATTCAGAGAGAATGTCCGGAATTCCTGGATCGTCTGATCCTGGTTGGGCAGGAAGGCGGGGCGCCGTTTTCAGGACTTGCCGTCAATGAGGAGCTGCCGGACAGAATAAAGAAAGAGGTTCTGCGAATCCTGAACAGCATCGGTGAATTCGGGAAAGCTTCGCCGGATCGTCCGGAGGATGTCAATGCCAGTGCGTTTGTGGGTAAGGACGGAAGTTTTCGACATGGAATGGTTGTCGGACGCGCCGCAAAAGCGGGAGAAGCGGAGTTTGTTGGGCAGCTGGCGAGACGGAAAAAGAGAGAACGCCAGATACGGCGTCTGGAAGAATACATCGAAGAGGCAGAGACAGTTCTGCAAAAGCAGAAGGAAGAGATTAACAGACTGGATGCTGCGATCAATATGCTGGAGCGGGAATACCGGGCAATTCCGGATTTTTCCGAACTCAACGAAGCCCTGGAGAAGCTTCGGAAATGTAGCGTTGAGCTGGAAATTGCAGAACGGAATACGGTGGAGCAGGAGAAGAGAGAGCGGGAAGCGGCAGAGCGGAAAGATATCTGTTATCAGCAGATGCTCCGGCAGTGCCGGCCGTTTCCTTACGGAAGAACCATCGAGGAGTATGATGAAGCGGCAGACGCTCTGGAGGAATACGCGGGAATCTGGCAGACCTGCCGGGAATTGCTGGCACAGATGGATCGCGGCCGTGAGAGTATCACTGATCAGGAAGACCGCATCGGCAGGGAGGAGCAGACGATGGATCACGCCCTGGCGGAAAAGCAGCGTTGTACCGTAGAGAAGAATGCCTGTGGAGTTCAGATCCGGCAGTATGAGGAATATCTGAATCGCCCGGAAATCCGCGAACGAGCCGTACGGCTGGAGGAGCTGAACAGGGAACTGGAGGCGATCCGGGAGGAATGTGAGCATCTGCGGATCGAGACGGCGAAGCTTGGTGACCGTGCGGAACGGTTGGAGAAGGAAGAACCGGATCGAAAGGAAGCCCTTGTCCGGTTGATCGGTGAGGAAACGGTTCTGCGCAGTTGCTTTGAGGAGGAGCTTTCCCTGAAACTGCTGATGAGCCGTGGATCCGATTCTTTGGAGGCATGCGCGGAAAAAGCGTTGAGTTTCCTGCGGGACAGCGATAAAAACCGCGAAGCGTCCGAACTTCTTCAGGCTCTGTTCCAGGTGTTTCAAAGACACAATGGAAGTCTTGCCAGCTATGGAACATCTTTGGAGGAGTGTTTTGGAAATACTCTGGGAGAATCGGAGGAGAGCACAGAAAAGACAGCCGCCAATGTTCTGCGGAAAAGGGTGTTGGCAGTGTCTGTATGGAATGGAAAGAAGGTTTATCTGGAAGAGTTTTATCAGATCCTGAAAAATGCCATTGATGAGACGCGCCTGCTGATTCAGGAAAAAGACAGAAAGCTGTTTGAGGATATTCTTTCCCGGACGATCAGCCAGCAGTTGACGGATCGGATTGCCGAAAGCCGGAAATGGGTGGCGGATATGTCCAAACTGATGCGCGAACTGGATACTTCGATGGGTCTCAGCTTTTCTCTGGAGTGGAAACCAAAAAGGGCGGAGAACGAGGCGGAACTCGATGTGACGGAGCTGGAACAGATTCTGCTTCGGGACAGGGAACTGCTGACTGTGGAGGATATTGAGAAAGCGGCATCCCATTTTCGCAGTAAAATCCGCACGGAAAAGATGATACTTCAGGAAAACGGCGGGATCATCAATTATATGGATCTGGTGAGAGACGCTATGGATTACCGCAGATGGTTTGAATTTCAGATGTATTACCGGCGCGGGGAGGATCCAAGGAAGCCGCTGACCAATGCCGCATTTAACCGGTTCAGTGGAGGAGAAAAAGCCATGGCAATGTATGTACCGCTGTTTGCGGCGGTCAACGCGCAGTGCAAAAAGGCGGAGAGGAACGATCACCCTCGTATCATTGCGTTGGATGAAGCGTTTGCCGGGGTGGACGACAAGAATATCAGCAGTATGTTTGAATTGGTGCATAAGTTGGATTTTGATTATATCATGAATTCGCAGGCGTTGTGGGGCTGCTATGATACGGTGGATGGTCTGCGGATCGCTGAGCTGCAAAGACCAATGAATTCACAGATTGTGACGGTAATCCGCTATACTTGGAATGGACGTGAGCGGATTCTGGAGGAACAGTAGGAGGATGAATTTGGAGTGCGCAGAATATTTTCGTGGTCAGGCGGGGTACCGCCGCTGCTTCGAAGAACTGTTGAAAAAGTGGAAATCCTACGGCCGTTCGGCAGGCGTTATTGTTCTTGAACATGTGTCGGAGGAAGAGAGGCGTCTTCTGGGAGGAATCCTTGGAAAAACGTTCCATGAAGAAACGATTCGTTTCTCTTTTGCTGAGTTCGACCGTGGACTGCAGAAAACCCGCTTTGCGCCGGTAGATATGAGAGTGCTTCTGGAAAGTTATTTCGGAACGAAGCTTTCCACCAATCAGGAACAGAAGAAAAAACGGCGGCAGGACATAGAACGGTTTTTCCGGGAATCTTATGAAAGATTCGCGGAGGAAGAGAAAGCCGGATCAGAATCGGCGGCTGCGTTCTGGGCGAGTCAGATGGTTGAGACGAAATCCTGCGGATATTACATGCTTTCCCGTGAGTTCGGGAAAAATCCGAAGGCGGCGGAGAAATTGATGGCAAATGTCGGTAAGGCGCTGAAAGAACTTTCTGCAGCAAAGGAGGGGGAGAAAGAAAATACGGTGCTGGCAGTGTTTGCGGCAGGAATTTCCGGAAATCCTCACTATTTTGACTGGGGCGCCACGGCGGGACAGCTTCTTACAGACGCGCTCTGCTGTGTCATGGGACGAAAACTTCCGGAAAATATCCATCAGTGGAAGGAAATTCTGTTGGAAGCCGGCATTGCTCCGGACTCTGTTTCCAGTCTGGTACATATCTGCGGAATCAGCCTGGAAACAGAGGCTGGAGAACATCCAGCGTTTCGCGCGTTCCGGGAACGGAGAGAGCCCTGTGCTGTCACGTTGGAAAATTTGCGGGAGATTGTTAGGGTGCATGCGCCTGGGAAAAGAGTTTTTGTCGTGGAAAACGAGATGGTCTTCAGTTTTCTGACGGAGCAGCTCCGCCGGAAAAACGACCGTCAGAGTTCCGCCATTCTCTGCACTTCCGGACAGCTCCGCACGGCTGCACTGAAACTGCTGGAGCTGCTTGCAGCCGGAGGTTGTCAGATTTACTACAGCGGCGATATGGATCCGGAGGGGATTGACATTGCGGATCGGCTCTGGAAGCGCTTCGGCAGCCGACTGGAAATCTGGAGAATGTCGCCAGAGGATTACAGGCAGGGTATTTCCGGCGAGGTTTTGGAGGATGTCCGTATGGCGCGGATGAATCGGGTGGAGCATCCGCTGCTGCAGAAGACAGCGAGCTGTATTCGCCGGGAACGTCGGGCTGCATATCAGGAAAATATTCTCGGAAAACTGTTGGAAGATTTATAGCGGAGCTTCTGCAAAATTGGGGAGAAGTACATTTGTTCACTCGCCCCAGACGCTTTGGAAAATCTCTCAATATGAGTATGCTGAAAAGTTTTTTTGAAATTGGCAGTGATAAAGCGTTGTTTGAGGGAGTGAAAATTACGCAGGAGAAAGCGTTGTGCGAAGAGTACATGGGAAGAAAGTTTCATGGCAAAGGAGGCGGTGAAGTTGCGTTTTTTTCATGTGGCGGATATACATCTGGGAATGGAACCGGATTTGGGTTTTGCGTGGAGTAAGAGACGGCAGGAGGAGATCTGGGACAGTTTCCGCAGGCTGATCGATGCAGCGCGGCGGGAGAAGCCGGAGCTGCTTTTGATTGCAGGGGATTTGTTTCACCGTCAGCCGCTTTTGAAAGAACTGAAGGAAGTGAACGCGTTGTTCGCGTCGATTCCGGATACGCAGGTTGTTTTGATGGCGGGGAATCATGATTATCTGAAGAAGGGAAGTTATTATCTGTCTTTTTCCTGGGCGGAGAATGTGACAGGTTTGTTTGGCGAGACCTGTGAGAGAGTGGATTTTCCGAAATTTTCGCTGGCGGTGTATGGATGCAGCTACTACAGCCGTGAGGTGACGGACAATCTCTATGGTGAGGTGCGGCCGTCGGGGGCGATGCAGCATCATGTTCTGCTGGCGCATGGCGGAGATGACCGGCATAGTCCGTGGAAAAAAGAGGAACTGGCTGCGGCAGGTTTTGACTATATTGCCTGTGGCCATATCCATAAACCGGAGATCCTGATTCCGGACCGGATGGCATATGCCGGGGCGTTGGAGCCGACGACCATGACGCAGACGGGAGAACACGGGTATATAGACGGGATCATCGATTCCCGCGGTACAAGGGTTTCTTTTGTACCTTTTGCGGTCTGCGAGTATGTGGATCTGATCTTACAGGTGGATGAGGATACGACGCAGTTTTCTCTGGAGCAGCAGCTGGCGGGAGAAATGGAACGCCGGGGCGAGAAGAATATTTACCGGGTGACCCTGGAGGGGCTTCGCTGCGAAGCTCTGGAATTTTCCGTAGAACGGCTGATGCAGACCGGAAATGTAGTTCAGGTGACGGACAGGACGAGACCGGCTTATCGAATCGAGCAGCTGAAAAGGGAGTATGCCGGAAGCCTGATCGGGGCTTATGCCGAATATTTTGACGGGGCGGAAGGTGAGTTGGAACAGAAGGCACTGTACTATGGACTGGAAGCGCTGCTGAATGCGAGACAGGAGTAAAGTTTGGATGTTCCAAATTTATCTTGACGGCGCAGGAGGCGCGTCAGACGGAGGAAAAAATGAAACTGAAAAAACTGAGCCTTAACAATTTCGGAAGGTTTCGCGGTGAGGTGCTGAAGCTGGAAGATGGAATCAATGTGATCTATGGAGAAAATGAAAGCGGAAAGTCCACGGTGCATACGTTTATCCGGAGTATGTTGTTTGGAATGAAGCGCGGTCGTGGTCGTGCGGCGGGAAATGATGTGTACAGCCGCTATGAACCCTGGGAAAATGCTTCCTGGTATCAGGGGCGGATGGAATTTACCAGCGGAGGGAAGGAATTCCGGCTGACCAGGAGCTTTGCGAAGGGCGCCGGGGAGGATGAGCTGGTCTGCCTGACAGACGGGGAGATTTTGTCTCTGGAGGACGGGGATCTTTCGGTGCTGCTGGGCGGCATCAGTGAGAATGTTTATGAAAATACGGTCTCTGTGGGTCAGCTGAAAGCGCGAACCGGGGATGCCCTGGCGCAGGAACTGCGCAACTACATGGCAAATTATCAGGGGAGCAATGACGGCAGCCTGAATGTGGAGGCGGCGCTTACCTCCCTGAAAAAGAAGCGGAAAGAACTGGAACAGGAAGCGGAGCTGCAGCGGAAGGCCGGGGAGGAAGAGAAAAGCCGGATGTACAGCCGTCTTTCTTACCTGGAACAGGACTGCAGGGAAGCGAAAGAAAGGCTGGAGCGGACGATGACCGAACGGAAGAGAGAAATGTTCGGAAATGAGGTTTCTCCCAGGGAGGTGCGGAAACAGCAGGAACGGTTTCTGACCAGAAGAAAATATGGAATTGCCTGCGCGGTCGTTGCTGTATTTCTGGCCATATTGTCTGTGATGCAGTTTTTCGGTGTTTCGTCCCTGTTTACGCGGCTGGGACTGGGCATATCGGTTCTGGCGCTTATTTTCATTATCTATCAGATGTTCCGGTATACACGGGAGGAAGATGAGGAGATCATCGAGCCGGAGCAGCAGAAGATACGGAAACTGAACTGGAACGTGGAATACCTGGAGAAAGAGACCCGTCAAAAAGAGATCCAATGTCAGAATCTGCGGGAAGAATATGAGGAGTTCTGTGCTTCTTTGACCATACCGGCGGAGCAGCAGGAAAATATCGCGGCGGTGACGCTGGCGATGGAGACTATCGAAAAAATTTCCCGCCAGCAGCAGAGCCGTGTGGGAATCCGCCTGAGACAGAGTATTTCGGAGATTCTTTCCGAACTGACCGACGGAAAATACCGACAGGTTTCCATGGATGATGATCTGAAGATCGGGATCCATTCGGAAAATTATTATGTTCCGCTGGAGAAGACCAGCCGCGGAACCATGGAGCAGGTATATTTTGCACTGCGCATGGCGGTGATGGAGATTCTGTGCAGCGAGGAGGAGATGCCGGTGCTGCTGGACGAAACTTTTGCCATGTACGACGAATACCGTTTGGAGCGGGCGTTGACCTGGCTGGCGAACAAGAAGCGCCAGGTGGTGATCTTTACCTGTCAGAAGCGTGAAGAACAGACGCTGGACCGGTTGGGAATCCCGTATCATAAGGTGGATCTGTCGGTCGATCTGTAGAGCCTGTAAGGCTGGAAGTTTGGAAGAGATCTTCCAAATCTGCCTTGATGACGCAGCAGGTGCGTCAGACAGAGGAAAAAATGAGAATCGCGTAACAATTCCGTTGGCTGAATGGATAAAGAATGATACAAGTGGATGACAAGGAGGCAGAATGTTAAAAATAGGAAGTCACCTTTCTTCATCGAAAGGTTATCTGCATATGGGAAAGGAAGCCGTGTCGATCGGGGCGAATACCTTTCAGTTTTTTACAAGAAATCCAAGAGGGAGCAAAGCGAAGGAGATTGATCCGGAAGACGTAAGGAAGTTCCGGGAATTTGCGGCGGAGCAGGGGATCGACGTGATCCTGGCCCATGCGCCGTATACTTTAAATGCGTGTTCCAAAGAAGCGCATACGAGAGAATTTGCGCTGATGACCATGGAGGATGATCTGCGCAGGATGGAATATACACCTGGGAACCTGTACAATTTTCATCCGGGCAGTCATACCGGGCAGGGCAGTGAGGAAGGAATCCGTCTGATTGCGGATACGCTCAACAGGATCCTGAAGCCGGAGCAGACGACGACGGTGCTGCTGGAGACAATGGCAGGCAAGGGTACCGAGGTGGGACGCAGTTTTGAGGAGCTGGCGGCGATTCTGGAACGTGTGGAACTGTCTGATCATATGGGCGTCTGCCTGGATACGTGTCATGTGTACGATGCGGGGTATGATATTGTTCACGATCTGGACGGTGTGCTGGAGAAGTTTGACCGGGTGATCGGGCTGAAGCGGTTGAAGGCCATTCACCTCAATGACAGCAAGAATCCATTTGAAAGCCATAAAGACCGCCATGAGAAGATTGGGCAAGGGTCTCTGGGGCTGGATGCGTTTGTCCGGATCATCAATCATCCGGCTCTGAGGGATCTTCCGTTTTATCTGGAGACGCCCAATGAGCTGGACGGATACGCAAAAGAAATCACGATGCTGCGGGGGAGCAGAAAAGAATGAGAGAGAAAAACAGAAAGATGCCGGACAGCGGGAAACGTTGTCCGGTCAGGAAAAAATGCGGGGGATGCTCTCTGCTGGAGATGGAGTATTCCGAACAGCTGAAACGGAAAGAGGATTTTGTGCGAAAGACCCTGAAGGGGATCGTGAAGCCGGAAGCCATCATCGGAATGGAGAATCCGTGGCATTACAGGAACAAAATTCATGCATCCTTTGCCAGAAAACGGGACGGCAGCATTGTTTCCGGAATTTATGAGGAAGGAACCCATCGTTTGGTGCCGGTGGAGGATTGCCTGATTCAGGATGAGCGGGCGAACCGGATCGTCCGGGAGCTCTGCGGACTGTTTGAGAGCTTCAAGATCAAGGTTTATAATGAGGACACCGGGTACGGGCTGGTGCGTCATGTGCTGATCCGAACCGGTCATGTGTCCGGAGAGGTGATGGTGGTTTTGGTCTGTGTCTCTCCGGTCTTTCCGTCGAAACGAAATTTTGTCAATGCCCTGAGAAAGCTTCATCCGGAAGTGACTACGGTGATTCTGAATGTGAACGACCGTAGGACGAGCATGGTCCTTGGAAAGAGAGATATTGTGCTGTACGGCAAAGGATATATTGAGGATCAGCTGTGCGGATGTACGTTTGCAGTATCGCCCCAGTCTTTCTATCAGGTCAATCCGGTCCAGACGGAGATTTTGTACCGGAAGGCGATTGAGTTTGCGGATCTGCATGGAACGGAGAAAGTGTTGGATGCCTACTGCGGTACGGGAACCATCGGGCTGATCGCAGTGGAGTATGCAGGGGAAGTGACAGGCGTGGAGCTGAATCCGGAGGCTGTCCGGAATGCTGTCTCCAATGCAAAACGGAACCAGAGAAAGAATATCCGGTTTGTTCAGGGAGATGCCGGGGAATACATGCAGAAAATGGCGGCTCAGAGAGAAACGATGGATGTAGTCCTGATGGATCCGCCGCGGGCGGGAAGCGACGAGGCGTTCTTGTCCAGCCTGGTGACGCTGGCGCCGGAAAAAGTCGTGTATATTTCCTGTAATCCGGTGACACTGGCGCGGGATCTGAAATATCTCGGAAAGCATGGATATCGTGTGAACCGGGCGGTTCCGGTGGATATGTTTCCGTGGACAGCGGAAGAACACGTGGAGACGGTGGTGCTGCTTTCGCGAATATGAAATTAAATAAGGAATGCTTTTCCGATTGCTTGACACCTCAACTCTAATAGATTAGACTAAATATAGAATCTAATGTATTAGAGCACGTGCTCTGGAGAGGAGAAGCCTATGGATACGCCGAAAATTTTTGAGAGCGAGTATCGCTTCTGTCTGATCTTATGGGAACATGAGCCGGTGAAAAGCAGTGAACTTGTAAAGCTGTGCAGGGAGCAGCTGGGATGGAAACCGACAACCACTTATACGGTGCTTCGCCGGCTTTCGGACAGGGGTGTGCTGAAGAACGAGAACACCGTCGTAACTTCTCTGGTTTCAAAGGATGAGGTGCAGGCGGCAGAAATTGACGAACTGGTGGAGAAAAAATTTGAAGGTTCTGTGCCGGCGTTTTTTGCTGCGTTCACAAAGCGGCGGAAAATTTCACAGGAGGAGATCGATGAAGTCCAGAAAATGATCGATCATTTTCGGAAAGGAGGCGGCTGATGACTGCTTTATTTCTGAAAATTGTGAATACCGGTATTTCTGCCGGCTGGGTGGTACTGGCGGTGCTGGCAGTTCGGCTGGTTCTGAGAAAAGTGCCGAAATGGACTCATGTTCTGCTGTGGGGAATCGTGGCGCTGCGGCTGATCTTTCCGTTTTCGCTGGAAAGTGCGCTCAGCCTGATTCCAAGCGCCCAGACTTTACCGGATCAGCTGCTTGCCGGACCGAGTTTTGAGGTACATAGCGGTGTTCCGCCAGTGGATCAACGCGTGAATGAATATCTGGGTGATCGTTACTTTGAAGGTGTTTCTGTTCCAACCGGAAGCGGAAGGGATACGATGACGCTTTTTGCAGTACTCTGGATTGTGGGAACACTGCTTTTGCTGGCATATATGGCGGTCAGTTATCTGCGGTTATGGCTGAGGCTTTCGGAAGCTGTACCGGTGGAGGAGAATGTCTTCCGGAGCAGGAAGATCGAGGTTCCCTTTGTCTTTGGATTCCTGAAACCAGGAATCTATCTTCCGTGGGGAATGGACAGTGAAACTTCAGCTTATGTGGTCAGGCATGAGCGGGCACATATCCGACGGGGTGATCACTGGTGGAAGATGATCGGCTTTCTGATCCTTGCCGTTTACTGGTTTCATCCGCTTCTTTGGGCGGCGTATTTGCTGTTCTGCAGAGACATTGAGCTTGCCTGCGACGAGAAGGTAATCCGTGAACTGCCGGAGGAGCAGCGGGCAGATTATTCACAGGCGTTGCTGGACTGTAGCATAGGGCGGGACAAAGGAACTGCATCGGGGATTATATTCCCGCCGTCCTTTGGAGAACAGGATGTGAAAAAGAGGATTCGGCACATTCTGCATTACAGAAAGCCTGTGTTCTGGGCGACAGCCGGGGCGGTGGCAGGCTGCGCAGTTCTGGCGGTATGCTTTCTGACAGATCCTCCTTCAGAAGAAAGTGGGATGGTTCCGACAACTGCAGATCTGCACGGCATTTGGAATGGATATCTGTTTCTCCCCATCAATGGGGAGACTTACCGTTATGAGCAGACAGACGCAGATCCGGAAATGGCAGTGCAGGGTGAACTTCTGGACAGCTTTACGGAACAGATGGGGACAAAAACGGTTTCCTGGGAGATTTATTCGGTACAGGAATCGCCGGATCGTTCGGTAGTTCTCGCGAAAGCAGAAGCAGATCGGGAAGTTCTTTCCGGGAATAGTGTTGTCACGGCGACCGAAGAATCGCAAAACAGATATCTTTATCGGTACAGTCCCGCAAAGCGTTCAGAACCGGATGCTCTGCAGAAAGCGAAGGATGACGGCTGTGCGGTTATGGAAGACGGTTACGCTTCTTTCGGGCAGGAAATCTGGCAGACATTTGTGGAGACTGCGGAAAAGGGACAGAAGGCTTCAGTTCAGGTTGCCCACTATTACACACTGGACGAGGAGGGTAGTTCCAGGGAATATTACCAATCGGTGAAAGAGGATTATCCGATCCTGTATCGGTTCCATCTGGAATTTGATGGAGAAACCTACACGCTGCGCTGGATAGAAGAGGAGACGGAATACGTGCGGACGTACCGGTATCTGATGCATTACCGTGGAGATGGTTCGGATGCGGAAGAGAGGGAATTTGAGGAAAGGTACGTGCTGACCAATGACAATACGGTGACCTGGGAGGATATCGTTAATGGCATGCTCAGCTCACAGTCGGGCGATGCCATCGACCATTATTCCGTTTATACAGTCATGGAGCGTGGATAAAAGGGTATGCGTCATTTAAAAAAATGTTACGTGTAATGAATGAAGTTGGACATGCTGCAAGTTCAGAGAGGATTTTTCGGAAGAGAAGTCGGAGCTTTGCAGTGGGTGGAGCAGATGAAAGAGCAGGAAAATACATGGCTGTATCATGAGGTTGAAGATGGTGTGGAGATTTCTGACGGAGAGGCGCAGAAGCTGGCGACGGATCACGGAAAACTCTGTGAGAGGGGAACCCATCAGGAGCTGCTGGAGCAGCGGGGAATCTATGCGGAACTGTATGAGACACAGGCGGAATATTATCGGGAGGAATCAAGAAATGTAGCAAACTGAAAAACGAAAGAATTTCTGTAAAGACGGCTAATTTGTAGTTTTCCATAAAACCTCATTGTGATAAAATGAAAAAGGAGATTGGGGTTATAAAGGCACATGAAGGAGTGAGGAGATATGTTGGTCCTATGTCAAGATTTAGCGCAAGTTAAAATGAGAAATTTATCCTCATCTTAACTTACTAAGAGCTGTCCGTTTGTCTGTGTCTGCTCATATAGTTTTTCAAAGTCATTTGGCGACATATAATCGCAATGACTATGAATACGTTTG
>JACJJN010000039.1 GCA_016899975.1 Lacrimispora saccharolytica | reverse complement strand
CGTGTCACACTTTGACACGGGGGATTCTCTCTATCTTCGGAGAACATCTGATACTATGACAAGGAAATTACCAATGACAAAAACAAACGATTGGGATTCGCTTGGCTTATCCAATGATTTCTTATTTGGCAAAGTCATGAGCGACCCGGAATTATGTAAAGAACTTTTAGGACTGATTCTTCCGGAACTGCAGATTGACCGAATCGAATACCCCGAGCTGCAGAAGCCCATCCGTCCGGACGTAGACGCGCGGAGCGTCCGCCTGGATGTCTATGTAAAGGACAACAAAAATACTGTATATGACATCGAAATGCAAACGGTAAATACCGGAGAATTACCGAAAAGAAGCCGGTACTACCAGGGAATGATTGATTTGCAGCTGATTGATGCAGGACAGTCCTATAAAAAACTGAACCACAGCTATGTCATCTTCATCTGCCTGGCAGACATCTTCGGGCTTGGGCTTCATAAGTACACCTTTGAAAACATCTGTCTGGAAAACACAAGCCTGAAACTGAAGGATGGCGCTGTAAAGATCTTCCTGAACACCGAAAGCAGCCGGGAGGACGTCAGCGACGGGCTTCGCTCCTTCCTTGACTATGTTGCCGGACGGAAGGCAGAAAACAGCTATGTGCAGAAACTGGAAAACGCCGTCAGAGAAGCAAAACGGAACCGTGAATGGAGGCATGAGTATATGACTTTATTGATGAGAGATTTGGAAAATTTGGAAAAAGGACGGGAAGAAGGACGGGAAGAAGGGATCTTCGGAATGGTAGCTGCCTTGAAAGAACTCGGCATTCCTGCCCAGGTGATTCTCGAGAAGCTTCAGGAAAAATTCCACCTCACCGCTGAGAATGCAAAAAAATATTTATGATCCCTATAGCAACGTCTCCAAAACTCTTCTTGGAGTCCTCTGCCCGTGTCACACTTTGACACGGGGGATTCTCTCTATCTTCGGAGAACATCTGATACTATGACAAGGAAATTACCAATGACAAAAACAAACGATTGGGATTCGCTTGGCTTATCCAATGATTTTTTATTTGGCAAAGTCATGAGCGACCCGGAATTATGTAAAGAACTTTTAGGACTGATTCTTCCGGAACTGCAGATTGACCGAATCGAATACCCCGAGCTGCAGAAGCCCATCCGTCCGGACGTAGACGCGCGGAGCGTCCGCCTGGATGTCTATGTAAAGGACAACAAAAATACTGTATATGACATCGAAATGCAAACGGTAAATACCGGAGAATTACCGAAAAGAAGCCGGTACTACCAGGGAATGATCGATCTGCAGCTGATTGATGCAGGACAGTCCTATAAAAAACTGAACCACAGCTATGTCATCTTCATCTGCCTGGCAGACATCTTCGGGCTTGGGCTTCATAAGTACACCTTTGAAAACATCTGTCTGGAAAACACAAGCCTGAAACTGAAGGACGGCGCTGTAAAGATCTTCCTGAACACTGAAAGCAGCCGGGAGGACGTCAGCGACGGGCTTCGCTCCTTCCTTGACTATGTTGCCGGACGGAAGGCAGAAAACAGCTATGTGCAGAAACTGGAAAACGCCGTCAGAGAAGCAAAACAGAACCGTGAATGGAGGCATGAGTATATGACTTTATTGATGAGAGATTTGGAAAATTTGGAAAAAGGACGGGAAGAAGGCAGAAAAGAAGGGATTAAAGAAGGAAAAATTCAGCAGGCGAAAGATACGGCTCTTACTTTAAAAAATATGGGCTTATCCATCGAACAGATTGCAACAGCTGTTAAAACGAATATTGATACCGTCAGTCAATGGTTTTCCTCACATGAGAAATAGGATAGGAGTATATAACGTTATTATCGACAGATAACTGCAAAGCCTTTCTTGTCATCATCTGCTCGTGTCACATTTTGACACGGTGATTATCTCTATCCCAAAAGCATATCCATTGGAAGGCGTAAAGATTAAGATTTTCCTGAACGCAGAAAGCAGCCGGACAGACAGCAGCCTTCGTTCTTTCCTTGATTCTATTGCCAAAATCCGAAAAAAGAATGGGAAGAATGAAAAAGAAACACTTACGCCCCACTACCGGATGTGCTATATGTGAGATGGAAAAAAAGGAAAGCCAAAGAAGCTGCCTGCCCTCAAATAACTTTTTGCTTAATCCTCTAAACCAGGAAAGCCGTCACTATTGCAGTAGTGGCGGCTGTTTTCGTCTATCCTCGAAAATTTCGTAAGCAAGACCAACAAGGGCAACAATGAATATTAAAAGCTGAATTAAGTCAGCGTATGTAACATACATTGGCAACACCCTCCTTTCCTCCTTGGTCTGGAGGGTTAGCCCCTCCGATAACTAGAGGGTAAGCCACCTTTTGGCTCTCTGGTTTCCCATAGGGGAAGTATCTCACACTCCCCTTATCTGGCAATATTCTTATATTTGTTCGTGTCATACTTTGACACCACATATTATTTGATTTTCACTGAATTCTTTTTATGAACCGGTTTTTCACTGCCTTTTGACAGGAACAGCTGTTTCCGCTTCAGGATCTGATCGATCTGCAGTAAGCGCCACCTCATCCCATTTCAGGGAACTCTCTTCCGGTTTTGTCCAAAAAGTATTATTTAAACTCAGTGCATGGGTAATTTTTACAAACCCATCCAACCTGGAACAGCCACATACCCGCATTAACTCTGCGATATGTTCCCGATGCTTCAGAGCCTGCCGACCTTCGATCCAACTCTGAATGCTTCGAAATCTAAGCGGAAGCAAATCGGTATATCGTTCCGTTTCTTTTAGTTCAACAGTACCAAACGTTCCCTCAAGAATCGTAAACTTCAAAACCGGCCGATCTATATTCATTAACAAGAACGATTCCATTATTCTTCCGTGTCAGACTTTGACACGCTCCTTCCTTCTGATATTCGTTTCAGATATTTTCTTTTTTCATGACATCCAGTTTATGGAAATACGTAAGAAGTCTTTTACCGCAATCATCCAATCATTTCTCTTTTCAATATCCACGAAAATTGACAAAGTCAATTTTGAGTTTTTGACATTTTTATAAGTGTTCTCTTTTTTCGATCATTCACTTGTCTTTACATTATATATCTGAATTTGCTTTGTATCTTACACCATAGCTGCTATGATACCCAGCTTCCCGCAAAAATCTTCCGATTTTCTTTACCGTACTTCTATTTTGAGCCATAATTATCATAACCACTCCATTTTCAATCATTGCCTGGTGCCCATGATTTCTTAGAAATACCACAGCTTCTTCCTTTTTCATTCCTACATACTCCTTCCTGATTTTCTTAATCCGTGTCAGACTTTGACACAGATTCCCCACTTATCTGATGCACTAAGAAACGTGAATGTTTCTCACATTCTTCACGATACATTAAGAAAATTACATTTAGGTTAAGCCACATAGAGCCAGAAGCTTTTCACTTCATCACCGAGAACGAAAAACATTTGTGCTTCCAATAGCAAACGGCTCCAAAGCTTTTCTTGGAGCCGTTTGTCTTTTCGTGAGTATCCCGGTAACTATACTCGTGTCAAAGTGTGACACGGATTTATTTTTTAAAATGAGCAAGAAGCATATTATAAGTATCCTCCGTCATAACAGTTTTCATATAGGAATCCCCATCTTCCCATCCAGCATTTTCCGCTTTAAATGGAGCCAGCGATGCAATAGCTGAATATATCTTAGATCCATCATCTGCCTCCTTATACATAACAACATATGAAGAAGCAGTTATGAAGTCATCCATTTGATTTGCCTTATGTGCAGGTGAACTCATCCACTGACTAAAGATGTCATTTGCAGTCAAATTCTTTTTCTGACCTCCAAGACCATTTTGTGATCCATTATGATCGGAAAGAGAATCAAAATCATCTTCTCCTTTCATAAGACGCAATAAGTTATTTCCCGCCACTGCTATAGCCTGGTCTTTCTCAAATCCATCGGACCATTCCATTTCCAGATGCCCTTCCAGCACTCTCTGCTGATTCACGAGATCAAAGACCTGGCGTGACATTTCTTCGTCATAGATGATTTCATCCAGATAATCTTCGTCTGTCTTCGGCAGCGAAACACTTACAGTCGTATTGTCGATACATCCATTTGCCGTCTGCGCATAGATATAAGTCCATCCTTCGCTGACCGCTGTAACTTTTCCATTCTGGTCTACGGTAGCGATTTCTGGATGTTCGCTCCACCAGGTGACTGTTTTATCCGTTGCATTTGCCGGACGGATATCCAGGGTAAGCTGGGTGGTTTCCCCGATCGCGGTCAGTGTCGTGCTCTGATCCACGCCGTTGGCATCCAGCACATACAGCTCAGATACTTCTACCTTCTGCGTTTTGACGGTAATCTGGATGCTTCCGGATACTCCAGAGCCATCCGCCGCCGTTGCTGTGATCGTAACGGTTCCAGCCTGATGGGCAGTAACCGTGCCGTCGGAGGACACGCTTGCCGCATCCGGATTGCTGGATGACCAGGAGACCGCTTTGTTTGCAGCATTGTCCGGAGTCACCGCAGCGGTAAGCTTTTGTGTTGTTCCTGCTGTCATTTCCTGATTGCCGGATACAGTGATTTTACGAACCTTGATTTCTTCCGGCGTTTCTGTTGGTGTCGGATCTGGGGTTTCTGTTGGTGCCGGGTCAGGAGTCTCCGTCGGCTGCGGAGTCGGCACTGCCGTATTCTTCAATGTTCCATTGCAGCTGCTGTCAAAGACATATTCTTTTCCGTCAATAGTAACGGTCTGGTCATGGAAAGCGCCGCCCCAGCCACGGAAATAATAATGGATTCCATCCGATTCCACCCAGCAGTCATGGAGCATCCTGCCCTCTGCATCAAACCCATAAACATCATTATCGATTCTTCGGATCGTATTCGCATAAGCAGCGCAGGTTCCCTGGTCGAAATAATACCAGTTCCCATCCATCTGCACCCATCCGGTGTTTAACGCGCCGCCCCAACCACGGAGGTAATAACGGTTTCCATCTTTCGTATACCAGGTATCATGGAGCATTTTGCCGTTTTCATCGAACGCATACAGGTCTTTATCGATTTTTTCAAAGGTATTAGCATGCGCTTTACAGTTTTCTTTATCAAAATAATACCAGTCGCTTCCAATCTGCTTCCAACCCGTGTTTAACGCGCCGCCCCAGCCACGGAGATAATAACGGTTTCCATCTTTTGTATACCAGGTATCATGGAGCATTTTACCGTTTTCATCGAACGCATACAGGTCTTTATCGATTTTTTCAAAGGTATTGGCATGTGCTTTACAGTTTTCTTTGTCGAAATAATACCAGTCGTTTCCGATCTGCTTCCAGCCCGTGTTTAACGCGCCGCCCCAGTCACGGAAATAGTAGCGGTTTCCTTCCGCATCTGTATACCAGCTGTTATACAGCATGCCGCCCCAGCCACGGAAATAGTATAAATCGTTATCGATCTTGATAAATTCATCGGACTTCATGGTTCCATCTTCATTCAGCATATACCAGTCGATGCCATCTTTGACCCAGCAGTTCTTCAGCATTTTTCCATCCTGGTAATAATACCATTTGCCGTTTTCCTGTTTCCATTCCCCATGCCCGATGACCTGTTGGGTGCTGGCAGCTGCATACACCGTTGTTTTCGGTATCGTCACCGGCACTGCAAGAGTCCCAGCCATTAAGCCCATTCCAAGCAGCATTGCGATTACTTTGTTTCTTTTCATACAATCCTCTCTTTCTGTGTCAGACTTTGACACGCCCTTTTATTCCTCAATATCTTCAGATTTTGCATCATTGGCAAGTTTCTCCAGGTATTGTTCCTGTTTCTGCGGCGTCAGCCGCCGAAAATACTGCAGCATCCGCTCTTCCATTCTTTTCCGGTCCTGTGCCTGGGATGGTTCGGCATACAGTTTGATCTCCTTTGCTTCGCTCCGGGTTTCCTCTCTATGTTCAAAAAAATATGTTTCCGGGACGTGGAACGCTGCACTATACGCCTTCATCGCCCAGTCGGAAATCTCCCTCTCTCCTTTTTCCCAGCGGCATACAGCCCCTGGCGATACGCCAATCAATTCGGCTACTGCTTTTTGGCTAAGCCCGTGCTTTTTCCTGATTTTCTTCAAACGCTGTGCCACTGTCATTGTTTCACCCTCTTTCTTTATCGTCATAATATATCATAAAATTGACAATGTCAATTTTATTTTATTAATTTTGTTCAATTCTCTTTACAGTTATATTGCTGCCATCAACTTTTGCTTGTTTCTCGATGGATTCTGCCAGCGAGCCAAGGATTTCTTCCTCCGTCTGATAGTCCGTTGTTTTCCCTTCCCAGCTAAGGGACACCGTTAGTCCATGGCTGTTTTTTGCCGCCCCTGAAAACACGCCGGATAAGGACTGTGTCGTACAGTGGATCGTCAGTTCTCCCTCCAGGAACTTACAGTCTTTAAACGCTCCTGACATACTGGTGCAGGATGCTGGTATTTCCCCTTCCACCACTGTAAGCCCGGTACAGCCGGAGTATGCCGATGCAAGGTTTTCCGCTTTTGACGGGATGGAGGCACGGGTGATATTCAGGCAGTTTTGATACGCCCCCTGCAGATTGGTCACGCTGTCTGGTGTGCTGGTATCCGAAAGCGCCGTACAGCCATTGTAGCAATTTTTCATATTTGCCAGCTGCACACAGGCAGAGGCATCCGCTGCATAGACCAGTGCTTTGCAGTCCCTGTATGCCTCTTCTGCAGTCCTGAGATTACCGGGCAGCTCACCGCCATCCCGGACTGCGGAACCGCTGTAACACGCTGTAAGATCTTCCAGATACACCGCCGTACCCATTTCCGGCACCGCCTCCATCGCTGTGCATCCATAGAACGTCCGCACCATACTCCGTACGGTATCCGGCACCGGGCACAGCATAGCGACAAAATCCGTATTGCCTGAAAACCAGTCATCCATGCGTTCGATTTCGGCTGCTGGATCAATCCACGTAAGATACAGGACGCCATCTTCCTGCCAGGGGATCTCATGCTCCTTAAAATTCTTCACCGCGCCATTCCCGGCAATTTCCAAATCCCCATTTTCATACAAGACTGCCTGTACTGCCTCTGGATCCTGCCGCCCGATCTCATACCTCTGCACTTCCTCCCGTCCGATCAGCGCTGTCGCTTCCGCGCGGATTTCTTCATCCTCCGTCAAAGCTGCGGTAATTTCAAACTCGTGCCCATGTTCCGGTACCTGTTCCGGCGTTATCACATACTCCTCCGTTGGTAGTTCCCGGATGACTTGGTTTCCAGCTTCGTCCACTCCTTCTGCAGTGACTTTCACCTCCCCCAGTTTCTCACCGGCTGGATAAGTCTCCTGGGTGGTAACTGTGATCGCTGTTATATGCTCTAACTTCGCAGTTTTCTGCCTTGTCCCATTCCAAAACCAAAGGGTACCTCCTACTGCTGCCGTAACAGCAATCAGGCAAACGATCATCCGGCCTTTCTTTTTTTTGCCTGTCCCTTTTTTGACCTGTCTTGTTCTCATATCCCTCTCCTTCCGCATCATTTCATCGCCCATGTTCCCATGCATTTCTATTGCTGCTCATCTGCAGCATTTTTCAAAAACGCCTGTTCCAGCTTTCCGTAATCATACTCCCGCTGGTGGAAATTGCTGAATGTATTTCTGCAGGTCGGCGGCGCATATCCATGTTCTTTCCGCTGTTGATTCAGCCTTGAAGTAAGTCCTGCCTGGTATAAGGCGGTCAAAAGATAGTTTTTTAAGTTTCGGATCTCCGGTCCGTTTTGTATGCGCTGCAAAAGATCCCGTACCTGGTCCCGGTTGATCCGCTGCAGCCTGTCCGCGATCTGCGCGGCAGATATTTTTGTTTGCCCGATGTATGTATACGCAGGCCGTGTTCTTCCTCGGATCCCATACGTTTCCAACAGCCCAAGAATTTCATTCAGGAGTTCCTGGTCGTATCCGGCATCCAGAAGTTCCCCATAGCCCATCCGGTCTTTGATCTCCTCCTCTTCTTCCTGCAGCGGTTTCCTGGTAAGTATATTATTTATCTTAGATGATGAAGAAGATGATATATTATATTTTATATCTTTTGTTAGAATAGTATTTTGTTGGTGGCGATTTTCCGTGGTTGGAAAACCCGATCCTGGTGGTTCCACGGTTGGATTTCCCGTGGTTGGAAAATCCGATCCTGGTAATTCCGCAGTTGGATTTCCCAAGGTTGGAAAATCCGATCCTGGTGAATTTCCTTCCAGATTTTTCTCCACGATCGGAAAACCCGATCCTGGCAAATGAGCGGGAGATTCCTTTTCTTTTTCCTGTTGATCTGCCATTTCCTTCTCTTTAGAAGCCTCCATTTCTGCAGATGCTGGGAGGGTTTCTTTTGCCCCTTCGGATTCTTCCGGAATTACGGTATCCGGTGTTTCCAGGATATAATATTCTGTCCGGATGATATGTCCTTGTTGATCCCGTATCCTGCGCCGGACAATATATCCCTCTTTTTCAAGTTCGAGGAATGCAGTCCGGACGCTTTCATAGCCGTCCTTGCATATTGCCGCAATCCCTCGGACGCTGTAATTCCAGTCATCCGGCAGGCTCAGCAGCTTGCTCATCAATCCCATCGCTTTGAGCGATAAATGTTCGTTTTGCAGGTGATGGTTGCACATCACAGTATAATTATTGTTTTTTATCCGCCGAAATACTTCTGCCATACCAGTACCTTCCTTTTCCCCAGGCTTGTTTACCAATTCGGAATGTATTTTTTGTTTTTACGGTCCCATACCATGACAGTGACCCAAATTTCACCATCATCAATCCATTCCGTCAGCTTTTGTACATCCTCCCATTCCCATTCCAGAGGATATACCCCGGAATATTCTACGCCGCATGGGATGGCAGGAAATTGATACCATACACGGTTAAGGTCCCAACAGCCATCCATGGAATCGACCCGTATATGGTTGTCTTCTCCCAGATATTTTTCAAATATGCCAACCGTTTTCTGAAACGCTTTTTTTGACATCAATTCCTCTTCATCATACGCCGCTTTCGATGTGGTGATTGAAAAAATTGCGTTTGTAATTTCTTTTCGTTCTCTTCTTCCTTCGATGGATCTTTTGATTTCATTCCAATCCCTCATAGTCCTGGTTCCTTTCTTTTTCTGTATTTGTGAAGATGATAGCAGCAAGGCTTTTCGGATCGCCATAACCATACAAGAGATATTCTTCCAGGATCTCCCTTATGGTCTTTTCCGGTCTGCTATCGTATAAAATATCCTCTAAAGGCGTGCTGCATACCGATTGATAGATATTGCTGTACAGCTGGCACTTCGCATGATTGGCTGTCCTGATTTTCTGGCGCGTCTCAGCCAGCAATTCTGCCAATCCATTTTCATCCATGTCTTTCACCCCCATCCTCAAAAAAACTTAATTGCCTGATTGGTTCGAAATTCATCCACAAGACCTCTTCTTTTCTGCTTGCGATCTGGCTGTAAGCAGTTGTTTTCTCTTTATGCCATGATCGGAGCTTGTCGGAATACAAGTCATTCTCATACCCACTGATAATCGCGGCTCCCTGGTGTTTCAGCAATGCATCCAGTAATTGGCTATGTTCCGAATCATCCATTTCACATCGGTACTGTTTTCCATGCCTTTTTTGAAGTACATAGGGTGGATCACAGTAAATCAGAACATCCTTATGATTAAATCGGCGGATCAGCTGTACCGCATCCATTTGTTCGATCTGTGCTTCCTTTAATCGCTCTGCTGCCTCCATAATACACTGTGGCAAGGCATTCCACTCTTTTACCGCATATGCACGTTCTCGGCCATGCACGTCGTTTTTCCATCCAACTTTTTCTCCATTTGTGCGGAATCCATGCGACATGTTAAGGCGTACGCAAAAATTCACTGCCCGGTCAAAGGGATCTTCCGGATCTTCTGAAAAAGCTTTCTCATATATGCTTCTTGCATATGGAAGAAAAGCAATCTCTCTGGCTAAGCGTTCCGGGTCTTGGCGAATGCATGCAAAAAAATTTACTACATTCCCATCTAAATCATTGATCGTTTCGATATCACTTGATGGCTTATGAAAAAATACTGCACCAGACCAAAAAAAAGGTTCCAAGTAGCTATGATGATCCGGAAAAAAAGAGAGAATCCATTTGGAAAGCCCCCATTTGGCTCCCGGATATTTAAGAATTGCGTTCATCGTTCCTCCATTCCAAAACCCTAATTCTTCCCCATTCAAAAATTTATTTTGATATTATGTTTATCTGCTTATCTTCTACATTTATTTCGATGGTTACATTGGCATAATTAATGGAATTCAATGCATCTGCCATGACTTCTTTGCCATCCATATACACTGTATAGCCATCCTCTACGTACTCAATTACTTCTGACCTGGTTTTTTCTGATGATACCTGCTGGAAATGATTGAACGGAATGAGAAGCGCTTTTGCTAATATAGCGATTCCCAAAAATATAGACGCAACACCCAACACACCATAAAATGGTTTTGTAAGTCTCTGAAATCCAAAACCTATCAAAACTACTGCCACCACCAATAACACAATAGGTAACACAAGATATAATATAATCTCTTTCAAAATCATTTCTCCTTTCAACGAAAAGGTAATTCTTCATCCATACCTTCCGGGATATCCATGAATCCTTCTGGATCAGCCTCCGTGCCAGGGTTTGCCTCAGAAGGAACCTCATTGTTTTTACGGCTTTCGGCAAATTCCTGCTGTTCCACGATCACATCCGTGGTATATACCTTTTGCCCTTCCTGGTTCGTATAACTTCCCGTTTGCAGCCGGCCGATGACGATGATCCGGATCCCTTTGTAGAAATATTTTTCAGCAACTTCTGCTGCTTTTCCAAAGGCAGTGCACCGCAAAAAATCTGCTGTTGCTTCTCCATCCTTTTTGTATCGCCGTTCTACCGCCAGGGTATAGGATGCCACTGCCATAACTTTTTCGCCGGAGGTGTATCTGATTTCCGGATCTCTGGTAAGCCTTCCCATTAATATGACCTTATTCATTGTTTTCTCCTTCCTGTGTCAGAGTTTGACACGCTTGTTTTTCTTTCCCGGACATTTTCTGGTGCTTTCTTCTTTCTTTGCCGTTGTTTCGCTGGTTTGCAGCCCGTGCATCTGGTCACAAGCTTCCAAGCCCATGCTGCTGTCTAAAGGTTCTGGCGCTTCGTGAAAATACTTGTTTAAAAACCATGGGATCTGCCGTACTTTCAAGCCTTCCTGATACATGGACAAGATCTGCCCGGCAGTAATTTCTCCCTCCCAATCGCATCGATGGATCACGATAGCCTGCGGATCCCTGGAACAAATAGTATCCAGCCAGCTTGCATCCAGCCAGTCTAAGTTCTCCAGAGGCGGCAGATACAGCATTTCTCCCTGCCAGGTACCATGTTCTTTCCAGATAACAGTCCAATGGTTTTCACTGTTCAGTTCCTCCAAATAGTATCCGATCAATTCTTCCAGTGTCATACGCATATCCCCCTACTGAAATTTGCTATGCCTATAGGTTCCTCAAAATTTCCTGCATGCGCCGGACCATACGTGCACCTTCCCAAAAGGATGTTTCCTGAAATTCAGCCAAAATTTCGATCATTTTTGCTTCCGCCAGTCCCTCATAGCTTTGCGCGGACAGGCTTTCCAACTGGTCGCAGACATGATCGACACGGGAATGTCTCTGCATCCAGTAAACATAGAGATTCTCTAAGATTTCATGACAAGAGTCTTCTCTGTCACGAAAGGAACGGTCAAACCATTTCTGAAGGTCTTCCTGCCGGTCCAGCAAATCCTCAACAAAGATTGTAATGAGATCAGCCGCTTCTATCTCTGCTGTTTCTGCCAATGCCTGCAGCTTTTTTTCTTTTTCCTGTGATAAGTTGATTTGAGTTATCATGGTTCCCTCCTTTTTCCACTTCCGGAGTTTCCCGGAAATGGAATGAATGTTCTTTTTTCATCTGAAATCATTGCAGTTCACGCAGATAATGTTCTGCTGCCTGCAGGATCAGCTGGTTCTTCCACAGCTGTTCCTGATTCTCCTGCCATTGTCCGTTCGCCTCCTCCATCTTCTCCTGTATTTCTCTTATGACTTCACGCAGTAATTTCCGCTTTTGTTCTATCGTTGGTTGATCGTTTCGGTTATCTTCTGCGCCTGGCTCTGATTGCTCGGAAGCAAACGGTCCAAACATATCCTCCAGATGTTTTACGAATCCGATGTATGACATGGATAATCTGTTTTTATCCAACGTAAAGGACACACCGTTTGCATATCCCCGGAAACAAAAATCAAAATTCCTGTCCCCTCCGCCAGAAGTTCCATCCGGCGCCAGGTATTGCTGTACGCTCTGCGCACGTTCTTTGTTTGTTTTGCCAGTATTGCAGAGTGCGATAACCTTCTTCATCCTTTCCGGCGCCCATTTCACATATCTGGCAATCATTTTTCTTGCGGTTTCCTCTTCCTCTTCGGAATGGTTCTTTCCGTCCTCTTCGGAAGCATCGTCTTTGCCATACAAAACCATGCTTTCTTCATATGGTACATAGGTTTCCGTGTCAGGGTTTGACACCGGGGAATTCCTCGTTTCTTTCTCTGCGTCTTCTATTGCCACGGCATTCCACATAGACTGGATCGCTGCTGCCAGATAGAACCATTCAAATTTCCCTATCAGATGCTTTGCATCATACAACCGGATACACCCATCCTGAAATTCCATATGCCCTGTCTCCATATCGCGGATCTGAAAATAATAATCACTCTTTCCATACCTCTTTTGAATTTCATGCGGAGAAGCCGTTACATCCATCACCCGCTTCGCAAAATCTTCCAGTAACCAGATTTTTTCTTTTCTGATAAACTGCTTTGCAAAAACATTCAAAAGTTCCCGTTCTTCTTCCGTCGGTTTTCTGATACAATCCGGTTCCTCCGGGACTGCATCCTGTGTCAAAGTTTGACACGATTTTGTCTTTTTATATTCTGCAATCGCTGCAACCGTAAGCTCTTCCATTTTTAACAGTGTTTTCTGGTCTTCTTCCTCAAGATGTGCAAGTTCATTTGCCACTGCCGTTTTGATATCCCCGGAGCGATAAGCTTCCATGCCCTCTGCGCATAGATGATTGTATATGTAATTGTAATTCTGCACAGAGGTCTCACCGGTCTTTAATTCTTTGGCAATGCGTCCCCGGAGTGCCCGCCCTTTCAATTCCTCACTGCCCGGAAGATGCGGGATAATTTCCGACAACCGCTGGACTTCCAGCATTTTTTCATACCCGGTCTTTTCACGGTAGCTGTTGGTCGTGATCAAAAGGTATTCGGCTCTCCAATCGTTCGCCTTTTCTACATGGCATGGCACCATTGCGTATTGGGGAAGCTTTCTATCTTCCACCAAACGTCTTATCGCCTCCAGCCGTCTATGTCCCGCCAACAATTCATACTGGTCTGCATCCTGCTGGCGAACAACCAGCGGCTGCAGAATGCCACCGGCAAGTTCAATCGCATCCGCCTGTTCTTCGATATCTTCCTGGAGGTAAAACTGCATTTTACTCGGATGGATCTGCGAGTAATGGATCATAGCCACCTCGTAGTGCCCTTTTTTCTTTGGCTGCCTGATCGAACCGTTATTCTTTAAAATTGTACTGATATCCGCCATCGCTTATTTCTCCATTTGCAAAATGAGGTTGGTAAGTTCCTGATAGTCGCGGGTTGCCGCGTCGAACCGCCGATGTTTTGACAACGGCTTACGCGCTTCGATCGATGTGTTGACCGATTCCCGGTAGCGTACAATCTTTGACAGTAACGGATAATTGTATTTTTCGATCATTCCGCTCAAAAGCCGGTCCTGTGAAGCCCGTCCAGCATATTTGCTGATGAAAATATGGTACTCTAAGCCGGGATTATATTGGTCTTTGATCTGCTTAATGTAGTCATCTAAGATAATCAGCCCATTTCTCCCATAGCCGTCCAGCTCGAACGGAACCAACAGTTCATCCGCCGCGATCATGGCTGCAATGGTATGCAGCTGCATGGAGGGGTGGCAGTCAATAAACACATAATCGTATTTCTGCCGAACCTGCTGCAATGCTTCTTTGAGACAATCCGCTTCCCCAACGGCTTCCTCCATCTTGGATGACCCTTTGACGATATCGAGGCGGTCATACTTGGTCCGATAGATGCATCTGCCAATCTTAGCCCCCGCAAAAAGATCGGCAAGCGTATAGGTATTGTCATTCACCCGGGCAAACATATACGTTGCGTTTGCCTGCGGATCGGCGTCGATCACCAGGACCCGATATCCTTTTGCGGACACATTATAGGCAAGATTGACCGTAGTTGTCGTTTTCCCCGTCCCACCTTTGTAGCTTCCAATAGCAAATACTTTCATAGCAAAATCTCCTTTTCTTCAGCGATCACTTTGATCTTTCTTTTTCCGTATGTTCTTGTAATCTTTCATCAGCTGATCCCACGTCATCCCCTTTTGGAGTTTCTGCAGGTGCAATATTTCTGTATAGCTTAACTTTGATTCATACGCTGTCCGAATCATTGAAAAAGCCTCTTCCCTCCATCGGGATAACGTACTGATACTAATATCCAATGCCTCTGATACTTTTCCCCAGCCAACCTTGTCCTGGTACAGCATCCGCAATAATTCGTGATACTTATAGGGCAGTACCATGTAGCAAAGATGCAGCCGCCGTACATTATCCGCTTTTTCTGTCAGGTCAAGGATCGCTTTTTTTAACTCATCGCAATATTCCTGTTCCTGATGGCTTTTTATCTTTATCATATCCGACAGGTCGCTCTTAGCCCCGCTATATCCAACACTCCCATAGACGGTACTTTTATATGCTGCGTAACGGTATATGCTCTGGTTCAGGCATTGATATTCCTCATTCATACTCCGTAGCCTTTCGTCGATGGCATCCATTATCTGCGGATATAGCCGGATAACATCAATAATTTCTTCCCTCGAGATCATAGGACTCTCCTAACCTTTGACCAAAATACAATCTTGACAATTTTTTATATATTTGCTATGGTTTAGAAGTGAGAGAAGAATTGTTAAAATTAACTCTCAACCTTAGAGAATACCGTTCTGTTTCTGGGATTTGACCGGTATTCTCTTTTTTTGCTTCCAGCTCTTTTTCCAACAATTTCACTCCTGTTCCTCATGCAATAAGGCTGTTCCTTTTTCAGATAATTACAAAATTTCTTCGATGACATATTGCTGATATGTATTCTTCTTGATTCCTTAACTTGTCCACTTAGTTAACCGCCTAAGCGGTTTTATCCTTTTCCTTGTACCCCAGACTTTGAGCGGCTTTACGATTCCAATAATCCGCAAGTCTTTTTCTTTCGCTCAATGGTAGTGTCTTTAAATCCACTTCTTTTCCATCAATAATTACAATATTTCGAAACTGCACTTGCTCACCTCCCGTTTCAATATATGGAATCCCGGCATGTCTTAATTCTCCCTATACACTCTCAGCAGCCAATCCTGTTCCATCAAATTCGAACACTTCACTTTACTTCTTCACTATGTACTCCCCGACGGCTTTCTATCGAAGCTGATCTTACTGAGCAGCATGCAGTTTTGACCGGTTTCTTCTCTCGAGTCATCTGCATACCGATCATAATTCCTTTGACCTGCATCTTTTCATCATCCGTCAGATCCTTCAGTAGTTCAATATACTCACAAACATCCGCCGCCTGGTTTACCTTTTTCTCTTCAGTTACTTCTGACACCTTACTTTACACCTCCTTGTCTATTCTATAGACATAATAATCTATTAAATGCACTATGTCAAGTTTTTTTGTCTATTCTGTAGACTTTTTTTATTGACACATTTCTTTCCTAATGCTATTCTTGTATCAGAAAGGAAGGTGATTGAGCCATGACTCAGGGAGAACGCGTTCGTGAGATTCGTAAAACTCTCAATCTCACGCTTGAAAAATTCGGAGATAAATTAGGAATAAAAAAAGGCGCCGTGTCTGCCATCGAAACAAACCGCAATTCTTTAACGGATCAGACTGCGCTTCTGATTTGCCGTGAATACAATGTAAACTATGATTATTTAATGAACGGCGAAGGGGAAATGTTCTGTGACCTTCCCCAGACAATCATTGATGAACTGTGCATGCAATATAATCTGGATGATTTGGACAGGGCGCTTGTTGAACTATACATAGGTCTTCCAGAAAGATGTCGTGCCGACATTAAGTCAGAAATTCATAAGATGATCCAGAAACTCGGAAGATGGGAAGTTAAATATAACAAAAATGATAAATAAAATGGGGAATCCGAATGCTTCTGAATTCCCCTCACTATTATTTTGTGTATATGTACACATACTTTATGAAGTTGTAGATACGCTTCAGCTGTTCGTCTGACGTGATCTTTCCCAGCAGACCATCAATTTTCTGCCGGATATCATTCATTTTACCACCGCCTTCCATTTTTTTCATTATAGCGCAGTTCTCGGATGAAAAGAAGTGGTTCTGGCTCTGTTTCCCGATATCGGGAAATCAATGGCAAAAAATTCTATTATCGTCTATACTCTGATATACTATTTGTATTCAGATTCAAACAGTGCACTGATCTTCGTGTCAAGTGCCTGCGCAATCACTTCCAACTGCCGGAGCGTCGGGGAAGTCAACCCATTTTCATAGTTGTTCAGTGTTGTCTTCCCTATTCCGGACTTTTTAGATAATTCAACCAGTGTATATCCTTTTTCTGTCCTCACATTCCATATTAGAATTTTCACTCTGTACATCTCCTTTCTGAAGATTCCAGTTTACAGAGCGATAGAATTCTAACAAACATGAAAACATTTAATTTAATAAATTTTTAAGGTAAGCGCTTTATAACCAACCGGATAGTCAAACTCCAACTTTTGTGAGATACTTCAGATACTTGGAGTAATTCACTT
>JACJJN010000038.1 GCA_016899975.1 Lacrimispora saccharolytica | reverse complement strand
TTGAATACCTCCTTATTCTCATGATTCTATTATGAAATCCTTGAGAATAAACTGTCAACTTTTTTTATACCACACCACTTCTCAATCTCCGGTATGAGCAGACAGAATCTTTGAAAAAGTTTGCCTATAAAAGCCAAAAGGCCTGCTGAGAGGCTGTTTCCTCTCAGCAGGCCTTTTGGCTTTCAGTTCAGATTCTTAGAAATCCCTTACTCAACCGTTACGCGGCTGTTGAATTTATCCAGCGCAAGCGCCGCAGCGATACCAACCACCAGACAAATGACATTTACAAGACACTGGCTAGGCACGGTGAAGCTGGAAAACGGAATGATCATAACCGTTGCAGCGATCACGATACCGATGATTCCATGAAACGCGATGGAATAGTAGTTGTCAAACAGTGCATTGATCGCCTTCGCCAAACAGATGACCGTAACCAGGGCTCCGATTCCGCCAGGGATCAGAACGCCAAGATCAAAATGACCGATTCCATCGATAAACGGTGTGTAAAGCCCCAGCGGCATCAGCAGCGTGGAAAAACTCATGCCCGGAGCGATAACGCTCAGCGCCAGACAGAATCCGCAGAACAGATACCAGAAAAAGTTCGGGGTGACTTCCACAGAAAACATCTTCAGTCCGATCAGCAGGGCAAAGATCACCGCCATGCAGATAACCATGGAGAGATAAGAACCCTTGCTTCTTCCCTGCTCTCCCGCTTCCCGGAACAGAGATGGAAGCATTCCTCCGATCAGTCCGATAAACAGACAGACGGAAGGATCCGGATATTTCTCCAGAAAAAAGGAGAGAATATTTGCAACGCCGAGAAATCCAATCACACCGCCGATTCCCACCGGGATCAGTGGCGGCACATGGGTTTTAAAGTTTTTTACCGGGTTTGACAACAGTTCCATGATCGGTTTGTAAATACCGAAAATAACGCTGAGCACTCCCCCGGAAATTCCCGGAAGAACCGCACCAAGTCCGATAAACGCTCCCTGCACAATCCGGAATACAAACTGCATCGGATTGAAACCGCCTTTTCTTTCATTACTCATAAGTTTATAAGTCCTTTCACCATTCTATAAGAATATATCTATGTTCCCTGCAGAAAATGCATGCCGGACCTTTCTGTCATATCTTCGGATCCGATCTATCAACATCTCCCTCAGAAAAAAAGCAGCAGGAACCGCCGCCCGCTCCCGGGAACAACAGATTGATTATACTATCATTCTGCTTTTTTTTCAAGAGCCGGAAATTTTAAGATAAAATTCAAGAGAGTGGCAGCCCAATCTGCTGAACTGCCACTCTCTGTGAATTATCTGCCGATGAAAACCCTGTTTTCTCTCCCGGATTTTACATTCCAAACACAACCCAGATGTAAATATACGCCGGAATAACCGCCGCCAACGTAAACGGAATTCCAATCCTGAAGAAATCACTGTTTTTTACCTCGTAGCCATTCCTTCTCAGTATTCCGATACCGGTAATATTTGCCGAAGCGCCGATCGGAGTCATATTTCCTCCCAGCGTGGCGCCGCTGAGAAGTCCAAAGTACAATACGGTTGGATCCACGCCCATTGCCGCCGCAATCCCCTGCACCACCGGAAGCATTGTGGCAACATACGGGATATTGTCAATGAATGCGGAAAACAATACACTCGCCCAGAGGATCACCGTATAGATGAGGAATAAACTGTTTCCGCCAATATTGGCAAAAATGCCTGCAAGCGCATCGATGACTCCCTGCTCCTTGATTCCTCCAATGATAAGAAACAGTCCGAACAGCAGAAAAATCGTTCCGAAATCAATCTCTCTGAGCGGGTTTAATATACCGTTCAGAGACTTCTTTCGGATACTGCTGTAGATTCCTCCGATCACCATCAATGTCGTACAGATCAAACCGTTGGTAATAGACGGCGTATTCGGGATAAAGGACGCTACAACCAGCAGAACGATCATCGTTACGATCAAAATGGTCGGAACATAATCCGTCACTACAGTCCTTTTCGTTTCAGGAAGTTTCTGCTTCTCTTTCCGGAACAGGAAATACAGGATCACCGCAGACAGGACCGCTCCCAGTTCCACCGCAAAAAACATACTGGGTTTTCCCTTGTAAACGAAAAAGTCCAGGAAATTCATATCCGCATAACCGCCAAGCAGAATGGCAGTGGTATCTCCTACCAGAGTCGCCGCTCCCTGAAGATTCGAAGAAACAGCAATGGCGATGATCATCGGAACCGGAGATATGTTTGCGCGTTTCGCCATGACAAGTGCGATCGGTGCAACCATCAATACCGTCGCCACATTATCCACCAGCGCAGAGATTGCTCCTGCGAACAGGGCAAGTGCAATGGTCGCCCAGCAGATATTCGGTACTTTCTCGATAATAATATCCGCGAGAAGTGCCGGCATCTTTGACTCAATGAACAGAGAAACGATGCCCATCGTTCCGGCAATCATCAGCAGTACATTAAAGTCAATGCTTCCCACGATCTTATCCAGAGGCAGCATTCCGGATACAATGAAACACAGTGCCGAAGCCAAAGCGACATACGTCCTGTATTTCTGCAATGCCAGCATTAGCACATAAGTTGCAGCAAATAAAATCACTGCATAGATCATGATTTTTCCCCCTTTCAGAAGACTTTATTATATTTATTATACAAAATCATCACCGTATTATCAAGCAAAGCTTTGCATTTTTCCAATAAAATATAACTATTTCTCCTCTTTATTGTTAAATTCGCACAAAAACATTCCTCTTTGTATTTATGGATTTTTCCAAAGAAAAACAGCGTTCTGTTCCCATGCTCCGTGCAGAAATTCATTACTGACACATTTCTGCATTTTAAAGCACAAAAACAAAACGCTGTATTCGATCTACAAACTAATACGTTTCTTAAAACATTCCTACTCGATGAACATCGCGTCTCCAAAGGAAAAGAACCGGTATCTTTCCCGGACCGCCTCCTCATAGGCTGCCATGATATGCTCTTTTCCCGCCAGCGCCGACACCAGCATCAGCAGTGTGGATTCCGGCAGATGGAAATTCGTGATCAATCCGTCGATCATCCGGAACTGATAACCCGGATAAATGAAAATCTCGGTCCATCCGCTTCCCGCTTTGAGAATTCCATCTTCCCCGGTTGCTGACTCCAGGGTCCTGCAGCTGGTTGTTCCAACGGAAATTACCCGATGGCCGGAGGCTTTCGTGTCGTTGATCAGCTTCGCCTGGTCTTCCTCCACCACATAAAACTCCGAGTGCATATGGTGCTGGGTTACGTCCTCCACTTTCACCGGACGGAAGGTTCCAAGACCCACGTGAAGCGTCACATGAGCGATTTTTACGCCCATCTGTTCCACCTGTTCCAACAGTTCCTTGGTAAAATGCAGGCCCGCCGTAGGCGCCGCCGCGGAACCTTCATGCTTCGCGTACACAGTCTGATAACGGTCTTTGTCTTTCAGTTTATGGGTGATATACGGCGGAAGCGGCATTTCACCGAGCCGGTCCAGAATCTCCTCGAAAATTCCCTCGTAATGAAACTGGATCAGACGGTTTCCCTCTTCCACCACATCAATAACCTCGCCGGTAAGGATTCCATCTCCAAAGGAAATCACGGTTCCGGGCTTACATTTCTTTCCCGGCTTTACCAGTGTCTCCCAGATATCGTTTTCTTTCCGCTTCAGAAGCAAAATCTCGATCGCCGCATCCGTACCCACCTTACGGCCGTACAGCCGCGCCGGGATTACTTTAGTATCATTGATGACCAGGCAGTCTCCCGGTTTCAGGTATTCCAGGATTTCCCGGAAATGTCTGTGCTCCACTTCCCCGGTCACCTTGTCCAGATGCATCAGCCGGGAGGAGCTGCGGTCTTCCAGCGGATCCTGCGCGATCAGTTCCTGCGGAAGGTCATAATAAAAATCACTTGTTTTCATAGTCTCTCCTTAATCAGAAGTCCTGAAACGCATCCGAAAAGATTACGGTTCAGGCGTCTATCTGTCTGCCGTATAGAAATTCACACAGTCTTCTTTTCCATAATAAACCTTGTCTTCCTCAAGAAGCCTGCTCTTTCCATCCCTGACTTCCACAACATTCACCGCACAGTTCAGCGGCACGCTTCCATGCCAGAAATCGCTGGTATCCTCATAAACATTCCGCAGCAGCGCGCGGGTCGCGCATCCATGGGAGGCGATCAGGATCGTTTTATCCTGGTACTCCTCCTTGTGGATCAGTTCCATGTAAAATTCTCTGGTCCTTTTACAGAGCTGCTGAATGGTTTCACCGTCCTCCGCCGGCTGAAAATGCAGCGGGTCATGATAAAAATCATCAAAATGCTCCGATGGGATCTGATAATTTTCCTTCCGGCAGCCCAGACCCTCCCAGGAACCGAAAGACAATTCCTGAATTCTCGCGTCCTCATACAGAGGGACCTTCCGATTGCCCAGAATGATCTGCGCAGTTTTTTTCGCCCGGCTCAGGGGACTGGTAATCCCAAGGTCAAAGGGGATATCTTTCATTCCCTCTGCTGTCACTTTCGCAAGCCGGATTCCGTTTTCATTCAACTGCGTATCTGACTGTCCCTGGAGTCTTCCCTCCACATTCCACTGTGTTTCTCCATGACGGATAATATATAATAACATCTTTTTTCTCCATAGTATAGAAATACGTGTAACCGTTCAGCAAGCTGAACGGTTACGTTTCTGCTAACAGATTCCGTACGCCTTTTTATTGACGCAGTTCCACACCCAGTCCCTGAAGACCGTTCAGGATTTTCTTCATTGCGCCATTGATATCTTCTTCCTTCAGCGTTCTGTCTTTCGAACGGAATACTACGGTATAAGCCATGGACTTGTATCCCTCTTTGATCTGCGCGCCTTCATAAATATCAAACAGCTGATAATTCTCAAGGATTTTTCCTCCGCGCTGTACCAGTACATGCTCAATATCGCCGGCAAGAACATTCTTCGGAACTACCATGCTCAAGTCCCGGGCAACTGCCGGATATTTTGCAAGACCTGTATACTTCCGGTCGAAAGTTGCACATTCCATAAGATTCAGAATATCGATCACCGCCACATATACACGGCCCCCGATTCCATAATTGTCTGCCACCTGCGGATGAACCTCTCCCAGATAACCCAGTTCCATTCCTTCGTAGAAGACTTCCGCCTGACGACCCGGATGCAGGAACGGTTTACCTGCTTTCGGATTATATTCCGGGCGTTTTCTCATGCCCAGCTTGTCCAGCAGTTCCTCAACCACACCTTTCATATGATAGAAGTCTCCATCCCCGTACATTCCAAGGGTGAACATCATACGTTCCTCCGGCAGTTCTTTCAGCGGCAGCTCCTTCGGCAGGTAAATATTACCCAGCTCGTACAGACGCACATTTTTGTTCCGGCGTTTGTAATTGGTTGCCAGGGAGGTAAGCATTCCGTTCAGAGGAATGGTTCTCATAATGGAGAAATCCTCACCCAGCGGATTGCGGATCGTGATGGCATTGCGCTGAGGATCATCCTTTGGCAGCAACAGCTTGTCAAATACCTTCGGACTCTCGAAAGAGTAGCACATGCCCTGGGAGAATCCGCAGTATTCGGCAACATCCCTCGCGACAGCCTCCACACGCATCTTGAACGGAAGCTTTCCGGTGGTCGCTTCGCCGCTTGGCAGTGTCGTCGGAACATTGTCATATCCGAAAAATCTTACCACTTCTTCTGCGATATCCGCCGTACAATGGATATCCTGACGGAAAGTCGGAGCGATGATCTCATTGGCTGCCTCATCGTAAGCCAACTCCACCGGCTCCAGATAGTTCAGCATTTCCTCTTTTGTCAGACTGGTGCCAAGGATCGCATTGATACGCTCCGGCTCAAATTTCACGCGGACCGGCTCTCTCTTCACCGGATATACATCCACCATTCCTCCGACCACTTCGCCGGCTCCCAGTTCCTCCATCAGCTGGCAGGCACGGTCAATTGCCGCCTGCGCATTGTTCGGATCAAGGCCCTTTTCGAATTTTCCGGAAGCGTCCGTACGCAGACCGATACGCTTTGCAGACAGACGGATGTTGGTTCCGTTGAAGCATGCCGCCTCGAACAATACTGTCTTGACGTTGTCCGTGATCATGGAATTTTCTCCGCCCATGATACCGGCGATTCCCACTGCCTTTTCCGCGTCACAGATCATCAGAACGTTCTCATCCATGGTACGCTCCTGTCCGTCCAGTGTCACAAATTTCTCATCCTTCTCTGCACGGCGTACGATGATCTGGCGTCCTGCAATCGTATCCAGATCGTATGCGTGCATCGGCTGACCGTATTCTTCCATCACATAGTTGGTGATATCCACCAGGTTATTGATCGGACGGATACCGTTGGCTGCCAGCGCGCGCTGCATCCACTTCGGAGACGGTCCGATCTTTACATTTTTGACAACTCTTGCGCAGTAGCGCGGGCAGAGTTCCGTATCTTCCACCTGTACCTTGATATAGTCGGCAGCGTTCTCGCTGTTTCCGGTCTCCTTTACCTGAGGCGGACAGAATTTCTTATGGAACGTCGCCGCCGCTTCTCTGGCGATACCGATCACGCTGTAGCAATCGACACGGTTGGAAGTGATTTCATACTCGATGATCGTGTCGTCCAGACCCAGCGCATGGATAGCGCTCTCCCCAACGACTGCATCTTCTGGGAAAATGTAAATTCCGTATTCCGGAGCCTCCGGATAAAACTCTCTGGAGCTTCCCAGTTCCTCGATGGAACACATCATGCCGTAAGACTCCACGCCGCGCAGTTTTCCTGCCTTGATGCGGGTTCCTCCCTCGCTCTTATTGCCGTCATGATCTCCGGCAACCATTCCGCCGTCCAGAACCACCGGCACCTTGTCTCCCTCTTTGACATTGGGCGCTCCGGTCACGATCTGTACCGTTTCGGTTCCAACGTTTACCTGGCATACGATCAGCTTGTCCGCATCCGGATGCTTCTCAATCTTTTCAATCTGTCCGATCACGATTTTTTCCAGATGCTCATCCAGACGCTCATAATTCTCCACTTTTGTTCCGGACAGTGTCATCGCGTCGGTATATTCCTGCGCCGTTACATCAAGATCCGGCACATACATTTTAATCCATGATAATGAAGTATTCATTGTTTTCCTCCTGGTTTATATTTATTCGATCAGAACTGGCTCAGGAAACGATCGTCGTTCTCATACAGAAGGCGCATATCGTCGATCTCATATTTCAGCAGCGCGATACGCTCCAGGCCCACGCCGAATGCAAAGCCGGTATACTCTTCGGGATCAATACCGCACATTTCAAATACATGGGGATGTACCATTCCACAGCCGAGAATCTCGATCCATCCGGAACCTTTGCAGAACCGGCATCCCTTTCCGCCGCATTTGAAACAGCTTACGTCCATCTCGGCGCTTGGCTCCGTGAACGGGAAATGATGCGGACGGAATTTTGTTTTTGTCTCAGGTCCGAACAGTTCCTTCGCAAACACTTCCAGTGTTCCTTTCAGATCGGAGAAGGTGATATGTTTGTCAATGACAAGTCCTTCGATCTGGTGGAAGGAAGGAGAATGGGTTGCGTCCACCTCATCCGAACGGAACACACGTCCCGGAGAGATCATACGGATCGGCAGCTTGCCCTGCTCCATCACGCGGGCCTGTACCGGTGAAGTCTGGGTACGGAGAACAATCTCATCATTGATATAGAACGTATCCTGCTCGTCCTTCGCCGGATGTCCCTCCGGAATGTTCAGCTTCTCGAAATTATACAGATCGTACTCCACTTCCGGTCCTTCCGCAACTTCGTAGCCCATACCCACGAAGATACGCTCCACCTCTTCCAGAGCGATGGTATTCGGATGACGATGTCCCACATTCGCTTTCTTTGCCGGCAGGGTCACATCGATCACCTCAGCGGCAAGTTTTCTTTCGCGGAGTTCCGCCTCCAGTTTTGCCTTCGCCGCTTCCAGCCTTGTCTCAATATCGACACGGGCATCATTGACCAGCTGTCCGACTTTTGGCCGGTCTTCCGGCGCAACATCCTTCATTCCTTTCAGAACTGCGGTCAGCTCACCTTTTTTTCCAAGAACATTGACACGGACATCATTCAGTTTGTCCAGCGCGTCAGACGCTTCAATATCGGCAACCGCATGGTTCAGAATCGCCTGAAGCTTTTCTTTGATTGTTCCTTCACTCATCGCTTTCTATCTCCTTTTTCTTTTTTCATTTCTGCAAGGTCCATCCGCACTCCGTGTTCCCGAAACAAGGATTTTCTAAATAAAAAAAGTCTCCATCCACAAAGGGACGAGACTGTTGTTTCGCGGTACCACCCTGATTCCCGGAACCATTTCCGGGCACTCATGTTGCGCTGTAACGTGCGCAAAACGGTTATCCCTACTGAAACTTTCAGGACAACTGCTCCGGTGCGAACCTCAAGCGGCCTCTGAACTTAAGGGAGCTTGCAGCCGGTGACTCCCTCTCTCTGTAAGAAAAGACTGCTCTACTGACACTTTCTATGCAGGTAACCTATCCTGTTTTTCGATGAAATCCATCGGATAGTCTTTATTTTATACAGCCCCCGGAGAATTGTCAAGGATTTTTTGCTATCTTTCATGTCTCCGCAGTTTCGCTGCCGCCGCTTCCTCCAGCCTTCTGAGCCTGTCCTCGAAATAGGAGTTGATCTCAGCTCCTATCAGCAGGATCCACATACAGAAATACAGCCAAAGCATGATCAGTACCAGCGTGGTCAGACTGCCGTACATATTGACCGTTCCCGGTGTCAGGTCTATGTAGATAGAAAATGCCAGCGAAAACAGCGACCATGCCACCGAAGACACCATCGCACCGGGAATCTGGCTTTTCAAAGTTGCTCTCCGGTTGGGAACAAACTTGTAGATCATCAGGAATACCAGGCACAGCAGCACCAGGGTAATCATTGTCCTCATTCCGACAATCACGGAAGTCACTTTTGCGATCACCGGAAATCTCTCGGCAATTCCCATCTGGATCTGATTTCCGAAGACCAGAAGAAGCAGCGTCACTGCCACAGCCACGACAAAAATCAGCGTATAGACCGCGGAACGCAGGCGGTTGATCACATATCCTCTGGTCTCCTCCACCTGGTAAATGCAGTTCAGTCCTTTGCTCAGCGCATTGACGCCCTTCCCCGCCGACCACAAAGCGATAATTGCAGACACGGGAACGAACGCCGCAGACTTTCCGAAGACTTCATTGACGATCACCCGGATAAAGCTGCTGAATTCCTCCGGCACCATCCGTATCAATGCGGTAGTCACGATCTCCTGCGTCAGCGGCGTGTACTTTACCAGCGTCACAAGCAGCAGTACAAACGGAATAAAGGACAGCAGAATAAAATAGGCACTCTGCGCCGCATAAGCGCCTACATGATCCTTATTCAGTCGTTTCAGAAAGCCTCTGATCATCTCCACCATGCCCATGATGCCATTCTCCTTTTTCAATACATCCGCCCTCTTTCTTCCGTATTTCGCCGCTCTGTGCAGCTAAAAATTCAAGCAGCCTGCTGTGTCCACTTTAGAGCGTGTTTAAAAATTCATTCCTGCAATGTGCAGCAGTTCTTTTGTATTACAGGAATTAGATACTGGTCAGTTCCACATTCGCATAGAAAAAGTCCAGTATCTCCTCATACGTCTTTCCCTGCTCCGCCATATGCGCCGCTCCATTCTGAGACATTCCCACACCGTGGCCGTAGCCTCCGCCCTGAAACTGATATCCGGTCACCGTTCCGTTTTCCGTCACCGGATGACAGATAAAGTATGCGCTGGGCATCAGGCTCATTTCCGTTGTAGTTTTTCCGTCATTTTTCAGGATCGGATACCCTTTCGTCGAAAATACTTCCCGGATCTCATACTCACTGGTCAGTGTTTTGCTGCCGGAAGTTCCTTGAATCGTCAACGTCTCGATGGCTCCGCCGGAGGAACGTTTCACCACCTGAATGGAGCTTAACGTTCCGATGCCATATTTTTCTATCCGGCTGTTCAGATAGTCAATAGGAAGGGTTACCTGCCAGCGGTACCATCCGTCCTCCGCTTCATAACTATTCTCATCCTTCGTCGTAATAAAACTTGCAAACGCTTCCTCCGTACTGATATCCGGCGCCGCATCCTCTCCGAGATAAACACTCTCCAGATATGCTTCATCACTGCTGGAATCCCACACCTCATCTGTGCTGGTATGTCCGCTGGAGGTGGAGAAAAAGTATGCGGTGATCGGCTCCCCGCCGCAGGTCAGGATCTTCCCGGCGGTAGCGTCAACCGCCTGATCCGTTGAATCCTGTCTCTGTGTATTATTATATACCTGATAAGACACACTGTCATCCACCTGGGCGTGATAATCGGACAGGCTGTTGTTCAGCATCTGCCGGTAGGCGTACGTTCTTGCACAAACCGCCTGGGCTTTCAGCGCTTCCTGCGCATAAGAAGCAGGCATTTCACTGGGAACCACATATTTCAGATATGTTTCCAATGGCAGTTCATTGACAAGAACAAGCCCGTTGCTTCCCTGATATACCTCAAGCGTCCCTTCATAGACCGGCACTCCCTGCGCCCGTTCCAGATTTTCCACCGAGATCCCCGCTTCTGTATTCTCGGGCCTGATAACAATACACCCATTCTGAAACCACTGAGAATCCTGTGTGATTTCCACCGCTTCACCGGCTCCCACCACGTAATTGTCTCCATTCAGATGGAGCGGGGAATTTCCTTTCAGTACCAGCCTGTCGTGAAAATATCCTGCAAAATCCGTTGTTTTGATCAGCACGCGGATATTTGGTTCCTCAGCGGAAGCGCTCTGTGCCTCTGCGCTTTCCGCTTCGTTCTGCGCCGCCGCATTGCCGGACACCGTATTCTGCGCTGCCGGTTCTGAAGTTTCCTGTGCCTCTGTATCGTCTCCGGCTGCATTCTTCTGCATATACTCCTCCTGTTCCCTCAGAACCAGTTCCTCCTGGGAAAGTTCTTCGGAAACACCGGAAAGATTCTGCACACTGCTTTCCCCGCTCTTCTCCGCCTCTCCGTCCAGTTTCAGCTTGGTCAGACAGAATCCGGCGAACAGCAAAAGGCAGCATCCAAAAAGTATCAGTTCAAGACCATCAAATTTCTTTTTCATGTTTCTATTATATGCACATGAAACATTTGCCATACACCGCGGCATGTCTGAAAATGATACCGTTCTGAAAACTCCCGAAAAGCAAAACCTGCTGATCAGTTCTCTTCCCTTCTGACCAGCAGATTCCGTTAACTCATCTTTTTTAGAAGATAAATTTGTATGTCGTTGTGGTATCGTATGTTTCTCCTGCCTTCAGTACCGGCTTCTCTTCCTTTTCCTCATTGATCGCGTTTGGAATGTACTGAGATTCCAGACAGAAGCCTGTCCGGTTTGTATAGACAGCGCCCTCTTTTCCTTTCACATTGTCAATGAAGTTTCCGGTGTAAAACTGGAACGCCGGAAGGTCTGTATACGCCTCCATGACAATGCCGGTCTGATCCCCTTTTACGATCGCGAAAAGCTGCTGGCCGTCCTCGGTTTTATCGATGATAAAATTGTGATCATAGCCTCCAGTCAGTTTCAACTGTTCAAAGTCCGCGCCGATCTCCTGTCCAATGGTCTTTTCTTTTGTAAAATCCATCGGTGTTCCTGCCACTGGCGCATGCTCTCCCGTCGGGATGGACTTGGAATCGGCAACCGGACTGAAGTGTCCCGCTTTCAGGCATACGGTGTGATTCAGAACATCGCCGCTGTCATGTCCGTTCAGATTGAAATAACTGTGATTTGTCATATTCGCCACAGTATCCGCATCGCAGGTTCCGCAGTAGTGAATCGCCACCTGGTTGTCATCGGTCAGGGTATAAGTAACATCCACAGCAAAATTTCCCGGGAATCCCTGATCCTTGTCCGGGCTGTCCAGATGCAGGGTGATCGCCTGATCCGTCACTTCTTTTACTTCCCAGAAACGGTACTCGTAGCCGTCCGGTCCGCTGTGGAGATTGTTTCCATTTTCATTGGCTGCAAGCTGATATTTCACCCCGTTCAGCTCAAAAGCCGCATTGGCGATCCGGTTTCCGTTTCTTCCAATGGTCGCGCCCAGATGACACGGGTCCGTCACATATCCTGCCGCATCGTCATACCCCAAAACCATGTCTTTCCTGCTTCCGTCCCCAGCTGGAACCTTTACAGATACCAGATGTGCGCCATAATCGCAGACGGTCATCTCCATCCCGTTTGCGTTGGAGAAAGAATACAGCTGTGCTTTTCTTCCTTCTACTGTTCCAAATGCTGTTCTGTTCATACCTTCACTCTCCTTGATCACAAATAATAAGAGAGCCATTTTCATGGCTCTCCCTTTGTCTTTTGTAACCCCGGGATGCCGTTTCCTATATTTTGACTCCTAGCACGCAAGCTAGGTGGGTAACCGCAATCACAGCTTCTGCCTTCCGCTGACGTCTGTTTCCAGGGCGGCCTGACATCCGCAGGACAATAATAAGTCTCCCGTTTAAAGTAAATGTAGGTTCAAAATAATAGGATTATCGCACATTCCAGGTAATTACCTTTATGATTTTTTTTTACTGCTCTTTTCTATACATGAATTATAAACTAATTCCCTACGTATTGCAAGTGGTAACTTTTTCTTTTGACATATTTCGACAAACGCTCTTCCATGCCTGCATATTTACCGGGCAGAACGCTTTTTCAGATGATGATGCAGACCATTCCGCCCTTGCTGTCATTTACGATCTTCTGCATGGAATCCTGCAGTTTTACCTGGCTGTCTTCCGTAATCTGCGCAATTTTTGTCCGGATGCCGTCCTCCACGAGCTGCTCAATGGATTTGCCGAAAATGTTCGTCTGCCAGATACCGTCTTCCTGTTTTGCGCTTTCTTTGATAAATGCGATCAGGTCCTTCGCCTGCTGTTCGCTCCCGACAATCGGTGCGATCTCTGTTTCGATATTCGCCTTTATCATATGGATCGACGGACTGGTGGATTTGATCTTCACTCCAAATTTGCTCCCCTGCTTAATTACCACCGGTTCATCCAGGGTGATCTCCTCTTTCTTTGGAATCACAACCCCATATCCGCAGCCGCGGACGGAAACCATGGCATCCTGTACCTTCACATATTCCTCCTTCATCCGGGACAGTTCCTTCAGCGTCTGCATCAGTCCGTATTCGTCCTGAATCTCCACGCCGGTCATCTCACTGATCATGTCATAATAAAACTGCTCCCGGATATCCACCCGCACTTCTACGATGCCGGTCGATAAATCCATAGACTGCAGGCTGGTATTCTTTACATACCCACTGGGCAGGTTCACCGTATCCTTCCGGATATCCCTGACATAATGAAGCTTTTCTGACAGTTCCCTTATGTTTGATAAAAGCTCTGCTTTCAGCGGAGCCTGCAGCGGCAGAAGCTCCACCCATTTAGGTATGTAAAACTCAATTTGGCGCAGAGGGAACTCATACAGGACCTTTTCCAGAATGTGTACGATATCCTCCTTGCGGAGCTGATCGCAGTTCACAGGCATGACAGAAACCTGGTATTTCTGTTCCAGTTCCCTCGCTAGTTTCTGCGTCTCTTCCCGATATGGCTTCTGGGAATTGAGCAGGACCATGAACGGTTTTCCCTGCTTTTTCAGCTCCTGTACGGTCCGCTCCTCCGCCTGGGTAAAATTCTCTCTCGGAAGTTCCCCGAAAGAACCGTCGCAGGTCACCACCAGCCCGATGGTGGAATGGTCCGCGATCACTTTCTGGGTGCCAAGTTCTGCCGCCTGGTGGAACGGAATCTCCTGGTCAAACCATGGCGTCTTAACCATCCGCTCCTTGTCTTCCTCCATATTTCCCGCGGCGTCAGGAATCAGAAAACCCACACAGTCGATCAGCCGAAGCTGCACCGGCTCCCCTTCTCCCAGCGTCATCTTCAATGCATCCTTCGGAATAAACTTCGGCTCCACCGTAGTGATCAGTTTTCCGGAACCGCTCAGAGGCAGCGCGTCCCTTACCTCCGCCTGCTGCTCCGGCGGAAGCTCCGGCAACGCCAGCACCTCCATAAACCGCCGGATAAACGTAGATTTCCCGGTCCTCACCGGTCCCACGACTCCAATCAGAAACTGTCCGTTTGTCCTGGTCTGTATATCTCTGTAAACCGAAAACGCATCCATCCAAACTTTCCCCCTTGTCCTGAGATATGTACCTGTGGCATCCAATTGAACTTCTTTGCTGATCTGGATGTCACCAGTTACCGTTCCGCCATTACGTTATGCTGGAATGAGAGAAACGGTAACTACTGTTATACTATATGTAGCCGGAACTCAGGATATACCCGGGAATCCATAAAACAGGCGGTGTCCTTCCCGCCGTAAGCCGGAAGAACACCGCCTGCAGATATCCAAAAATTTCTCTGTCGCTTTTTCCTTACCGATCTTTCTTTTTACAGATATTTTCTCATAGCTGCCTCTACCACATGGCCAACCAGAACGGAGGTGGTTACAGATCCCACACCGCCCGGAACCGGGGTGATCGCTTCTACGATCGGCTCAGCCTTTGCGTAATCCACATCGCCGCACAGCTTGCCTTCTGCATTTACATTGATTCCCACATCGATGACAACCTGTCCCTCGCGCAGATAGGTGTCATCCACAATGCCTGCACGTCCTGCAGCAACGATCACAATATCCGCCTCTTTTACCACAGAAGGCATATCTTTCGTTCTGGTATGGCATACGGTAACGGTTGCATTTTTCTTAAGAAGCATCATTGCCGCCGGCTTTCCTACTACCAGAGAACGTCCTACCACCACTGCCTTCTTACCGGTGCAGTCGATGCCATAGTGATCCAGGATCTCCATACATGCCCATGGCGTACATGGCGGAAAGCCCTGATCGGTTCCTGCAAATACGCCGACCATCGATCCGTCTGTAATACCGTCCACATCTTTTTCCGGAGACAGTGCCTTGATCACAGCAGCCTCGTCCAGATGTTTTGGCAGCGGGCGGAAGATCAGAACGCCATGAATTTTGTCATCTTTGTTCACACGGTCTACCGTAGCCATCAGTTCTTCCTGGGTCACATCCGCCGGAAGCAGGAATTTTTCATAGGCAACACCCAGCGTCTCGCATCGTTTTGTCGCTCCGCGCTCATAGGAAAGATCGTCTTCACGCTCTCCCACACGGATGATACCCAGCGTCGGTTTGATCCCTTTTTCTTCCAGTTTTGCCACGTTTGCCTTGATGCGCTCATTCAGAGCGGCGGTTACTTCTTTTCCCAATAATTGTTTTGCCATTGTTCCATGTTCCTCCAGTTTCTCTCAGCCTTTTAAACGTCCAAGGACGCTCTCAAATACATCCTCTGCGATTTTTGTGTATTTCTCCAGCATCTCATCGCATTTTTTATTCAAACTTTCCGCATACTCTCTGTCCGCCATAGACTTCGTGTTGATGTAGACATTCAGAGACGCTCCTTCCAGGGCAGCCTTGCAGAAAGCAGCTCCCACGCCTGCGTCACTGATGGCAAGAACCGAGCCTTTCGCCGCAAACTCTACCAGCAGATCGATTGCCTCACAGCATTTTTCCATGATCTCCATCGGAACGGAACATGCTTCTTTCAGCGCTGCTTCCATCACACGGGCTTTTTCCGCCTTCTCCTCCTCGGTCTCCTTCGGCATTCCATAAGCTTTGGAAAGCGGTTCAAATACCTCCGCGTCGCGCTCTACCAGATGAAGCAGCTCTTTCTGCAGAACATCTGCCTTCGCCTTCAGTTCCTGCATCTCCTCTTCTACCGCCGCGTACTTCTTTTTTCCCACAGTCAGGGAACCAACCATATTTCCAAGAGCCGTTCCCACCGCGCCTACCAGCGCAGACGCGCCGCCGCCGCCCGGAACCGGCGCTTTGGATGCAAGTACAGTTACAAATTCATCACATGGTACTGTTGAAAAACCCATAAACCTATCCTCCATAAGTTTCATAAAATGTATTACAAAGCCGTCAGACACATAAAGGACAGACAAAGAACTTCCGCATGTTTCTTTTGTCTGCCTGCTTTTATGCTCTGGCTCTTCGTTCTCTGAGATATCCTGCAAGAATCTGTGTCAGCGGACTCAGATACAGGCTGACCGTGATCACACACAGAAGCGGCGTCATCACCGCAAACTGGATCAGACGTCCCGGAAGGATTGCATAGAGACTGTATCCCATAAACAATACCATTCCCGCCGTGTTAAAGATAATGGTGGACAGCACCGCCGCAGCAGCGACAGACGCACAGATCCCCACGGTCTTTCTTTTTGTGCTTCCTTTCGCCAGACGAAGCCCCATTGCTCCCGGCACAACGCCCCAGAGGATCGCCGAAACCGTAATCAGCGGATTGATCGCATAACCGTCGATCAGACATCCGATGAGATCCGCCACCATTCCGACAACGCCTCCCGCCAGCGGACCCAGCCAGAGTCCGGACATGATCGTCGCCGCCGGACCGAAGCCAAGCCGGAACGGTCCCAGATCGATCGAGCAGAATCTGGTAAGTACAATATTCATGGCGACAAAAAATCCCATGAATACGATGGTCTTTGCGGACCACCTTCTTTTTGCTTCCTGATGCATTTTTGCATACGCTCCTTTCTTTCGGCAGGCACAGCTTTGTGATGTATAGTAGTACCACATCAAAAGCGACCACCAGAAGAAGCGTGTATCTCTTTTCAATGCAGTAGCGGACGCGGCATTGCATCGTGGAATCTCTCCTTCGTTCTCAGGCAACTTCCCATCCTTTGAGACACTTGACGCGCAATACCTACTCTACTATATGGCAACCGTCCGCAACAGTTCAGCCAGCCAAACTGTTACAAGCATTCAGCTTTTCCTACCTGTTGCACGATATAACCTTTCCTGCCATGTTTTTTCTTGCTCAGTGCTTTTAGCATATCGTTGACTACATCGCCAACTACAGCCATATCCTCTCCCTGGGTAAAAGCCACCGGAAAATTGTCAGAGAAAAGGATCTGTGCAGACGGCGGAAATTCATCATCCCCCTCCCACAGGATCAGCTGCACCTGCAGGCCTTTCAAAAATTCCAGCTCAAAGCCCGCGTTGCCGGCTTTGAGCGGTTTCGCGCCGACGCGTTCCATGATCTCACGGAAAACCTGCAGTCTATTTCCAAAGCCGAATGCCAGCCGAAACAGGCAGCGGCCCTGAAACTGTTTGAAATACACCTCGCCCCACGGAATTTCCCGATAAGTCAGGAATTTTCCTGTGGAAGGTGCGGCTCCGCCTTCCGTCAGGTAACGCAGAAGAAGGATCCTCGCGTTTGCCTTTGTCTCCAGCGGATAGTATCCCGTCTGGTCACTTTCCTCATGAATAATTTCATAGGAGGGCCAGGCGACCGTATAATTCACTCCCATCAGACAGATCTGAAACGTTTTGTTCTCCGGATCATAGGGAAGGGCGCACCGCACCGCGATTTCCTCCGGATCCGCCTGGCGGAATGCTTCCAGATAATGCTCGAAAGGAATTCTTTCCTTACTATCCTTTTCGTAATTCACTTCCATGCCCATAGCTGCAAAATTCCTCTCTGTTTTTCTTGTTATGTATCCGTTCAGCCAACTGAGCGGCTGTCTTGTTACGTATTCTGTCCCAGTGACGGAAACATTGTGGTGTCCGTATGAGGCAGAAAACATGCTGCCACAAATTCATCCATATAAGTCGGAACGGTGGACAGTTCCAGATAGGTCATATTTCTCGCCACCTCATAAGTTTTCTTTTCCGCCTGGGTGGAAATCAGCATGGCATACGCGCCGGACAGCGACGAGTTGCCAATATAATGGAACCGTTCCAGTGGAATATCCGGGAACATTCCGATGGTCACCGCATGCTTCATATTAATGCCGCTGCCGATTCCGCCTGCCACATAGACATCATCGATCATGGACACATCCATATCCAGGGAAGAAAGCATGGTACGGATCGCCGAGAAGATCGCTCCCTTGGCACGGATAAAGTTATCAATATCCACCTCCGTGATCTCCACATCCCGGACGCTTCCCGCTTCCTCTTCAAAAGCCAGCACGTAACTTCCCATTCCATATTTGTCATGGCGGATACGTCTGCCCTCACGGATGAATTTTCCTTTTGGATTGATGATTCCGCAGCGGAACAGTTCCGCAATCACATCAATGATACCGGAACCGCAAATTCCAATAGGCTTCTGCCCTTCCTCACCGATCACCTGATACGTGGGTTCCATCGTCTCCTGATTGATGGAACATGCCTCGATCGCACCGTCTGTGGCGCGCATACCGCAACTGATATCACCGCCCTCAAAAGCAGGACCTGCGGAACACGCACAACTCATCAGGAAATCAGAGTTTCCGAATACCAGCTCACCGTTGGTGCCAAGGTCAATCAGCAGGGACATCTCCGGACGGTTCCAGATCATGCTGACCAATGTACCGGCAGTGATATCACCGCCCACGTAACTTCCGATATTCGGAGCCACGATGATATGTGCGTCCGGATGGATCGCTATACCGATGTCGGACGCATACAGGGAATTCGTCTTAAAGAATGCAGGAATATACGGCTCCATCCGCAGCGGATCTGCGTTGATTCCCATCAGCAGATGCTCCATCGTCGTATTGCCCGCAACCGCCATCCGGTAAATATGCTGGCAGGAGAAACCTGCGCTGGCACACATTTTTGTGATCATCGGATTCAGCGTTTCCTTTACGATCGCATCCTGAAGCCGTTTCTGTCCGCCCGGCTTCGCAGACTCAATGATACGGTTGATCACGTCTGCACCGTAGCGGATCTGTCCGTTTCCGGCAGATGCTTTTGCCAGAATTTCTCCTGAGATCATATCCACCAGAAGAGCGGACACCGTCGTAGTTCCGATATCCACAATCAAGCCTCCGACAATCGCCTTTTTGTCCGCCGGAAGAATGTCATATACAAATACATCTTTTTTTGTCACACGGATGACGCACTGAACTGAGAAATGGCTGGCGCGGAGCACATCCGGCAGCTTTTTCAGTACGGAATATGGAATCCGGATCACAGACAGTCCCGTCGCGTCTTCCAGCGCCCAGGACAATCTCTCATTATCCGGCATCGTATCATCCAGGGTAGGTTCGTTCATGGAAACGGATACGATCCTCATGCTGTTTTTCAGTTCCAGTCCCGCTTCCTCCACCTGATTTTTGATACGTTCAAACAATTCAATTTCTTCTTTTGAGCTGAGATCAGCAACCTTCATACGGCTCTGGTATGCGGACGCGATATCCGGAACCTCCACCGTCACATCGCTGCAGACCGTGCTGACACAGGCAAGGCGCCAGCCTTCGGCGTATTCTTCCTCGGAGATGTGTCTGGTCTTTTTGGAATCCAGCTCTCCTTCAATCAGCTTTACCCGGCATTTTCCACAGGATGCGTTTCCTGAACACGGCGCATCAATGGCCACATTGCTCTTCTGGGCTACTTCCAGCAGTCGTTCTCCCTCTGTCGCATAGGTAACGACCGGGTCACCCTGGTTGAATTGAAATGTCACCTTATACATCGTTTTGTTCTCTCCAGTCTTTCCTGATTTGTTGTTACTGTATTCAGTAACCAGAATTTGTGAATTCTGTGTTCCTATAAATCATTGTTATCTTTTTGTCATAAATCAGTGTAGCATAATTCACATGGGTTTGCAATATTTACTTTTATTTTCCGGCAGGTTTCATAATATAGAGGGGGACGGCCGCGGAAGGGAGACGGACCGAGGGGCGGGCGATGCAGATTCGCTTCTCACTCCGGCAATCGGACATCGAAGGGGATTGTGTTCGCCTCTCTCATGCTTTTGTTGCTTGATGTGCGGGTGGTCGGCGGACACAATCCCCTTCGATGTTCGCTTGCAGTCGCAAGAAGCTGAATTCTGCATCGCCTGCCCCTCGGTTCGCCTCCCTTCCGCGGCCTGTTGGTTGAGGTGCGGTGGGGTGAGGGCGGATGGGCTTGGCTTCGCTTTTCGTAGATGGGAGTTTCTATTATAAATAAATGACAGGGAAATGTTACACTGTAGTAACGGGTAGATGTGAAAATCTTTAATTGTTTTTTAATGTATGGCAGTTTATGCTGTCAGAAACAGAACGAAATAGAATAACAGTATGGCTGCTGCAAGAATACCAAGAGCCAGGATAATTTTCTTTTTCATTGGTTCATCTCCTAACTCACAACCACCACTTCAAGTGGTGGTTTGATTTGGCCCTCATAAGGGCCGGTTACATGCACGCCCAAAAGGGCGGGTATCGCAAGCGGTGTTACTGGTCCGCTTATAAAGCGGTA
>JACJJN010000037.1 GCA_016899975.1 Lacrimispora saccharolytica | reverse complement strand
GGTTCCTCCCATGGTAAAACGTAGGCAGTATTATGAGACTTTGGAGCTGGTGGCATAGTCAGTGATATCCTTGAGAAAAATGTGTCAACTAATCTTGACAATATCACTGTCCTGTAATGTAACCGGACAGAAGGGGGAACAAAAGAGTAGCAATGGCGCTGAGGGCAGCGAAAAACATATCCATGACAAAAATGTTCCGATAGGGACGGTAGTAGGAAAGAAATTTTTTCAGTCTCTTTTTGGTAAATTGTGATTTCATATATCCTCCGTTTTGTTCAGGAGGGTCTAACGGTCAGAGTCCCTCCTTTTGTTCTCTGTCTGCATCATCATTCTTTTTTTCATGTTTCCCATCCTTTCTTTTCCGGCATATCTGCCGGTTGATTCTGAACAAACTATAACATAGTTGACATCCGCAGACAAGAAATAGTTTGCTTTTTTACATTCCAGAAACATTCTTTCAACATTTCGTAAATGTACCGACGGTATCCTCTGTACAGAAGTTAAGAAAAGCAGATGAAATCAAAAATAAAATCGGAGGGTACAAAACAATGAAAACAATCGGGAATAAAAAAACAGAAAAAGCAGAGAAAACACGGACCATGTATCTGGTAACCGGAGCAGCCGGCTTTTTGGGAGGAACGATTTGCCGTCAGCTGATTGAGAGAGGAGACCGCGTGCGTGCCTTTGTCCTTCCCAATGACAAGGCTGCAGAATATCTGCCGGAAGAAGCGGAGATTGCTGAAGGCGACCTCTGCGACATGGAATCCCTGGAACGCTTTTTCCAGGTTCCTCAGGGAATGGAAACCATCGTGCTTCATATCGCAAGCATCGTCACCGTCAATCCCGATTACAGCCAGAAGGTTATGGATGTAAACGTGGGCGGTACAAAAAATATCATTGAAATGTGTAAAAAACATAAAGAATGTAAGAAGCTGGTTTACTGCAGCAGTACAGGCGCGATCCCGGAGCAGCCGAAAGGTGTGAAGATCAAAGAGGTGGAGGAGTTCCGCGCCGACGAGGTGGAAGGATGCTACAGCCAGTCCAAGGCATTGGCGACCCAGGCGGTTCTGGATGCGGTTCACATGGACGGACTGAATGCCTGTGTGGTTCATCCCAGCGGAATCCTCGGTCCGGAAGATTTTGCCGTAGGCGAGACGACAGGAACAGTGGTCCAGATCATCAACGGCGAAATGCCTATGGGAATCGACGGTTCCTTCAATCTGTGCGATGTCCGTGACCTGGCAAGAGGGACCATCCTTGCGGCAGACAAGGGAAAAGCAGGAAATTGCTATATTCTTGGAAATGAGGAGGTTTCTTTCCGTGATTTCTCCAAGATGCTGGTGAAAGAAGCCGGATGCAAGAAAATCCGTTTCTTTCTTCCTTTGAAAGCAGCGAATTTCCTGGCTGCCATGATGGAGAAAAAAGCGAAGAAGAGCGGGGAAAAGCCGTTGATGACAACGTTCTCTGTATACAACCTTGCGAGAAACAATACGTTTGATTCTTCAAAGGCGAAACGAGAACTTGGCTATTCCACCCGCCCTTATGAGGAGACGATCCATGATGAGGTGCTGTGGCTGAAACAGGCAGGGATCATTGCCTGAGGTGTGTTACTGGAACTGGGAGTAATACAGTTTGGAATACAGACCGCCCTGTTTCAGCAAAGTATCGTGGTTTCCCTGTTCGACAATGTCTCCATTCTGGACAACGAGAATGTGGTCTGCATTTTGGATCGTGGACAGCCGGTGAGCGATCACAAAACAGGTCTTGCCTTTCATCAGCTCCCGCATGGCAAGCTGAATTTTTTCTTCCGTCTGCGTATCCACATTGGAGGTCGCTTCGTCCAGGATCAGCATTTTGGAATCCAGCAGCATCGCACGGGCGATGGTCAGCATCTGTTTCTGTCCCTTGGAAAGGCCGGAGCCGTCCCCGGTCAGGACCGTCTGATATCCTTCCGGCATCTGCATGATCGCTTCGTGGATGTGAGCCGCTCTGCATGCGCGCACCACATCTTCCATGGTAGCGTCTTCTTTTCCATAGGAGATATTTTCGTAAATGGTGCCGGTAAACAGCCAGGTATCCTGGAGCACCATTGTGTAAGCGCGGCGAAGGCTTCTTCTGGTCACCCGGGAAATTTCTTTTCCGTCTACGGTGATGGAACCGGACTGTGGATCGTAAAAGCGCATCAGAAGGTTGATGAGCGTCGTCTTGCCGGCTCCGGTAGGTCCGACGATTGCCGTCAGGCTTCCCGGTTCTGCGTGAAAACTCAGGTCATGGAGAATGGTCTGGCCCGGCAGATAGCCGAAGCAGATATGTTCCATCCGCACGTCACCCTTCACATCGGTGAGTTCGACCGCATCCGGTGCATCCGCCGGTTCCGGCGCTTCATCGATCAGACGGAAGACACGTTCTGCCGCCGCTGTGGCGGACTGAAGTTCGCTGAGAATGTTCGCGGCTTCGTTGATCGGACCGGAAAATTTTCTTGAATACAGGACAAAGGACGACAGATCACCCAGAGAAATGCTCTGGAACAGGTACAGCACGGCGCCCAGAACGCTGATCAGAGACAGGGAAAGGTTGTTGATAAAGTTGACGGACGGTCCTGTCATGCTTCCGTAATAATCCGCGTTGTAGTAGGCGTCCACGGCTTCCGTGTTTTTCTGATCAAACCGTGAGATCATCGTCTCTTCCTGATGATACGCCTTAATGGTTTTCTGGCCGCTGATGATTTCTTCCGTATATCCGTTCAGTTCTCCCAACTTTGCAGAGCGTTTGCGGAACAGGGGACGGACTTTCCTTGTCATATACCGGGTCAGCAAAATGGATGCCGGAATCGTGATGACAAAGACGGACACCAGAGCCGGCGCGATCATAAGCATCATGACCAGAGAGCCGATGACGGTGATCACGCTGGTACAGATCTGCAGCAGGTCATTGGAGAGGGAGGCATTTACCGTATCAATATCGTAGGAGATCCGGCTGATGATGTCTCCGGTCTGGGTACGGTCAAAATAGCCCACCGGCAGTTCCATCAGTGTATCGAACACGTCTTTGCGCATCTGATAGATGACGCGCTGGCTGAAACGGATGGTAATGCGGGTCAGGATATAGGTCAGCAGAGAAGAGAGGGCGTAAAACCCGATCATCAGTGCCGCGTAGAAAAACACCAGGGGAAAATCCACATCGTTGGGTCCATGGATCGCATCGATGGCATAGCCGGAGAGCATCGGTCCCACCAGGCCAAGGAGGTTGCTGACGATCGTCAGGAACAAAGCGAGAAACAGCAGCCATTTGTACTGATACAGGTAACTCCACAGACGGAACAGTACGTAGCGTCGGTCCCTTGGTTTTTCTTTCTTGTATTTTTCATCTTCTTCCGATTCCGGGGCTTTTCCAAAGAAGGAAAAAGTGTTCTTTCCGGAATCTTTCTTTTTTTCGGTTCTTTTTTCTGAATGGATTTCAGTATCATTCATGTGCTTCATCTGTTTCACCTCCCATCTGAGAAAGACTGATCTGACGGTATGGTTCACAGGAGGCCATCAATTCCTCGTGGGTGCCATAACCGATCTCTCTGCCGTTTTCCAGCATCAGGATATGATCCGCATGGCGGATCGAGCTTGCCCGCTGGGCAACAATGATGGTAGTTGTTTTACGGAAATTTTTGGACAGAGCCTGGCGAAGCCGTGCGTCGGTCTGATAATCCAGCGCGCTGGAGGAGTCGTCAAGGATCAGGATTTCCGGATGTGCTGCAAGCGCCCGTGAGATCAGCACGCGCTGTTTCTGGCCGCCGCTCAGGTTGGAACCGCGGATCGCCAGACGGTAACCAAGTCCGTCCTCCAGTTCTTCGATGAATGGCTGTGCCTGTGCGCACACAACGGCTTTCTCGATATCCTCCTGCGTGATATCCCTTCCAAAACGGATGTTTTCTTCCACGGTATCCGCAAACAGCACATCGTTCTGAAAGACGATTCCAAATTTCTTGTGGAGTTCGCTGAAAGGAATTCCACGGACATCATCCCCGTCGATGCGGATGGTTCCCTTGTCTGCATCGTAAAAACGGATCAGAAGGTTGATGATCGTACTTTTTCCACATCCCGTAGCGCCGATGATTCCAAGGGTTTCCCCTTTTTTCAGAGCAAAGGAAATGTCGGAGATCACCTGGGAACGTCCCAGATGGTAGGCGAAAGATACGTGGTCGAACAGGACATGATATTCCGTATCCTGATGATCCCTGGCTTCCAGCAGCAGGTCCTCCGGAGCGTCCAGTACCTGACTGATCCGATTCGCGGAGGCAGAACCTTTGGAAAACAGCATAAACATACGGTTGATGGAAAGCATGGCGTTCAGGATGATCGTAAAGTAAGTAAGAAAAGCCAGGATGGTTCCCGTCTGTGTCTGACCGGCAGCCACCCGGAAAGCTCCCGCCACGACCACCAGCGTAAGGCCTGCGTTCAGGAAAAGATTCATCAGGGGATTGCTGGCAGCCATTGTAACCGAAGCTTTTGTCTCTTTCTCCACGATGTTCTGGTTTGCAGCCTTGAAACGTTCTTTTTCGTATTCTGTTTTGGAAAGCGCTTTGATGACACGGATTCCGGAGGCGTTCTCCCGTACGACACGGACCATCCGGTCAACCGCCTGCTGCAGCTGTGTGTACAGGGGAATTCCTTTTCTGGAAATATAAAACACAGTGACCGCGACAAACGGCAGGACAGCCAGAAGAACCAGCGTCAGCACCGGTTCCATGAACATGGTCATGGTGATTCCGCCAAGGAGCAGAATCGGCGCGCGGATTCCCAGCCGCTGCATCATACCGATCATCTGGTGAATGTTGTAGGTATCCGAAGTCAGGCGGGATTCCAGGGAAGCGATAGTGAACGTGTCCGTCTGGCGGCAGGACAGATAAGAAATCCTGCGGAACAGATCGTGCCGGAGACTTTCGGTTGTATCCCTTGCCACCCGGGAAGCCATCCGGTTGGCAATGACGTTACCCGCCCAGGCGATCACCGAACAGATCAGCATAAGCAGACCGTAAAGCAGGATTTCCGTCATGTCTTTTTTGGGAACGATCACATCGATCATATAGGAAAGAATCCACGGGAGAAACAGATCCATGATTGTTCCGGTGAATTTGATCGTCACGCCGAGGATCATCCGCGGAACGTGCGGACGCAGATAGAGAAATACCTTTTTCAAGCTGAAACCACCCCTTTGCAGATAATATTGCATTTACAATTATTGCATGTGCAACTATATAAAAAGAATACTATTATGCGGGGGAAAAGTCAATGTTTTGTGGTGGATTATGTAAGATAATCTTGGGGATTTTTGCGCAGTCTTACCTTTCTCATAAAATTTCCGATCGCAAGGCATCTTCCAGCACATCGGCAAACCTTTGGATTTCCGGTTTCAGACCATTCAGCCATTTTTTGACGGATGCGTCATTCGGAAGTTCTTTTGGATTTTTCCGGATTTGTAGCGCCTGTTCCATAGTCTCCGGGTTAGGACACAGATGGTGTTCCAAAGCCCATTCCCCGGCTTTTGTTTTTGCGATTATCTGATTGGTCTTCAAGGTGTACAGACATCTGGCAGTATCAAGGAGCCATCCGGCATCGGCTTCTCCGTATGTTCGAATCGCTTCATAATGACGTTGGATTGCCTGTACAATTTCCGCTCTGTCCGGAGGGGATATCAGATGACGGAAATCTGTTCCGAAAACAGGGATTCCATCCCGGATCAGTTCCATTCGCGTAAAAGGGTCCAGCGAAAACCGGGAAAGGATACGCTGTCCGCTGGTACCCCAGTAAACGATCTTTCCCTCTCCGGGAGTAAGGAGATCTTTCTTTGTCATTATGACGCCTTCGAAGAGACGGAAAAAGGGATTCGGATCTTTTTCCTCTGTCATTGTCTGCCTCAGAAATACAAGAGTTTCTGCCAGTTCCTGAGAAATCGGTCGTTCAGTAAGCAGACAAAAATCGATATCGCTCCATCCAAACTGAAAATCATCCATTGTGACAGAACCGTAAAGCATCATGGAGGGAGCATATTCTTTCAGCAGTGTCTGAAGCCTTTCAGACATTTCCTTAATACTATTGTTCAGCAAAGCCATTTACCACAACCTCCTTTTTGCAGTTTTCAAAACGAATAATTCTGAAAAAACTATAGCATAGTCGGAAGGATATGGGCAAGAAATTACATGTAGATTATCCGTTAAATCAGGTAGATACGCCGATTAAAGTGCAATTGAAGACATTTCAAAGTGTAATTTTTGGTCTTTGGATTGCTCTTTGTAGGAGTTGTCGAAGGAGATTGGAAAGTCAGAAAGCCTCCAGGGGCAGGTGGTATGCGTGGACAGCCGCCCGCTGTCCACGCATACCACCTGCCCCTGGAGGCTTTCGTACGCACTAAAACGATTGTGAAATGCAAAAAACAGTCACAATAAATCTTGACAAACCGCCTGCCGCTGGGTATACTGAACAAAAAGGCGATGACGGGACCAAGTAAACAGCAGGGATGAAAACAGAAAGCTGCCGGCGGATGAGAGGCGCATGATGAAATGCTGTTGAATACCTCCCCAAGCTGCGCACCGAACACGGAAGGAACAGACAGACCGTAAGTAGGCTGCGACGTAAGAGACGAACGTTACAGCGTCAGGGTATTCGAAATCTGGATACCGACTGAGGCAGCTGTCGTGAGGCAGTTGTGAAGTAAGGTGGTAACACGGGAGAAGATATGCTCTCGTCCTTTCAAAAAAAGGGCGGGAGTTTTTTATTTTAAAAAAATAAAAACGCTCCGCGGGGTGCGCACTCGCGCGAAGTAGAAATTTGTCGCTAAAGTGACCGCGCTCAGCGCGAGAGTTCCGCGAGCGGAACTCTTTGATCTTACAAAGATCCATGCAGAGTCAGAAACACTCGCCCGCAGAAATAGAGAAAAGGAGAGAAAGAAAATGAAAATCTACGACGAACTGGTTGCCCGCGGCCTGATTGCCCAGGTGACAGACGAAAAAGAGATCAGGGAACTGATTGACAATGGAAAGGCGACTTTTTACATCGGTTTTGACCCGACTGCAGATTCTCTTCATGTGGGACATTTCATGGCGCTGTGCCTGATGAAACGTCTGCAGGAGGCAGGAAACAAGCCGATCGCCCTGATCGGAGGCGGTACAGGTATGGTCGGAGACCCGTCTGGACGTACCGATATGCGTCAAATGATGACGCCGGAAACGATCCAGCACAACTGTGACTGCTTCAAAAAGCAGATGAGCCGTTTCATTGATTTTTCTGACGGAAAAGCCCTGATGGTCAACAATGCAGACTGGCTGATGGATTTGAATTACATCGATTTTCTTCGTGAGATCGGTCCCCATTTCTCTGTCAACCGTATGCTGACGGCTGAGTGTTATAAACAGAGAATGGAAAAGGGTCTGAGTTTCCTGGAGTTCAACTACATGCTGATGCAGAGCTACGATTTCTTTGAGCTGTTCCAGAGATACGGCTGCAACATGCAGTTTGGCGGCGATGACCAGTGGAGCAATATGCTGGGCGGTACTGAGCTGATCCGCCGTAAACTGGGCAAAGATGCTTACGCGATGACCATCACCCTGCTGCTGAATTCCGAGGGCAAGAAGATGGGCAAGACCCAGTCAGGAGCCGTATGGCTGGATCCGGACAAAACTTCTCCGTTTGATTTCTACCAGTACTGGAGAAACGTTGCGGACGCGGATGTTCTGAAATGTCTGCGTATGCTGACCTTCCTGCCGCTGGAGCAGATCGACGAGATGGACAAATGGGAAGGCAGCCAGCTGAACCGGGCGAAGGAGATCCTTGCCTACGAACTGACCGCTCTCGTACATGGCGAGGAGGAAGCGAAAAAGGCAGAGTCCGGAGCAAAGGCAATGTTTGCCGGCGGCGGTGATTCTGAAAACATGCCGACCACCGAGCTGAAAGATGAGGATTTCACGGAGGACGGCATTGACCTGATCAGCCTGCTTCAGAAAGCAGAGCTGGTGGGAACACGGAATGAAGGACGCCGTGCTATCGAGCAGGGCGGCGTGACCCTGGACGGCGAAAAAATCACCGATGTGAAACACATCGTGAAGAAGGAAAACATCCTTCCGGAAGGTTCCATTCTGCGCCGTGGAAAAAAGAAATTTAAAAAGATTTGCGTCGGATAATTTCTTGTGGTATATTAAAACCAATGCAGCGTTCGGAAAGCCGGGCGTCTGTTTCGGAATCCGCAAGAAGGAAGCTGAAGCAATAAAATTTGCAGAGAGTCAAAGGCATATGCTTTTGGCTCTTTCGCAGGTCATATAGGAGGAAAAAACGTTGGAAAAATATGGCGTGAATGAGCTCCGGAGAATGTTCCTGGAGTTCTTCGAGAGCAAAGGACATCTGGCAATGAAGAGTTTTTCTCTTGTGCCGCAGAATGATAAAAGTCTTCTTCTGATCAATTCAGGTATGGCGCCTCTGAAACCGTACTTTACCGGAGCGGAGATTCCGCCGAGAAGACGTGTCACAACCTGTCAGAAATGTATCCGTACCGGAGATATCGAGAATGTGGGAAAAACCGCCCGCCACGGTACGTTTTTCGAGATGCTTGGAAACTTTTCTTTTGGTGATTATTTCAAGCATGAAGCCATCGCATGGTCCTGGGAATTCCTGACGAAAGTCGTTGGCCTGGATCCGGACCGTCTGTATCCGTCGGTCTATGAGGAAGACGATGAGGCGTTTGAGATCTGGGAAAAAGAGATCGGAATCGCGCCGGAGAGAATCTTCCGTTTCGGAAAAGAAGATAATTTCTGGGAGCATGGCGCAGGTCCCTGCGGTCCGTGTTCTGAGATTTATTACGACCGCGGCGAGAAGTACGGCTGCGGAAAACCGGGATGTACCGTTGGCTGCGACTGCGACCGCTACATCGAGGTATGGAACAACGTATTTACCCAGTTCAACAACGACGGTGAAGGTCATTACACCGAGCTGGAGCAGAAGAACATCGATACCGGAATGGGTCTGGAGCGTCTTGCCGTTGTAGTTCAGGATGTGGATTCCATTTTTGACGTGGATACGATCCAGGCGCTGCGCAACCAGGTGTGCGCGATCGCAGGCGTAACCTACGGCAAAGAGCATGAAAAGGATGTTTCCATCCGACTGATCACAGACCATATCCGTTCCGCGACCTTCATGATTTCCGATGGTATCATGCCGACCAATGAGGGCAGAGGCTACGTTCTCCGCCGTCTGATCCGCCGTGCCGCACGTCATGGACGTCTGCTTGGCATCGATCGTCTGTTCCTTGCGGAGCTGAGCGCAGGCGTGATCGAGGGAAGCAAGGATGGATATCCGGAACTGGAAGAGAAGAAAGACTTCATCTTTAACGTATTGAATAATGAAGAAAAGCAGTTCAACAAGACCATCGACCAGGGTCTGTCCATTCTGGCAGAAATGGAAGAGAAGATGGCTGCTGCCGGACAGAAAGTTCTTTCCGGAGAGGATGCGTTCAAACTGTACGATACGTATGGATTCCCGATGGATCTGACCAGAGAGATTCTGGAAGAAAAGGGATATGAGATCGACGAGGACGGCTTCACCAAAGCGATGGATGAGCAGAGAAACAGAGCGAGAACTGCCCGTGAGACTACCAACTACATGGGAGCGGACGCAACTGTTTACGATGAGATCGATCCTTCCGTTACAACGGAATTCACAGGATATACTACACTGACCGATAATTCCCGGATCACTGTGCTCACCACAGAGACCGAGATCGTCAACGCTTTGATGGAAGGTCAGAAAGGTACCGTATTTACAGAAAAGACCCCGTTCTATGCCACCATGGGCGGTCAGATCGGTGACTGCGGAGAAATCCGTACACCGAACGGTGTCTTTGAGGTCGAGGAGACCATCAAGCTGCGCGGCGGAAAGTATGGCCATGTCGGCGTGATGAAATCCGGAATGATCTCTGTGGGCGAAGAGGCTTCTCTGGAAGTCTGCAGATCCGCGAGAAAGAATACAGAGAAGAACCACAGTGCCACCCATCTGCTTCAGAAAGCGCTGAAGACTGTCCTTGGCGCTCATGTAGAGCAGAAAGGTTCCCTGGTAACTCCGACCCGTCTTCGTTTTGACTTCGCACATTTCACAGCGATGACACAGGAAGAACTGGCAAAAGTGGAAGCTCTGGTAAATCAGGAAATCCAGGAGCAGCTGCCGGTGCAGACGGATATCATGGACATCGAGTCCGCGAAAAAATCCGGAGCAATGGCGCTGTTCGGAGAGAAATACGGCGATGAGGTCCGCGTGGTATCCATAGGAGATTTCTCCAAAGAGCTGTGCGGCGGTACCCATGTACACAACACCAGTGAGATCATGCTGTTCAAGATTGTTTCCGAGGCAGGTGTAGCGGCCGGCGTCCGCCGGATCGAGGCGCTGACCGGAGAAGGCGTTCTGGCTTATTACAGAGAACAGGAGGCAATGCTTCACAGCGCAGCGGCTCTTCTGAAGACCACTCCGGCGGAGCTGGACGGAAAGATCCGCCATCTGATGGCTGAGAACAAAGAGCTGACATCTGAAAATGAATCTCTGAAGAGCAAAATGGCTCAGAATTCTCTTGGCAATGTCATAGACAAAGTGACTGAGATCAAAGGCGTGAAGCTTCTGGCTGCAGCCGTGGAAAATGTGGACATGAACGGACTGCGTGATCTTGGCGATCAGTTAAAAGAGAAGCTGGGAGAGGGCGTTGTCGTACTGGCATCCGCACAGAATGGAAAAGTAAGCCTTCTTGCAATGGTGACAGACGGAGCCATGAAGAAAGGCGCCCATGCCGGTAACCTGATCAAGGCAGCCGCTGCCATCGTCGGCGGAGGCGGAGGCGGCCGTCCGAATATGGCACAGGCGGGAGGAAAGCAGCCGGATAAGATTCCGGAAGCCATCGCGAAAATCCCGGAGATTCTGGAAGGACAGATTCAGTAACATCCGGCAGACCTGGTTGAACGGTTATGAGCGGTTACAAAAATTTTTATAAAAAGAGAAAAAAATGTTGACGTATGGGAAAATTCTGCTATAATATTACTAGTGCAAAAAAATACCCATACAGTTGTATTATGCACAATCTGCAACTGGAGGGAGGTTAGGTGTGAGACTATGTCAAATGTAATCGTAAAAGAGAACGAGACGTTGGACAGCGCTTTACGCAGATTTAAGCGTAGCTGTGCAAAGGCAGGCATTCAGCAGGAGATTCGCAAGAGAGAGCATTATGAGAAGCCAAGCGTTCGCCGCAAAAAGAAATCTGAAGCTGCCAGAAAACGTAAGTATAATTAATGTGCAGAAAATCCCCGGTGAGTATCTCCCCGGGGATTTTTAAACATAACAGACAGAAAGATGGTGGAATATGAAACTGATCTGGAAGGTGATATACGAGTTTTTCGGGCTGGTGAGAAAAGTATTAAGGATCATGTCCACCCGGCTGTTTATTATCTTGGCAGCGCTGGCGCTGGAGCTGATCTGGATCATCGCGCTGATCCTGATCCTGAATGAAGAATCTATTTATGTAACGTATGTTTTGACATTTATTGCGCTGATCACAGTGCTGTGGCTGGTAAGCCAGAATCTGAATCCCGGCTATAAGCTGATGTGGACGTTCTGTATCCTGGTCTTTCCTGTGGTCGGGATTATTCTTTATGCAATTTTCGGTCAGTCCAGACTGGCGCATAAATTCCGGATTGTCTATGATCAGGTATTGGTGGAACACAAAGATATTTTCAAACAGGAAAATTACTGGGAAGAATATTTGGAAAAAGAAAATCCCGGAGTCGCCGGACAGTGCCGCTATTTGAGAAAATATGCCCATGCGCCGCTGTATTCCAATACGCAGACAGAGTATTTCGCGGTCGGTGAAGACTGGTTCGCAAAATTTCTGGAAGAGCTGAAAAAAGCGGAGCATTATATTTTTATGGAATATTTTATCATCGGTGAAGGATATATGTGGGATTCCATCCTGGACGTGCTGAAGGAGAAGGCAGCAAACGGTGTGGAGGTGCGGCTGATCTACGATGACCTGGGCTGCGTCAACACTCTGCCGCCCCAGTATTACAGGACAGTGCAGTCTTATGGAATCCGTTGTGCGTCATTCAATCAGTTCCGCCCGGTGCTGAATGTAGTGATGAACAATCGGGATCACAGAAAGATTACGGTGATCGACGGCCATACTGCATTTACCGGGGGAATCAACCTGGCGGACGAATATATCAACAAAAAAATGCGTTTCGGTCACTGGAAGGATTCCGGTGTCTGGCTGCATGGGGATGCGGTATGGACGTTCACCGTGATGTTCCTGCAGATGTGGACGGTCATCACCCGCACCTCCTGCGACTTTGAAAAATACCGGCCCCATCTGTATCATATGGGACCGTTTACAGCGGACGGACTGGTTCAGCCCTATGGAGACTCCCCGATGGACAGTGAGACGGTGGGAGCGAGTGTCTACCTGAACATTATCAATTATGCGAAACGGTATCTCTACATTTTTACGCCTTATTTGATCCCGGATAACGAGACGCTGACGGCGCTCTGCCAGGCGGCAAAGAGAGGCGTGGATGTGAGGATTGTCACTCCGGAAATTCCGGATAAGAAAAGTGTATTTTTACTGACGCAGTCTTATTATGAGCCGCTTTTGGAGGCGGGTGTGCGGATCTACCAGTATCTTCCCGGATTTATCCATTCAAAAAGCTTTGTCTGTGATGACGAGATGGCGACTTGCGGAACTTTTAATGTGGACTACCGCAGTTTGTATCTGCATTTTGAATGCGGAGTATTTCTGTATAAAAACAGTTCCGTGATGCAGATCAAACAGGATGCCCTGGACACTTTTGAAGTATCGAAGGAAATGGATCTGGAGACAGTACAGGCAAGAAACATCTTTGTCCGTATGTTTCAGTCAGTGCTCCGCCTTTTTGCGCCGATGCTTTAAATGAATTTCATGAACTGCTTTGCGGGATGGGAGATGGATTCCCGGCACTGCAGATGAAAAAGGTATAAAAAGGCATGGATTCCTCATACATTACCATATAGATCAAAGACGGGGTGTATGTATGAAACGGTTTCTTTACGGAATCTGTGCCTTTTTTGTTTTGCTGACAGCGTTCTGCCCTGCAGTTCGTGTTGTGGCAGAGCCGGAGCAGAACCAGGAACAGGAGACTCAGGGACAGGAAGGCCAGAGTGGAAGCCTTGCGCTGTCTTCCCCATCCGCACTGCTGATGGAAGCCAGCACCGGACAGGTGATTTATGAACAGAATGCAGACGAGCAGAGAAGTCCCGCCAGTATCACAAAGATCATGACCTTGCTGCTGATCTTTGAGGAACTGGAAAAAGGAAATCTGACCATGGACGAGGAGGTTACGACCAGTGCTTACGCAAAGAGCATGGGAGGCTCCCAGGTGTTTCTGGAAGAAGGCGAGAAGCAGACCGTGGAGACGATGATCAAATGTATCGTCGTGGCTTCCGGAAACGATGCGGCAGTTGCCATGGCGGAGCATATTGCCGGGACGGAGAGCGAGTTTGTCGCGCGGATGAATGCACGGGCAGCGGAGCTTGGAATGGAAAATACGAAGTTTGAAGACTGCTGCGGCCTTACGGATTCGGCGGGGCATTACACGTCGGCAAGGGATGTGGCGATCGTGTCCAGAGAACTGATCCAGCGTTTTCCGAAAGTTCTGGAATATTCTTCTATCTGGATGGAGGATATCACACATGTGACGGCACAGGGGACGAAACCCTTTACGCTGACCAACACCAACAAGCTGATCTCCAGCTATGACGGCTGTGTGGGACTGAAGACGGGGAGTACTTCCGTGGCGAAATACTGTGTTTCCGCCGTGGCTCAGAGAGACGGCATTACGCTGATCGCGGTGGTCATGGGAGCGCCGGATCACAAGGTGCGGTTTGCGGACGCTTCGGCGATGCTCAATTATGGATTCGGGAAATGTTCGCTGTATGTGGACGAAAACAAAGAGGAGCTTGCACCGGTTCCGGTGATTCAGGGAAAAGAAAAAGAAGTTCCGGTTGCTTTTGAAACCGAGTTCCGTTACCTGGACTGCAGCGGCCAGAAGATTTCCGATGTGGAAAAGTACATAGAGCTTCCGGAAGAAGTTCAGGCGCCGGTGAGGAAAGGCGAGACTGCGGGAAGAGCGGTCTATTCCCGGAACGGTAAGGAGATCGGAAGCACTGCGATCATCTATACAGCCGATGTGGAATCGGCGGATTTTCTGGATTATCTGGAGGAAGCGCTGACGGGACTGCTGCCGACGGCATGACAAAATGAATAAGGCATGGAAAGAGGACGATATCAGCTGTTTGAAGCGGCAGTTTGGAAACGATAAGGAGAGGACAATGGCGAAAAAAAAGTTTTACGCAGTACAGAACGGGAGAGTTCCGGGGGTTTATCTGACCTGGGATGAGTGCAAAAAGCAGGTGGACGGTTATTCCGGGGCTTCTTATAAAAGCTTTCCGACGAGAGAGGAAGCGGAGAATTACGTGAAAGGCGGAGCCGGAAACGGAAAGAGTCCAGAAGCGGCGGCGGAAACGCCGACAGTAGCTCCAAAAGAAACTGCAGCAGAAATGACAGTTGGAACGCCTGCGTCTGTGGAGCAGACATGTAAGCATAAACACGAGGAGGAGCCGGAGGCGGTCGCCTATGTGGACGGAAGCTATTACCACGGAAGCGGCCGTTTTTCCTGCGGTGTCGTACTGTTCTGGAACGGCAAGGAACTCCATTTCAAAGAGGCATATTCCGACCCGGAACTGGCGGCAATGCGCAACGTGGCAGGGGAGATCAAGGGAGCAGAGCTGGCAATGAAATACTGCCTGGAACATGAAATTGCCAGCCTGCGGATCTGTCATGACTACGAAGGGATCGCCAAATGGTGTGAAGGACAATGGGAGGCAAAAAAGGAAGGAACCAGGGCTTACCGGGACTTTTACCGAAGCGCATCCGAAAAGGTGAAGATCACATTCCGGAAGGTCAAAGGGCACTCCGGCGACACCTGGAACGATCTTGCGGACCATCTGGCGAAGGAAGCGTTGGGGCTTGTCTGAGGTTTTGATTTGCAGTATAATCAGAACATGAGGAAAATAAAGATAACAAAGTATCACTTGAAAAGTCCGAAATGCGGATGGAAGGAAAGAAATCTGCGGTTTGTGTTTATCAGCGATCTGCATAATATGACTTACGGACCGGAGAATTGTGAGCTGCTGGAACTTGTGCGGCAGCAGAAGCCGGATGCGGTGCTGATCGGAGGAGACCAGATCGTGGCAAAGCCCGGTCAACCATTGGAGCCCGGACTCTCGGCAGTCAAGATGCTTGCGGAGGAATATCCGGTCTATTATGCCTGCGGCAATCATGAATACCGTCTGAAACTGTATCCGGAGGTGTATGGAGATGCCTATGAAAGATTCCGGGAAATTCTTGCCGGGACGAAGGCGGTGTACCTGGAAAATGAGATGGCAGCCTTCTGGAAGAACGGTCTCCAGGTACTGATCTATGGATTTGAGATGAAGCGGGAATATTATGACAGATTCTGCCGACAGCAGCTTCCGGTGACGGAACTGACCGATGTTTTCGGTACGCCGCCGAAGGAAGCGTTTTCCATCCTGCTGGCACATCATCCCTGGTACACACAGGCTTATGACTGTTTCGGCGCGGATGTGACATTGTCCGGCCATTATCACGGCGGTGTGGTCGGCTTTGGAAACAGAGGGCTGGTCAGCCCGGATTTTCGTCTGTTTCCGAAAAATTGCCATGGCTGCTGTGAAAAAGACGGGCATTACCGCATCGTCAGCGCGGGCTGCGGGGAGCATACGATTCCGGTGCGGCTCCATAACCCGAGGGAACTGGTGGTTCTGGAGATCGATGGTTCCGGAGAAGGAAAGTAAAAAAACGTGGAAGAGAGGACCTGCATGGGAATTCCTGTTAAACTTCCGGTGTTTGAAGGTCCGCTGGATCTTCTGCTGCACCTGATCGAAAAAAGCAAAATAGATATTTATGACATTCCGATCGTGGAGATCACAGAACAGTATCTGGACTATATCCGCCAGATGGAGCAGGAAGATCTGGACGTGATGAGTGAGTTCATGGTCATGGCGGCGACACTGCTGGATATCAAGTGCCGGATGCTGCTGCCCCGGGAGGTCAATGAAGAAGGGGAGGAAGAAGACCCGAGAGAAGAGCTGGTACGCCAGCTTCTGGAATACAAGATGTACAAGTATATGTCCTACGAACTGAGGGACCGGATGAATGAGGCGGCGCGTTCTGTCTACAAAAAGCCGACGCTGCCAAAGGAGGTGCTGGAATACCGGGAACCGGTGGATGCCAGCGGACTGCTTTCCCAGGTGACCCTGGAACGGCTCAACGCGGTATATCAGACGATCCTGCGCAGACAGGAAAACAAGATTGACCCGATCCGAAGCAAATTCGGCAAGATCGAGAAAGAAGAGATCAGTCTTCCGGACAAGATGACGTACGTGGAGCGTTATGCGGTCGCCCACAGGAAATTCAGTTTCCGGGCGCTTCTGGAGGAACAGCCGGGAAAAATCCAGATCATTGTTACGTTCCTGGCAATTCTGGAATTGATGAAGACGGGAAAGATCCGCATTGCCCAGGAGGAGGCGTTCGGGGAGATCCTGATCGAATCCCTGGAGGCAGAGGGGACGGTTGTGGTTCCCTATACGGAAAACGAAGACGGTGAGGATGAGATAGAAGTTCGGAAGTGAACTTCCAAATCTACCTTGATGGCGCAGCAAGTGCGTCAGGAAAGAGGAAATAATGGAAGAAAACAGGAATCAGAAAACGGACAGTTACGGAGAAGTTCACCGCCCGGACACCGTGGAACACACGAAGGCGGCGATCGAAGCGGTGCTGTTTGCCATGGGAGATTCCCTGGAACTGTCCAAGATTGCAAAGGCGATCGGCCACGATACGGAGACAACCCGCAAAGTCCTTCAGAACATGATGGATGATTATCAGAAGGAAGACCGGGGAATCCGGATCATTGAGCTGGAAAACGCTTATCAGTTGTGTACAAAACAGGAATACTATGAATATCTGGTCAACATCGCGCTGCAGCCGAAAAAAGCAGTACTCAGTGATGTGATGATGGAGACACTTTCCATCATCGCCTATAAGCAGCCTGTGACCAAGATTGAGATCGAGAAGATCCGCGGGGTCAAAAGTGACCACGCGGTCAACAAGCTGATTGAATATAATCTGGTGCAGGAAGTAGGGCGCCTGGACGCACCCGGACGGCCGATCCTGCTGGGAACAACGGAAGAGTTTCTGAGAAATTTCGGCGTGGATTCCACGGACAACCTTCCGACGATCAACCCGGTCAAACTGGAGGATTTCAAGGCGGAAGCAGAGGAAGAGATCCAGATACGGCTGGATATCTAAAAAAGACAAAGGAGGCGGTACGTATGCCCACAACTTATGCACATGACCGGTTCGGCAGGGAGGTCTGGAAAAAGCTGCCGAAAGATCTGAAAAATACGATCCGAGAGCATAAAAAACTGTATTTGATCGGACTGCACGGTCCGGATATCTTTTTTTATTACCATCCATTGACCAGAAACCCGATTTCCCAGTATGGGTCGCAGCTCCATGAGAGGACGGCTGCCGAATTCTTCCAGGAACGGATTGCCCTGTTTCAGGAGAATCCGGATGACGCGCTGCGGGTTTATCTGCTGGGATTTGCCTGCCATTTTCTGCTGGATTCCACCTGTCATCCGTATATCAATGCCTTTGAGGATCAGACAGGAATCTCCCATGCGGAGATCGAAACCCATCTGGACAGAGAGCTGATGGAGAGGGACGGCAAAGATCCGTTCCGCTATGAGCCTGCGGCGTCGATCTGTCCGAATACTGAGGGAAACAATGTGATCCAGAGGTGTTTTCCGCGGCTCTCCCAGGCTGAAATCCTTGAATGCCTGAAGGGGATGAAATTTTACACCCATCTGCCCATCTGCCGGAACGGCATCAAGCGGACAGTCCTCCTGAGTGCGCTGAAACTGAGCGGACATTATGATTCGATGGAAGGACAGATTATGAGGAAGAAACCAAATCCGAAATGCGAGGCGTCCACAAGGAATCTCCTGAATCTGTACCGGAAAGCGCTGGACGAGGCGCCGGGAGAACTGGAAGGCCTCAACGAAGCGATCCTGAACGGAGCACCGTTATCCGGGCGTTTCAACCGGAATTTTGAATAAGAGAAAAAGGAGAAATTACCTATGGCTGGAAAAATGACGCGCCTGGAAAAACAGTGGATTCTGTATGATGTGGGCAATTCCGCGTTCACAATGCTCTGTACCACGATCATTCCTATTTACTTTAAAAACATTGCGACCGCAGACAATCTTTCCAACAGCGATTCCACCGCGTTTCTGAGCTTTACCCTGTCTCTGTCCACGATCCTGGTGGCAATCCTGGGACCGATCCTCGGAACGATGGCGGACACAAAAAATTATAAGAAGCCGCTGTTTGTCAGCACCTTCCTGGTGGGAGTGATCGGCTGTATGGCGATGGCGTTTGCCAGCAAATGGCTGGCGTTTCTGGCAGTATTCTGTATTGCCAAGACCGGTTATCAGCTGAGCCTGATCTTTTATGATTCTATGCTGACGGATGTCACGACGGAGGACCGGATGGATGAAATTTCCTCGCAGGGGTATGCCTGGGGATATATCGGAAGCTGTGTTCCGTTTATCGCTTCTCTGGTGCTGATCCTCGGCTCTGATGTCATTGGCATCAGCGGCGGGATGGCGATGACCCTGGCATTGTTCCTCAATGCAGTCTGGTGGGCAGGTGTGACGATCCCTCTGATCCGCAATTACCGCCAGATCCATTATGTGGAAAAGGTAAACCATCCGGTGAAGGAGAGTTTCCGCAGGATCGTCGATGTGGTGAAAGGATTGAAACATCAGCGGAAGATCCTGTTTTTCCTCCTTGGATTTTTCTTCTACATTGACGGCGTGTATACGATCATCGATATGGCGACCACCTACGGAAAGGATGTGGGAATTTCCGATACGGATCTGGTGCTGGCGCTGCTGATGACACAGGTGGTAGCGTTCCCTTGCTCTATCGCCTTTGGAAAGATTTCCAAGCGGTTCAAAAACGGCAGCCTGATCCAGGTGAGCATTCTCGCGTATTTCCTGATCGCTGTCTTCGCGCTGCAGCTGGACAAGGCGTGGGAGTTCTGGTTCCTGGCAGTCTGCGTCGCAGTCTTTCAGGGAGCGATTCAGGCGCTGTCACGTTCTTACTTTGCGAAGATTATCCCGAAAGAGAAGTCCAGCGAGTATTTTGGATTTTATGATATATTCGGAAAAGGCGCGGCTTTTATCGGAACGACGGTGATGGGTATCTCCACGATGGTCAGCGGAAGTTCCAGGTATGGAGTGGCGATTCTGTCGTTGATGTTTCTGGTGGGATTCTTCTTTTTCCGGAAGGCGGAGAAAGAAGAATAAGATTGGAAGAAGCCGTTCGGATGGGGAAGTTAAGGAAAAGCTATCATTTCTGATCAAAGTTACAGGAAAGGATGTGTTCGCATGGCACTGGCAAAAGATCGGTTGTATACTACAGAAGATATCTATGCGCTTCCTGATGGTCAAAGGGCGGAATTGATTGATGGCAGTATGTATCTGATGGCTCATCCCAAAAGAATCCATCAGAAGTTCGTTCATTTTCTGGATGTAACCATCGATAATTATATTCGGGAAAAAGGCGGTGACTGCGAGGTCTATCCGGCTCCGTTTGCGGTGTTCCTCAGCAAAGATGATAGAAATTATGTCGAACCTGACATCAGCGTAGTCTGCGACAGGGAGAAATTGACCGAGGACGGCTGCAGTGGAGCGCCGGATTGGATTGTTGAAGTGGTATCGCCCGGCAGCCGCAGGATTGATTACTATATGGAGTTATTCAAGTATCGTACAGCAGGAGTGAGAGAGTACTGGATTGTGGATCCGGATAAGGAGCGAGTTACGGTATATAATTTTGACGAAGAAACGGTAATGGAGCAGACGCTGTCTGAGTGTGTGAAATCGGGAATTTATGACGATCTGGAGATTGATTTCGGCAGTATGCAGCTGTGATAATATTCCCTATACTTGGAAATTGGTTCGACACCAATTTGAAGTATAGGGGATTTTTTTGCAATATAAATAAGTGTGAGCAAAGACAACTCATCAGATGATAAAATCGATCTGTTGAGTTGTTTTTTGTATGGATTATATTTTTTCGTATTTTTTGTATTACTTTTTCAAAAAATTCATTTTATGAGAGTTAGATGTGATAAAATAAGTAGAAAAATTATAATGTAATCGTTTTTTTATAGACGATAAGGGAATGCTGTAACTATACGTATTTATAACTATTGTATTTGAGGTGTGTCGTTGAACAATAAAAACTTTTGAAAAGCAGAAAGGAAAAGAGAAAATGGAAAGAGTAGAAAATATGGATCTTTTTGATTTGTATTTACTTGAGCGGGAAAATGCTCCGGCAACAATACGAAAATACAAAACAGATGTCAGAACTTTTTTTCGTTACCTGGATGGTGATCAGGAAATTACGAAAGAATGCCTGCTGCAGTATAAGAACTGGTTGATCGAAAATTATGCTTTGAGCAGTGTAAATTCTATGTTGGTGGCTCTGAACCAGTATCTTGTATGTATCGGATCGGAACGATTGAAGCTTCGTCGGGTGAAAACGCAGAGAAAGATTTATGAGGATGAGCAGAAGGAATTGAGTGAGGAAGAATATTTCCGGTTGGTTCATACTGCGCGAGGTGAAGGAAAAGAGAGGCTTGCATTGATGATGGAAACGATGTGTTCCACAGGGGTTCGGGTCAGTGAACTGAAGTTTTTTACAGTGGAAAGTATTCGAAGTGGAATTGTTAAAGTATGGAATAAGGGAAAATACCGTCTGGTAGTACTGCCGGAAAAATTATGCTGTTGTCCCGCAAATTAAATGATGCTCTATCAAGCAGATTGTTTTATGCTCATTTCGACTCCCATAGGGATATCAGTCACTTTAAAAGCAGCTGTTTCTGCGAATTGTTTTTCTAAGAGAAAAACATCCGCAAATTAATTGCGGATGCCTTTTCAGCCAAGAGTGCTGTCGTTGATCGCCTGCATGACTATGTCGGATGTAATGCGGTCTGCAGACTGGCTGTGGCCAATCACAAGTGAAGCCACACGGGCTGTCCCATCGGAAGCGTTCAGGATCGCTTCAATGGCTGCGTCATCAAAAACGGGATCTGTACAGCCGG
>JACJJN010000036.1 GCA_016899975.1 Lacrimispora saccharolytica | reverse complement strand
GCTGTTCCTTGGTGTACTTCATTTACAAACCTCCTGTCCACGGGATGCTGTTGCCTGTTCATGGATGATATTTCTCTTTACATAGATTATATCATCGTGTCCAGTTTTTGCACCCCTGTGTCCAGTTTTAGTTTACCACTTCATGTAAAGCAGTGTTTTGGACTGCTTTATGCCGGAATCTTCTCGGATGCAGAAAATATATTTCCAAACTGCACGATAAGGGTATGCCTGAAATACTGAAACATCTCTATGGCATAAACGTCTGGGTGTGTAAAATCTGCGGAGGAAAACTTGGAAAGCCTCAGCTTCGGATACCACAAAGATGTTAAATGTTTCATTCACCAATAGTTTTTTGAAGCCTCAAGGCCTGAGGTTTTGTTGTCATACCCATTTATCTGGAACCACTCGGTTTCCTATAGTTTTTGCACAGAAAATCCAGTATAATCATGGGTAAGAACAAAAGGTTGAAAGGCCATAGGAGGTATCGACATGTTGGAAATCGGCGCTGTTGTTTGGGGCGTACAGGATATTCCCCGTGCGGTTGCATTTTGGAGTTCTGCATTAAACTATAAGCTGAAATATCCGGCTTCCGATGATTGGGCGGTTTTGGTCCCTGCAGATGGGAATGGAGTTCAGCTTTCTCTTAGCAAAGTATCATCCCCCAAAGCAAAACGGCATCATCTGGACTTATTTACCGATCATCAGGAAGCGGAAGTGGAACGATTGCTTGCGCTTGGAGCAGCCAGAAAAGAGTGGAGGTATCCAGACGGGGCGGATTATGTGGTTTTGCAGGATCCGGATGGAAATCTGTTTTGTGTTGTGCAGCGGTAATTTAAGAGTAAATCAGGAAGCAGATATCAAAAAAGCGCCTGTCATTCTCTAAATGAAAATGACAGGCGCCTGATGATGATTTCATATTTTTCTTTCTCTGAAACTGTGGAGACGGATGTTTATTCAAATTTATGACGGTGTGAACAATTCGTCGACGGTAAGCTGCAATTCTTTTGCAAGACTAAAAGCCAGTGATAACGTGGGATCGTACTTATTATTCTCGATCGCATTTACTGTCTGGCGGGAAACGCCGCATTTTTTTGCCAATTCTTCTTGGGACAGCCCTAATTCCTTTCTCCTCTTTCTGATTATATTTTCCATATCAGCCTCCATGTTTCCTTTTATAATATACAAGGGCGGCAAAGTAGATGATAGCAGCCACTTCCAGCTGAATAAAAGGATTGGCAGTCATGGGCAGGGATCTTACATAATTCTCAATGACATCTAACACCATCGCCCCGACGGTTGCTAACAAAGTGAAAGAACTGGCTTTCCATACGATGATTTGGTTACGTTCATCTCCCGGGTTTGATAAAGATACCAACATGATGATGTCCAATGCGCTAAATACAACGAGAACAATTCCCAAAAAAATCATAGCTCCTACTGGCATATTATTTCGCTCCTTTCTGCATATGGCAGTTTTGAAATGTCAAATACTTTTTACATTTTTAGAATAGCAGAGCGAAAGAAAAATGTCAAGAGTTTTTGACATGTTTTCGTTTGCAAACTGGTCGAAAAAAAGAAGAAACTGTGGTATACTTTCTTTACAAACTTTCGGAGAATGGTAAAGCAGCGAAAAGTGAAAGATAAAATATGAAGTGCAGAGAGGAATCGATATGAAATTAATCAACGCGGGTTCACTGAACTATGATACAACTTACCATGTGGAGCATATCGTAAAGCCGGGGGAAACGATCGCGGCGGAACAGATCGAGACCGCATGCGGCGGGAAAGGTCTGAATCAGTCTGTGGCTGCAGCGAGCGCAGGGGCAGCCGTATATCATGCCGGGCTTGTGGGCGAGGATGGAGAAGCGCTGATTCAGGCTGCAAAAGAGAGAGGCGTGAATTCCGCATGGATCCGAAGACTTTCAGGGCATCAGAGTGGGAGAGCGTTGATTCTCCTGGATCGTTCCGGACAGAACAGCATCGTTGTATATGCCGGGACGAATCATGCGTTTGATGAAGCATACCGCCGGGAGATCCTTGCCGAAGCCCTGCCGGGCGATCTGCTTCTGCTGCAGAATGAGATCAACGATGTGCCGGAATTTGCCCTGGAGGCTGCGGACAAAGGGGTCAAGGTCGTATGGAATCCGTCACCGTTTGTTCCTGAGTGGGCGGAACGGATGCTTCCGCTGACGGATCTGCTTTTTATCAATGAAGTAGAGGGAGAACAGATGACGGGAGAGCAGGAGCCGCAGAGAATTCTTGAGAAACTCAGAAGCCGGAACTGCGGGATGGAAGTGATTTTGACCTTGGGAGAGAAGGGCGCATACTTTCAAAAAGGCGAAAAGCGTATCTTTCAGGAAAGTTTTCCGGTCGCCGTGAAAGATACCACAGCGGCTGGAGATACATTTACCGGTTATTACCTTGCGGAAAAAATGCGGGGAAAGACACCGGAGGAATGTCTGGAGACCGCCTGCGCAGCGGCAGCTTTGGCAGTGACCAAAAAAGGCGCGGTGCCGTCGATCCCGAAACAGGCGGAAGTCCTGGCATTTTTGAAAACAAGGAAAGACGAAAGCTAGAGCGTGTTCGAAAATTCATTCCTGCAATCTGCACGCTCTGGGATCCGTGCTGCAGTACAGGAAATGGGACATGAATTTACATGAGGGGGAAAACAGAAAATATGAAACTGTCAAAATACGCAGACAAGGATTTTTACCGCAAAATCATGCAGCTTGCGCTGCCGATCATTTTCCAGAATCTGATCAACACCGCAGTCAATTCTGCGGATGTGCTGATGCTTGGTTTTGTGAATCAGACGTCTCTTTCGGCATCTTCGCTGGCAAACCAGATTTCTTTTGTGCTGAATCTGTTTTACAGCGGCGTTGCTTCCGGGACGATTATGCTCTGTGCTCAGTACTGGGGCAGACAGCAGCTGCGCACGATCGAAAAAATCATGGGAATCGCCATGCGGCTGTCTATGAGTATTTCCATTTTGTTTGGTGCGGCAGCCTGTCTGGTTCCCGGCCTTCTGATGCGGATTTTTACTGCAGACCAGGAAATGATTGCGGTGGGGAGCTCTTATCTGCGGATTCTCGGGCTATCCTATTTGTTTATGGGATTTTCTCAGGTTTATCTGTGTGTGATGCGGAGTATTGAGCGGGTGGTGTTCAGTGCGGTGGTTACCGCGATTGCTCTTATATCCAATATTCTGCTGAATGCAGTATTTATTTTCGGGCTATTTGGAGTTCCGGCTTTCGGAATCCGGGGAGCTGCGATCGCCACAGTGATTGCCAGAGGTATGGAATTTTTCATCTGTGTCGGCGACAATTTCCGCGGGCAGAGCGTCCGGTTCCGGATCCGTGAGGTGTTTGCGTCCAATTCGCTTCTGTTTCACGATTATCTTCACTACTCACTTCCCGCTTTTGGAAATGAGGTCGTATGGGGCGTGGGATTTTCCATGTATTCTGTGATTATGGGACATCTGGGCAGCGATATTGTTGCGGCGAATTCCATTGTCGTCGTGGCAAGAAATCTTGGAACGGCAATCTGTTTTGGCATTGCTTCCGCCAGCGCGATCCTGCTGGGAAAGGAGATCGGAGATAATCAGATCGAAAAGGCGAAGGCGGACACGACCAGACTGTGCTGGATTACTTTCTGGACCGGCGTGGCGGGAGGAGTGCTGATCCTTCTTCTGAGACCGCTGATCATGAATATGGTGAAACTGACGCCGGAAGCCCACGAATATCTCGGAATGATGCTTTTTATCAATGTCTATTATATTGTCGGTCAGGCGGTGAACACTATGGTAATCTGTGGAGCATTCCGATCCGGAGGAGATTCACGTTTCGGATTCGTCTGTGATATCATAGATATGTGGGTGTATGCGGTGCCGCTTGGATTTCTGGCGGCCTTTGTGCTGAAACTTCCGCCAATGGCCGTTTATTTTCTGATCTGCACCGACGAGTTTGTGAAGATGCCGTTTATCTACCGGCATTATAAGAGTTACCGCTGGCTGAAGAATATTACCAGAGAAAATATGGTACAGGATACTTTTTCAGGAGCGGACGAATAATTCCAGGCAAATGAAAACACAATGGATCACGGGAATAGTTTGTGAAACCGGATGCGTGAGACGACAGAAAGGAGATAGAACAGATGAAACGCAGAGTTTTTTTGATCGTGCTGGACAGCTTCGGGATTGGTTATGAGCCGGATGCGGACGATTTCGGAGACCGGGGAGCCAATACATTGAAGACCATCATGCAGTCGGAACAGTTCCGGGTTCCGACAATGGAAAGCCTTGGCCTGTTTGCGATCGACGGAACACCGGAAGGAGAGGTTCCAGAGAAGCTGCTTGGCTCCTATGGAAGACTGCAGGAACAGTCCAGAGGGAAGGATACGACCGTTGGTCACTGGGAAATTGCAGACCTGATCTCGGAACGGCCTCTGCCGGTCTATCCGGATGGATTCCCGGAAGGGGTGATCCGGGAGTTTGAGGAGAAAACAGGGCGGAAGGTTCTTTGCAACAAACCCTATTCCGGTACGGAGGTCATTGCCAGCTATGGAGAGGAACACTTGAAAACGGGCGCTCTGATCGTCTATACGTCGGCGGACAGTGTGTTCCAGATTGCGGCTCATGAGGATCTTGTCCCTCCGGAGCAGCTTTATGAATACTGCAGGATTGCAAGAGAAATCCTGCAGGGAGAGCATGGGGTGGGACGTGTGATCGCAAGACCTTTTACCGGTACGCCGGGAAATTTCGTGCGGACGCCGAGGCGGCATGATTTTTCGCTGGTTCCGCCGCAGGATACGATGCTGGACCTTCTGCAGCGTCATGGTCTCCGGACGATCAGTATCGGCAAAATCAATGATATTTTTGCGGGAAAGGGCATTGACGAGAGCCATCCGACCAAAGGGAATGAAGAAGGTATGGAGAAGACGATGGAGATTGCAGGGAGAGAGTTTGAAGGGCTCTGTTTTACCAATCTGGTGGATTTTGACATGCTGTATGGCCACAGGAATGACATTGACGGCTATGCGGCTGCAGCGACGGAATTTGACCGCTGGCTGCCAGGATTCATGGAACAGATGCGAAGCGGGGATATTCTGATGATCACTGCGGACCATGGATGCGATCCCGGCTACCCGGGCACGGATCATACCAGAGAATACATTCCGTTTCTGGCATATGGAAAGGATATCCGGGAAGGAGTGAACCTGGGCACGCGAAGAACTTTTTCTGACATTGCCGCGACAATCCTTGATCTGTTTGGGATTGGGCAGGGAACCAGCGGGGAAAGTTTTAAGGATCAGATCCTTCGGATATAGATATAAAATAGAAAAAACGCGAAAAAGCGAAAAATTTTCCGCAAAAAAAGTGTCATAAATCCGATGGCACTTTTTTTGTGCGTTCATATACTGGTAGGGAAGAACGAATCCGATGGAAAGGAAAGAAGATGGAAAATTTTCATAGGAACACTTCCTGCAGCACCGGGAATCCCGGAGGATGCAGACAGAATATGGGAAATATGGCGCTGGATACGCTTTCCCTGGCAATGGGATATGTGCCGATGCAGCAGTTCGGAAGAACTTTTGACCTGCGGACAGGGCTTCAGGCAGGGACGATCTTTCCGGACCTGCATAAACCATTCTGCGGAAAAGGAGGTGCCGGATGTTGATGAGAGGACAGCAGCCAAACAAGGAGAATCTGCTCGCCTGGATCGATCAGGTGAGTTTCGCGGTGAACGAGATGAACCTTTATCTGGATACTCACCCGGAAGATGAGGAAGCAATGGCATTTTTCCGTGAAAAACTGAAAATGCGCCGGAAAGCGCTGGAAACCTATGCCCGGTACTTTGGGCCTCTGACCATCGACACGGCGAATGACAATATGAGCCGCTCCTTTGAATGGGTACAGCAGCCGTGGCCGTGGGAACCGTCAAAGAGAGGAGGATGCAGATAATATGTGGAATTATGAGAAACGTTTGCAGTATCCGGTCAATATCAAAACACCCAACGCGAAGATCGCCCAGATTATTATGAGTCAGTACGGAGGTCCCAATGGCAGAAGGAGATAAAGTCTCGTGACAGCTCTTCAGGCTGAGTTTTCGCGCATTGATACATAGAAGGCTGAACCGTTATTATCCAGCTGAACGGCTGCGAAATCTCCTTGACACAGGAGGGAAAACCTAGTAAACTTTTGTAACAGTTCCGCCCAGGTCTGCGCACATGCTGCGCAGACCGTAAGAACGTGATTCAGGAGTGCAAAATCCCATCGCCGAAGGCGATTTTCAATGGATTTTGCATGTAACAGTTCAGCAAGGCTGAACGGTTACAAACTTTTACAGTATGTGTGTTCGGAATTTCTGACAAACGTAAAAAAACATGTTATAATAGAGAAAATGAAACGGACTGCAAAAGAGCAGAAAGGAGATGTTGTATGCTGACGATTCAGGAATATGTGAAAGCGGAGAGTCTGGAACAGGCGTATGAGCTGAATCAGAAAAAGACCAACCGCATTATCGGCGGAATGCTCTGGATGAAGATGAGCCCGCTGAATATCAGAACGGCGATCGATCTGTCGGGTCTTGGGCTGGACAAGATTGAGGAGACTCCGGAGGAGTTTCGGATCGGATGTATGGTGAGCCTGCGGCAGCTGGAGTTGCATCCGGGACTTGCTGCATATACACAGGGAAGTATGAAAGAAAGCGTCCGCCATATTGTGGGTGTTCAGTTCCGCAATCTTGCCACTGTGGGCGGAAGTATTTTCGGAAGATTCGGGTTTTCCGATGTGTTGACGGAATTTATGGCGCTGGGCGCGGAGGTGGAGCTGTTCCAGGGAGGAAGAATGTCCCTGGAGGAATTTTCCAGACGGAACTATGACAATGATATCCTGGTGCGGGTAATTCTGAAAAAATTTCCCCAGGACAGTGTGTACCTGTCCATGCGAAATACACAGACGGATTTTCCGGTGCTTACCTGTGCGGTAACGCGGCGGGAGGAAAAAGTCTGTGCGGTGATCGGAGCAAGACCGGCGAGGGCTGTTGCCATCTACGACGAAGCGGATCTGCTGAAAAATGGTGTCACCGACGCATCTGCAAGAGCTTTTGCTGACTATGTGGCAGAGCATGTGGTGACTGGTTCGAATAAAAGAGCGCAGGCACAGTACCGGACGCATCTTGTGAAGGTGCTGACCCGAAGAGCCTGTCAGGGGCTGGGAGGTGAAGCGAAATGAAAGTGACGGTAACAGTAAATGGAAGAAAAATTCAGGAAGAGGTTGCCTGTGACCTGCTGCTGATCGATTTTCTGCGCAGTCATGGATGTCCCAGTGTAAAACGAGGATGTGAGACTTCCAACTGCGGCCTGTGCACGGTGCTGATGGATGGAAAGCCGGTTCTGTCCTGTTCCGTCCTGACGGTCCGTGCGGATGGCCATGTGATCGAAACCCTGGAAGGGCTTCAGGAGGAAGCGGAAGAGTTCGGAGCGTTTATCGCTGATCAGGGAGCGGAGCAGTGTGGATTCTGCAATCCGGGATTTATGATGAATGCCCTCGCGTTGTTCCGTGAGAATCCGGATCCGAACGAAGAGGAAATCAAAGAATATCTGGCAGGAAACCTTTGCCGTTGTTCCGGATATGAGGGACAGCTCAGGGGAATTCTGAACTTTCTGGAATGGAAAAAGGAGGCGAAGCAATGAGAGCAGTCAGCCAGCCGGTGAGAAAAAAAGACGCGATGGCGCTGGTGACAGGAAAGCCAGTCTATATGGACGATCTGGTCAATGAGAACTGCCTGATCGTCAAGGTTCTGCGCAGCCCGCATGCCAACGCGATCGTGGAGAGCGTGCAGAAGGCAGCGGCAGAAAAAGTACCCGGGATCGAAGCGATTTATACCTGGGAGGATGTACCTCAGCAGCGTTTTACAATGGCGGGACAGACGTATCCGGAGCCGAGTCCCTATGACCGCCTGATCCTGGACCGTCATGTGAGATATGTGGGCGATCCGGTTGCGATCGTTGCAGGTGACAGTGAAAAAGCCGTAGACAAGGCGCTGAAAATCCTGAAGGTGAAATATCAGGTGCTGGAACCTCTGCTGGATTTTCGGAAAGCGAAGGACAATGAGATTCTGATTCATCCGGAGGAAACCTGGAAATCCCTGTGTCCGGTAGGCGCAGACAACAAACGAAATCTCTGTGCCTCCGGTGAGAGCGGCGACGGAGATATCGATGCGGTTCTGGAGGACTGTGATATCGTTGTGGAGCACACGTATCACACGAAAGCGTGCCAGCAGGCGATGATGGAGACGTTCCGTACTTACTGTTCTATTGACGCCTATGGAAGACTGAATGTCCTCAGTTCGACCCAGATCGTGTTCCATGTACGTCGAATCCTTTCCAATGCTCTGGGAATCCCGAAATCAAAGATCCGTGTTTCCAAGCCAAGGATCGGCGGCGGTTTCGGAGCGAAGCAGAGTGTTGTGGCGGAAGTATTTCCGGCGTTTGTGACATGGAAGACCGGAAAGCCGTCCAAAATGATCTTCACCCGCAGGGAAAGCCAGACAGCATCCTCCCCGCGTCATGAGATGGAAGTTTCTGTCCGCGTCGGAGCGATGAAGGACGGAAGAATCCGCGGAATCGATGTCTATACACTTTCCAACACAGGTGCATACGGGGAACACGGACCGACAACCGTAGGACTGTCCGGACATAAATCCATTCCGCTGTACGGTTCTTTGGAAGCGCACCGGTTCCGTTATGATGTTGTCTATACCAATGTGATGTCTGCGGGTGCGTATCGCGGCTACGGTGCGACCCAGGGAATCTTTGCGGTAGAGTCGGCGGTCAATGAGCTGGCGGCAAAACTGAACATTGACCCGGTGGTGATCCGTGAAAGAAATATGGTGCGGGAAGGTCAGATCATGCCCGCATATTACGGAGAGCAGACGAACAGCTGTGCGCTGGACCGCTGTGTGGAGCGTGCAAAACAGATGATCGGATGGGATGAAAAATATCCATGCCGGGATATGGGCAACGGAAAAGTACGGAGCGTCGGTATGGCGATGGCAATGCAGGGCTCCGGAATCTCAGGCGTGGATGTAGGTTCCGCCACGATCAAGATGAATGAGGAAGGCTATTATACGCTTGTGATCGGCGCGGCGGACATGGGAACCGGATGCGATACGATCCTGTCCCAGATGGCAGCCGAGTGTCTGGACTGTCCGGTGGACGCGATCACTGTGTTTGGAGCAGATACGGACGCTTCTCCGTATGATTCCGGCTCTTATGCTTCCAGTACGACATATGTGACCGGAAAAGCTGTGGAGAAGGCATGTGCGAAACTGAAGGAAAAGATTCTGGAAAAAGGCGCGGAACTTTTGAAATGCAGCCCTCAGGAAACAGAATTTGACGGAGAGAAGGTTTTGTGTACCGCTACGGGAGAGTCGGTGGATCTGAAGACCATCGGAACCAGCGCGATGAATGGAAACCATACGGCGCTGGAGGTGACGGAGACCAACAGTTCTCCGGTTTCCCCGCCGCCGTTTATGTGCGGTATGGTGGAGATCGAACTGGACAAGGAAACCGGCCACGTGGAACTGCTGGATTACGTTGCGGTGGTCGACTGCGGAACCGTTGTCAATCCGAACCTGGCAAGGGTTCAGACCGAGGGAGGAATTGCCCAGGGAATCGGTATGGCGCTGTATGAAAATATCCAGTACAGCGACAGGGGACACCTGTTTGAAAATTCTCTGATGCAGTATAAGATCCCGACCAGACTGGATACCGGAAAGATCCGTGTGGAATTCGAGAGCAGCTATGAGCCTACCGGACCGTTTGGCGCGAAATCCATCGGTGAGATCGTGATCAATACACCGTCGCCGGCGATCGCCCAGGCGGTTTACAACGCAACCGGACACTGGTTCCGGGAGCTTCCGATCACGCCGGAGAAGATTGCGATGGTGCTTGCGGATGATTGATCTGATCCTTCTGGCTGCCGGAAACAGCAGGCGGTTCCGGAGCAGGGAGGGAGATAACAAGCTTCTCTGCTCCTGGCGGGGACAGCCGATGTACCGGACATCCCTGGAACGTTGGAAGAACGCTGCGGACGGACGGCTGGACGGAGGAAAGATTTATGTGGTGTCCAGAGAACAGGAAATCCTGGAGACGGCAGAGCATTTTTCCATGGTTCCGGTGTTCAGTCCCGAAAGTTCAGGAGGCATTTCCTGGTCCATTCGAAACGGACTGAAGGCTGCACAGAAGCATTCTTTGGCTGTATCAGGGAAATTGGCGGATCATTATGTGTTCGGAGTCACCGATCAGCCAATGCTGACGGAAGGAACCATCCGGCGCTTTCTGGAACAGGCGCAGAAATCCGTTTACGCCTGCGTGGCATGGGAGGGAACCCTTGGAAATCCGGTTTCTTTCCCAAGGTCGGCGGTGGAGGAACTGATGCGGCTGGAAGGTGACTGCGGCGGGAAAAAGGTATTGCGGCGTCATCTGGACGAATGCACACTGGTTCCTGCCGCCAGGGAAGAGGAACTGAAAGATATTGATACCCTGGAACAGCTTTTGGAGGCAGAACAGGCGGATTCCGTCAGAAACGGAAGATAAGCTGCAGGCTGCCTTCCGGTCGATTGAAAAGAATACGGGAAAGCATCAGGCGGAGCAGCTCGTTGGCTTCTGTCCCGGTGAGAATGCCGGAATCCAGAAGGCACAGCAGCCCGTGATAATTCCATGAGAAAGAAGAGCAGGAGGAAACAGAAACCTCCTGTTCTTCTTTTTTTGTCTCTTTCAGCGCGGTGATCTGTTCAAGAAGTTCCGTTTTTCGTTCCTGGTATTCCTCCAGCGTATCGGTTCCCGCTTCGTAAGCAGCCCGCAGCCGTTCCAGCCGCTTTTTTGCCGTCTGGATCAGAGCGTCGGCAGAAGAGAACGGGGGATCCATTTGGACCGGAAGAAGCATCGGGATGGAATCCCCTTTCAGGTTGAGCGGACATTCCCGGAGTGCCTGAAAGACGGACGCTTTCAGAAGTTTCAGAGAAATATAATGGCTGACAAAGCAGCGGCCTTTCGTGTAAGAGCCGCATTGGAGCGCCGTTCCGTGGGCGGTGGAAAGCAGAAGGCTCTGACAGGAGCTGCAGCGGACAAGCCCGCGGAAGAGTGACGAAGGCCTCTCGGACATTGGAGCGGAAGAATGTGAAGCGGCACAACGTGTGGCGGAAGGATGTGAGGCGGCAGAGCGCGGGACGGAGGGTGAGACGGAAGGTACCTGCACCGGAGGAGAGGAAAAATATTTTCTGCGGAAGGAAAGACGTCTCTGTGCGGCATCGAACAGCTCCTGTGAGACGAGAGGGGTGTGGGAAGCAGGAACGACCTGTACCTCAGGATCCTGATAAAATCTGTCCCTGGAGGATTGCTGATGGGAGAATCTCCGCCGCAGTTTTCCGGTATAGACGGGATTGGACAGAATATATTCAACGGTCCTGCTTTCGAATAGATTTCCCCTGGAAGTCCGGATTCCGGCATGGTTCAGCCAGGAGGCAATCCCGCGGATGGGAACACCCTGACAGAATTTTTGAAAGATCAGAGGGACGAAAGGTGCGGTGGTTTCCTCCGGCTCGAATTTTGTGTCTCCCATCCGGTACCCGAAGGGAGGGATGGAAACTGTCTGGCCCCGGGAAAATTTCTCATTCATTCCCCGGCGGACTTCCTCCGCGAGATTCAGGGAATAGTATTCATCCATCGCTTCCAGCAGGGCTTCCACAAGGATGGAGGTGGGATCGTCGGAGAGCGGTTCGGAAACGGAGATCACTTCAATGCCGCATTCCCGGCGGAGCATGGATTTGTAGAGGATACTGTCCTGGCGGTTTCGGGCAAAGCGGGAGAATTTCCATACGAGGATCACCTGGAACGGAGCGGGATGGCTGCGGGCGGAAGCGATCATGCGCATAAATGCCGGACGTTTGCGGGCACAACGGCCGCTGATGCCTTCGTCGAGATAGATCTGGTCTTCGGGGATTGTGATCTGATGCTGATCGGCATACTCCCGGATCTTTTTCAATTGGCTGTCGGGAGAAAATTCCAGCTGGTCTTCTGTGGACACACGGATGTAGGCGGCGCCTGTCATAAGAAACCTCCCGGAAAGGCTATAATATGGTATAGATTATGGCAGGGAACAGGGACTTATTCCCTGAAAGGCGCCTGGAACGGAGGGAAGAGAAGTGATGAGTGATCAGCGAAAACGGATGAAACAGCTGGAGCGGAAAACGTATCTTGCAGAGACAGAGGAAGGAAATGAAGAGCCAAGAGAGCTGGAAACAATGCCTGAGGAGGAATGGAAAGAATTTCAGGAGCGGATGAGCGGCAGGATCAGTCAATGGCTGCAGATGTATCTGGAAAGCAATCCGGAGAAGCAGAAGCAGGTGCTGGAATGTCTGGAGCAAAGCGGGCAGGGAGAAGAGAAAGATTTCTGAACGACGGAGCAGCAGAAGAATATCTCGGGAGTGTGTTTGGAGATTGTAGGAATAAATTTTCAAACATATTCTAACGGAATTGGGAGGTCCCGATGGAGAGATGGGAGCTTCCATGCGGTATCTGTCCCAAAGGTTTACCGCGCCGAACAGGATTACCATGGGAGTTTTGACGGACGTCGGTATATCTGTACCGATATTGCGCACGTTAGTTTTCTATAAACTGCGTTTCTAATATCTCAGTTTTAAAGTATTCTCTTTTTCCTGTTGCTTTAATTTTCAGCCGGATTCCAAAAGGTATTGATTTCAGCCATACATCAACCACATTTTCCTTGTGAATCTCCATATGGTCTAGGACTTCTTTATAAACTTCCTCGCTGTTGCCGTCCATTCCCATAATCTCATCTATAGCTTTTATGTACTGTTCCATGTTGTTTATCTGCCGGGAATCTAACTTGTCTTTTTGAAAAGCATCTGTCAATTGTATATTGAGTTTTTCAAGTTCCTCATTATACCATGCTGTCTGATTCTGCAAGTCTTCTTTTGAGATCAGTCCATCAAGCATCAGGTCAATTGCTTTACGCTTTTTCATCTCAAGACTGTCTATTTTCTTCTGAATCTTTTTTGAATCAGATTTTTTTACCGCAGTCTTTTGAAGCTGTGAGATTTCTTCTAAGATTTCCCTTTTCAGAGAGTCTCGTTCTCCCTGCACAAGCGTAATACAGTAATTCATACAAGTCTTTAAAGAACGGTCATTGATTGAAGAATTATCACACCCGATCTCATTTCCATCAGCATCCTGCTTTTTTGTGCCATGATTAGCAGCAGCATAGCAACGCCATGCCTTATATGTTTCACCACTCTTTAATTTTTTGGTACGACTGACATAGCGGTTTCTACATTCCGCACAACGAATTTTTCCGCTGCACCAGTAGCGGTTACTATGTTTTGACTTCTGCTCTTCAGACGAAGAACGCCGCTCCAGTTCTGCTTGTGTCCTATTCCATAAGTCTCTGTCAATAATAGGTTCATGATGATCTTTCAAGTAAACTGTTTCCTCCTCACCCCGGTTGTATTTCTTAGCATGAGTAAGATAATCCGGTGTATAAGTTTTTTTTTGGCATAAGTCCCCCACATACTTTTCGTTTCTCAACACCCGGAGAATCACCACATTTGACCACAGTGCAATTCTTTTCGGACGCATACCCTCTGCGAGCAGTTCTCTTGCAATCGTCCATGTGCCTTTCCCTTCATTTGTGTATTTATGGAAAATTGCTTTGACTATTGGAACTTCTTCTTCATTGATATAAAGTTTTCCATTCTGTACTGTATATCCTAGCAAATCTCTACCGAACACAATTCCTTTTTCCATCTGGCGCTTCTGACCCCATTTTACACGTTCCGAAGTTTTCCGGGATTCTTCTTGTGCAATACTTGCCATGATCGTCAATCGCAGTTCCCCGTCAGCATCTCTTGTATCAATATTATCAATGGTAAAAATAACACCAACGCCAGCTGCTTTAAGCTGACGTGTATAGGACAAAGTATCAACCGTATTCCGGGCGAATCTTGCAACCTCCTTTGTGATAATCAGATCAACCTCTCCATGCAGAGCATCCTGCACCATCTGATTAAAACCAGTACGTTTCTTTGTTTGTGTTCCGGTGATTCCCTCATCGTAATACACCTCGCTGAGTTTCCACCCTTCATGATGTGTGATATAGTCAGCAAAATAGGTTCTTTGGCTTAACAGTGAATTTGCCTGATCTTCTTTATCAGTGGACACTCTGGCATATGCCGCAACTTTCAATTTCTTTTTATTCATCTCTGTGCTACCTCCATAAAATAGCACATCACCAGATATTCTATATATTAACAGATTATCTGATGATGCGCAATAATATATCGTTTATTTTTCGTGAACCAAAGAATTTAGTTGCGCATCTGATAAGAGTTTTCGTTTATGTAGCTCTTTATAAATTCCATTTTTTAAAACTTTACGAAAGTTTTTTTGAACTTCTTCTTCATACAGATGCTGGCTGATATTCTTCTCTTTTGTGGATTCAAGTATATTTTTCATGAAAAATCACCTAGCCAACTTTAAATTCATTATATGAGTGTATAGCCATATTCGTTCTTCATATTTAAAAGAAAGTATTGTGCTTTTCTTTCTATACTTTTTTACTCTCTAAATGGGCAATCGTCTTCTGGGTTTATTTTGCGAAATGTCTCATCTCGCTTTAAATAACTGTCCACTGTATCGTAAACAGTAATCTGACCATCTGCATCATATGTCCTCACTTCATGAATACGCCTTAAAAAGGCTTTCCATGATTCAGGATTGTCTTTTTGCACTTCCGTGTACTGTTCTTCTAACTTCCAGTTGGAAATAATGTACACAGTCTTATAGCACGCAAACTTATTCGCATACCTTGCAGGAAGCTGTAAGGGATAAATATCACAATAGTTCAGCATATCAGAAAGTTTTAAGCTACTTCTAAATTCGTCAAAAACCAACACCGGTTGATAACCATATCCATCAAAGGGATGTTGATAGTCACTAACACGATAAACATTTTCATCTCCATGCGCATCTAATACTCCTCTGGTCTTACCAGCTCCGGTTGCACCACTGATATATACAACTTTCAATTCCATTCGCCTCACTCCCTTGTATTTCTCTGTTAGAATCATGGTACGCACTTTATCAAGCTTATCTATACTCAGAATATAATCGTTATTTATCGATAATATTTCAGCATTGCTATATCCGCTTTCTATCATTGTATATAATTCTTCCATGTTTTTGAGCACGCCTTTTTGAATAGGTGGTGTTCCCCAGTCTTCAAACGTTCCCTCAACGCTTGTCTCTGCTTTATCCGTATCTTCCCATTTTCCTCTCTTGTGTATATAATCAATATTACTTTGTACGCTTCCATGAGCCGTTTCAATATGAGCAGTCGGAAATTTTTTCTTAATTGTACTAAAACGAACACGAGAGTAAAAACATACATAAATATGTGTATGCGGAGTTCCCTCTTTTCCAATTTCGTCTGCCATACAAAAATAACGTAGAGTTGTGAATCCCTCTATCAATGTCTTTTTTATATTTAAATGATCAAATCCATATTCAAGTGGATTATTAATTGTTAGTTGAAAGGCATGTCTTTGTACATTATTAGCCAGCACGAATTTTTCCTTTGCTTTTTTCATATTGTATCCCTATCCTTTAAAAACCAACGACACCACGACATCAAACTGTCTTCCGGGATGACGTTCTTCCTGTTCCTCAATTTTATGTAGCCAAATCGTTCCTTCCAAAATTTCCTGAACATCTTTTGTCTTTATTAATTCAATTTTTTCTTTTTTGTGTCTTTTGTTAGATATAGCTACATCATTCTTGCCTGAATCCAATGCATGCTTTTCTTCCCAATACCGCCTTTTCCTGTTGATTTCACGAACCGACATATTTGGCTTGATTTCTTTTCTTACATCTTCATCAAGCTTTGTCATAGCAATCAGTTGCGATGAAGAGAAGCTTTCATATTCTGGTTTTAATCCTTTAATTTCTTCTCTTTGTCCTTCTTTCATTCCAAAATTTTTGACAATACTCAAATAATTGAAAACATTTGTTTTACTAAGTCCAAACTTTTCAAAAGCAAAGTCATAAATATTTGCATAATTTTCTTCTTTATATAACTTGTCTTGATATATGCGAGATAAACTAACAGCGATTGATATATATGCCTTTGTTCCCGTTCTTTGATTTTTCTCAATTACAGAACACAGCTGTTGGTACAGCTCTGCTTTATCTAATAAAGTAGGCTGTTTCACTGCCTCAGATATCTGTGTTTCTTTTTTAGATCTATTGATACTCATAAAATACCTCCTCCTTTTGCTCAGACGTCTGAACTTGGATTATCATTCACATATAGGATTCCTAAGGCTGTTCGCCCTGTTCATCATAGGCGAACAGGATAAAATGTCTGTAGTTAGCGCTATTTGCTGTACAATCTATAGTGCTTGTTCCATCCGTGGTAATACTTTCCACGGATGGAAACTTAAACTCCATTTACTGCGCCGCCCTTCCGCCTCCGGCTACAGTGCGGCGCAGTTCGGCAATATCCGGTTGTTTGCACAGATAGTAAAAGATTTGATTAGAAAGTTCATCCTCATTTTCTATTAACGGTACAATTATTTCCTTGACCGAATCTTGTCCATCAATCAAAGCAAGTGCCTCGCCTGCTTTATAATGAATTGTCGGATTTTCTTCTAATTCTCCAGAGAACCCGAGCATCCGAAATTGTTCCGCCGAACATCTTCCAAACGAAAGAATACACTGAAACTGTTCACGTGCCCCTGTGCTAAAAAGGGAGGCATCTGCTCGCTGTACGCAAAGCATAATGCCAATATTTAGTCCTCGTCCAACTGCCAATATTTCACCGACTTTTGACATTAAATCTGTTTTTAGTTTCTTAGAAATATTTTCAGCGTATGTAAGAAGCCCAAACCACTCCTCAATGAACAAAGTATAGTGTCTACGCAATCGAATCTTCTGATTTCTTACTTCCGTAAAAAAAGCATAAAATTCGTTTATCATTTCAAATGCATGTTCTCCAGAGGCATAGGACGGTGAAAGTTCTAGTCTTTCATACTCTTCTCCAGCCTTGTAATCGGCTATATAGACAAAAGACTCCCCATCATAAAGCTGTTGCCAGATATACCACCTACCTGAGCAACTTTTGCCCGAACCGCTCTTCCCTGCAACCAACACTGCATTGATCTTCTTCGACAATCTGATATTTACCGGAATTTTTATTCCTAATTCCTCGAAGTCTTTCTTATCATAACCAAGACGCACTCTCGTCCTCCATATTTTCCTCACTTTCAGATGGCACTGTTTCGGTCAATCCTTTTGCAGTAGATACGCCCATGCCAACATGATTATTCTGTTCTTTCTGGTACAACTCACCATTCGCTTTTGGAGTCAGTGGTATTGCAATAATCGCTTCACTTGAAGTAAATACCGTTACATATACACCGACATTTATTATATGTCGGCACCGTTGATAAAATTGTTTCACAATATTCTTTATCAGCTTACGAAGTGTATCAGATGAGGAATCAACATACTTAGAAGCTAATCCAACTGCTTTTATATGAATCCAGATGATTCCGTCCCTAACACCAAACTGATCTCCTAAAATAGGCGCAATATACGGACGTCCTTCAAACTCATTTACAAGCTGGTCTACTTCTGATTCTACCAGTCCCAGCCGCGTATCAATCTGTTCCTCAGGTTTTATTGATATTGATTTCCCGGTTGCTTCCTCATAAAACCAAATACCCAGAATCGGCAAGAACCATGACAAAAATTTCCAAATCATTCTACCGATTTTTTTAAGCAGTTCAAAGATTTTTCTGAACAAACAGCAAACTTTTTTATATACTATAAAAGAGCCACTATCCCATGAATCTGTACGATCAGATTTGTAAAGTATATAGCCACCTAAAATAATAATAAGTGATGCTATCAAAAAAATTAAAATAATAAATAATATTATTTTAGTTAACATATCATTTTCGGGAGGGGAATGTTTTTCCCCTTCCCATCTCCTCCTTACTCAATATTTTCAAATAAGCTCACGCCTTTCGCTGAAAACGAATCTTCGTAAGTCTTGGTAGCATTACTCCAGTAGACCAGAACAGTCGGCTCTAAAAATTCAACCATGACTTTCATGCCGCTTTCTCTCTGTTCTTGCAACTCTTCATTCGTCATGAGCGGAACTCTCTGGCCTTTGATCTTAAATTTGAATTTATCAAAATTCATGCAGTCTACACACTCATACGAATAACCTACAATTTTGCCCGTTTTGTTTCCGTCTTTGTCCCATTCTTCAAGTTCTGTGATTTTCAGCAAAAGAAACAATAGATTCTTCATTACGCACTCTAAAGGAATCTGTTTTCCTCGTACTATAGTGCTCATGTTTCACCTCTTTTCAATGTTAGGCGTATGTGGTAAGATATTCTTGCGACAGAACTGTTCCCACATATTGGGTTTACAGTAACTTTAGAAAGTCCTCTAAATCCGAGGACTTTCTTTGGTTGGAGAACGGATCCTATTACTTTTTGGCATTTTCTATTTACCTCCTTTGTTTTGATGACTTTATAGATATAAGTCTCTGTTATCAAAAATTTTTTCTCTCTGATAGCTTAATTTTATGCCTAATTTATGAAATTCCCCAGGTACAATGCGTAACTCTTGATCTTTCATATGCTATTTAGGATGCTCTGACAAACAGTGTTGAAGTTCTGAAAATTGCTGTTCGATCCACCTTTTGATGTAGTATCTGAATAGTCCATAATATAAAGTAAACAAATCAATTTGGGTAATGGTGGAATACGGTTACCTATTTCGTAACTTTTAATAGTATCTTCCGAAATCGAAAATCCCTTTTCTTCACACTTACTTGCAAATTCTTCTCTTGTCCAATTTTTTTCTTTGCGTGCTTTTTCTAAAAACAACCCTAAATATTTTCGTGTATTACAATCAACATCTTTAACGTTGATATTGATATTTTTCATTGGTATATAGTTATACCGGCGCCAGCAATCTGTCCTCCTTTTGTTATTTAAGTAAACGTTTGTCTTATGAATCAATAATAATAGATATTGAAAAAAAACACTTTTCAGCTACCTTTAAAGAAAGTTGCTTATCTCACATTGAAAAACAATGTTTCAATTGATACCTCTAAAAAAACATGTTAATATAAGGACAAAACATACATTTTCATGCTATTGCATGGATTTATAAAGGTGAAACGCATGACTATTAACAAATCAAACGATCTTGGAATTGTAACAAAAGAAATAATAATAAGTGAGGAACTAAAAAGACGGATTAAAAAGTTATCAAAAATTTCCGGGATTAAAACTAAATATTTGATTTATTTCTTAATTATTTCTGCAATTAATGAATATGTTAATTTAAAAAATGATGGTAAAATTACAATGGCAAACGAACTAGAAAAGTTAAATGGTCTTAAGATGCTAAAAGAGGATTTTAAGAGATTTTATAGTGGAGTAGATAAAACTGTTTCAAATAAAAAGATGAATTCTGATAATTTTGTAACAACGTTAAGGTTTATTTTACCTATATATGTTTCAAGATCGTTATGTGAATTAAAAAAATATCTTAATAATAATATTGATTTTAAAAATCGGTATTGTGGAGAAACATTGAAGAAGTTTAAAGTTACAGATGATTATTTATATGCTTTTCTTCTTTCTAGACAAATCAAGTCTTGTGAAGAATACTCACTCCCCAAATTTACGAGAAGAAAAGAAAACGATTCTGAAAATCCTATATATCGATTGAGCATAACAGATACATTAGCCGAATCATACAAGCTTTTGGAAATGGAATCTGGAATTTCTTCCCATGAGTGGATGAAATATATTCTTTTTGAATATCTTTTGAAAAGAAATTTTTTTAATAATTATGAAGAAAATGATATAAGTCTGTAATAAAAAAGACACTGTCACTAATTGATCAGTGTCTTTTCTTTATAAATTTTAATTAGCAAGATTTATAACTCATTGTTTTCTTGCCTCATAATTGTATTATGAGACAAGGCGAATATAAAGCCCATTAGTAAAAGAGTATCTTATTCCTTTATCAGAAAGATTTACAGATAGATTAAAAAAAATATCAAAACAAACAAGAAGCCAACTGTGTAGATTATTTCTCTTTTTTAGGGAAATTACTTAATAAATTATTATACCGTCTATGATGGTCTCATCCCGAATCTAGGAAGCAATATTATGTCATTTTTAATGATGTCAAAAAAACAGGATAGCCGTCTGTTTAGTGGCTGTCCTGCTTTAAAATACATTATCATCATCATAATGTGTCATTATATCTTCCACATTGCATTTCAAAATGTTACATAGCTTGTCTATCGTATTTGTCTGAACATTACCGTTCTTCCGCAACCTATCAAGCTGAGCACGATTCACATTGTAATGTGTATAAAGATCATACTGAGAAATTTTTCTCTCTTTCATTGTTTCCCATAATTTATCATATCTAATCATTTTTTTAGGTTCCCCGAAAAAACATTTGCTATACATCTATTATCGAGGTAAACTTAAAATAATAATAGTGTTCGTATACGTACGCTTCCATATAAGGAGTATTAGAGATGCTAAAAAAAATAGGAATATTTGCAATTATATTATTATGTTTATCGGGATGTTCTTCGTCGCCATCCAGTAGCAATGAAATGGACGTGTATAATAGCCGCACAATAGCTTTTGAGAATGGATATATAGAAGATTTAACAATCATAGTAAATAAAAAACATATTACCGATTATGAGGAATGTGCTAAAGAAATTATCAAAAAATACATAAATAATGAATATCAATCAATGATATTCAGCTTTGACTTTGGTTATCCCGCTGAGCTCAACGCTACCGTTTTCTTATCAGAAAACGATATAGATAATTCGCATCCTATCTTCGAAATGACGTATTCTCAAGAATTCAACACTTATGAATACAACATTAAGGATAATCCCGAAAAATTTCACATAGAAATAACTTCTTTTTAGGAATCGGATTATTTGCTCTACTGACGGTATATCGATTGTATCAGCGGTAGTCCCCTTTATCGGTACTGCTAATACAAATTTCAGAAAAAATCGCTTTCCCGATAATATATCGCTGACGTACGCTTGCCCAGCCACCCCACCGCCCCATGGGTTCCCGGTGCTCTGGGTATCCTTCGGAACGCTGTTTTATATAAACGAACAAGGAAAAGTACGTTCAACAGTTTTCATACAAACTATATTTTAAAATTTATCTGTGATGTGCTATATGTTTAGATGTGCAATTTCGATAACAATACAGGGACGGAAGAGCTGGGGCACTTAGAGATGGTGGCGACGATCGTTCACCAGCTGACCTGCAATCTCACACCGGAAGAAATCGAGAAACAGGGCTTTGCCAACTATTATGTGGACCATACCGTGGGAATCTGGCCGCAGGCGGCAGGGGGCGTTCCGTTCAATGCCTGTGAATTCCAGTCCAAGGGCGACTCGGTCACGGATCTATTCGAAAACCTTGCTGCGGAACAGAAAGCCCGGACCACTTACGACAACATCCTGCGTCTCGTCAAAGATCCGGAAGTTGCGGATCCGATCCGTTTCCTCCGGGCGCGGGAAATCGTACACTTCCAGCGGTTTGGCGAAGCGCTCCGATCCGTACAGGAAGAACTTGATTTTAAGAATTTCTACGCGTTCAACCCAAGCTTTGACGCGCCGGTATCATGTCCGCCCTGTAAAAAATAAGACATGATATGGTATCAGTTTTAAGTACCTGACGGTACCGGACCAGCAAAGTACTTCAATGGATGCTGCCGAAGCGTGTTTGAATATTTGTAGTCTATGAACTCTGAAAGCTGCCACAAACAATGATAACCGTTTAGATGGCGGAACGGTAGATGACAATGTCCAAACACGCGCTGGCAGTCTTGACAATTATCTGTTTTCGGATTATAATCCATTTTATCCGATTTCGGATAAAATGGAGGCGTCTATAGAAAAATGAAAGAGAAGACGAATGTTACGGAAGCACTTGCCGTGTTCAATCAGCTTTATAAAGAGGTGGATGAAATATATCACCAGTATGCAAAGAACCATGGGATTTCGGACACGGCGTTATGGCTGCTGTATTCTCTGTATGAGAACAGCGGTACTTACACCCAGAGAGATGTCTGCGCGGACTGGCATTACCCTCCCCAGACAATCAATTCCGCCCTGAAAAGCCTGGAGAAGCAGGGAGTGATCGTTCTGGAGGCTGTATCGGGAAATCAGAAAAACAAGAGGATCTTTTTGACAGATAAGGGGCAGGAAATTTCACGGACCGTCATTGCGCCGCTGGTTCTTGCGGAACAGAGAACGTTTCGGAGATTGCAGGAAGAAGAACGGGAACTTCTGTTGTCTCTTACAGGAAAATATGTAGAGCTTTTGCAGAAGGAAATGAACGAAGACGGGACAAGCCTCCGTTGATGTATGAAAGTACAGGAAGATGATTGGAAAGGAAAAGGTGTATTTATGGATTCTACAGAATTATTTTCAAAAACTCCGCCGCTGAAGCTTTTTTTCCTTGCCGCCATTCCAGGGGCGATCAGCATGCTGGCTTCGGCGCTTTATCAGACCATTGACGGTGTTTTTGTGGGACAGTTTTTGGGAAATACAGCATTTGCGGCGCTCAATCTGGCGATGCCGTTTGTCATCATCAATTTTTCATTGGCGGATCTGATCGGTGTCGGATCCTCCGTCCCTATCTCGGTCTGTCTGGGACAGAAGAAAGAGGAACGGGCAAACAATATTTTTACCTGTGCCTGTCTGATGATTGTCGGGGCAGGCGTGCTGATCGGAGCTGTTTTGTTTGCTATCGCGCCGCTGCTGATCCGGCTGATGGGAGCGGAAGGAGAATTTGCGGAGCTTGCCGTCCAGTACCTGAGGGTTTACGCAGTCTGCTCTCCGGTGACGACCATTATTTTTGCGGCGGACAACTATCTGAGGATCTGCGGTTTTATCCGGGGCAGTATGTTTTTGAATATCCTGATGTCCGTACTCAGCGCAGCTCTGGAGTTTCTGTTCCTTGGTGTGTTCCGTTGGGGAATCTGGGGAGCGGCTTTGGCAACCTGCTCCGGCATGATGATCTGTGCCGTGATTGCGCTTGTGCCCTTTTTCCGTGGAAAAGCGCTGCTTCGGTTCTGCCGTCCCCGATTTGAGGGAAGAATGCTCCGGCAGATCATCTCCTGCGGAAGTCCGAACTTCCTGAACAATATCGCAGGAAGGATCACATCGATCCTGATGAATGTGCTCCTGGTGCGTCTGGGCGGAGAGACAGCCGTTTCCGTCTATGGTATTCTGATGTATGCTGACGGGTTCATTCAGCCGCTTCTGTATGGAATGTGCGATTCCCTTCAGCCGGCGGTTGGATACAACTGGGGCGCGCAGAAATTTTCCAGAGTGCGGGCAATCGAAAAATGCTGTTTTACTGCCAGCGGGGTCGTGTCTCTGTTGTCAGTGTTTGTCATCGCCCTTTTCCCGGAACAGATCACGTCATTGTTTGTGGCGGATGCGGGCAGTGAGATTCTGAGCATTTCCGTCACCGCACTGCGTCTTTTCAGCCTTACTTATATTACCCGGTGGTTTTCTTTTGCAGGCCAGAGTTTTATGCTTGCCATCGAGAAACCGCTGCCGGCATCTGTCATCTCCGTTTCCACTGCGCTGATCTTTCCACTGGTTCTGATCGGAGCGCTGTGGCCGCTGGGACTGACAGGCATCTGGCTGAATTTCCCGGGAACTTCTGTGCTTGCCGCGGTTCTGGCACTGATCATTCTGAAAAAGCTGAGCCGCGAATGGAAGCGGCAGGACGCAGAGTAGAATGGGCAGGGGCTGCTTGAAAAAGAAAACGGAAAGCCCACGACAAACGCATGAATGAATAAATTGTGAACACCCATCCTGATTTTCTGGTATACTCAAAGAAAAAAGGATGGGGTTCTTCTATGAAAGCACTTTTAGATTATGTAAGCACAGTAACAGACTGCAGACAGGAAAAAAA
>JACJJN010000035.1 GCA_016899975.1 Lacrimispora saccharolytica | reverse complement strand
TTTTTTTCCTGTCTGCAGTCTGTTACTGTGCTTACATAATCTAAAAGTGCTTTCATAGAAGAACCCCATCCTTTTTTTCATTGAGTATACCAGAAAATCAGGATGGGTGTCACAATTTATTCATTCATGCGTTTGTCGTGTATCTTCCAAAGTGTCAATTTGACACTTTGGAATCAACTTTTGATACTTTGAAAATTATCTTACTTAATATGGGATTCTGAAATAATCCAAATACGCCTTATATCGATCCTGTGCAGTCAGGCAGGTATCTGTCAAATAGCCCTTTTCATTGTCCCACTCCTTCAATCCTCTATAGTAGAACATCTTCAGGTTATCCTCAATAATGAATGGAACGATATTATATTTCAAACATTCCTTGAACATAATCAATCTACCCACACGACCGTTACCGTCCTGAAACGGATGGATTCGTTCAAACTTTACATGGAAATCCAGAATATCTTTAAACGTCTTTTCTTCTTTTGCGTTATACGCTGTCAACAATGCTTTCATCTTACCGGCAACTTCTTCAGGTAGAGCAGTATCCATGCCACCCACCTCATTAGGCAATTTCTTATAATCCCCCACTGCAAACCAGTCTTTTCTGGAATCACTGGTTCCGCTTTTCAAAGTCAGATGAAGCTCCTTAATAAATTTCTCATTCAAAGCAGATTTTGCATGGTCGATAGTCATATCAATACATCGAAAATGATTTGCAGTTTCAATCACATCATCTACGTTGAGAACTTCATTTTCCACGCCGATGGTATTGGTTTCAAAAATATATCTGGTCTGATCATGGGTCAGACGACTTCCCTCAATATGGTTTGAGTTATATGTTAAATCAATTTGTGTTTTATGGTAAATACCGCCGGAATATTTACTTGCTTTTTGTTCCTGCAAGATATCCAGCAGTGTAAGTGGACGTTCTTTCTTTTTGTTGGAACGCTCTGGTTTTTCGGCGTTCTCCGGAATATTCCAGGTCTTTCCGGTAAGAAAAGCACCCTGCACACGCCCGTGAGCACAATAGTTTCTCACACTGCGCTCCGATATATTCCATTTTTTTGATATTTCAGCAACTGAAAGGTATCGCATCTGCTTTCCTCCGTTATCAATCGAATCCAATACTATACAAATCTACATTATAGTATATCACATTACCGGCAATAAATCCAGAAAACTTCTGTATTACACAATATATTTTTGCCGTTTTTGGAAGTTTCAATTATCAAAACGTAAAAAGAACCAGACTTCACAGGCAAGTGAAATCCAGTTCTCATCTTTATGTATATACAATTTCGTTTCGTACAATTTTTTCCTCCGGCAGTTCCGAATCCGCAATGTATAGATTTTTACTAATATTTCCGTGATAGTGGAAATCTGTATGTATCCCAAGCATATCGTCTGATATTCGAGTATATTGAAGTCCTTTATATTACCAAACGTGTTTACAGTCATTGCACTTTCTTGTTGCCAAATGACTTAGAAAAACTATACAAAAAGGTGTAGACAAACCGTAAGATTTTCCAGCTTTACAACAGCGCCATCACTACCGTCCCGCCTGTCAGCAAAGCCAATCCAACGCCTGCTTTTCTGCTCAGCTTTTCTCCAAAAACAAAATAAGAAAACGCCACAGTGACCAGAACGCTCAGTTTGTCGATCGGCGCAACAACACTGGCAGGTCCATCCTGCAGGGCGTGGTAATAGCAGAGCCAGGAAGCGCCCGTCGCGATTCCGGAACAACAGATATAAAAAAGCTCTTTCCGCGGAATTCCACGGAGTTCCTTTTGTTTTCCGGTGACAAACACCATCATCCAAGCCATCACCAGTACCACCGTTGTACGGATCGCAGTTCCCAGGTTGGACTCCACACCGGAAATTCCGATTTTACCGAGGATTGCTGTCAGGCTGGCGAAAAACGCCGAACCGCAGGCATAAAGAAACCAACTGCCCTTTCCTGACTGACTCGGTGTTTTCACATCTTTTTTCTCGATCATCAGCAGGATACCGACTGTGATGACGACAACCGCCAGAAGTTTCGGAAAGCTCAGCCCCTCATGGAGAAAAATCAGTGCCAGAAGAATTGTTAGAACCGTACTTGACTTGTCAATAGGCACCACTTTGTTGATATCTCCAATCTGGAGTGCCCGGAAATAGCAAAGCCATGACGCTCCGGTGGCTGCCCCGGAAAGAATCAGGAAGACCAGCGTCTTTCCGTCAATGGACGAAATCTCCGATTGCGCTCCGATCAGGAACACGATCAGCCAGGAAAACACGAGGATAACCACCGTTCGAATGGCAGTCGCCACGGTAGAATCCGTTTTCCGGATCCCGCATTTTGCGAGAATCGAGGTCACTCCCGCAAAAAAAGCAGAACCGACCGCATACAAAAGCCACATCATATATCCCTTCTTTCTCCAGTGACTGTATGTATTTATCATACTCCAGAATCAGTGAAAAGTAAATGTTTAGCAGAAGTTCATCCAGTTGAACTGTTCCTGATTCTATCAGTTCCATAAATCCGCAACAAGAAAAACTATTCTGTCCGCTTGTTTCTTTTGCGCAGATATGGTAATATCAGGATAGTCAAAAGGTCGAAACAGAGCATCTTCTGTACGGCCTTTTTCATACGGAGGAACTATTATGCATACACTAAAACGATTTATCCATTACTACGGCCCCTACAAGGCGGTCTTCTTTCTCGATCTGCTGTGCGCCACCATCATCAGCCTGGTGGATCTTGCCTATCCGCAGATTCTGCGCACACTGACCAACACGCTGTTCACCGAGGATGCCCCGGCGATTCTCCGGGCGCTGCCGCCGATCGCCATCGCACTGTTTGTCATGTACCTTGTGCAGAGCTTGTGCAAATACTATGTCAGTTATCAGGGACATATGATGGGAGCAAACATGGAACGGGACATGCGTCAGCAGCTGTTTGACCACTATGAAAAACTCTCTTTTTCCTATTATGACCAGAACAATTCTGGTCAGATGATGAGCAAGCTTGTCTCGGATCTGTTCGATATCGCAGAGTTCGCTCACCATGGTCCGGAAAACCTGTTTATCTCTCTGATCAAGATCATCGGATCCTTTACGTTCCTGTTTCTGATCAACTGGAGACTGGCGATTCCGCTTTCTCTTCTGGTTGTCTGCATGTTTCTGTTTTCCTTGAGTCAGAACAAACGGATGCAGACTACTTTTATGGAAAATAGAAGAAAGATCGGTGATGTGAACTCCAGCTTGCAGGATACCCTTGCCGGCATCCGTGTGGTTCAGTCTTTCGCCAATGAAGAGGTGGAACGCAAGAAATTTTACAAGAGCAATCACGCGTTCCTTTTGTCCAAGGATGCCAACTACCGATGCATGGGAAATTTTATGGGCTGGAATCTGTTTTTCCAGGGAATGATGTATCTGGTCACACTGACCTTTGGCGGCTACCTGATCGCGAAAGGTCAGATGCAGGTCGGTGACCTTGCCATGTATTCCCTGTACATCGGTATTTTTATCAGCCCGATCCAGATCCTTGTGGAACTGACAGAGATGATCCAGAAAGGACTTTCCGGTTTCCGCCGTTTTCTGGATGTGATGGAAACGGAACCGGAGATTCAGGATGCACCGGACGCAAAAGAACTGGAAAATGTAAAGGGACACGTTTCTTATGAGGATGTATCCTTCCACTACAGCGACGATGATACCCTGGTGCTTTCTCATGTTTCTTTCGATATTCCGGCTGGGAAATCCATTGCGCTTGTCGGACCTTCCGGCGGCGGAAAAACAACCATCTGCTCTCTACTTCCCCGGTTCTATGATGTGACCGGCGGACGGGTGACGATCGACGGGCAGGATGTGCGCAGCCTGACGAAGAAAAGCCTGCGCAGCCAGATTGGAAGTGTACAGCAGGATGTGTATCTGTTCTGCGGAACCATCCGTGAGAATATCGCCTACGGAAAGCCGGATGCCACCATGGAAGAAATCATCGAGGCGGCAAAAAAGGCAAATATCCATGAGTTTATCCAGGAACTCCCGGACGGATACGACACCTTTGTGGGTGAGCGCGGAACCCGCCTTTCCGGTGGACAGAAACAGCGCATCTCCATTGCCCGTGTATTTCTGAAAAATCCTCCCGTCCTGATCCTGGACGAGGCGACCAGCGCCCTGGACAACGAAAGCGAACGCAGAATCCAGAAAAGCCTGGAAGAACTCGCTAAAAACCGTACAACCATCACGATCGCCCACCGTCTCTCCACGATCCGCAATGCGGACGAAATCCTTGTGGTTACCGAAGACGGCATCGCGGAACGGGGAACCCACAAAGAGCTCCTGCTGAAAGATGGAATCTATGCCCATTATTACAAGATGCAGTTTGAAGGACTGGAAGAATAGAGTAACAGTTCGACCAGGAGTTCTCATTCTGTCTGCGGTCGGAAAATTTATAAATTAAGTCAAAAAGACGGCTGTCACGTCCGGAGATAAAAACATTCTCCAGATATGACAGCCGTTTTTAGCGTCTTTTTCTACTGCTCTCCCAGAACCGCGCGTACACAGTTGGCAGCCGGGAAATCTTTTTTTCCCATTCCGTATCCGGTTTTCCGGATGACCATCTGCGGAAGGCGGCGGAATTCATCGGTATAATATTTCAGGACAGCGGCTCCTGTAGGGGTACACAGTTCCCCTTCCACATTTCCCGCATAACAGGGAACACCCTCAAGGATCCTTGCAGCCGCAGGCGCAGGCACCGGCAGGATTCCATGGGCACAGCGTACCTGACCATAGCCGACATTGATTGGAGAGGTCACTACCTTTTCCACGCCAAGCTCTTCCATCAGCAACGCACATCCTGTAATGTCTGCCAGCGCATCCGCTGTTCCGACTTCATGAAAATGAATGTCCGACACGGACGTTCCGTGCACGCTTGCCTCAGCCTCGGCGATGATGCGGTAAATGTTTTTCACATCCTCTTTCACCTTTTCTGAAACCTCCAGCCGTTCGATCATCGCTTCAATCTCTGCCATACCACGGTGTACATGCGTGTGCGGATGCACATTTCCATGGTCATGGCCGTGTATTTCAGCATGATCGTGAGCATATGCCTCTCTGTGATCGTGCATGGCTTCATGTTGATGCTCACCGACATGGTCATGTACATGTGTATGCTTATGCGTATGGGGATGTTCATGTTCATGACTGTGTGTATCTATGTGCGTATGCTCGTGACCATGGTTGTGTGCATGTCCCTGCATCGGGACTTCCAGGCTTTCCTCCTCCGTTCCGCTGACGGTTACCTCTGCGTGGGTTCCGACAATCCCGCATTTCAATGCGTTCCGAAGTTCCACATGAACGCCGGGAAGCCCCAGTGCATTCATTCGGGCAGCAAATTCTTCGCGATCTGGAAGCAGATCCGCCAGAGCGCTCATCAGCATGTCTCCGGCAGCGCCCATATTGCATTCGAGATATAAGAGTTTCATGTTCGGCTTCCCTCCATATGATTGATCATGCTTGCCAGATATCCGGCCCCGAAACCATTGTCGATATTGACAACGCTGACGCCGCTGGCACAGGAATTAAGCATGGAAAGCAGAGCGGAAAGCCCGCCAAAATTCGCGCCATAGCCGATGCTGGTCGGCACCGCGATCACCGGGCAGTCTGCCATTCCGCCAATCACACTTGCCAGCGCGCCCTCCATTCCTGCGATTGCGATGATTACCCGGGCGCTCATGATATCATCTACATGGCTCATCAGGCGGTGCATCCCTGCAACGCCCACGTCATAAAGGCGAACCACTTCATTTCCATAGATTTCCGCGGTCTGCGCCGCTTCCTCTGCTACAGGCATATCGCTGGTTCCTCCGGTGGCAACGACAATCTTTCCAATTCCATCCGGCTCCGGCATCTCTCCGATCCTGCCGATCTTGGAAAAGCTGTCATAATACAGATCCAGTTCTTTTGACACATAATCCGCTGCCTCCTGGGACATCCGGGTGATCAGAACCGTTTTCTCCCTTTCTCTTACCATTTCCGCCGCGATCCTGCAGATCTGCTCCGGCGTTTTGCCTGCGCCATAAATGACTTCTGCCGCTCCCTGACGAATGCCGCGGTGGGTATCCAGCTTGGCAAATCCCATTTCCTTATATGGTTCCGTCTTGATCTGGAGCATCGCCTCCTCCGGTTTTGTGGTTCCGTCAGCCACCTGCTCCAGCAGTTGTTTCAGTTCTTTTTTGTCCATCCTGTTTGTCAACTCCGAATCTATCTTTCATTCTCTACAAAGGAACCGTTCAGCTCACTGACGGTTCCTTTGCCTGTATGTATGCTGTCCGCTTATTTTGGATCCAGTTCTTTGGATGCCTCTTCCATCAGCTGAATGATCGGCAGATGCTGCGGACAGACACTCTCGCACTGGCCGCAGGCGATACAGTCTGCTGCCCGTCCGCTGTTTTTCACCAGTTTTTCATAATAATTATGGGCACGATCGGTCTCTCCAAAGCTTCTGAGCGTATTCAGCGCACGGAACACATCCGGGATCTGAATGCTCTGGGGACATCCGTCCACACAGTAACGGCAGGACGTACATGGGATCGTCGGCATTTTTTCCATCGCGCGGACAACCTCCCGGATGACTTCCTGTTCCTTTTCTGTCAGCGGTTCAAAATTTTGGAAGGTATTCAGATTATCCTCCATCTGCGCTTCATCGGACATACCGCTCAGAACCGTAGCCACTCCATCCAGGGACGCGGCAAAGCGCAGCGCCCAGGAGGCCATGGAAGATTCCGGACGGACATCCTTCATCAGTTTTTCGATTTCCGGCGCTGCCTGTGCCAGAGTTCCTCCTTTGACCGGCTCCATGATCAGCATCGGAACATTATGGCGGCGGAGCACCTCATACAGTTTTCCGGACTGGATCAAAGGATTGTTCCAGTCGATATAGTTCAGCTGGATCTGTACGATCTCCACTTCCGGATGCTCGGTCAGGATCTGATCCAGCAGCTCCGGTGTTCCGTGGAAAGAAAATCCAAAATGACGGATCTTTCCTTCCTCTTTTTTCTTCATTGCCCACTGAAAGCAGTCATATTTCACATAGCCTTCATAGTTGGCGCCGTCCTCTACGCTGTGCAGCAGATACAGGTCAAAATAACCTGCGCCGGTGCGCTCCAGCTGATCGTTGAAAATCTTGTCGCGGTCCTCGATCCCGTTCATCATCCACTGAGGCAGCTTCGTCGTCAGCCAGAAGGATTCTCTCGGATACCGTTTTACAACCGCCTCCTTTACCACGCTCTCAGAACGTCCGTCACAGTACATATAGGCGGTATCAAAATAATTGAATCCTGCTTTCATATAGGTATCGACCATCCGGCAGACCTGCGGAAGATCGATCTCCTTGTTCTCATTCTGCGGAAGCCGCATCATTCCGAATCCCAGTTTTGGCATTTTGCTGATATCAATACTCATGTTTCTAATCCTCCCAATTTCAAGTTTATTAAACACATCCCAGAGATTCCACCCATGCTTTCAGTTCATCTTCGGAAGCTCCTGCGTTCCAGCGCTTTCCTGGAAACCACTGCACCGTTGGATCGCAAAGTGGTTTCAGCCGCTTTTCTGTGTCCCCAAGACCGCTTCCGCCGGAAGTACAGAACAATACGATCTGTTTTCCGGAAAAATCATACGCCTCCAGAAACGTCCAGATGATCCTCGGGGCTTCATACCACCATACCGGAAAACCGAGAAAAACCGTCTGATACTGATCCATATCTTCCACTTTTCCCCGGACAGCCGGACGGCAAGCCTCATCTTTCATTTCCATTGTGCTGCGGCTCTTTTTATCCATCCAGTCCAGATCCGCGTCTGTGTAAGGCTGTTCCGGACAAATTTCGTATAAATCCGCTTCCGCCGCCTTTGCCAGCTTTTCCGCCAGCCGGCGGGTCACTCCGCTTGCTGAAAAGTATGCCACCAGTCGTTTCTTTCCCATATGTAATACCCTCCATTCTTTTTTTTCTTATTTGACTTTATGATACAACATGAAGTTCACTCTAAGTCAAGCATATTTCTTGAAAAAACGCAGAACCATTGGAAGGGCAACGGCAAACATCAGCAAATCTGCCAGCGGTCCGGCAGCCTGAACGCCCAGAAGCCCGATCAGCCGCGGCAGGATCAGCATGGCTGGAATATAAAATACAATCTGCCGGGCGAAAACCAAAAGACTGCTTGCCAATGTTTGTCCCACAACCTGAAACAGGGTACTTACACAGGACATGAACGTTGCAAAAGGAAGCGCCACACAGATCAAACGCAGTGCTCCTGCGCCGATCCGGATCACTTCCGCGTCATCCCGGAACAGCCCGATCAAAGCAGGGGCAAAGAGAATCCCAACAACCGCAAAAGCGCACATACTGAGCATGCCGGTCTTCGCCGTGTACCAGAACGCATCCTTCACACGTTTGTGATTCTTCATTCCATGGGCGTAGCCGATCACCGGCTGACATCCCTCGATCAGTCCAAGAGAGACAGCGTTGGAAAGATAGAGCAGACGCCCCGCAACACTCATTGCCGCAATGGCGGCGTCTCCCCAGCCGCCGGATACCCAGTTCAGCACGATGTTGGCAAGCATATTGCAGCCATGGCGGCAGAGGCTTGGAAATCCCGTGGTGAACAACAGCTGATACTGGCTCTTTGACTTTGCCAGATAACGCCAGGAAATCTTCACCTGCGTCTTTCCTCTCAGATAACAACTGAGCAGTATGCCCCAGGCGATGATCTGACTGATAGCAGTCGCCAGCGCCGCTCCCGAAATTCCCCAATGAAATACAAAAATAAACAGGGGATCCAGCAGCATATTCAGCACACCGCCCGCAACCTGACCATACATACTCTGACGGCTTTTGCCCTCCGCACGGAGACACTGGCTGAGCGCAAGGCTGCTGGCAGAAAACGGAGCTCCCACAAAAACAAATCTTCCATAACTCATCGCGTAAGGAAGATTCGTTTCCGTCGCGCCCAGCAGAAGCATCAGAGGCTCTCCGGCGACAAATCCGATCACTGCCACAAGCAAACCAAAGAAAAAGCTCAGGAAAAAGGCTGTGCTCATGGTGATATCCGCCTCTTTCTGCTGCTTTGCGCCGAGCATTCTGGAAACCAGGTTGGATCCTCCGGTTCCTACCCAGAAGCCAAGAGCATTCAAAATCATCGGAATCGAGAATACAACACCCACGGCGGCCGTTGCACTGGTACCGATCTGTCCCACAAAAAACGTATCCGCCAGGTTATAAACGCTGTTGATCAGAGTTGTGACCATACTTGGTACAGCCAGCGACAGGATCAGTTCCGAAACAGGAGCCGTGGTCATCCGCTCATACTGCCCCTGCGATTCCCTGGAAATCTTTTTCATTTCTTCTCCTTCTTTCTCTTTTGACGATGTCTTTATTATACCGCATCCCTTTTGATGTGTCACGGTCTTTCCGCATTGACAACTTTTCATTGAAATGTTACTATGATTCCGATAAAACAGAAATAACCGCCCAGCCAGAGGAACGGTTACAGACAGCTGTCCGGAACATCAGCGGAGGAAATCCCGAACAGCTTTTTCAAGCGGAGGGCCACTCTTTCAGTGGGCCTGTTTTTTCTGCAATGCTTTCCTCCTTGGAGAGCCGCATAACTATTTTTTAAAGGAGACCATTCATATGGAAACACAAAAGACCGCACTTCTCGCAGTCAGCTTTGGAACAAGCTTTCATGATACCCGTGAAAAAACCATCGATCAGATTGAAAACGCCCTGGCTGAAGCATTTCCCGAGGCACATCTCTACCGCGCATGGACCAGCGGAATGATCCTGAAAAAAATCCAGAAACGGGACGGAATCCATATTGACAATGTAAAAGAAGCCATGGAACGGATGATTGCCGACGGCGTCACCGACCTGATCGTCCAGCCGACCCATGTGATCAACGGCATCGAAAATGATCAGATGAAAGAAGATGTGATGGCATACGCCTCCTCTCTTCATTCTGTCTCCTTCGGCACCCCGCTGCTCACCACCACCGAAGACAATGAAGAAACCATTCGTGCCGTTATGAAAGAATGGAACCTCTCCCAGGATGAAGTTCTTGTATTCATGGGCCACGGAACCACCCATTACGCCAACACCGTCTATGCGGCTCTGGACTACACCTTCAAAGACCTGGGCTGCAAAAATGTCTACATGGGAACCGTGGAAGCTTACCCGTCGCTGGAGTCTCTGCTCCGCCAGATACACGCCTATCAGCCCAAAAAAGTCCATCTGGCGCCATTTATGATCGTAGCCGGAGACCACGCCAGCAACGACATGTCCAGCGAAGACCCCGACTCCTGGAAATCCCAGTTTGAAGCCGAAGGCTTCACCGTCGAATGCCACATGAAAGGCCTCGGCGAATACCGCGGTATCCGCGATATCTTCATCCGTCATGCAAAAGAAGCCGCCGGAATTCTTTGATTCCGGCGGCGGTCGTTCCTACATATGATACAGCAGCGCATTGCAGATGCAAGCTGCGATATTGCTGCCTCCTTTTCTTCCTCTTGCCACGATGGAAGGAACATCCAGAGACAGGATCAGCTCCTTGGACGGAACCACATTGACAAAGCCCACAGGGACGGCGATGATCAGTTCCGGGCGGAGCTTTCCTTCCTTCACAAGCTCATAGATCCGCACCAGAGCCGTCGGCGCGTTCCCAATGGCAAAGATCACCGGGCCTTCCAACTCTGCCGCCTTGTCCATGGACGCCACGGCTCTCGTCGTGCCGTTCTTCTTTGCCAGTTCCGCCACATCCTCATCGGACATAAAGCATTTCACTTCACCGCCGAAACGTGCCAGAGACTTCTTGTTGATCCCTGCCTTCGCCATCTGTGTATCCGTCACAATAGTGGCTCCCCTGCGGATCGCATCCATCGCCTTCTCCACGACTTCGTCCGAGTACACCAGATTTTTCGCATAATCAAAGTCCGCGCTGGTATGAATGCACCGTTTGGTGATCCACTCCGTCTCTTTCGGCAAAACGATCCCCTGTTCTTTCAGTTCTTCCGTGATGATCTCAAAACTGCGGGTTTCAATCTCCATCGGCTTTACATTTTCCAGTTCTACTTTCATTTCACGTCTGCTCCTTCCTCCAGAATCCGGTAGATCTTTTCCATATCCAGATGTTCTCTCAGCGCTGCGGCAAGCAGGTCATACTGTGTTTCCTTGAACGCCTGGAAATCCACCGCCTCCGCTTCGCTCATATCGATTCCTTTTGCCTCGCCAAGCGCCATGACCAGTGCTTTTGCGGCTTCTTCCCGGTCAAAAATCCCATGGACATAAGAACCGTAGACCTGATCTTTCCATGCGCCGTCCAGTTTTATGCCCTGTACCGGATCATCTGCTCCATCCGTATGGGACGCTGCTATGGTATCGCAAAGATCCGTCAAGGCGCCAAGTCCGTCTCTTCCCGTCGTCTGCCCCATATGGATCTCATATCCTTCCAGCGGAACACCGGAGAGTCCTGCAAGCTTTCCTCCCACCGGACGGAACGTGCCTTCCACTCTGGTCCTCGTCTTCTGGCTGGTAAATACCGTGTCCATCGGCAGCAGACCCATGCCCGGAATCGTTCCGCCGGCTTCCACACCGTAAGGATCGCTCAGCGTTTCGCCAAGCATCTGGTATCCGCCGCAGATTCCAAAGATGACGGTTCCCGCCGCCGCGGCTTTTTTTACTGCCGCTTCCATTCCGGAAGACCGCATCCACAGCAAATCTTCCATCGTGTTTTTGGTTCCCGGCAGGAAGATCAGATCCGGGTGCTTCAGTTCGGAGACATGAGAAACATACCGGAGAGAAACGCCGGGTATTATCTCAAACGGGTTGAAGTCTGTAAAATTGGAAATCCTCGGAAGACGGATCACCGCCAGATCCAGAAGCTTCACTTCCTGATTTCCGGAAAAGCGTTCCGTCAGACTATCTTCATCTTCCACTTCAATGTTCAGATAAGGGGCAATGCCGACTACGTCGATGCCCGTCCGTTTTTCCAGCATTTCCACACCGGGATCGAGAATCGTCTTGTCCCCGCGGAACTTATTGATGATCATTCCTTTGACCATCGCCCGTTCCTCCGGATCCAGCAGTTCAATGGTTCCAACAAGCTGGGCAAACACACCGCCCCGGTCGATATCCCCCACCAGAAGGACCGGCGCATGCACCAGTTTTGCCAAACCCATATTTACGATATCGTCTGCCTTCAGGTTGATCTCCGCCGGAGAGCCTGCGCCTTCGATCACGATGATATCATACTGTGACGCAAGGCGGTCAAAGGCGCTCTTTACCTTCGGAACCAGCTTCTTTTTGAACGCGAAATAATCCCTCGCACTCATATTTCCCAGAACCTTGCCTTCCACGATCACCTGGCTGCCCGTATCGTTGGTGGGTTTGAGCAGGATCGGGTTCATCAGAACGGAAGGCTCAATCCCCGCCGCTTCCGCCTGCATGACCTGCGCCCTTCCCATCTCCAGGCCTTCACGGGTGATAAAGGAATTCAGCGCCATATTCTGAGATTTGAACGGTGCCACCCGATAGCCGTCCTGATGAAAGATCCGGCAGAGACCTGCGGCAAGCAGGCTCTTTCCGGCGTTGGACATCGTTCCCTGTATCATAATCACTTTTGCCATATCTAGTTTCCTCTGTCTTCCATCGTTTTTGCACTAAGCCTTCCTACAGACTGCGCAGTAAATGCGCAGAGCTGAATGAATGGTTATTTATTTTTCAACATTTCTTCCAATGACCGGATCAGAACCTCGTTTTCCTCGTGAAGCTTCACCGCCACCCGGAACCATCCCGGACAAAGCCCGTGATAATTCCGGCAGTCACGGATCAGGATCTTTTTCTCTTTGCACCGTTCCTTAAGATCCTCCGGTCCCTGGAACAGTAGAAAATTTGCCGAAGACGGATAGACGGTAAGACCCAGCCGCTTCATTTCCCCGCTCAGATATTCCCGTTCCAGGGCAACCGCCTTTGCAGTCCGTTCCACGTAAGCATCTTCCTGCAGGGCAGCCAGTCCTGCCATCTGCGCAGGTATGGACACGTTCCACGCCTGCACCTGCCGTTCCATCCATTCCAGGAGCGCATGATCTGACGAAACACCATATCCCAGCCGCAGTCCCGGCATCGCATACGTTTTGGTGAACGCATGGAGCAGAAACAGCGAAGGATATCTTTCCACCGCATCCATCAGAGTCACACGCTCCTTTGCCGGAACAAACTGCCAGAAACATTCATCCACCGCCAGCACTGCCCGGCATTTCTCCGCACGTTCTGCAGCCTGCAGCAGGAATTCCCGAGGCGTCTCCACACCGGTCGGATTATTGGGATTGCAAAGAAAGATCAGATCCGTCTCATCCGTGATCCATTCCATAAAATCTTCCCCGGGCTGAAAGTTCCGCTCCGGTGACAGCGGATAAAAGACAATCTCACAGTCCGCCGCCTTCAGCGCCGCCTCGTACTCGGCGAACCCCGGTGCGGCGAGCAGCGCCTTTTTCGGCCGTACTGCCTGTACCAGCGCAAAGATCAGCTCCGCCGCACCGTTTCCGAAAATCAGATGATCCGGACGGACGGCAAGTTTCTCTGACAAAGCCTTCCGGAGCGCCTGACAGGAACTGTCCGGATAATTAGTCAGACATTCCACAGATTCCCGCACCGCCTGACGGACAGATTCCGGCGGTCCGAAGGGATTGACATTCACGGAAAAATCATAGTCGTACCTGCCGGAATAAATATCTCCTCCATGTGGATTTTCCTTCATCTTATCAGTATCCTTCCCAGTATGTATTTTCGTAACGATTCAGCCAGCTGAACAGTTACGTATTGTTTTATGTTCAGACCAGCGAAACAATAAAGTATTTATCGTAGCTTATACCAGCAGGCAGATGACTGCACGCAGGATCACGCACACTGCCAGCGCGAGCGCGGATGTCAGGTACATCAGCCGGTTCGCCCGCACAATATCCTCAGGTTCCACAGCGCGGAACGGATCCCCGATGGTGGGCTTTTTGTACAATTCCCCAAAATACCAGGCATCCCCCGCCAGCTGCACCCGCAGAGCTCCTGCCATCACCGCCTCAGTCTGGGCGGAATTCGGGCTTGCGTGATTTTTCCTGTCTCTGAGATAGATCCTTTTCGCGTTCTTTCCGTCCATACCAAGAATCGCCGCCGCAAGGATCATCAGCCATGCGCTGATCCGGGACGGAAGAAAGTTCAGCACATCGTCCAGACGGGCCGCCGTCCTTCCAAAATAGAGATATCGTTCGTTTTTATAACCGACCATGGAATCCATCGTGTTGACCGCTTTATAGAAAAAGCCCAGCGCAGGACCGCCTAGCGCAAGAAAGATCAGCGGCGCGACGATCCCGTCGGAAGTATTCTCCGCGACGGTCTCCACAGCGGCCTTTGCCACGCCTTCTTCCGTCAGGCGCTCAGTGTCCCGTCCTACGATCATTGCAACCGCACGGCGCGCTGCCGGAAGATCTCCTTCCTTCAGCGGCGCGTAGACTTTCATACTCTCTGTTTTCAGAGATTTCGTCGCCAGGATCTGCCAGCACCAGAAAGAAGCCAGCAGCCAGTAAACCACCGGATGGATCCAGGCTGCCAGCCCAAGCAGCGCTGCCGGCACCGCCGTACAGATCAGCACCACCAGCACAACAAGCATCGTGCCCCCGGCAAGTTCTCCTTTTGAGGTTTTCGGAAATACTTTCCGGATCCCTTTTTCCAGAACAGCGATCAGATTTCCGATGATCCGGATCGGATGATAGATCTGACGGGGATCGCCGAAGATAAGATCCAGCACATACCCGGTCAGCAGTGCCGCCAATGTCAGCCACATGATTTTGTTCCTCCAAATTCACAGCATTTTTTCAGATATTCCAAAGCAAGACCAGGGCAGGCATAGTAATACAGATGCGGAAATCCTGCCAGCATCGTACGGCTTCCATGCATACATTCCCAGCCGCGCTTCCGGTTCGGCTTCTGCGCGTGGAAGACCGTGCCGCAGTCCGTACTGTCAAAATAATGGAATTCGTGGCCGCGCAGAGGCCCGCATCCGCCGCCGAGCACCTGGTCCTGTCCGGTTTCCAGCCGGATATAACCGAATCTTCCAAGTTTCTTCGTCCGGTAGATCTCACCCGGAACCGCTCCGACCATCGGCCAGGTTTTCTGATCCATATCTTCCATCTGCTGAGACAGATACATATAACCGCCGCATTCAGCCATACAGGGCATTCCCGCTTCAAGTGCTGTCTTCAGTTCCTTCCGCATGGAATCATTCGCCGACAGCTTTTCGGCATACAGTTCCGGATAGCCCCCATAGAGCAGCACGCCCTGCAGCCCCTCCTGCAGATGACTGTCATGGAGCGGAGAAAAGAAGACGATCTTCGCTCCCAGTTCTTCCAGGAGCCTGAGATTGTCCGCGTAGATAAACTGAAACGCCTCATCCCTTGCCACGCCGATCACCGGAGCAGCCCGGCGGATCTCCTTCGCCTCCAAACTGTCCAGCGTCTGTCTCAGTTCCGCTGGCATTTCAATCGAAAGCTCCGGAGCCGTCCCCGCCAGTTCCAGAAGCCCGTCCAGATCCACCGTCTCTTCCAGGATCTCCGCCAGCCGGTCCAGCCGTCCGGTGAGATTTTCCACCTCTCCCGGAAGAACCAGTCCCAGATGGCGGCTTTCCAGTCTGCATTCCTCACTTTCCGGCACATAGCCAAGGGGACGGATGTCAAGCGTTTCCTGAACCATCGGAGCAAGAAGCTGATAAATCCCCCTGGACATCCGGTTAAAGATCACGCCCCGGATCCTGCTGTCCATTCGAAATTCCAGGAATCCTTTCAGTTCCGCCAGAACAGACAGGCTCATTCCTCTGGCATCCATCACCAGCACCACAGGCGTTTCCGTCATCTGCGCCAGATGATAAGCGCTGGCTTCCACGGAAGTTCCGCCAAGACCGTCATAGTATCCCATCACCCCTTCGATCACGGAAACATCCGCCGAACGGGCATGACATCCAAACAGATATCTGGTCATTGGACCATCGGTAAAGAACGGGTCCAGATTGCGTGACGGCGCTCCCACTACCGTCTCATGGAACTGTGGATCGATGTAATCAGGACCGCACTTGAAAGCGGCTGTCTTCTTACCACGGAGAAGGAGCGCACGGAGCAGACCGCAGGTAATCATCGTCTTTCCGCTTCCGCTTTTCGGCGCAGCGATCATGAACCGCGGCGCAGCCATTTTGCCGTTAATTCTCCCACTCTGTTCCATGATGTCCGCCTCCTGTCGCCGCAAAAATATAAATGGGATTCATTCCCATCATCAGATGGCTTTTGCCCAGCAATTTCGCCCGGTCCGCCCGCAGACATACGATTTCAGGCTCTGCGAAAGGCAGTTCCTCCAGGCATCTTGCCGCTTCCGCAATGGTCTCCAGGGAGATGGCATTGATCACCACACGGACGCCCGGATTTTTCGCCAGCGCCGTCTCCAGAATTTCTCTCAATTTACCCCCGGAACCGCCGACAAACACATGGGTCGGAGCCGGCAGCTGCATCAGAGCTTCCGGAGCTTTCCCTGGAATTGCTGTAAGGTTGGCACAGCCGTTCCGCAGTGCATTGGCGCGGATCAGATCGATGCCTTCTTCTTTCTGTTCCACGGCATAAACCTCTCCGTTCCACGCCTGGAGCGCCATTTCCACCGATACGGAACCGGTGCCGGCGCCCACATCCCACGCCACCGAATCCGCTTTCAGTCCCAGATAGGACATGGAAACCGCGCGGACTTCCCGCTTGGTCATCGGTACCTTCCCACGGACAAACGCTTCGTCCGGAAGTCCGATGGTTTCCCGTGAGACCGGAGCCGCATTTTCTACAAAAAGCACGCACAAAGCTTCAAAAGACTGTCCCGCCAACTCTGACGCTGTTCCGGTGACGATCCGTTCTTCCGGATAGGAAAGGTTTTCTCCCACCGTCACTTTCACCTGATCCAGCCCATACCGGCATAACTCTTCACAGAAAGCGGACGCTCCGCCCTTGCTGCCGGACAGCAGGAACGTCTTTTTATGGTGGCGGACCGCATCCACCACGTTTGCCTTTCGCCCATGAAGGCTGAGCAGGCAGACATCCTCCCAGGAAGTCTGGAGTTTTCCGCAGAGATATACCACGGAGGAAATTCCGGAAAGCACGCGGATGCTTCGGTCTTTCAGTACCTGAAACAGGCGTTTCGCACCGCTGAAAAATCCCGTGTCTCCGGACTGCAGCAGCACCGCCCGGCTGTATTCCGGATGCCGGTCCAGAAACTCCCGGATCGCTTCCGGCTGATACGCGTCAAAATACGGTTTGTCAGCCGCAGTCCCAAGCTGTTTCGTGGCAGCTTCCAGCATTCTTCCCGCGCCGATCAGCACATCCGCCTCACGGATGGCTTTCTGCACTTCCACAGTCATATTCTCCGGATTTCCCATACCGATCCCGGCAATCGTAACCTCCTGCCGGATCTCCAGTCCATAACGTTCTGCCAGCAGTGCACACAGCTCCGTTTCACTTTTTCCTGTCTCTGCGGACGGCCTTCCGATGACAAGAATACGCGCACCCGCCTCTCTTGCCGCCTGCACTTTTTCATCAAAACCGCCGTTCTTACCAGATTCCTTGGTCACGAGGACTTTCGCCCCGGTCTGCCGGAGCATGGCAAGATTCATTTCCAGCGAAAACGGACCCTGCATGGCAATCAGATGCCCTGCGTCAAATCCAAGTTCCGCACAGTGAGCTACCACTGACGGCGTCGGAAGCACCCTTGCAAAGATCCGTTCCCGGTAATTTGGGATTTCCGTAAAAGCCGCCAGTTCCTTGCTCCCCGTCGTCACAAGGGCGCGTTCGCCGGAAGCTTTCAGCCATTCCACCGCATCCGCCACAGAATCAACGAGGATACAGTCCTCTCCGATCTCCCCGGAAGGACGAAGCAGGCGCAGATATTCTGTTTCCGTCCGTTCACAGGCGTTTCGGATGTTTTCCGAAACCAGCACCGCATAGGGATGGGTTGCGTCGATCACAAGGCAGATCTGTTCTTCCTGAATCAGCCGTACCATCTCATCCGCGTTCAGCCGTTCACTGCGCACATCCAGATACTCTCCAGGAAGGATCTGGCATTTCCCGTATTCCGTCGCAGCGCATACAACCGCCGAAAGCCTGTGGCGATTCAGGAACTCGGCCATATGACGGCCCTCCGTCGTTCCCGCAAACAAAAGGATCTTATTCATAACGATATCCCCTCGGCGTCACCATCCTGCCGTTGATCTCCATCGTCTGGCTGTTTCCGATGAAAACGGTGGTAAACATATCCACCTGGGTATCTTTCAGTTCCCGCAGCGTAAGCACCTGCATGGACTCGCCTTCCCGGCCGATCTGGCTGACAATGCCGCAGACCGTATCTTCTCCTTTTGCTTCCAGCATGATCTCACAGGCTTTTCTCAGGTAATCTGCCCGTTTTTTGCTGCTGGGATTGTAAAGACAGATAGCAAAATCCGCCTCTGCCGCCAACCGCAGACGTTTTTCAATCTTCTCCCAGGGAGTCAGAAGATCACTGAGGCTGATCAGCGCGAAATCGTGGATCAGCGGTGCGCCAAGTACCGCCGCGCCGCCGGTCGCCGCCGTAACACCCGGGATCACCTGCACCTCACAGGATGGGAATTCCCTGCCGATCTCATACATCAGACCCGCCATGCCGTAAACGCCTGCGTCACCGCTGCAGATCATTGCCACTTTCTTCCCTTTTTCCGCTTCCTCAAACGCCATGCGGCAGCGGTCCACTTCCTTTTTCATCGGGGTCGTCAGAAATTCCTTCCCCGGAAAATGATCCCGCACAAGATCCACATAAACGGTATATCCGATGATCACATCACTGTTCCGCAGAACCTCCGCGGCTTCGATGGTCATCTTCTCATAGGCACCCGGTCCGATGCCAACCACATAAACTGTATTCAAAATTTTGCCCTCCATTCTCCGGCAGCGAGCGCGATCGTCACCCCTGCCCCGGCATGTTTCTTTTCTATCAGTCGTCCGCCGGCAAGGACTGCGCTGCGCTCACAGACATTGTCCACCCCTGTGGTATCCTTCACAAAGGCGGAGGTTGTAAACATTCCAGGCACAGCCTTCAGCTCTTCGGCGGTAAAGGTCTCAAAAGGAATCCCGCATTCCCGGCACAGCTCCAGAATCCCCGGTTCCCCGGCTTTCAGATCAATGCTTGCAATGCGGCACAGCGCTTTTTCCGAAACTCCCGCCTGTCCCAGCGCCTGTTCCAGACGGGTTCGGATCTGCTCCTTCGGCACACCTTTCCGGCAGCCGATCCCTGCCGTCACGATCCGCGGAACCAGATGCAGGGTTTTTGGAAACGGCTGAACCGTATCCGATAAGGAAATACAAATGCCGACCGATACCGGTTCCTGCGGTTCCAGCTCACCGGGAAGTTCACCGTCCATCGGAAACTCTGAAAAGATTCCGACCTTCCGTCCGTCCACAATCCGTGCGGACACTTCCTTTGCCAGATCCATCTCCACGATCGCCAGCCCGTTCTCTTTCGCGAACACGTCCACGGCAAATTTTCCCTGCCGGTCGGTCGCTGTGGTGATGACAGGCTCTGCATCCAGAATCCTGGCTGCTTCCTCCGCCAGCGCATTGGCTCCTCCAAGATGCCCTGACAGAAGAGAAATCACAAATTTCCCCTGTTCGTCGATGACAAGAACCGCCGGGTCCGTCTTCTTATCCTGCACAAACGGTGCGATGCTTCGCACCGCGATCCCACAGGCGCCAATAAAGATCAGCGCATCCGCCTCCCGGAACATTCTGCCGGTCCAGTCTTTCAGAGGTTCCTGCAGGGACGGAAGCTCCGGCGGCTGCGCATATTTGGGAATCGAACAGCCCACGGACGGATATCCCGCTTCTGAAAGCTTCCTGCACAGGATCTGATTTAATTTTCCGCCGTTTCTGGTAAAACTTATCACTGCGCACTTCATGATCTATTCCTGTGTTTCGTCTGCGCTCTGCACTTCTGCCTGCCGGTACTCCGTGGAAAATGCCGGATGATACAGATCGCTTCTCCGGTAATTTCCCTGAGTCACAGCATTTCCGATGATCATCAGCGCTGTCTTGGTGATTCCGTTCTCCTTCGCCGTCTGCGCCAGTGTACCGACGGTACAGCGGAAGGTTTTTTCCTCCGGCCAGCTTGCCTTGTAAACGATTGCCGCCGGGGTATCTTCCTGATAGCCGCCGGCGATCAGCTCTCTGGACAGTTCCTCCAGAAGACCTGTGCTCAAAAAGACAACCATGGTCGCCTGATGTGCCGCAAATGATGCGATACTCTCCCGCTCCGGTACCGGCGTCCTTCCCGCCATTCGTGTAATGATCACACTCTGGGAAACATCAGGCAGGGTGTATTCCATATTTAAAGCAGCAGCAGCTCCGGAGAAGGAGCTGACTCCCGGACAGTCATCGTAGGGGATGCCAAGTTCATCCAGGGCATCCATCTGTTCCCGGATAGCTCCGTACAGACATGGATCTCCCGTGTGGAGACGCACCACGTCCAGTCCGTCTTTCCATGCCTGTTCCATCACCGCGAGCACCTGCTCCAGAGTCATGACCGCACTGTTATAGACCTGGCATCCTTCTTTTTTCTCTTCCAGCAGCGCCGGGTTTACCAAAGATCCGGCATAGATGATCACATCTGCCTGCTCCAGCAGTTTTTTTCCACGCAACGTGATAAGATCCGGCGCTCCCGGACCTGCTCCGACAAAATGTACCATTGTATTATTTCTCCTTTACCACGATCAGTGAGTAATAACCGGCAGATTCCGGGATCTCATCCGCTCCCCGGAAGATTTTCTGCCCTTCCATTCCGCAGTTTTCGACCATCAGAACCTCTGCGTCCATGGTCTGTAACTTCTCTTTTACCTGTCCCATCTTCCGTCCCGCCTTCATCAGCACCTTGGTTCCCGGAAGTTTCAGGGCATCTTCCACCTGATAAGACGCCGGGATCACATGGAGCTGCTGGGAATTTTCCACCAGCCCGGTATCCAGTTCCGCCGACGCGGCACAGAAAGAAGTGACGCCGCTGACGATCTTCGTCGGATAACCGTCCGCCTGCACCCGCTTGTGTACATACAGATACGTGGAATAAACTGTTGGATCTCCCAGGGTCAGAAACGCCACATCCTTTCCAGCATCCAGTTTTCTCTCTACCGCTTCCGCCGCCAGACGGTGGTTTTCTTCCAGTTCTTTTTTGTCTTTGGTCATCGGCATCGCCACCGGGAGAAGGTGCTTCTCCTCCAGTTCCGGAACTGCCTGTACCGCTATCCGGTATGCGACGGTCTCTTTCGCTTCTTTTCCCGGCAGCGCGATCACCTGCGCCTCACGGATCAGCCGGACTGCTTTCAGTGTCAAAAGCTCCGGATCGCCCGGTCCGATCCCAACGCCATATAATGTTCCTTTTTCCATGTCTGCTCCTCTTTGGACGGAATTCCGCAAATGCTTCCGTCCTGTTCTGTTTATATTATCTGTAATTTTCCGCTTTTCCTTATCCCATGTTCTTCAGCAGCCGTCTGCATTTCCTCCTCACCGCAGAAAGCCCGTATCATCCACGCGTTGCTGAAAAATGGATCCGTTCATCATTTTATCTTATCCGTCCGTTTTATTCAATGCATAATTGTGTGAATCTGCAGCCGGAAATATAACAATTCAGGCATCTGAACGATTGCGCCCGAACTTATAGCACGTCAGGAAAATATTGTATCAAGTCGCATAGTCTTTGCCGCAATATTTTCCTGGCGTGCTATGAAATTTATTATAATATACACAAAAAAGAAATGCAACTTGTACATTCCTATTCCTAATGCGAAAATCATACTGTTCTATGTAAGGGGGAAAAGACGCATAGCCGAGATCAGACAACGCAGAGGATGCGCTGTCTGATCTCAAAATAATTATTCTTCACTTGTGGTCACATTCTCCAGAAACGCTTACTGACTCCTATCAGAAATCTCCCTCCGGCCAGTTGCACCAGTACCACCGGGTAATTGTTGTTCCGTCTGTTTCAAACTGAACATACTCCCGGTCGTAACCGGAGGCTGTATACCGCAGAAAAGCATTCTCATACAAGCCAATGACATCCCATCCGTCAGCACTCATTGTTTCACGGACTTCATCGATGTTCATTCCACAGGTAGCTCCATATACGCTGATTTCTGAGCTTCCTTCACACCATACCGATCCCCTGTAATCATAGATACGGTTCGGATTATCCCAGTCATAATGATCTTCATCGATATATTGCCATTCAATACCAGCATAGGAATTTTCATATCTGTGTCCATATTCTTCTCCAAACATCTGTCCCGGAACCTGTTCCATTCCCATGTCTTCCGCAAATTCCTGAACCTGATTACTGTTCATATAATCAATCAGCTCAACTTCCGGCTCAGACGGTGCAGATTCCGGCGGTGTATCCGTCGGCTCAGGGTCTTCTTCGGGTGTATCCGTTGGCGCAGGATCTTCTTCAGGCACATCCGTCGGACGCGCCTCCGCTTCCGGCGTTGCCTCCGGCTGCTGTGGCGTCTGTGTCGACGAAACGGAGGAGGAAACATCATCACCCGTGTTTTCATCAGGCGAATTTTGCTCTTCTGCACTCTGATCTTCCAATGGCTGCGTATCCAAAACCTGCCGGGAATTGTCCGTCGTTTCTCCGCCGCTTACCCCCTGCGTATCCGGCATCTGTTCACCAGAAGGGTCCTGTGATTCCGGTCCGGGATCCACCGTTTGCGTTTGCTTCCCATCGGCTGTGGGAGAAGAACCGGCGCCGCCCTGCACGGAACATCCTGTCAATGCGTTTCCCAACAAGAACAAAGCCAGAAAACATGCGGTGATCGCGCTGCCTCTCTTCATTTCTCCGGCGCGCATGATATTCACCATCCTTTTTTTCAGGTTCATCAGACTGTCGTTGAAGCTGGTGGTAAGTCCTGAAACCGAATTTTTACCGACGGCTGTTCTTGCCAGCAGACGATTGTACAGGATTCTTTCCTGCACGGTACGCGTTTCCATCACCGTCTCATCACAGAGAAATTCAATATCCCGGTCAGCTTCCTTCTTCATCCACCACAGTGCAGGATTAAACCAGTAAATAATACACAGGAGATTCATCAGAAGCTTATACCACAGGTCTTTTCTCCTGTAATGGCAGAGTTCATGCCGCAGGATCAATTCCTGTTCCTCCACGGTATATCCGGTCTGAGGAAGACAGATGCATGGATGCCGGAATCCCATAAGAAGAGGAGTGGTCAACCGGCTGTTCAGCATCAGGCGCGGCGCGCGTTTCACTTTCATGCTTTTACAGATCTTTCGATATTCCCGTTCCAGCGAACGGTTCCAGTTCGGCATATTCCAACGGCGAAGCGCTTTTCCGGTAAAATGCGTCTCCAATGTTTTTTTCACTCCCAGAAACAGCGCTCCCGCCGCCCATATTGCCGCTGCAAGCTTTGCTGCATGTTCCATCGAAATCCGCCGGACGGATGCAGAAGCCGTCTCTGAAATTCCGGTGTTCCGGTTCTCTGGTGATTGCTGCTGAACTGCTGCCTGTGAAGTTTCTCCTGTGTCGGAAGATTGCAGCACATCTTGTTGTGTTCCAGCTGTTTCTGGCTCTGCAGGTTCCGCCATCCCAGTCACCTTCGGCAGATTCGACTGTTGTGTTTTAATGGCAAAAACTGCCGGGACATGAATCTCTACCACATTCCAGGACTCCGGAACATGCATCGGGAGAAGCAAAAGAATTGCCAGTGCCAGCCAGATGCGGTATTTCCATCGAACAGAATATTTCCGGGCAAGATTTCTTGATACCATGGCAGTCAGCAGGATTACAGCCGCCGCCAGCAGATTTATTTTCAGAATATATAAAAGAAAGTCTGCCATACCATCCCCTCCTTATCTCTTCTGCCAACATGGAATCCACCGATCATAACCGTCATTCGGCTTCTTGAATTGCCGCCGGTCAGCTGAATTCATGACCCGGTATCGCATGATTGCAGAATGTCAGTCCCTCGACCGGCTCATATCCGGAAATCTGCATATCTACTGCATCCGGAAGGGTATTGCGGTCATTCGGGAAAGTAAATTCCAGGTTATACTCCGTTCCGTGGTACCTGGCGTAAGTTCCATCTCCCTCAAAAATTGCCGTATGCGTCCGGAAAACAACGTCCCTGGTGTCCGCAAGATCATCTGCATAGTAGATGGTAAAATCAAAGGAATCGTCTGTTACATTTTCCACGATCACGGTGTAATATTCTGTGATATCGAGTCCTGTATGTGCGAGCTCATATTTGTATTCCCCTTCGTAGACATTGATCTGGGCAGGCACTCCGTTGATCTGTTGATTTTCAAGGCCAACGAAATTTTCTGAGAAATCTCCTTCCGGCCAGTTGCACAGGTACCAGCCTGTGATCGCCTGGTTGTCATCCAGATCAAAATCAATCGCAATATTTCTTCCGTTGAAAATGACAATATATTGCCTTCCGTCGTTCAGAGAAGTCCAGCCATTGTCTTTCAGGGCAGAATCTGCTTTTACGATTGTGTCCCCAACTTTAACTCCGTAAATACTTACGGAAGTGCTGCCACTGTTTTTCATCGTGTAGGACCCTTCGTCTTCCATCATATAACTGCTCCACGTGATATAAAACCCATCAATCTCATAGGCTTCTCCGATATCCCCAAATTGTCCCGATTCCGCCGGCTGCATATTCAGAATATCCTTGAGCTTCCTCCATTCGCCATTTACAAGATAGTTTTCAATACCCTCCGTTCTGCCTTTTCGGCAACAGACTGTATTTATTGTTTCGATCTGGTGCTCCGACGGGTTCTTATTTTATTTTAATTCCTGCAAAAAGGATTCCAGTTCTTCAATATCGTTTTGATCGATCTGCTTTCCCTGGTACAGCGTCGCAACGAAATTTTTCAGAGAGTTATCATACAGCTTTTCCAATACATGTTTCCCTTCCTGCTGCTGATATTCCTCCTGAGTGACAAGCGCACTGTAAAGGTTCGCTTTTCCCTCCTTCTTTACAGAAACAAAATTCTTCTTTTCCAGACGTGAAAGAAGCGTAAGAATCGTCGTCGGAGCCAGTTTCTTTTTCTGGTTCATGAATTCCTCGATCTCGCTTCTGGTCATTTCCTGGTGTCCATTCCACAATGCGATCATCACGTCCAGTTCTGAATCAGGCAATTTCTGGATTCTTTTTTTCATCATGATTATTCTCCTTTCTACTCATGTAGTACAATTATATCTTACATTTGTAGAGAAAATTTGTCAAGAGGTTTTTGTAAATTTGCAGCATGATATAGAAAACGAACGAAAATGCACATGTGCCATAATGTAGCACAAACAAGTGAACAGACGGTCATCCTGCTATTTCGTAAAATAAAAAGGGAAACTGGTAGAATTTGAGCCTTGAACCTAGTGGTGCATCCTTTTAGAATCAGTACTTTAACAATGTAGACTATTCTGTTATACTCTTTTAAAAAACGGTATAG